>CBIHOT010000117.1:0-3022 GCA_966211495.1 uncultured Roseateles sp. | reverse complement strand
ATGTCCAGCGACACCACCTTCAATACCGGACGCCAACCGGACGCGGGCTTCAATCTGCCGTCGATGATGGTCGAGCCTTCGCGTTGGCCTCCCTCCACGAGCACACCGGCCGTGATGAACCGCTCCATCAGGTAGCGGTCATGAGGGCGGACATCCGCTTCGTAGAGTGGAATCCCCAGCGGTTGGAGCGCGCGCGCCAGCTTGCCGAGATCGCGGAACCTGCGGGCGTAGACACCGAGGACGGGCTGCTGGTCGAACGTCTTCAGACCGAGTTCCTTCATTTCCAGACCGTTCAAGCTCGCCAGTGAAGCCTGTGCCGCAGCCCGGTGGCGAACAGGCAGGAAGGCGACCGAAGTCTGCCTGGTCAGAAGCACCTTCTTGGGCCCTTCGTCAGTGGCCAGCCAGTATTCAATCTCGGTGCCTTCTGGAAGGTCGCGCCAGTGGCGGGTGAGGATGAAGCCCCGTAGTTCGGTGGGCGGGAAGGCTGAGGGCATCAGGTAGGGCAGAGGACGCTGACCCGGCAATTCTGATGCCTGCGGCGAAAAGATGGACTGGTGCAGCAGCTCTTGCGCATGATACTGATGTTTTGTACAGTACCGAAAAAACTGCTGTCGAGAAGTCCATGAACAAACAATCCCGCTATGTTTTCCGTCCTGCGCGGCCGGCTCCTGCATTGTTGCGGCGCATCTGGGCTTGGTTCTGAGGCGGTACCGCTGCGCTCAACGTGGCAACTTCCGCCGCCCTGCCCGATGCTCCGCTGTATTCAAAATCTTGGGTTACCGGGCAGCTTCAAGGGTGGAGAACGCCGAGGGCGCGAGCTGCCTGTGCGACTGCACAAGTTGATGGGTCACAGGTGTTGGCGTACCGTGCATCCGCTGCCTGATGCAGCCGTACGCCAAGTTTCCTGGGCCCAGTCCACAGCCATCAGAGATTCCACCAAGCCCGTGGCCGCTGGAATTATCTGTGGCGCCTTGTCAATGTTCTACACCGTCGGAACCGTTCCACCATCGATCACGTGCTCTGAGCCTGCCACAGACGCCGCACGCGGAGACACCAGAAAGGTGATCAGGTCGGCAACTTCCTTCGGCGTGGCAGGCCGCCCGACCGGAATGCCGCCGAGCCAGTCCATGACCATCTTCTTCCCGCCCTCGTAATCCGTGCCTGCGTCGGCGCCCATCCGCTCGGCGAATGCCACCGAAGCCTCGGTTTCAATCCAGCCCGGTGATACGCGCAGCACGCGCACTCCTTTGGGCGTGACCTCCTTGGACAAGGCCTTGCTGTAAGTGGAGAGGGCCCCCTTGGCGGCGGCGTAGGCGGTGGTTGACTCCGGAAGTGGAAGCACCCTCTGTATTGACGTCACATGCAGGACCACCCCTGCACCCTTGGCCAACATGGCGGGCAACAGCGCGCGGTCAAGACGTACTGCGGACATGAGGTTCAGGTTCAGCTCACTGAGCCATACAGCGTCATCCAGGGCCGCAAAACCACCGGCCGGTGCGGTCGAGCCTCCGACGGAGTTGATCAGGATATCGACACCGCCCCATTCCTCCTTCACCACCCGCGCCAGTTCGCTCACCCCTACCGCCGTCGTCAGGTCAGTCTGGACGTAAGTCACACCTTCGAGCGGCCTGTCTGCTGCGGAGCGCGCAGTCGTCATGACCTGCACGCCCACTTCCTGAAGGCCCTTGACGACAGCAGCGCCCAACCCCTTGGTGCCACCGGTAACCAGGGCGCGCTGCCCTTTCAATTGAAGGTCGAAGTTCATGCCGTGACCTCCAGCGATGCGATCAGGCCGCGCTCCAGGCGAAAGCGGTAGGACAGATTGATCGGGCTGCCAGGGAAGCTGCCTGTGACCTTGGCGTGGACGATCTGGAGGTCGCCCTCACGTTCCAGCGCAAACGGCACGGACGTAGCGCTGTACTGGGCGGACGCCTTGGCCATGAATGCCTTGATGGCTTCGACGCCCGTGTAGGTGTGGCCATCGTCTTTCATCACCGCTTGCGGTGTGAAACAACGCGCCAAGGCCTCAGGGTTGTGCTCGGCCGCGAAGTACGCGGCAATGGGTTCTGGAAGGGATGAGAGTTTCATGCTGGTGGCTCCATGTGGTGAATGAAGCCCAAGGATGCGCGTCGCGTTGAAATAAGTGAATCGCCTACAATTCGAATGGGCTATGTAGAAAGGAATACATAATGCGCGGGTTCGAATTTGCTGAACTGAAAGCTTTTGCTGCCGTGGTCGAACGCAAGAGCTTTGCCCGCGCAGCTGAACATCTGGGACTCTCACCATCTGCGCTCAGCCAAACCATTCGACAGCTCGAAGGCCGGATCGGCACACGCCTTCTCAATCGGACGACACGAAGCGTCGCGCCCTCTGCAAGCGGCGAACTGCTGTATGGGCGCATCGCCCCGCTGTTTCGGGAAATGGATGCTGCAGTCGCTGAGGCCACCGAAGCTGCAGGACGTGCAACAGGCACGCTTCGCGTCAACACGCTGGGGATCGCCGCGAGAACCATCATTGCGCCCAGGCTTTCACGCTTCCATCGTGCCTACCCGGACGTGCTGCTCGACATCGTGGTCGACGACGCTCTGGCCGATATTGTTGGGGGGCGCTTCGACGCGGGCATCCGCGTGGGTGGGCGGCTTGAGAAAGACATGATTGCCGTGCGCCTCAGCCCAGACCTGAACATGGTTGCAGTGGCTTCTCCGGGCTATCTGGCTGAGCGAGGGATCCCTAAGACACCCGCCGACTTGCACAGCCACGCATGCATCAACTGGCGGCTCCAGATGGACGGCAGGCAGTACCGCTGGGAGTTCGAGAAGAAGGGCCAAAAACTGGAAGTCGCGGTGGACGGGCCGGTCGTCACCAATCACGCTGACATTGGCATCGCTGCTGCGCTGAGCGGCCTCGGCATTGCCTATCACTTCGAACGAGATGGTGTAGCCGAGCACCTGGCCGAGGGCAGGCTGGTCCAGGTGCTGGCGGACTGGTCAATCTCACGCCCCGGGCTGTTTCTCTACTACCC
>CBIHOT010000116.1:0-3476 GCA_966211495.1 uncultured Roseateles sp. | reverse complement strand
CTGCCGAGCACCGCGTCGTTGTGCGACAGGATGGGCGCCGACCAGCCGGGCGGCGGGGCCGGGGCGCCCCGCGGCGGGGGGGGCGGGCGCCCCCAGGGCCCCGGCGGGGCGGGCGGCCTTGGTGGGGCCGGGGGCCAGGTCCCCGCTTCCCCGGGCCGCGGCCACCGCCCCGGCGGGTGGCCGCCCCACGTTGCAGGTCCTTCGGCAGCCCCCACTGCTGGTGGCGATGTTCTGCGGCGTGGTCATCTACATGATGATGAACTTCCTGATGACGTCCGCGCCGCTGGCCATGTCGCTGTGCGGCATCGAGCGCATCCATGCCAACCGCGGCATCGAGATGCATGTCATCGCTATGTACGCCCCGAGCTTCTTCACCGGCCGCCTCATCGCCCGCTTTGGGGAGACGCGGATGGTCGTGGCCGGACTGGTGCTGACCGCGATGGCCTCGCTGGCGGCCCTCAGCGGCCTATCGGTCCATCACTTCTGGCTGTGCCTCGTGCTGCTGGGGGTGGGATGGAATTTTGGATTCCTCGGCGCGTCCGCCATGGTCCTGAAGTGCCACACGCCGGAGGAAGGCCCCAAGATCCAGTCCTTGAACGACTTCGTGGTGTTCGGCACCATGGCCATCGGGTCCTTCCTGTCCGGCGGGCTGCTCAATGCCTATGGCTGGGCGGTGGTGTCCAGTCTTGTGCTGGTGCCGGTGGTCCTGGCGACTTCAGCCCTGCTGGGCCTGCATTTTTACCGGCGCCGAGCCGCTTTCCTGGAAGCACGGTAGTCGTGTCCGAAGTGAGCGCTGTGCGGTGAGGGCATCGGCGACCTCTCCGCCGCTTCGGATCAATGCATGTCGCGCGTCTGTGCTCCGACGCCATCCAGCGCCGTCACCGCTTCGGCGGGCAACACCAGTTGCGCCGCCTTCATGTTCTCGCGCAGATGCGCCACCGAGCTGGTGCCGGGAATCAGCAGCAGGTTGGGCGAACGCTGCAGCAGCCATGCCAGTGCCACCTGCATCGGCGTCGCTCCCAGGTCCTGCGCAACGCGGCCCAGCGTGTCTGACTGCAGCGGCGTGAAGCCGCCCAGCGGGAAAAAGGGCACGAAGGGGATGCCGTCTCGCGCCAGACTCTCCACCAGCACGTCGTCCGCACGACGGGCCATGTTGTAGAGATTCTGCACGCACACGATCGGCACGATGCGGCGGCCCTCCTCCACCTGCCGTGCCGTCACGTTACTCAGGCCGATGTGTCGAATCAGACCTTCCTGCCGCAGCTCCGCCAGCGCCGTCAGAGGCGCCTCCAGCGAGCCCTCTGCCGGCCCGTGCGTGTCCAGCATGCTGCGCAGGTTGACCACGTCCAGCACGTCCAGGCCCAGATGGCGCAGGTTGTCCGTCACCGCCTGCCGCAGTTCCGCACGAGACATGGCGGGCAGCCAGCCGCCCTTGTCGTCACGCCGGGCGCCCACCTTGGTCCCGAGCGTCAATCCATCGCGATAAGGATGCAAAGCTTCCTTGATGATCTGGTTGGTGATGTGCGGGCCGTAAAAATCGCTCGTGTCGATGTGATTCACGCCCAGTGCCACGGCCTCCCGAAGCACGGCCACCGCAGCCGCCCGGTCCTTGGGCGGGCCGAAGACGCCGGGACCGGCGAGTTGCATGGCGCCATATCCCAGGCGGTGGATGGGGCGGTCGCCCAGGGTGTAGGTCAGCGTGGGGGATGCAGCTGTCATGAAGTTCTCCAGTGAATGGACCGGACTGTAGGCAGCGAGGCACTGAACGATAAGATGGCGAAATCAGGACAGGCTGTACGCCCTAACGAACAATGACCGATTTGACCGAACTGCAGGCATTGCTGGCGGTGGTCCGCGCCGGAGGTTTCCGAGAGGCAGCGCGCGCGAACGGCGGAGGCGCCTCCAGCCTGAGCGATGCGGTGCGCCGGCTGGAACAGCGGCTGGGGGTCCGGCTGCTCAATCGCAGCACCCGAAGCGTTGCCCCCACCGAAGCCGGACGACGGCTGCTGGAACGGCTGGGACCCGCGCTGGACGAGGTGGAAGCTGCGCTGGATGTGGTCAACAGCTTTCGGGACCGTCCCGCGGGAACGCTTCGCCTGAATGTGCCGGTCAGCGCCGTCCGCCTGGTGCTGCCGCACATCGTGCCTCGGTTTCTGGCGGCCTATCCCGACATCCGTCTGGAGGTGGTGGTCGAGGAAAGTTTGGTGGACATGCTGGCCGCTGGCTGCGATGCCGGCATCCGCTACGAGGAGCGACTCGACAAGGACATGATCGCCGTCCCGATCGGCCCGCGCGTGCAGCGCTACGCCACGGCCGCCGCTCCGGCCTACCTCGATCAGCACGGGCGTCCCGAGCATCCGCGCGATCTGCTGCAGCACGTCTGTCTGCGCGGACGGTTCGCCAGCGGGCACATGCCATTGATGGAATTCGAGAAGGACGGCGAGGTCGTGCTGCTGGATCCGCCCGCCCCGCTCGTGGTGCGCATCGGCGAAGGCGTGCAGCTGGCAGTGGACTCAGCTGTGGCCGGCAGCGGCATCATCCAGCTGTTCGATGGCTGGCTTCAGCCGTATTTTGACAATGGCTCGCTGGAGCCGATCCTCACACCCTGGTGGCGATCGTTCTCCGGCCCGTTCCTGTACTACCCCAGCCGCACCTTCATGCCAGCGCCGCTGCGCGCGTTTGTGGACTTCATCAAGTGACCCCCACCTTCAGCATTCACGCCGCCTCGGCGGAAGACGTGCCAAGCCTGTCCGCCCTGGCGATCCAGGTCTATCTGGACACGTACGCCACCCAGGGTGTGTCGCCCGCGCTGGCGCGGCAGGCCCTGAGCGATCTGTCGTGCGAGGCATTCGCCCGAAGCCTCCGGCAGCCGAGCCGCCGCCTGCTGGTGGCGACGGCTGGCGCCAAGCGGGGCGACGGCCTGGTGGGATTCGCCGAGCTGGAGACGACACCGCGGCCAGCGCCCGGGCTGGCGCTACAGGGGGCGGAACTGCTGCGGCTGTATGTGCAGCCGGCCTTCCAGCGTGCGGGCGTGGGTGCGCAACTGATCGCGGCGGCAGAGCGGGAGGCCGCGCAGGCGGGGCTGCCGTCCCTCTGGCTCACGGCCTGGGACGGCAACCACCGGGCGCTCTCGTTTTACGCCCAGCGCGGCTACACCGACGAGGGCGCAACGATCCACCAGATCGAAGATCACTCGGTCGGCAACCGCGTGCTGCAGCGCCTGCTGTGAAGCGAAGGCGCCAGAAGCCTCGCGACGTGACCGGGGCGGCTGTCGCTGAAGCTTCGGCGTGATGGCCCCCCCGCAACGGCTTGGCGATGCGCTGGGTGTGCGGCTCAAGCCCCCTGGCCCACCCGCCCCCGAGCCCGCCGCGCCACACCGCCCACCACCCCCAGCCCGGCCAGCATCAACGCCTAGCTCTCCCGCTCCGGCACCAGCGCCACGGTCCAGACACCGCCCAGTTCTCCGGCCGGTGTGC
>CBIHOT010000115.1:0-3523 GCA_966211495.1 uncultured Roseateles sp. | reverse complement strand
CCGCGGTTCATGCGGGCGGCGGCGAAGCCTTCGGTGCCCTTGGCCAGCGCCTCGACGGCGTTCGTGATCGCATCGGCATCTTCCGACTGGGCCTGGGTACGCAGCTCGGCTTCCAGTGCTGCAATGGCCTGGCGCTCGTCGTCGCTGAGCAGGTCGCCGTCGGCCTTCAGGGCCGAGGCGGTGGCCAGCAGCATGCGCTCGGCCTCGACCCGCGCTTCGCGCAGTTTGCGGGCCTGCATGTCGCTTTCGGCGCTGGCAAAGCCTTCGCGCAGCATGTTGGCGATCTGGTCGTCCGAGAGACCGTAGCTGGGCTTGACCTGCACGGCCGCTTCGACACCGGAGTTCATTTCACGGGCGGAGACGCTCAGCAGACCGTCCGCATCCACCTGGAAGCTGACGCGGATGCGGGCCGCACCAGCGGCCATCGGCGGGATGCCCCGCAGCTCAAAGCGGGCCAGCGAGCGGCACTCGCTCACCAGTTCGCGCTCGCCCTGCAGCACATGCACCGCCAGGGCGGTCTGACCGTCCTTGAAGGTGGTGAAGTCCTGCGCTTTGGCCACGGGGATGGTGGCATTGCGCTCGATGATGCGCTCCACCAGCCCGCCCATGGTCTCCAGACCCAGGGACAGCGGAATCACGTCCAGCAGGAGAATCTCGCCATCGGCGCTGTTGCCGGCCAGCTGATTGGCCTGCACCGCGGCGCCCAGCGCGACGACTTCGTCGGGATTCAGGTTGGTCAGCACCTCACGGCCGAACAGCTCGCTGACGGCGCGGCGCACCACCGGCATGCGGGTGGAACCGCCGACCATCACCGTGCCCTGCACTTCTTCCGCGGTGACCTTGGCATCGCGCAGCACGCGGCGCACCGCGAGCAGGGTTTTGTCGACCAGCGCGCGGGTCAGGGTGTCGAACTGATCGCGGGTGACCGGCACCGACAGGCGGCCGGCATCCAGGTCAGCGCTCAGCGTCACCTGCGGGCGATCGGTCAGGCCTTCCTTGGCCGCGCGGGCCGCCACCAGCACGCGGCGCTTGTCCTGGGCGGTGCTCACCGTCAGGCCGGCCTGCTGCAGCGCCCAATCGGCCAGCAGGCGGTCAAAATCGTCGCCGCCCAGTTGCGCATCGCCGCCGGTAGCCACCACTTCGAACACGCCGCGGGTCAGGCGCAGCAGCGAGATGTCAAACGTTCCGCCGCCCAGGTCATAGACCGCATAGAGGCCTTCGCTGCCGTTGTCCAGGCCGTAGGCGATGGCGGCGGCGGTCGGCTCGTTGATCAGGCGCAGCACATTCAGACCCGCCAGTTCGGCGGCATCCTTGGTGGCCTGTCGCTGGGCATCGTCGAAGTAGGCCGGCACGGTGATGACGGCACCGAACAGGTCGTCATCGAAGGTGTCTTCCGCCCGCTGGCGCAGCGTGGCCAGGATCTCGGCGGAGATTTCCACCGGCGACTTCGGGCCTTCCCGCGTCACCAGACTGAGCATGCCGGGCGTGTCTTCGAACTGATAGGGCAGTTGCTCACGACCCACCACATCGGCCACTCGGCGGCCCATGAAACGCTTGACGGAGACGAGGGTGTTTTCCGGATCGTCCGCCTGGGCAGCCAGGGCATCAAAGCCGATTTGACGGCGGCCTTCCGGCAGGATGCGCACGGCAGAGGGCAGGATCACCCGGCCCTGCTCGTCCGGCAGGCATTCCGAGACGCCGTGACGCACGGCAGCGACCAGCGAATGGGTGGTGCCCAGGTCGATGCCGACGGCAATGCGGCGCTGATGCGGATCGGGCGAGGCGCCGGGTTCGGAAATCTGGAGCAAGGCCATGGTGAGGACTCTTTGTTGTTCTGTCAGGCGTCGAGGTCAGCGCGTTCCTGGACGAATCCGTGGGAATTCGGCATCGCAGACCTGGCTGCGGCTTGCGTGAGGTCGGCAGGCAGCCTGCCGGCCACGAACCGCGTCGGCAGGCGGGTTCAGGTCGCGGGGTTCAGGTCGCGGGGTCCAGGGATTCCAGACGTCGATCGATATCGGCGCGAAAACGGGTGAGAAACATCAGGGCACGAACCGCCTGAGCGGCTTCCTGCGGCTGCTGGCGCTGGTCGAGGGCGGTGCCGGCCTGGGTGAGCAGGCTGCGTTCACGGCTGGCGACTTCGCGGTCGATGGCCAGGATGGCGCTGCTGTCCCTGGCCTCGTCGAGCGACTCGCGCCATTCCATCTGCTCCATCAAAAACGCCGCCGGCATGGCGGTGTTCTCGTTGGCTTCGATCGGCGCGCCCCGCAGTTCACACAGGTAGGCCGCACGCTTGAGCGGATCCTTCAGGCGCTGATACGCCTCATTGACCCGCAGCGACCACTGCATCGCGAGCCGCTGCGAGGCGGCGCCTTCCGCGGCGAACTTGTCCGGATGCACCTTCGCCGCCAGCGCCTTCCAGCGGGCGGCGATCTCGGCACTGTCCTGCTCGAAGCGAGCCGGCAAGCCGAACAAGGCAAAGTCGTCGTCGTCCAGTTTCACAGCCGGTCAGCCGCCTAGATCCGGAAGGATTCGCCACAGCCGCAGCGGTCTTTTTCGCGCGGGTTGCGGAACTTGAATCCTTCGTTCAGGCCTTCGCGCACGAAGTCCAGCTCGGTTCCGTCCAGGTAAGGCAGGCTCTTCGGGTCCACCAGCACCTTCACGCCGTGGCCTTCGAAGATCACGTCTTCCGGCGACACCTCGTCGGCATATTCCAGCTTGTAGGCCAGGCCCGAGCAACCGGTGGTCTTCACGCCCAGGCGCACACCCACGCCGCGTCCCCGCTTGGAGATGTAGCGCGTCACATGGCGCGCCGCGGCTTCAGTCAGAGTGACAGACATGATGGATCCCGCCCGCCTTATTGGGCGTGCTTGGCGCGGTAATCGTCCACCGCCGCCTTGATGGCGTCTTCCGCCAGGATGGAGCAGTGGATCTTCACCGGCGGCAGCGCCAGTTCTTCAGCGATGTGGGTGTTCTTGATGGACAGCGCTTCGTCCAGCGACTTGCCCTTGACCCATTCCGTCACCAGCGAGCTGGACGCAATGGCCGAGCCGCAGCCGTAGGTCTTGAACTTGGCGTCCTCGATCAGGCCGGTGGCCGGATTCACCTTGATCTGCAGACGCATCACGTCGCCGCAGGCGGGGGCGCCCACCATGCCGGTGCCCACCGATTCGTCGCCCTTTTCGAAGGCGCCGACGTTGCGGGGGTTGTCGTAGTGGTCCAGCACTTTGTCACTGTATGCCATGGTCGTTCTCCAACGTTTTTTTGAAAGGTCCCGATGCGTCGTTTCAGCGGATCAGTGGGCGGCCCACTGGATGGTGCTGAGGTCGACGCCTTCCTTGTACATGTCCCACAGGGGCGAGAGTTCGCGCAGCTTGGTGACCCGGTCCTTCAGCAGCGAGATGGCGTAATCGATCTCTTCTTCGGTGGTGAAGCGGCCGATGGTCATGCGCAGGGAGGAATGGGCCAGTTCGTCGCTGCGGCCCAGGGCGCGCAGCACGTAGCTGGGTTCCAGGCTGGCCGAGGT
>CBIHOT010000114.1:0-3739 GCA_966211495.1 uncultured Roseateles sp. | reverse complement strand
TGGAGTGGTGCTTGCGACAACATCCGGCACGGTCCAGCGGCGCATGTGTTGTCTTGGAAACAACATTCATGCGTTGTGCATCAAACCACGATTATCAAAACATCAATCGGATCAAGGGCTTGTCGAGTGGGTGTCGGCTGGCACGAATGTTGAGAACACCTCATGCGTCAATACAAGGAGTACCGCATGTTCTCGGCCAGTACCATCGCCCTCATCAAAGCGACCGTCCCTCTCCTTCGCGAGCGCGGCGAAGACATCACCCGTCATTTCTACGGCTCCATGCTCGCCGAGCATCCCGAGCTCAAGGCCTTCTTCAACGAATCCCATCAGGCCCACGGCACGCAAGCCCGAGCCCTGGCAGGGGCCGTGCTGGCCTATGCCACCCACATCGACCAGCTCGACGCCATTGCCCCTGCGTTGCCGCGGATCATCCAGAAGCATGCAGCGCTGGGTGTGCTGCCGGAGCACTATCCGATCGTTGGCCAATGTCTGCTGCGCGCCATCCGCGAGGTGCTGGGCGAGGTGGCCACCGACGAGGTGCTGGACGCCTGGGCCCAGGCCTATGGCGCCCTGGCGCAGCTTTTGATCGATGCCGAAGCCCAGGTGTACGCCGCCAATGCCGCAGCCTCCGGCGGCTGGCGTGGGGAGCGGCGCCTGCGCCTGATCCGCAAGGAGGCGGAAAGCGACATCATCACCTCGTTCTACTTCGCGGCCGCCGATGGCGGCGTCCTGATGGACTATCAGCCCGGCCAATATCTGACCCTGGTGCTAAGCATCGACGGCAAGGACGTGCGCCGCAACTATTCGCTGTCCGACGCCCCGGGTCGTGGCTGGTATCGCATCAGCGTCAAGCGTGAAGCCGGCGGCCGGGTGTCGAACTGGCTGCATGATCATCTGGCGGTGGGTGATGAGGTCCGCGCGCTGCCGCCCTGTGGCGACTTCGTGCTGGATGCCCAGTCCCGGCGTCCGCTGGTGCTGGTCACCGCGGGTGTGGGGGTGACGCCAGCGATGAGCATGCTCGAGGCGGTTGCCGCCAGCGGTCGCCCGGTGCACTTTGTGCATGCGGCGCAGCACAGCGGCGTGCACGCCTTCCGCGGCCGGGTGGATGCCCTGGCCCAGGCCCATCCGAATGTGCAGCCCACCTATCTGTACGATCAGCCGCGTCCTGAATGCGCCCCGCACCGCGTGGGTCGCCTCAGCACCGAGCTGCTGGCCGAGCTGCTGCCGCAGGACCGGAATGTCGATTTGTACTTCCTCGGCCCCAAACCCTTCATGCAGCAGGTGCTGGCCAGCGCCAGGGCGCTGGAGATCCCGTCCGGCCAGGTGCGTTATGAGTTCTTCGGGCCCCAGGAGGATCTCGCCGCCTGACTAGGCTATACTCCGCCTGTTTTGTTGCTCCGTGGGTCACCCTGCGGTGCATCAGAGCAGCGAGCACGGCACGGGTCGGTTTCACCTGTGTCCGCAAGTCCCTCTCGGAAACCGCGCGCTACAGGGCTGCAGTCTTTTCAGGTTGCGGTGCTTGGCGCCAGTGTGGCAGGGCCCCGCTTGTAGGTCTTGGCGTCAGCGCCTTGGCAACAGGTGCGTGGCTTTTTCACGGTGTGGCATCCCGCCGGCGGACCTTCCGAATTCAATCCGGAACAAGGAACGCATCATGGCAATCGCCGATCTGAGCAAGGCCGACATCGTCAAGGCCAACGCACGTAGCGCCAACGACACGGGTTCTCCCGAAGTCCAAGTGGCTCTGCTGACCGCCCGTATCAACGAGCTGACCCCCCACTTCAAGCTGCACGCCAAGGATCACCACGGCCGTCGCGGTCTGCTGAAGATGGTCAACCAGCGCAAGAGCCTGCTGGCCTATCTGAAGAAGAAGGACGCTGACCGCTACACCGCTCTGATCCAGAAGCTGGGTCTGCGTAAGTAATCATCGCCTGTGAATGAAGAGCCTGTCTGGATCGATGCCAACAGGCTCTTTGTTCTTTCTGACGTCTCGTGCAAAGTGTTGTCTGCCGAGAAGTCTTATGGAGTCGGGACTGACGTGGCGCTGCTGTGTCATTCCAGGGTGATTCGCGGCTTGGGCCGCAGTCACGCTGGAATGGCATCCCGCCAAACCCAGTTTCACTCCCGGTTGGGCCGCGCCGTGTGCGGCTGTTTATCTGAGGAGATGCAATGAGCATGTTCAACAAAGTCGTCAAGAGCTTCCAATGGGGTGCCCACCAGGTCACGATGGAAACGGGTGAAATCGCCCGTCAAGCCACCGGTGCCGTGCTGGTGAACATCGAAGACACCGTCGTGCTGGCCACCGTGGTCGCCCGCACCGAAGCCAAGGCCGGTCAGGACTTCTTCCCCCTGACGGTCGACTACCTGGAAAAGACCTACGCCGCCGGCAAGATCCCCGGCAGCTTCTTCAAGCGTGAAGGCCGTCCCAGCGAGCTGGAGACCCTGACCTCCCGCCTGATCGACCGTCCGATCCGCCCGCTGTTCCCGGAAGGCTTCTTCAATGAAGTGCAGGTGGTGATCCACACCCTGTCGCTGAATCCGGAAGTCCAGGCCGACATCGCCGCCATGATCGCCACCAGCGCGGCCCTGGCCGTGTCCGGCATTCCGTTCAATGGCCCGATCGGCGCTGCCCGCGTCGGTTATGTCAACGGCGAATACGTGCTGAACCCCGGCAAGACCCAGCTGACCGAGTCCAAGCTGGACCTGGTGGTCGCAGGGACCGAAGCCGCCGTGCTGATGGTGGAATCCGAAGCTGACCAGCTGACCGAAGACGTCATGCTGGGCGCCGTGGTCTATGGCCATGAGCAAGGCAAGATTGCCATCAACGCCATCAACGAACTGGTGCGTGAAGCCGGCAAGCCGTCGTGGAACTGGGTCGCCCCGGCCAAGAACGAGCCGTTCATCGCCAAGGTCGCCGCCCTGGCGGAAGAGCCGCTGCGCGCTGCCTACCAGATCCGTTCGAAGCAGGCCCGCACCCAGGCTTGCCGCGAGGCCTATGCCAAGGTCAAGGAAGCCCTGACCGCCGAGAACGTCGAATTTGACGGCGTCGAAGTCGACGGCCTGCTGTTCGAAATCGAAGCCCGCATCGTCCGCAGCCAGATCCTGGCTGGCGAGCCGCGCATCGACGGTCGCGACACCCGCACCGTGCGTCCCATCGAGATCCGCAACAGCGTGCTGCCGCGCGCTCACGGCTCGGCCCTGTTCACCCGTGGTGAAACCCAGGCCCTGGTCGCTGCCACCCTCGGTACCGACCGCGATGCCCAGGTGATCGACGCCCTGGCCGGTGAGTACTCCGAGCGCTTCATGCTGCACTACAACATGCCTCCGTTCGCCACCGGCGAAACCGGTCGCGTGGGCAGCCCCAAGCGTCGCGAAATCGGCCACGGCCGTCTGGCCAAGCGTGCCCTGGTGGCCGTGCTGCCGACCAAGGAAGACTTCCCGTACTCCATCCGCGTGGTGTCGGAAATCACCGAGTCCAACGGTTCCTCGTCGATGGCTTCGGTCTGCGGCGGCTGCCTGTCGCTGCTGGACGCCGGCGTGCCCCTGAAGGCGCATGTGGCCGGTATCGCCATGGGCCTGATCAAGGACGCCAACCGCTTCGCCGTGCTGACCGACATCCTGGGTGACGAAGATCACCTGGGTGACATGGACTTCAAGGTGGCCGGTACCACCGCGGGCATCACCGCCCTGCAGATGGACATCAAGATCCAGGGCATCACCAAGGAAATCATGCAGGTCGCCC
>CBIHOT010000113.1:0-3864 GCA_966211495.1 uncultured Roseateles sp. | reverse complement strand
CGTACATCTCCGCCCTCAAGGTGTATTGCGTGCGCTCGCGGTCGCGCGAAACGGAGGTGAGCACCGCCAGGCCCACGGGGGCGTGGGGGTGATTCACGAGCACCGTCATGCCCTCGCGCAGATCGCCGACACGCTCGGACACGTCCTGCAATTCCAGCAGCCATAGTGGGCGAGCAGCTGCGGCCAGCCGCTTGGAGCCGATGGCCAGCGCGTCGCGGGCAGTGCGCACGGCTGGCAGGTCGATCTGCAGGGGCAACTCGCCCCACACGGCCACGGCCTGCGGTGCTGCAAGGTTCATCGAGCTGCGAGCGCCGTTCACTGACCAGTCGTACCCATAGGTGACTCGCGCTGTCGTGCGCAGCGTGGTGTTCTCGGCGCGGGCGGTGACGCTACCCACCACGGAGGCGTCAAGGGTTGCCGACGGCTGGCCAGGAGCGCGCCGCGTGGCCCAACCAGGTCGCCACATTGCGCCCAGAGGCTCGACCACGGCCGCAATGGCCGCGCGCAGGGTGATCTCGTCGCCGAACACAATGCCCAGCGCCGTCTGGCCGAAATGCTCATCGAGGCCCGCCCAGGCGTCACGGGGTTCCGCATGCCCACTCAGGCGCAGAAGCTCGCGCACGATGGCTGCAGGCGTGGTCAGCAGTTCGCCGGTTTGCGGATGGCGCCGGCCGGCCACTGTCACGGCGACTGCCTGCGTCGTGGTGGGTTGCGCCAGGCGCAGCACGGAGATCGGCGAGCCGGTTGCGTCGAGTTGCTGCACGAGCTGCCACCCATCGGTCGGCAGTCCGCCCACGGTGACCCGATCAATCCCAGAAACGGGGTGATCCGCGACCAGCCACTCAGCGCCCACCAAGTCGAGGGGGACCGGGCTGACGGTGGCACGGCCGAAAACCCAGGGCAGTGCGCGGCCCGCGGCCTGGGCGCTGTACTGGGGTAGATCCTCCACGCGGCGCAGCGGCAGGTTGTCGGTGTAGAGCAGTGGTGCAGCCATGCTCACGCCTCTAGATCCAGGACGACGGACGCGCCCAGGGTGATCGCCTGCACGGCGCCCGCGAAGATCAGGACACCGCGCTGACGCAATTCCGCACGGTGGCGCAGCACATCGGCTGCGGCCAGCACCTGGGTGTGCTCGCCCCGGGCGTTGTCCAGCGTGACGGGCATGTTCGGCATCTCGCCATTGATCGACGCCCCAGCGGCTCCCACGGCCGTGATCGCGGCGCCCTCAAACACGAGGGGCGGGATGGTGAAGACGGTGAGCTCGAACATGGGTCACACCAGCACGGGCCGCAATGGCAGGGACAGCGAAACGATGCGCTCCGCAGTGGACTGCCAATCCATGTTGTCCGTCGCCTCGATCTGCTCGCTGTCCACCGTGCACAGCGATGCGTGATCAGGGCTGTCCAGGTCCGGCACCATGGCCAGTGCTTCGGCCCCTTCGCGCGCGGCGTGGTCGAGCAGCGAGAACAATGAGTCGTAGCAGTTGGCCAGCAGCGCCGCTTGCTCGCCGCGCTGGTCCCATGACCAGTTGCCGCCGACACCCGCGCCGCGGTAGAGCCCGCCCTCATTGACCCCAGTGCCGCGAGACAGGGCCCAGGTCCGGGCGCGGGTGATGCGAGGCGTAACGCTGGGCTGCCAACCCATTCCAGCCCAGAGCCAGCCGATGGAGCCCCCAGCGCCTGCGCCAGTGATCGTCACGCGCAGGTAGCGCACCGCGGCAGAGTCTTCCTCGTCCACTCGTGCGAAAGCGAGTACCGAGTGCAGCGCCAGCGGCTTGCTCCACTCCGCATATCCAGCCAGGCCGCCCGACACTGTGACGGATGCCCCCTGGGGAATCTCGTGCAGGGCGAGCATGACCACTTCCACAGGCACAGGGGCGAGCAGGTCGATGTCCAACGTCACGGCAGGACCGTCCCACGCAAAGGCGCGGCCCACGCGGGGCTGGCGCATGCGGTCGGTGCCGTAGGTGGCCACGGCCCGGAACTGCCAGGAATCGGCCGCCAGGAATGACGGCGCAGGCCCGGCGGTAGCCTCCAGCAACAGGCCGTCGCCCAGATCCAGCGCGGGGCCGTACAGGTCGGCGGTCGTCCAGGCGCCGCCATCGCGCCGCCAACGCAGTTCGCCGCCCTCGATGTCAAACGCGAGCGTGTCGCCCACCTCGAATGGGATGCCGCCGGGCAGCAGCTCCACATCGGCAGGGCCGGACGTGTACAGCGCCGGGGCGCCCGGGTCATAAAGCCAATCCGGCAGCGCGCCAAGACTGGAGCTGCGCACGGTCCAGGTCTGAACCGGGCTTCCGTCCGTGCCGCCAGTAAGGGGCGCAGAGCCGGCCGCGATCACGGGGATGGTGAACTTGTCACCCTCCGACCATGCCGCCTGGTTGTGCGTGTTGGAAATCCGGATCGTGATCCGGTCGCCCACCTTGAGGCGGTGCTCGCACTGCGTGACCAGCCCGATTCCGAATTCCTGGGTGCTCACGACCTTGCCGTCGGCGTCGCGAATCACGCCGACATAGGGCTGGTTCGTGAACATGGGGAGATAAATGCCCTCGGTGTGCTCCCATAGGAAAGCATCACCGGGGTCACGCCAGCAGGGACTCCCCTGCTCACCGCTGGCGTCAGATTTTGGGAGGATGCCCGCCTTCACCCGGCACACGTCCAGCGCAGCGCTGTACTTGCGGAGCAGGGCTGCAACGTTCTCCGGATCGGATACGGGGAACCCGCTCAGATCCTGATAGGGCAAAAATTCTGCCTTTAGCGCAACCACCACGGCGTCCCATTCGGTGAGGGCGTCCGAGCTATCGCTGACCTCTGTGAGACAGTCCTGCAGCGCCTGCACGACGCCATTCAGCATGGACACGTCGTTGGCGTCCATCTTCACTCGGGCCGCGTAATCCATGTCCGGATTACCGTCCGAGGTTCGAGGCTCCAGGCCGATGTTCTCGGTTAGGAAATCGGCTCGCCACTCCATGAGGTCGAGCAGTCGGGTCTTTACAGCGGGGTCCATGGCTCCCTCGTCTTCGGGCAACAGGCCCAGGCATTGCAGGCTGACTGGGAGCGCGGGCAGTTGCGCGCAGCTGCAGTCGGCGGGTGGTCGTTTCTTGTAGACAAAGGTCACCTCCTTGTCGGTTGCGGCGATGCCGAGCACCTCCGGTTTGAAGCAGATGGCTGGCAGGCCCTCGTCATCACGGCGAGTCGTGGGCTCGAAGCGAGACTTGATTGAGGCTTGGGCGCTGACCGAGCTGGCGGGCGTGGGGATCGTGAAAGCCACCGGCCCGGCCGTGTAGGGCACGCCGGTGTAGGCCGGGGGAAGCTGCCCGCTGACGCCTCCGCGCACGCTCCAGTACTGGGCGCCGCCTGTGGCACGGCCTTCGTTCACTACGACGATGTTCTCGGTGGGTGCCGTGGGCGATACAGCGCCGACCTGCATGGTCTGAGCGCGGCGCACGGATGCGATCACGGGCAGTGCGTGGGCGTCGGTGCGCAGCGGGATGTCCGTGACGGCCTGGCCACCGGGCGCCCGGTCTTCGGCCACCACGCCCAGCACTTGCAGCAGCGCGGACCGGGCCTGCACCTGCGCCAGGAAGTCGAACATCGTGACGGCGGAATAGGTCTCGGTGTCCGTGCCATCGGTCACGGTCAGGGTGTAGTCGCCGCCGACTGCGCGCACCCGGGTGTTCTCTGGCACCTCGTACGCAAGGGCCGGGTTCAGCCGGTACGTGAACCGGCCGTTCTCCCAGGTCTTCCAGGCGCGAAGCACCTGGGGGATCCCGGCGAAGGCGATACGCAGGGCCCCTGCAGGCACCTGGCCGTTGTTGCCGGGCGGCTGGCCCCAGTCGAACTGCGCGCCTTCGAACGATGTCGC
>CBIHOT010000112.1:0-4131 GCA_966211495.1 uncultured Roseateles sp. | reverse complement strand
AGAAGATCCGTGACGTGATCGGCAAGGGCGGCGCCACCATCCGCGCGCTGACCGAAGAAACCGGTACGCAGATCGACATCGCCGAAGACGGCACCATCACCATCGCCTCCACCGACGGCGCCAAGGCTGAACAGGCCAAGAAGCGCATCGAGGAAATCACCGCGGAAGCGGAAGTGGGCAAGGTCTACGAAGGCCCGGTCACCAAGATCCTGGACTTCGGCGCGCTGGTCAACATCCTCCCGGGCAAGGACGGTCTGCTGCACATCAGCCAGATCGCCCATCAGCGCGTGGAGAAGGTGACCGACTTCCTGAGCGAAGGCCAGATCGTCAAGGTCAAGGTGCTGGAGACGGACGAGAAGGGTCGCATCAAGCTGTCGATGAAGGCCCTGCTGGACCGCGATGCGCCTGTGCAAGGCCATTCGGAAGGCGCTGGCGAGTAAGTCGTCATGAAAGCCATCGCCATCAGCCAGCCCGGTGGGCCGGAGGTTCTGCAACTGGTCGAGCGTCCTGATCCCGTCGCCGGGGTCGGGGAGGCGCTGATCCGTGTGGCGGCCTACGGCATCAACCGGCCGGATGTCCTGCAACGCAAAGGTGCCTATCCACCGCCACCGGGGGCGAGTGATCTCCCCGGACTGGAGGTGGCCGGTGTCATCGAAGCCGGCGATGCCGACGCCCTGAAGGCCGCCGGTCTTCAGGTCGGCGACGCGGTCTGCGCGCTGGTGGCGGGTGGTGGTTACGCCGAACTGTGCGTGGCACCGCTGGCGCAATGCCTGCCGGTGCCAGCCGGATGGAGCATGGAAGAGGCGGCCAGCCTGCCGGAGACATTCTTCACCGTGTGGAGCAATGTCTTCGAGCGTGCACGTCTTCAGCCAGGCGAAACCCTGCTGGTGCATGGCGGCAGCAGCGGCATCGGTGTCACGGCCATTCAATTGGCCAAGGCGCTGGGCTCGCGGGTGCTGGTGACGGTGGGCAGTGACGACAAGGCCAAGGCCTGCGTCGCGCTCGGCGCGGACCATGCGATCAACTACCGCGAGCAGGACTTTGTGGCGGAGGTCAAGACCTTCACCGAAGGCCGCGGCGTGGATGTGATCCTGGACATGGTCGCGGGATCCTATGTCGCCCGCAATGTCGAATGCCTGGCCGATGACGGCCGTGCCGTGATCATCGCGGTGCAGGGCGGGGTGCAGGCAGGTTTTGATGCCGGCCAGGTGCTGCGCCGGCGTCTCACCATCACCGGTTCCACGCTGCGTCCGCGCTCGCTGGCCTTCAAGGCCGGCATCGCCGAGGCGCTGCGTGAGCGGGTGTGGCCGCTTCTTGCGCAGCGCAAGATCCAGCCGGTGCTGTACCGCCAATTGCCGGCCGCTGAGGCGGCCAAGGCCCATGCACTGATGGAGTCCGGCGAGCACGTCGGCAAGATTGTGCTGAGCTGGCACACCAAGACGGAGAAGCATTGATGCGCAAGAAACTGGTGGTTGGCAACTGGAAGATGCATGGCACCCGTGCCTCCAATGCCGTGCTGCTGGCGGGCCTCAAGGAAGCCGGTCCCTGGAACGCCCAGGTGGCCGTCTGCGTGCCGTTCCCCTACATCACGGAAACCGCGCTGGCCTTGACGGGTCAGCTGGTGGCGTATGGTGCGCAGGACTGCTCGTCGCACGAGCAGGGCGCCTACACCGGCGAGGTGTCCTCCGCCATGCTGGCGGACATCGGTTGCCGCTATGTCATCGTGGGTCATTCCGAGCGTCGCGCCTATCACCAGGAGAGCGATCAACTGGTGGCCGACAAAGCCAAGGCGGCGCTGGCGCACGGCATCACGCCCATCGTCTGTGTGGGCGAGACGCTGGCCGAGCGCGAAGCGGGTCGCACCGAAGAAGTGGTCAAGCGACAACTGGCTGCCGTCATCCACACCCTGACGCATTGCATCGGGGAGATCGTGGTGGCGTATGAGCCGGTCTGGGCGATTGGCACTGGCCTGACGGCGTCGCCGGAGCAGGCGCAGCATGTGCATGCACTGCTGCGTCAGCAGCTCAAGGCGGCCACGCAAAAGGCCGACCAGATGCAGATCCTCTACGGAGGCAGCGTCAAGCCGGACAATGCGTCCCAACTGTTTGCCCAGCCTGATATCGACGGCGGCCTCATCGGAGGCGCCGCATTGAAGGCTGCTGATTTCGCGGCGATTTGCCGTGCTGCCGGCTGAATCCACCGGCTGAAGGTCCAAAAGGGTTCTGGAGAAAGAAGCAAATGCAAGTGTTGATGAATCTGGTGCTGGTGCTGCAGCTGATTGCTGCCCTGGCGATGATCGGTCTGGTGCTGGTGCAGCACGGCAAGGGCGCCGACATGGGCGCTTCCTTTGGCAGTGGTGCCTCGGGCAGTCTCTTTGGTGCCACGGGAAGTGCCAACTTCCTCTCGCGCAGCACCGCAATCGCAGCTACCATCTTCTTTGTCTGCACACTGGCCCTGGCCTACATGAGCAGCCATCGTGAGTCGGGTCTGGGCGGTTCCACCGCCGCCGAGCGCGCGCTGGAGCAGGGCGGAGCCCCCGCACTGCCGGCGTCTGCCGCGGCCCCCGCTGCATCGTCCGCGG
The DNA here is from genome assembly GCA_966211495.1 of uncultured Roseateles sp. Lineage (GTDB taxonomy): Bacteria > Pseudomonadota > Gammaproteobacteria > Burkholderiales > Burkholderiaceae_C > Roseateles. Next base: position 1,550 of record CBIHOT010000112.1, on the reverse strand, counting down.
ACGTGGTCCCCGGCGCTGCGCTCACTCCGGTGGCGCCTGCCTCGGCCGCATCGAACTGATCGAAGTGGGCGGCTGGCGTAAGCTTCTCGACAAAATCGCTTCAGATCACTATTGAGGTTCAGAAAGCGGTATAGAATGCGAGGCTGTCTGAAACGCGAGCCGTCAAGACAAAGTCACTGAGAGGTGACATAAGCCGACGTGGTGAAATTGGTAGACACGCTATCTTGAGGGGGTAGTGGCGAAAGCTGTGCGAGTTCGAGTCTCGCCGTCGGCACCAGAATCAATCGGCCTGCCAAGGTATCCAGACCTAGCCCCAAAGCCGGGTTTCTAGAAACTGAAAGCAGGTGGATGTCTTTGAAGCTTCTGAATTACTTGCGTAGTTTGGAAGATTGAGAAGATGAGGCGGGCGCGGTCCGTAGGCGATACATCGTTATCGCTCACGGCGCGCCCGTTGTTTTTGCCGAAAGTTTGCCGAGTTCCGGCGGCGGAGGTTTCTTCGCACCGGATGTAGCTCGGTGGCCCGTTGGAAACCTGTTCGGAATGGGGCTGTCTGTCGGGTACCTGCCTTGCCTGTGTTTCTCACAGGCCTGCAGTGCATGACCTGCGTTGACTGTCCTTCCGGCATCAAGCGAAGAGCAACGTCGTGAGCCTGGAACAATACCTGCCCGTCATCCTTTTCATTCTGGTCGGCGCCGTGGTGGGTATCGCACCCCAGGTTCTCGGCTTCCTGCTCGGCCCCCGTCGTCCTGACGAGGCCAAAAACTCCCCTTATGAATGCGGCTTCGAGGCCTTTGAAAACGCGCGAATGAAATTCGACGTGCGTTACTACCTCGTGGCCATTCTCTTCATCCTGTTCGACCTGGAAATCGCCTTCCTCTTCCCCTGGGCCGTGTCCCTGCGCGAAGTGGGGCCTGCCGGCTTCTGGGCGATGATGGTGTTCCTGGGCATTCTGGTCGTGGGTTTCGCCTACGAATGGAAAAAGGGCGCCCTCGATTGGGAATGACCGGCTGCTGAGCCACCAACAGTGCGCAGGCCTTCCGGCAACACCGGCGGGCCTGTAGTGCGGTGGGGAAGGGCAGGGCGCCCGACCCCATGCTTTCGAAAGATTGGGATTTCGATATGGGTAACGAAGGCGTAATGAAGGAAGGCTTCCTGACCACTTCCATCGACGTGCTGGTGAACTGGTCCAAGACCGGCTCCCTGTGGCCGATGACCTTCGGTCTGGCCTGCTGCGCGGTGGAAATGATGCATGCGGGCGCGGCCCGTTATGACATCGACCGCTTTGGCATGCTCTTCCGCCCCAGCCCCCGTCAGTCCGACCTGATGATCGTGGCCGGCACCCTGTGCAACAAGATGGCTCCGGCCCTGCGCAAGGTGTATGACCAGATGGCCGAGCCGCGCTGGGTGCTCTCCATGGGCTCCTGCGCCAATGGCGGTGGCTACTACCACTACAGCTATTCGGTGGTGCGCGGCTGTGACCGCATCGTGCCGGTGGACGTGTATGTCCCGGGCTGTCCCCCGACGGCCGAGGCGCTGCTCTACGGCATCCT
>CBIHOT010000111.1:0-4208 GCA_966211495.1 uncultured Roseateles sp. | reverse complement strand
TGTTGGCCACCATCTGCGGCGGCGGCACGGTGATGACCTTGGCATCCTTCATCGGATGAATGCCCGCACTGGCCAGCCAGTAATACAGCCACATCGCATGGGTGCCGGTGGGGAAGGTCTGGGCGAAGGTGTAGTCGCGCTTGTCCTTCTGCATCACCTTGGCCAGGGAGGTGATGTCGCTGGCGCCGGCATCCGCCAGCTTGCGGGAGAGCGTGATGGCCTGGCCGTTGTTGTTCAGGGTCATCAGCACGGCCATGTCCTTCTTGGGACCCGCCACGCCCAGATGCACGCCATAGATGAGGCCGTACAGCACATGGGCCATGTCCAGTTCGCCATTGACCAGCTTGTCCCGCACCCCGGCCCAGGAGGCTTCCTTGGTCGGCACGATCTTGATGCCGTACTTCTTGTCGAAGCCCAGGGCCGCCGCCATCACCACCGAGGCGCAGTCGGTCAGCGGAATGAAGCCGATGCGGACCTCTTCCTTCTCCGGCTTGTCCGAACCGGCGGCCCACGCGGACGGCAGCGCCGACAGCCCCGTCAGGGCGGCGCCCGTGGCCAGCAGTTGGCGGCGTTCAGCACTCATCAGACCCTCCTTCGTCGGGGTGGAACCCTGGGAACCCTTCGAACCTTGCTGCATGCGGGGACCTCCGGATCCGCGTGGTCATGGGCACGCGGAAGCTACAGACCAAACAAAAAAGGCGTCTCGATCTCTGGCCTGCCGCACGCCGCGACAGACACCGGATCGGACGCCTTTGTCCAATTTCGCCGATGGCTTCGAGGGTCACGCCTTTGTGGCCCTCGGAGGTTCATTCGCAGGAAGCGTGCCAGCGCGGTGTCGCGTCGGTGCGAGTGGCTTGCGACCGCATGGGGCGTCCTATGCAGGACCGGGGACAGCAGGCCGTTGGGCCGTCGTCGGCGCAGCGCCTGACAGCAGGCCATCGGCACGCGACCGCGCCGCATCCCGGCGAGTCATGCACGGCGGCGTGGCACCACCTGCGGGCGTAGTGCGTGCGCTTGGTGCGCAGGTGTGGTGCGTGGGTGTGGTGCGGGGCCCCTGCGCGCAGCAGCGGTGCTGGCAGCCCCACCCCGCTCAACCGGGTCGCAGCAGATCATGCGCATCAATCACCCGCTGCGACACCTGCACCAACGTCTCGCCCCGGTCCATGGCGAGCTTGCGAAGGCGCTGATAGGCCTTGTCCTCATCCAGGCCCATCTCGCTCATCAGGATGCCTTTGGCGCGCTCGATGCGCTTGCGGGAGGCCAACTGTTCCTGTGCCTTGGTCAGCTCCTCCCGAAGGGCCAGGTCCTGCTCGAAACGGGCAATGGCCACCTGCAGCACCGGCGCGAGCCGCTGGGTCTGCAGGCCCGCCACCACATAGGCACTCACCCCGGCCTTGATGGCGCGGCGCATCGGCGTCTGGTCGGCATCCTCGGCGAACACCACCACCGGCCTCGGCATCCGGGCCGACAGGGTGGCCAGGTTCTCCAGCGTGTCGCGTGTGGGGGATTCCGCATCCACGATCACCACATCCGGCTGCAGCCGCAGCACGCAGTCGTGAATCAGCGTGGCCTGCTCGATCACGCCCACCACCTCGCAGCCCTGGCGTGCCAGTTCTTCGCTGAGCAGATGCACCCGGTGGGCGCCATCGTCGATCAGCAGCACCCGCAGCCCCTGGGTGGCCGGCGGGGACACGGGGACGGGCCCGGAGGGGTCCGGGGCGCTGGAAGAGGACGGACGGGGGGCTTTCACACAGCGGCGCGGCGCAAGTTCCATGCCTCGCTCGCTGCGCGCCGGACCGAGCCGGCGTCGATTCAAGGGTATACCCTTGGATCCCGTTTACGTTAACGTCAATCGGCGCCTAGAATCGACCGCATCGGGATGCCCAGCGTTGCCACGAGCGACACGGTCCGCACACAGACGGGCGCGGGCGACCCAGCAGGAGACTATATGACCGAGCTGTCCGCCGAGTACAAGGCCCTGGCCGAGTACCGCCCCACCCACAAGGTCCGCTTCGTGACCGCCGCCAGTCTGTTCGACGGGCACGACGCCGCCATCAACATCATGCGGCGCATTCTGCAGGGCATGGGCGCAGAGGTGATCCACCTCGGCCACAACCGCTCGGTCGATGAAGTGGTCACCGCCGCGCTGCAGGAAGACGCGCAGGGCATTGCGGTGAGCAGCTATCAGGGCGGCCACGTCGAATACTTCAAATACATGGTCGAGCTGCTGAAGCAGCGCGGCGGCGAAGGCATCCAGGTGTTCGGTGGCGGCGGCGGCGTGATCGTGCCGGCCGAGATCCGCGACCTCAACGCGCACGGCGTGCGCATCTACAGTCCCGAAGACGGGCAGCGCATGGGTCTGCAGGGCATGATCGGCGAGATGCTGATGCGCTGCGACAAGGCCCTGTCGGCGCAGCCGCCTTACAGCCTCGACACGCTGAAGGGCCACGACGAGCCCGCCTGGCGCTCGCTCGCCCGGGTCATCACCGCGCTGGAGAACGAACAGGCCGACCCGGCCTTCCAGTCCTTCACCCAGTCGCTTCGCGACGCCGCCGCCGGCCTGCGCGTGCCCGTGCTGGGCATCACCGGCACGGGCGGCGCTGGCAAGTCCAGCCTGACCGATGAACTGATCCGCCGGCTGCGCCTGGATGAGGACGACCGTCTGCGGGTGGCCGTCATCTCGATCGACCCCTCGCGCCGCAAGAGCGGCGGTGCCCTGCTGGGCGACCGCATCCGGATGAATGCGATCAGCCCGTGGGCGGCTGGTCCGCGGGTCTACATGCGCTCGCTGGCCACGCGGGACTTCGGCTCGGAGATTTCCAAGGCACTGCCGGACGTGATCGCCGCGGCCAAGGTGGCCGGCTTCGACCTGGTGATCGTCGAGACCTCCGGCATCGGCCAGGGGGACGCCGCCATCGTGCCGCATGTGGATGTGCCGATGTATGTGATGACGCCGGAATTCGGTGCGGCCAGCCAGCTCGAGAAGATCGACATGCTGGACTTTGCCGAGTTCGTCGCCATCAACAAGTTCGACCGCAAGGGCGCGGCCGATGCCTGGCGCGACGTCGCCAAGCAGGTGCAGCGCAACCGCGAGGCCTGGACCCGCAAGCCCGACGAGATGCCGGTGTTCGGCACCATGGCCAGCCGCTTCAATGATGATGGCGTGACGGCGCTGTATCAGGCGCTGAAGCCGCGTCTGGCTGACCTGGGCCTGGGCCTGACCGGCGGTCGTCTGCCGATCGCGGCCACCCGCTTCAGCACGCACCAGACCCCGATCGTTCCGCCCGCACGGGCGCGCTACCTGGCGGAGATCGCCGACTCGGTGCGAAGCTACAAGCGCCGTGCGCGTGCGCAGGCCCGGCTGGCGCGCGAGGTGCAGCAGCTGGAAGCCAGCGCGGCGATGCTGACGCAGGCCGATGCATCCTCCGACGTCGCGGCGCTTCAATCGCTGTCTCAGGCGCGGCAGGCCCGTCTGGATGCCGATGCCCGCGAGCTGCTGGCCCGCTGGCCGCAGGTGCAGCAGGCCTATGCCGGCGACGAATTCGTGGTGAAGATCCGCGACCGCGAGCAGCGGACCGCGCTGGTGTCCACCAGTCTCTCCGGCACCCGGGTGCGCAAGGTGGTGCTGCCGCAGTATGAAGACCACGGCGAACTGCTGAAGTGGCTGATGCTGGAGAACCTGCCCGGCTATTTCCCGTTCACCGCCGGCGTCTTCCCCTTCAAGCGCGAAGGCGAGGATCCCACCCGCATGTTCGCCGGCGAAGGCGACGCCTTCCGCACCAACCGGCGTTTCAAGCTGGTGTCCGAAGGCATGCCGGCCAAGCGGCTGTCCACCGCCTTCGATTCGGTCACCCTTTATGGGGCGGATCCGGCCCCGCGGCCCGACATCTACGGCAAGGTCGGCAACTCCGGCGTGAGCATCGCCACGCTGGACGACATGAAGGTGCTCTACGACGGCTTCGACCTCTGCGATCCGGCCACCTCCGTGTCGATGACGATCAACGGACCGGCGCCCACCATCCTGGCGATGTTCATGAACACCGCCATCGACCAGCGCATGGAGCGCTTCCGCGCCGAGCAGGGCCGTGAGCCTTCCGCCGAGGAAGCCGCCAGCCTGCGCGCCACGGTGCTGTCCCAGGTGCGCGGCACGGTGCAGGCGGACATCCTGAAGGAAGACCAGGGCCAGAACACCTGCATCTTCTCGACGG
>CBIHOT010000110.1:0-4636 GCA_966211495.1 uncultured Roseateles sp. | reverse complement strand
GCTACGGCATCGGCGGTGCGGCCATCATCGTGGACTGCATGACCGACAACCGCGTCCGCACCGTGGCCGAAGTGCGCCACGCCTTCTCCAAGTACGGCGGCAACCTGGGCACCGAAGGGTCGGTGGCCTTCCAGTTCAAGCATGTCGGCCAGATGATCTTCGCCCCCGGCACGTCCGAGGACAAGGTCATGGAAGTGGGCCTGGAAGCCGGCGCGGAAGACGTGGTGTCCGGCGATGACGGCTCCATCGAGGTGCTGACCGCCCCGGGCGACTTCGAAACCGTCCGTGCCGCGCTGGAAGCCGCCGGCCTCAAGCCGGAAGTGGCCGAGGTCACCATGCGCGCCGAAAACACCATCGACCTGGCCGGCGACGACGCCGCCCGGATGCAGAAGCTGCTGGACGTGATCGAAGACCTGGACGACGTCCAGGAGGTCTTTCACAACGCCAACCTGGATCAATAAGCGCCCTGGCGCAAAGGAATATCGATGAAGGTCCTGGTTCTGGGCAATGGCGGGCGCGAACATGCGCTTGCGTGGCGGCTGGCGCAGGGGGAGCGCGTCAGTCAGGTGTTCGTGGCGCCGGGCAATGGCGGCACGGCGCGGGATTCGCGACTCAAGAATGTCCCGATCACCGATATCAAGGCCCTGGCGGACTTCGCGCAGGAACAGAAGATCGCTCTGACGGTGGTCGGCCCCGAAGCCTTCCTGGCTGCGGGCGTGGTGGATGAATTCCGGGCCCGCGGCCTGCGCATCTTCGGCCCGACCCGGGCGGCGGCGCAGCTCGAGTCGTCCAAGGCTTTCGCCAAGGACTTCATGAAGCGCCATGGCATTCCCACGGCCGCTTACGAGACCTTCTCCGATCCGGCCCAGGCGCATGCCTACGTGGACGCGCAAGGCGCGCCCATCGTGATCAAGGCGGACGGTCTGGCGGCCGGCAAGGGTGTGGTCGTGGCCATGAGCCTGGAAGAGGCCCATCAGGCCATCGACTGGATCCTGGCCGACAACAAGCTGGGCGTGGTGCACAACGAAGGCGGCGCCCGCGTCGTCATCGAGCAGTTCCTGGAAGGCGAAGAAGCCAGCTTCATCGTGCTGTGCGACGGCAAGAACGTGCTGCCGCTGGCCACCAGCCAGGACCACAAGCGGCTGCAGGATGGCGATCAGGGCCCGAACACCGGAGGCATGGGGGCCTATTCCCCGGCGCCGGTGGTCACGCCCAATGTGCATGCCAAGGTGATGCACGAGATCATCACCCCCACCATCCAGGGCATGGCGCGGGACGGCATGCCGTTCACCGGCTTCCTGTATGCCGGCCTGATGATCGATGCGAACGGCCAGCCGCGCACCGTGGAATTCAACACCCGCATGGGCGATCCCGAGACGCAGCCGATCATGATGCGCCTCAAGAGCGACCTGTTCGAAGTGCTGATGCACGCAACGGATGGCACGCTGGACCAGGCCGAGCTGCAATGGGACCGTCGCGCCGCGCTGGGCGTGGTGATGGCGGCGGGCGGGTATCCGCTGTCGCCGCGCAAGGGCGATGTGATCTCCGGCCTCCCCGAGGATGCGGAGGACGCGATGGTCTTTCACGCCGGCACGACCCAGCAGCCGGATGGCAGCCTGGTGACCAGCGGTGGGCGGGTGCTGTGCGTGACGGCCCTGGGCGAGGCGGTGCGCCATGCCCAGCAGCGGGCTTATCAGGCGCTGACCTCCATCCAGTTCGAAGGCAAACAGTACCGGCAGGACATCGGCCACCGCGCCGTGAAGCGCTGAGCGCGCACGCGCTGGGCGCCATGCGCTCTGCGCTCTCGCGTTGCGTTCCGCGGTAGTTTTCAGGGTTTCGGCGCTGGATTTGTTCAAAGCCCGTTGCTTCGGCAGCGCGGGTCTTTGAACATATTGGTCTCCGAATCTTTGAGCTGTATCTTGACTCTCAAGCGTTTCCAGGGCGATCGCTCGGCATCGGCCACCGTTTCCCCGCATCGGGCGCAAGCGGTTGTCGGTGGCGGGCCCTCCGTTGGCAGCACGCCTTCACCTGACCAGCCGGCCCAGGACGTACCGTCCCTGGACGCGGGCCTGCCGCGCCGCTGGACCGGCCCGATGATTCCCCTGCCTCGCGGCAACCGTCTGGCGGGCTGGGTGCTGGGGCTCTTCGGCTGGAAGGTGGTCGGCCGTGCGCTGCCGGCGCTGCAGGGCGTGGTGATGGTGTATCCGCACACCTCCAACTGGGACTTTCCCATCGGCCTGCTGTCCAAGTGGACCATGGGCTTCGAGCTGAAGTTCTGGGCGAAGGACAGCCTCTTCAAGCTGCCGCTGTTTGGCCGCTGGATGCGGGCAGTGGGCGGTGTCCCGGTGAACCGGCGCGCGGCCAGCGGTCTCGTGGGCGATACCGTGGCCCAGATGGAGCGGTCCCGGGAGCGCGGCGAGCAGTTCTGGCTGATCGTGGCGCCAGAAGGCACCCGCTCCTATACCGACAGCTGGAAGTCGGGCGCCTATTGGGTGGCCGTCCAGGCCAAGGTGCCGGTGGCCGTGACCGCCTTCGACTACGCCACCCGCACGGTGGTGTTCACCGAATTCGTCGAGCTCAGCGGCGACCCCGACCGCGACTTCGCCCTGTTTGCCGAAGTGCTCAAGGGCCGTCAGGGCAAACATCCGGACCAGGCCGGCCCGATTCGGCTGCGGACCTGAGAGATCGGCCTATCGCAGCGTACCGCGGCGTATCGCGGCGTACCGCGGCGTATCGCGGCCACCCCCCGGACCCACCCCGAATCAAGCTTCTCACCACACCTTGCCACCCCGCCCGGAGCACCTCGCCACGCATCACCCCATTTAGGACCGACAATCGCCCCCTGGCGGATTGGCGCGAAGCGTCCCGAAGAAAGGTGAATCGATGAACACTCAGTTGGTGCGCGACTACCTGCTGGGCTTGCAGCAGCGCATCGTCTCCTCCATGGAGGCGCTGGACGGACAGTCTTTCATTGAAGATGTCTGGCAGCGGGAGCCCGGTGGGCGGCTCGAGGGTGACGGGCGCGTGCGTTTGATCGAGAATGGCGGGCTTTTCGAGCGCGGCGGGGTGAATTTCTCGCATGTGAAGGGCCGGGTATTGCCTCCGTCCGCCACGGCCCATCGGCCGGAGCTGGCCGGGGCGCCGTTTGAGGCGATGGGGGTGTCCCTGGTGCTGCACCCGCACAATCCGTATGTGCCGACCGTCCACATGAATGTGCGGATGTTTGCGGCGCTGCCGGCGGAAGCGCCGGCGGTGGTGTGGTTCGGCGGCGGCATGGACCTCACCCCGTATTACGGGTTTGAGCGGGATGCCCAGCATTTCCATCGCACCTGCCGGTCGGCACTGGAGCCCCATGGCGCGGAGCTGTACCCGCGCTTCAAGGCCTGGTGCGACGAATACTTCTACCTGAAGCACCGCAACGAGCCGCGAGGCATCGGCGGCGTCTTCTTCGACGACTACGCCGAGGGCGGTTTTGACGAAGCCTTCGGCATGATGCAGTCGGTGGGCGACGCATTCGTGCCGGCCTACCAGCCCATCGTCGAACGTCGGCATGGCGCCGCCTATGGGGAGCGGGAACGGGATTTCCAGGCCTACCGTCGCGGTCGGTATGTGGAGTTCAACCTGGTCTTCGACCGTGGCACGCTTTTCGGACTGCAGTCGGGCGGACGGACGGAATCCATCCTGATGTCCATGCCGCCGGTGGCCCAGTGGCGATATGACTGGCAGCCGGAGCCCGGCACGCCGGAAGCGCGGCTCTACACCGACTTCCTGCGGCCGCGTGACTGGGCGGACGAGGAAGCGACGCATCTGTGGTTCTGAACGGAACCACGGGGGGCGCCGGGCCGTCGTCGGCATCGGGAGCCACCCCGGTCCGGCAGGTCGGCTGGTTCGGCGGGTCCTTCGACCCGGTGCACCAGGCGCATCGGGCCCTGGCCGAGGCGGCCCTGACACAGCTGCAGCTGGACGAAGTCCGCTGGGTGGTGGCCGGGCAGCCGTGGCAGAAGCAGCAGGCGGGCCGGACGCTGGCCGCCGCCGAGCATCGGGCGGCCATGGTCCGGCTGATGATCGAGGACGAACCCCGGTTCGTGCTGGACGACAGCGAACTGCGCCGCACCGGTCCCAGCTACACGCTGGAGTCGGTGAAGGACTGGCAGGCGCAACATCCCGGCGATCAGCTCTGGCTGATCCTGGGGCAGGATCAATTGGCGGGTCTGCCCACCTGGCGAGGGTGGGAAGACCTGATCGGACGTGTGGGGCTGGCCGTGGCCGCCCGCGGGTCTGACGAAGTGAAGGCGCCGGCGGCGCTGCTGGACCAGCCTCATCGGCTGGTGCGGCTGCAGATGCCGGCCCTTGAATGGTCATCCACTGAAGTGCGCCGTCGTGCGGCTTCAGGCGGGGACGTGAGGCCCGTGGTGGGCGAAAAGGTTGCAGGTTATATTGGCCTGCACCGTCTCTACAGTGAGCACTGAATGGACATCAAGAAACTGCAACGTGCCATCGTCGATGGTCTGGAAGATGTGAAGGCCCAGGACATCCTGGTGTTCGACACCGAAGCGCTGTCGCCCCTGTTTGAGCGCGTGATCATCGCCTCGGGCACGAGCAACCGGCAGACCAAGGCCCTGGCGTCCAGCGTGCG
>CBIHOT010000109.1:0-4677 GCA_966211495.1 uncultured Roseateles sp. | reverse complement strand
TCACCGTGCAGAAGAGCGAATGCCTGGGCGCCTGCGCCGACGCGCCGGTGATGCTCGTCAACGACCGCCAGATGTGCAGCTTCATGAGCCATCAGCGCCTGGACGAACTGGTGGATGCGCTGAAGGCGCACGCTGCCAAGAACTGAGGGAACGCGCATGAACATCGATCTCTCCAAGTGGCAATCGACGGGTGCCGAGACCTGCTTCCATGACCGTCACATCGGCCCGCAGATCTATGCGGACCTGAATGGCAACAACTGGTCGATCCAGGACTATCAGGCGCGTGGCGGTTATCAGGCCCTGCGCAAGATCCTGGGCCAGGACGGCGGCGAAGGTCTGACGCCGGACCAGGTCATTGCCGAGGTGAAGGCTTCGGGCCTGCGCGGTCGTGGCGGCGCCGGTTTCCCCACCGGCCTGAAGTGGAGCTTCATGCCCCGCCAGTTCCCGGGACCGAAGTACCTCGTCTGCAATTCGGACGAAGGCGAACCGGGCACCTGCAAGGACCGCGACATCCTCATGTTCAACCCGCACATCGTCATCGAAGGCATGGCGATCGCGGCGTACGCCATGGGCATCCGCACCGGCTACAACTACATCCACGGCGAAATCTTCGAGGTGTACGAGCGTTTCGAAGCCGCCCTGGAAGAAGCCCGTGCCGCCGGCCTGCTGGGCGACAACATCCTGGGCAGCAACTTCAGCTTCCAGCTGCATGCGCACCACGGTTTCGGCGCCTACATCTGCGGCGAAGAAACCGCGCTGCTGGAGTCGCTGGAAGGCAAGAAGGGCCAGCCGCGCTTCAAGCCGCCGTTCCCGGCCAGCTTCGGCCTGTACGGCAAGCCCACGACCATCAACAACACCGAGACCTTTGCGGCGGTCCCCTGGATCATCCGCAACGGCGGCCAGCCGTATCTGGAAATCGGCAAGCCGAACAACGGTGGCACCAAGATCTTCTCGGTCTCGGGCGACGTCAATCGTCCCGGCAACTATGAAGTGCCGCTGGGCACCTCGTTCGAGAAGCTGCTGGAGCTGGCTGGCGGTGTGCGCACCGGTCGCAAGCTCAAGGCAGTGATCCCCGGTGGTTCGTCCGCTCCGGTCCTGCCGGCCGACATCATGATGCAGTGCACGATGGACTATGACTCCATCGCCAAGGCCGGCTCGATGCTGGGTTCGGGCGCCGTCATCGTGATGGACGACTCGCGCTGCATGGTCAACAGCCTGCTGCGCCTGTCCTACTTCTACGCCCACGAGTCCTGCGGCCAGTGCACCCCCTGCCGCGAAGGCACCGGCTGGATGCATCGCGTCATCGAACGCATTGCTCACGGCAAGGGCCGCATGGAAGACATCGACCTGCTGAATTCGGTGGCCGACAACATCCAGGGGCGCACCATCTGCGCCCTGGGCGACGCCGCAGCCATGCCGGTGCGCGCGATGATCAAGCACTTCAAGCATGAGTTCGTCGCCATGATCGAGCAGGCCCAGTCTTCCCCTTCCCAACCGCGTCAGGCTGTACCGGCCGGGTCGCTGGCCTGATACCGGAGCCGCTGAGAACAAGCTATGGTTGAAATCGAACTCGACGGCCGGAAGGTCGAAGTGCCTGAAGGCAGCATGGTGATGCATGCCGCCGAAAAGGCCGGCACCTACATCCCGCACTTCTGCTATCACAAGAAGCTGTCCATCGCCGCCAACTGCCGCATGTGCCTGGTGGACGTGGAAAAGGCGCCCAAGCCGCTGCCTGCCTGCGCCACGCCGGTGACGCAGGGCATGATCGTGCGCACCAAGAGCGACAAAGCCATCAAGGCCCAGCAGGGCGTGATGGAGTTCCTGCTGATCAACCACCCGCTGGATTGCCCGATCTGCGACCAGGGCGGTGAATGCCAGCTGCAGGATCTGGCCGTGGGTTACGGCGCCGGCAAGTCCCGTTACTCGGAAGAGAAGCGGGTGGTGTTCCACAAGAACGTGGGCCCGCTGATCTCCATGGAGGAGATGAGCCGCTGCATCCACTGCACCCGCTGCGTGCGTTTCGGCCAGGAAATCGCCGGCCAGATGGAACTGGGCATGGCCCACCGCGGCGAGCACAGCGAAATCCAGACCTTCGTCGGCCGCACGGTGGACTCCGAGCTGTCGGGCAACATGATCGACATCTGCCCGGTCGGCGCGCTGACCAGCAAGCCGTTCCGCTACAGCGCACGCACCTGGGAACTGTCGCGCCGCAAGAGCGTCAGCCCGCATGACTCCACCGGTGCCAACCTGGTCGTCCAGGTCAAGGGCAACGAAGTCCTGCGCGTCGTGCCGATGGAAAACGAAGCGGTCAACGAATGCTGGATCGCCGACCGCGACCGCTTCTCGTATGAATCGCTGAACAGCGACGAGCGCCTGACCACCCCGATGCTCAAGCAGGGCGGTCAATGGAAGCCGGTCGACTGGACCACCGCGCTGGAATATGTGGCCAACGGCCTGAAGCAGATCAAGTCCGAGAAGGGCGCTGCTGCCATCGCTGCACTGGGTTCCGAGCACAGCACCGTCGAAGAGCTGCATCTGTTGGCTCAACTGGTGCGCGGCCTGGGCAGCGAGAACATCGATACCGCACTGCGTGCGGCCGATCCGGCCTTCCGCGCCGAAGCCGGCAAGGCCTTCTGGCTGGGCACCTCGATCGCTTCCCTGTCGCAACTGGACCGCGCCTTCGTGGTGGGCTCCTTCCTGCGCAAGGACCATCCGCTGTTTGCGCAGCGTCTGCGTCAGGCCGCCCGTCAAGGCGCGCAAATCCTGGCCCTGGGCGCCGCTGAAGACAACTGGCTGATGCCGGTGGCTTCTCGCATCACCGCCGCGCCGAGCGCCTGGGTGCAGGAACTGGCCGGTGTGGCTGCGGCCATCGCCAGCGTCAAGGGCGGCAGCGCCCCGGTCGCGGGTGAAGCGACGGACGCTTCCCGCCGCCTGGCCGACGCTCTGCTGTCGGGTGAGCGCAAGGCCATCCTGCTGGGCAACGCCGCCGTGCAGCATCCGCAAGCCTCGACCCTGCTGGCCCTGGCCAACTGGATCGGTGCACAGACCGGCGCCAGCGTCGGTGTGATGGGTGCCGCCGCCAACACCGTTGGTGCCCAGCTGGTGAAGGCTCGTCCGGGTCAGGGTGGCCGCTCCGCCGCCCAACTGCTGAACGACCAGCCGGCCAAGGCCCTGGTGCTGCTCAACACCGACCCGGTGCTGGACGGTGCCAACGCCGCCGCTGCGGCCAAGGCCGTGGCGGCCGCTGAAATGGTGGTGGTGCTGAGCCCGTTCAAGACCGGTCTGGACTACGCCGATGTGCTGCTGCCCGCCGCACCGTTCACCGAGACCTCGGGCAGCTTCGTCAATGCCGAAGGTCGCCTGCAGAGCTTCGTTGGTGTGGTGAAGGCCCGCGGCGAGACCCGTCCGGCCTGGAAGATCCTGCGCGTGCTGGGCAACCTGCTGGGCCTGTCCGGCTTCGAGTTCGACAGCTCCGAACAGGTCCGCAATGCGGCCCTGGGCGTCAGCACCGAGCTGAGCGACCGTCTGAGCAACAACGTGCAGGCGTCCGCTGCGTCCGCATCGTCGGCTGCTCAGGGTCTGGAACGCCTGACCGCCGTGCCGATCTACGCCACCGACGCCATGGTCCGCCGCGCCAGCTCGCTGCAGCTGACCCGCGACGGCCGTGACGCGGCCCTGGTCGGCCTGCCGCAAGCCCTGTGGAACGAACTCGGCCTGCAAGGGCAGGGCGCCCAGGTTCGCGTGGCGCAGGCCGGTGCCGGTGAAGCCGTGCTGGTCGCACAGCTCGACGCCAGCCTGCCCGCCAACGTGGTGCGCGTGCCCGCCGGTGTGCCGGAAACCGCCGCGCTCGGTGCCCTGTTCGGCGCCATCAGCGTGACCAAGGCCTGAGGACGAGACGATGGATAACCTGTACAACGCCGGCGCCTCGCTGATGGATGGCGCTTTCTGGGCGGGCACCTGGATGGTGATCTGGAGCCTGCTGAAGATCATCGTGGTGGTCGCACCGCTGATGATCTGCGTGGCCTATCTGACCCTGTGGGAACGCAAGGCCATCGGCTGGTCGCAGATCCGCCCCGGCCCGAACCGCGTGGGCCCGATGGGTCTGCTGACCCCGATCGCCGATGCGGTGAAGCTGATCTTCAAGGAGATCATCATCCCGTCGGCGGCCAACAAGAGCCTGTTCTTCCTCGGCCCCATCATGACCATCATGCCGGCCCTGGCCGCATGGGCGGTGGTGCCCTTCGGTCCGGGCGTGGCCGTGGCCGACGTCAATGCCGGCCTGCTGTTCGTGATGGCCATCACCTCGCTGGAAGTCTATGGCGTGATCATCGCCGGCTGGGCCTCCAACTCGAAGTACGCCTTCCTGGGTGCACTGCGGGCCTCGGCGCAGATGGTGTCGTATGAAATCGCGATGGGCTTCGCGCTGGTCATCGTGCTGATGGTCACCGGCTCGATGAACATGACCGACATCGTCGTCAGCCAGGACACCGGCAAGTTCGCCTCGATGGGCCTGAGCTTCCTCTCCTGGAACTGGCTGCCGCTGCTGCCGGTGTTCGTGGTGTATTTCATCTCCGGTCTGGCTGAGACCAACCGTCACCCGTTCGACGTGGTGGAAGGTGAATCGGAAATCGTGGCCGGCCACATGATCGAGTACTCGGGCATGTCGTTCGCGATGTT
>CBIHOT010000108.1:0-4897 GCA_966211495.1 uncultured Roseateles sp. | reverse complement strand
GGCGGTGGTGGCGGCGGTGGTGGGGGTGGCGGCCGCGGTCGTCGCTGATCCGCTCAGGTCTCACGCTCTGTCCAGACCCCTGGAGCGGATGGTCCCTGAAGCATCCGCTCACCCCGATGACACCTGATGTCATCGGGGGCTTGACTTCACGCATTACAATCCCGGGCTTTGCCAAGTCCACGATTTCAAGGAAAAACATATGGCCATCGAACGCACCCTGTCCATCATCAAGCCCGATGCCGTGGCGAAGAACGTCATCGGCCAGATCTACGCCCGCTTCGAAGGCGCTGGTCTGAAGATTGTGGCCGCCAAGATGGTGCATCTGTCGCGTGGCGAGGCTGAGGCCTTCTACGCTGTGCACAAGGCACGTCCCTTCTTCAACGACCTGGTGAACTTCATGATCTCCGGCCCGGTGATGATCCAGGCGCTGGAAGGCGAAAACGCCATCCTGAAGCACCGCGACCTGATGGGCGCCACCGACCCGAAGAAGGCTGAGAAGGGCACCATCCGTGCTGACTTCGCCGACAGCATCGACGCCAACGCCGTGCACGGCTCTGACGCTGCGGAAACCGCCGCTCAGGAAGTGGCGTTCTTCTTCCCCGGCATGAACGTTTACAGCCGTTAATGGCAATTGCCTCTGGACTCTGGGCCAGGAGGCCTTAGAGAGAAAGAGGTCACCACCATGGACGCGGTCAACCTGCTCGGATTCGATCTGCAAGGCCTGGCCGCGTACTGCGATCAGCTGGGGGAAAAGCGTTTTCGCGCGACCCAGCTGTTCCGGTGGATTCATCAAAAGGGCGCTTCGGACTTCTCGCAGATGTCCGACCTGGCCAAGTCCCTGCGGGACAAGCTGGCCGGGCGCGCCCTCATCACCGGCCTGCCGGTGATCTCCGAACATGTCTCGGCCGACGGCACCATCAAATGGTTGTTCGACGTCGGCCAGGGCAATGCGGTGGAAGCGGTCTACATCCCCGAGGATGATCGCGCCACCCTGTGCATTTCCAGCCAGGCCGGTTGCGCCGTCGGCTGCCGTTTCTGCTCCACCGGCCATCAGGGCTTCAGTCGCAATCTGGAGACCTGGGAAATCCTGGCCCAGCTCTGGCATGCCGAGCACAGCCTGCGTCGCCGCCTGAACAAGGACGAGCGCATCATCTCCAACGTGGTGATGATGGGCATGGGCGAGCCGCTGCAGAACTATGGCGCCCTGGTGCCCGCGCTGAAGGTCATGCTGGACGACCATGGCTATGGCCTGTCGCGCCGCCGTGTGACGGTCTCGACCTCGGGCGTGGTCCCGATGATCGACCGCCTGCGCGAAGACGCCCCGGTGGCGTTGGCGGTGTCCCTGCACGCCCCCACCGATCCGCTGCGTGACCAGCTCGTGCCGCTGAACCGCAAATACCCGATTGCCGAGCTGCTGGACAGCTGCAATCGTTATCTCGACGCCGCCCCGCGCGACTTCATCACCTTCGAGTACTGCATGCTCGACCATGTGAATGACTCGCCGGAGCAGGCGCGTGAGCTGATCCAGCTGCTCAAGGGCAAGGTCCCTTGCAAGATCAACCTCATTCCGTTCAATCCCTTCCCCGCGTCCGGCCTCAAGCGCAGCAGCAATGAACGGGTCAAGGCCTTCGCCGACCTGCTCATCCAGTCCGGCATCGTCACCACCGTGCGCAAGACGCGCGGCGACGATATCGACGCTGCCTGCGGTCAGCTCGCGGGTGAAGTTCAGGACCGCACCCGAGCCCATCTGCGGATGGTGCGGGCGCCGGTGGTGGTGCATCGTGGCGCGGCAGGATCCGCCACGGGCGCCGCCTCGGGCCCGGGTGCGGCGCCCGGTCCTGGCTCTCAACCCCCCACCATCCCCCGCACATGACCACACTGACGCCCGGTTTCCTGCACGCCCGCCGTACGGCCCGCATCCTGTCCGTTGCGCTGATGGTGGGCGCGTTGTTGCCGGGCTGTGGCACGCCGACCGGGAACCGTCAGGAGCCCAAGACGGCCAGTGATGCGACCGATGCCGACCGCCGCGCCGCTGTGCGGATGGAACTGGCGTCCGCCTACCTGGGCCGGGGTCAGTATGAAACCGCGCTGGACGAGCTGAAGCAGGCCCAGGCGATCAAACCGGATGTGCCGGGCGCCGTCAGCCTGCGCGCGCTGATCTACGCCGCGATGGGCGACTTCGACGCCGCCGAGGACACCTTCAAGAAGGGCATGAATGCCGGCCGTCCCGACGCCGACCTGATGCACAACTACGGCTGGTTCCTCTGCCAGCGTCAGCGGTATGACGACGCCTCGCGCCAGTTCGAAGGCGCCCTGGCCGTTCCGCAGTACCGCACGCCGGGCCGCACGCTGCTGGCCTGGGGCGTCTGCGACGCGCGCGCCCGCAAGCTGGACCAGGCGCAGCAGCACCTGATGAAGGCCTTCGAATACGAGCCGGGCAACCCCACCGTGGCGGTGAACCTGGGCGAAGTGCTGTACCGCCAGGGCGACCTTGAACGTGCGCGTTTCTACGCCCGCCGCGTGAACAACAATCCGGAGCAGGCCAATGCTTCCAGCCTGTGGCTGGAACTGCGCATCGAGCGCAAGGCCGGCAATTCGGCAAACATGGAAGATCTGGCGAAGCAGATGCGGAACAAATATCCGCAGGCGCCGGAGACACAGGCCTTGAACAATGGTCGATTCGATGAATGAGGGACATCGCATGACATCCACGGCGGCCGACGAGGCGCCCGCGGCGCTGGACGCCGCCATCCAGTCCGAGGTGACCGCCGGCGCGGCCCTGCGCCGGGCCCGGGAAGCCCGCGGACTGCATATCGCTGCCTTGGCGGCGACGCTGAAGGTGCCGCAATCCAAGCTGGAGGCGCTGGAGGGCGACCGCTACAAGGAGCTGCCGGACGCCACCTTCGCGCGGGCGCTGGCTCGTTCGATGTGCCGGGCACTGAAGATCGAGGCGGAACCCGTGCTGGCCATGCTGCCGCGTGGCGGCGGCGAGGCCTCGCTGGACCGGGTGACCCCCGGCCTCAATCAGCCTTTCCGTGAACGGGCGGCCAGCCAGGAGCCAATGGTCTCCCTGGCGCTGCTCAAGAATCCGGTGCTGCTGGGCGGCGCGGCCTTGCTGGTCGCCGCCCTGGCGGTGTATCTCGTGCCCGCCAGCGTCGTGGACGATCTGACACGCCGATTCCAGCGGGATCCGGAGAGCGCAAGCACGACCGGCACCCCCAGCAGCCCGGGCACTACGACCGAGCCGGTGCAGGTGGAAGCGCCGACGGTGTCGGGCGCCGCCCCGCTGGCGACCGACGCGGCCTCCGCTGCCGTGCCATCGACCGCGGCCACCCCCGGCACGGTGACGACCACACCACAGACCTCGTCCACGACGGGGCCTGCAGCCGGAACGGCACCGGGAACCGCAACGGGCACCACCGCCGGCACGACGCCTGGCGCGTCCTCGACGACCCCGTCGATGACGACGACGGCCCCGGCGACGACGGCCACCACCACGGCGGCTCCCACGACCACCCAGGCCGGCACTGCGCCGGCCACCGCCGCGACCACTCCGACCGCCGCCTCGGCCGCTGCCCCCGCCGGCGCCGGCCTGCTTCGCGTGCGCGCCACCGGCGACACCTGGGTGGAAGTGGTGGACAGCCGCGGTCAGACCCTCTTGTCGCGCCTGCTGCGCAACGGCGAGCAGGTCGACCTGAACGGCACCGCACCTTTGAAACTGCGCGTGGGCAATGTTTCCGGCACTGAGCTGGTATTCCGCGGCAAGTCCGTGGATCTGGCCGCTCGTGCCCGGGACAACGTGGCACGACTGGAATTGAACTGATGAGGGTGGGGGAGGGCGCTCCGCCTGCCACCCTCCAACCTGACTGCACGACCATGGACCAAGTTCGCATCGACCCTTCCCAGGACCTCAACGCCGCCGCGCCGGACGATCTGATCGTTGCGGCCGCGCCGGCCGCACGCCGCAGCCGTCAGGCCCGGGTGCGCTGGGGCGACCATGAGGTGACGATCGGCGGCGACGCGCCGGTGCGGGTCCAGTCGATGACCAACACCGACACGGTGGATGTCATCGAGACCGCCATCCAGATCAAGGAACTGGCGGTGGCCGGCTCCGAGCTGGTGCGCATCACCGTCAACACCCCCGAAGCCGCCGACGCAGTGCCCCACATCCGCGATCAGCTGGACCGCATGGGCATCAACGTCCCGCTGGTGGGGGACTTCCACTACAACGGCCACCGCTTGCTCACCGAGCATCCGGCCATGGCGCAGGCGCTCAGCAAGTACCGGATCAATCCCGGCAATGTGGGCAAGGGCGACAAGAAGGACCGTCAGTTCGCCCAGATGATCGAAGCGGCGGTGAAGTACGACAAGGTCGTGCGCATCGGCGTGAACTGGGGCAGCCTGGACCAGGAACTGCTGGCCCAGATGATGGACGACAACGCCCGCCGCACCGATCCCTGGGACGGCAAGCAGGTGATGTACCAGGCGCTGATCCAGTCGGCGCTGAGCTCCGCCACCTATGCCCGCGAGCTGGGCATGAATCCGGACAACATCATCATCAGCTGCAAGGTCAGCGGTGTGCAGGACCTGATCTCGGTCTACCGCGCCCTGTCCCGCCGCTGCGACTATGCGCTGCACCTGGGTCTGACCGAGGCCGGCATGGGCACCAAGGGCACGGTGGCCTCGGCTGCTGCGCTGTCAGTCCTGCTGCAGGAAGGCATCGGAGACACCATCCGCGTGTCGCTGACGCCGCAGCCGGGAGAGTCCCGCACCCAGGAAGTGGTCGTGGCGCTGGAGATCCTGCAGTCGCTGGGCCTGCGCGCCTTCAACCCGAGCGTCACCGCCTGCCCCGGCTGCGGCCGCACCACCAGCACCACCTTCCAGGAGCTGGCCAAGC
>CBIHOT010000107.1:0-4962 GCA_966211495.1 uncultured Roseateles sp. | reverse complement strand
CTGCCGGCGGCTGGCTTCTGGCGGTTGAGGGGAGTGGAGGACACAGTGCCCAATAATAAAACGAACGGTCGTTCTATTTTGCAGACTTCCGGGTGTCCTGCGCAATCCTTCCCCCCGGTTTTTTAGTGGCATGGGCCTAAAAAGGGGGAGCGACGTCTCCCGGCTCAGGGTTCGCCGCGTCGTCAGGCTCGCCACATGCTGGCATAGACTCGGACACAAGTGCGCCACAAAAGTCTGGATCACCAGCACGGGGCGGACTTCACAGGGAGCCACAAGCATGTTGATGTCTTGGAATGACCGCGCCCGCCTGCATGTGGGATCCATCGGATTCCGGCCTTGCTGACCGGGCGCGACCGCATGGACGCCGCAGGAGACGACCGGCCGGTGCTGGTCTGTCGGTTGGGTTCACGCCTGTGTGCCTGGCCCCTGGACAGCGTCGATGAGATTCTGCG
Organism: uncultured Roseateles sp.; assembly: GCA_966211495.1. Taxonomy (GTDB): domain Bacteria; phylum Pseudomonadota; class Gammaproteobacteria; order Burkholderiales; family Burkholderiaceae_C; genus Roseateles. The sequence continues at coordinate 4,510 of CBIHOT010000107.1, read as the reverse complement.
CCCCCGCCCGCAGCGCACCTTGATGGCGCCGGTGCCCCAGGTGACCGGACTTGCCCGGGTGCGCGGGCGATGGGTGCCGGTGGTGGACGTTGCCGGAGCGGCCGGCCTGGGTGAAGTGCCGGTGGGCCGCTGGGTGGTGGTGCACCATCAGGACCAGATCGCAGCCCTGGCGGTGACCGAGGTGACCGGCGTACAGCGTCTGGCGGCGCAAGCGATCGACACGCTGCCGCCACTGTTGAAGGATGCCCATCACGCGGCGCTGTCCGGCGTCGCAACGCTGAATGGGGCCTTGATCGCCCTGCTGGACCCGGCACGGCTGATGCCATCGGCCGCGCTCGTCGCCGAGAGCCTCGACGGGGAGGATCCAGACGCCGGAGCGCCGGACGATTTCGACGTGCCCGGCACCGATGGCGACGCCACCCCCTCCCGGACACCCAGCGCGCCCCTGGCTGGCGACGGGTCCGTCCCCCGGGAGAGCGCCGCATGACGCGGGAGACGGCGCCGATGCTGCTGGAAGGTAAAGAGGCCTTCGGACTGCTGGAGCGTCTTCGGGCCCTCGTGGCCCGCCATCTGGGACTGCTGCTGGACCACAGCCAGGACGATCGCCTGCGGGACACCCTGCGCCGCCTGGCCGGACCTGAGTCTCCCGCCGCGTGGCTGACCCGTCTGGAGCGCTTCACCAGCCAGGCCGATCAGGATGCGATGGCCGCCGCGCTAACCGTCGGCGAGACCTATTTCTTCCGCCACGCCGAGCAGCTCGATGCCTTGCGCACCGTGGTGCTGCCGCGCTGGGTGAAACGCCATCCGGCGCCGCGCCGACTGCGCGCGCTGTGTGCCGGTTGCGCCAGCGGCGAAGAGGCCTACACCCTGGCGATGACCTTGCAGCGCTCGGTGCTGGGCCCTGGCGGCGTGGACTGGGACATCACCGCCTTCGACGTCAACGCCGCGGCCCTGCAGCGGGCACGCACGGCGCACTACAACGCCTGGAGCCTGCGCGCCACGCCACCCGCCTGGCGTGACCTGTGGTTCCGCCCCGAAGGCGCCCTCTGGACGCCACTGCCGAGCCTGCGGCGCCGGGTGCAGTTCCACCAGCGGCAGATCGCGATGCCGGATCCCGGCTTCTGGCACGCCGGGCATTTCGACATCATCTTCTGTCGCAACATGCTGATGTATCTGGACGGGCCATCACTGCGGCAGGCCGTACAGCATCTGGCCACCGCCCTGGCCCCCGGCGGGGCGCTGTTCCTGGGCCATGCGGAAACGCTGCACAGCCTCACCGATCAACTGGTCCTGCAGCAGGGCGCGGGCTGCTTCTTCTATCAGCGCCGGGAGGATGTGGCCGCTTCCCGGCCGCTGCCGCTGCCGCTGACGCCGTACAGCCCGACCTCCCCTTCGACGCCAGACGCCCACAGGCTGTCCGCCCATCCGGCCGGTGCCAAGAGCAGCACCGACACCCCCGCGCCGGACTCCATCTGGGACGCCCCCTTCCCCACCGACTGGCCGCCGCTCGACGCCGACGAGGACGGCACCCGGCAGCTCGACCGCGCGCTGCACCTCGTCGAAACCGGTCAGGTGAATGAAGGCCTTCGGGTCTGCGCCGATCTCATCGCGCAGTCCAAGCCTGCAGACATCCAGGCCGACGCCCTCTACATCCAGGCCCTGGCGCTGGAGGAGCGCGGCGAACTTGCGGCTGCGGAATGGCACCACCAGCGGGCCGCCGCCAAGGATGCCCACTTCGCCATGCCCCATCTGCGCCTCGGTCTGCTGGCCCGCCGCCGCGGTGAGCCGGTGGCGGCCCGGCGGGAACTCCGCAACGCCCTGGCGCTGCTGGACACCGAATCTCCCGAGCGCCTGCGCCGCTTCGGCGGGGGATTCGAACGCCAGGCGCTGCGGCAGCTCTGCACCCATGATCTGGGAGACCTTCCATGAGCCCGACGTCCCACGCGTCCACCGACGCATTGCTGTCCCAGCTGCAACGCTGGCGGGAGAACTTCGATGACTCCTTCGCCGAGCCTCGCCACAGCGACGGTTGGGGCGACGCCTGGAATGTGCTGGGCATCCGGATTGCCGGAGAGCCCTTCGCGCTGTCGCTGGACGAACTCGCCGGACTGCTGCCCGCTCAGACGCCTGCCCCTTACCCGGCCGATGCCCCAGCCCTGTTGGGCCTCATCGGCCACCGGGGTCAGGTGCTGCCGCTGTACGACTTGCGTGCCCTGCTGGGACGCGGGTTGAGCAGCAGCACGCGGTGGTGGGCGGTGCTTCGATCGTCCCCGGCCGCGCTGGCGGTGGAGGGCTTCGACGGACAGTGGCGAGTGCCGCGCGAAGACCGGCTTGAGCAGACGGACGCCAACGACGGTGTCGGACGATGGACCTTGAGATGCAACGGTGAACTGCGCCCGCTGATTGCACTGGGACCGCTCGTCGAACGATTGACGGCAAGTCTTGCCGCCCAGAAGAACGGCGTTGCCGCGGCCCCCACCACGGCGTGATCAAGGAGGAGAGACCATGTGGACCTTTGGCCGAAAGCTGACCGTCGGTTTCAGCCTGTCATTTGCGTTGCTGATGATCATCGGCGTCATGTCGTATCGCGGTGTGGATTCGCTAACGGGCACCAGCTATCAGGTGACGCGCACCCACCAGGCGGAGGCGCATATCGCCGCCCTGCTCAGCGCGATGAAGGATGCGGAGACCGGCCAGCGCGGATTCATGCTGACCGGCGATGACGCCTATCTGGAGCCCTACCGTACAGCGGCCGCCGACATCCCCCGATTGCTCGCGGAACTGCGCCCGCTGATTCGCGACAACCCCGCGCAGCAGACCCGGCTGAACCAGGCGGCTGTCATGATGGAAAACCTGATGTCGCTGCACAAGGAGCGCATCGAGCTGCGTCGGACGGCCAGCATGGAGGTCGCGCTCAAGCAGATCCAGACAGGCGACGGCAAGCGCCGCATGGATGAGCTGCGCGCGGTCATCGACCAGATGCAGGATGCGGAAGAAGAGGTCTTGCGCCAACGTGCCGCCGAAGTTGAAACCACCGCCGGCAATGTGCGCAACGCCATCGTCTACGGCACCGTGGCAGGTCTGCTGCTGGTGCTCGGGGCGGCCTTCGTGCTGAACCGTGCACTGTCCGGACAGGTGGGCGCCGCGGTGCGTCACGTCCAGCGCTCGGCGGCGGAGTTGCAAGCCGCCGCCAATCAGCAGGCGGCCGGTGCGCGCGAGACCGCCACCTCCATGACCGAGATTTCCACCACCATCTCCGAGCTGCTCGCCACCTCGCGCCAGATTGCCGATAGTGCCCAGCGGGTGGTGCAGATTGCCGAGCAGACCGCCGGTTATGCACGCGGCGGTGAAGGCACCTTGCAGGGGGCGCGTGACACCATCGTCGCCATGCGTCGTCAGATCGACCAGGTGGTGGGCCACATGCTGGATCTGGGTCAGAAGTCCCAGCGCATCGGCGTCGTGCTCGATCTGGTGAGTGAACTGGCCGAGCAGACCAACATCCTGGCGATCAACGCCACCATCGAAGCCACGGTGGCGGGTGATGCCGGCCGCCGCTTTGGTGTGGTGGCCGATGAGATCCGCAAGCTTGCCGATCGGATGACCGCCACCACCAAGGAGATCCGCCTGCAGATCGACGATGTGCGCGGCGCGGTGAACACCACCGTCATGGCCACGGAGGCCGGCTCCAAGGCCGTGGATGCCGGCGCACGCCAGTTCGATGACGTGGCCGCCACCTTCGCCCGCATCGCCGGCCAGGTGGTGACCACCACCGAGGCCGCCCGGGAGATCGAGCTGTCGACCAAACAGCAGGCGACGGCGGTGGAGCAGCTCAACATTGCTTTGAGCAACACGGCGCAAGCGTCGCGCGAGACCGAGACCAGCTCCGGCCAGACCTCGCAGACCGCGACCGAGCTGGCGCAGACGTCTCGCCAGTTGCTGAGCCTGGTCCAGGCGCAGCCCACCTGAGGCGCCCTCGGGGATCGGAGACGTCAGCGTGGCCAAGGACCCCTACCGTTATTTCCGCGTCGAGGCGCGCGATCTGCTCACGCAGATGAGCGACGCCGTGCTGGCGGCGGAGGGTGCGGCGACAGAGCAGCAGGTGGCGCTGCCCAGCCGGCTGCTGCGACTGGCCCATACGCTCAAAGGCGCGGCAAGCGTGGTGAGGTTGCCGGACATCGCCGCGCTGGCGCATGCGATCGAGGACCTGCTCACACCGCTGCGCGATGCGGGACAGGCGGTGTCCACGTCGGACGTGGATGCGCTGCTGGCGTTGATTGATGAGGCGCAGATGGCGGTGGGCGCGTTGGCGACACCGGCCGCCGCGCCGTCCTCCAGCCCCTCTTCCGCGATGGACCGCGCATCCGCGGCTGCTCATGGCGGCAATACGGGCAATGCGAGTCATGCTGGATCGCCGATCCCGGCCGCAGCATCGGCTTTATCGGCTTTATCGGCTTTATCGGCTTCATCGGCTTCATCGGCTTCATCGGCTTCATCGGCTTCATCGGCTTCA
>CBIHOT010000106.1:0-5265 GCA_966211495.1 uncultured Roseateles sp. | reverse complement strand
GGGCGCGGGCATGGCCCATGTCCAGGTCGCCGGCCATCAGCATGTTCTGCACCGGATCGGCCAGATTCAGCAGCCGCAGCAGGTTGCTGGCGGCGCTGCGGGAGCGTCCGACGGCTTGCGCCGCCTGCTCATGGGTGAGTCCGAACTCTTCCACCAGCCGGCGCAGACCCTGGGCTTCTTCGAGCGGATTGAGGTCTTCCCGCTGGATGTTTTCGATCAGTGCCATGGCGGCCGCGGACTCGTCCGGCACCGCCTTCACCAGCACCGGCACTTCGGCCAGGCCCGCCAGCTTGGCGGCACGGAAGCGGCGCTCGCCGGCGATGATTTCATAGCGCACCGCGCCACTGGGCGTGATCGGCCGCACCAGGATCGGCTGCATGATGCCCTGCGCCTTGATGCTTTCGGCCAGCTCATAGAGCGAGCCTTCATCCATCCGGGTGCGCGGCTGATACTTGCCCGCCTGCATCTGGGTCAGGGGCAGTATCCCGGGTTCGCCCTCGCGCACGGCGGGAGCATCACTGACTTTCGGCCCGAGCAGGGCCTCGAGGCCCATACCGAGGCCCTTGGGTTTCTTGGTCACCATGGGGCGCGATTGTCCGCGATCCGATGGAGCAGGGCACGGCCCTCGGGCCACTCTCCCAGGCCACTGGCCGTATTCAGGTGACCCAGGGGGCCGGCGATGATCACTTCGGAGCCCCAGTCGGCCGCCATGCCGGTGGCGCGTTCCAGGCTGCAATAGGGGTCGTTGGTGCTGACCACCATCACGCTGGGGAAGGGCAGGCGGCTGCGGCGGATTGGCTTCCAGTTGTGCAGCTGAGGCGGCATGTCGTCCCGTTCGGTATCCGGCGGCGCCACGATCAGCGCGCCGGCCACCCGCTGTGTATGCCGCGAATGTTCGGCCCATGAGGCCACCAGCTGACAGCCCAGGCTATGCGCCACCAGCAGCGCCGGTTGCGTGTCCAGGCGAGTGTCTTGCTGCAGGACATCGTCCAGCCGGGCCATCCAGTCGCCGCGCCGGGGCCATGACCAGTCCGCCTGTTCCACCCGCTGATCCCCGTGACGGCGCTCCCACAGGCTCTGCCAATGGTCCGGGTCGGAATTGAGCCAACCGGGCAGCAGGTAGACCGGTCGCCCACCCGCCTCGCCGATGACGGCCGTTGAGCCGTGGGGTGTTGCGTGGGTGTGGAGATCGGCGTCGGGCGCGATGGGGGTCATCTATTGGCCTTATGCTTCGCGTTTTCTGAACAAGCAGCGGATTTTGCAGGAGCGGCGCGATGAAGTACGCGGTGTATGTGGACGGACAGGAAGGGACGACCGGCCTGCGCATCAATGAATATCTGGCGCTCCGCACGGACGTCGAAGTGCTGCGCATTGACGCGGACAAGCGCAAGGACGCCGCCGAGCGGGCGCGCCTGCTCAATGCCGCCGACGTGGCCTTCCTGTGCCTGCCGGATGCCGCCTCTCGCGAAGCGGCGGCCATGGTCAGCAACCCGAAGACCTGCCTGATCGACGCCAGCACCGCGCACCGCACGGCGCCGGGCTGGGTTTTCGGGCTGCCGGAGCTGTCGCGCGGTCAGCGGGACGCCATCCGTTCGGCCAAGCGCATTGCCAACCCGGGCTGCCATGCCACCGCCTTCATCCTGGCGGTGCGTCCGCTGGTGGATGCGGGTTTGCTGCCCCCGACGGCGCATGTCACGGCCACCTCCATCACCGGATATTCCGGTGGCGGCAAGTCGATGATTGCGGAGTACGAAGCCGGTGGCAATGCCAAGCTGACGTCGCCGCGTCCCTATGCGCTGGGCCTGGCCCACAAGCACATCCCCGAGATGATGGCGCACACCGGACTGACGGTGCCGCCGGTCTTCATGCCGATCGTGGGCAACTTCTACAAGGGTCTGGCGGTCACCGTGCCGCTGCATCTGAGCGACCTGCGCGCGGGCACCACGCCCGCCCAGGTGCGGGACGCGCTGGCGGCGCATTACGAGGGCGAGCGGTTCGTCCGCGTCATGCCGCTGCGGGATCCGGACACGATGGCCCACGGCTTCTTTGACGTCCAGGCGAACAACGACACCAACAACGTCGACCTGTTTGTCTTTGGCAATGAGCAGCAGATTCTGGTGATGGCCCGCCTGGACAACCTCGGCAAGGGCGCCAGCGGTGCGGCCGTGCAGTCGATGAACGTGCATCTGGGCGTGGAAGAAACCACCGGTCTGGTGTGAGCACCGATCGGCTGTGGCGCCGGGACGAAGAGGTCCCGGCGGCCGCGCTGGAGGCCATCGAGCGCGCCGTGGTGCTGCATGGCCGTCAGCAGACGCAGGGCAGCGATGCCCGTGACATTGCGGTGGCCTTGTATGAAGACGGGGAGCTGATCGCGGGCGGCTGGGGCCGGACCGAGTTTCAGCGCCTGTATGTGAGCTACCTGTGGGTCCGGGAGGACCAGCGGGGGCAGGGACTGGGCGGCGACTGCCTGCGCCAGCTCGAAGCCCAGGCGCTGCGCCGGGGATGCGTGGATGCGCTGATCGAGACGCTGCTGGACGAGGTGTCCGAACTTCTGGAGCACCTGGGCTACGTCTGCATGGCCCATGTGCATGACTATGTGCCGGGCTTCACCCGCCACATCATGCTGAAGGTCTGGACCCCCCGGGTCTGAGTTCAGGCGCCGTCTGGCCAGGTGCGGGGATCGTCGCTGCGGTAGTGGTAGCGATAGGCCGGCTGGAAGCCCAGACCGGCATACAGGGCCTGCGCCGGGGCATTGTCGACGGCCACTTGCAGATAGGCCTCGGTGGCGCCTTGTCGGCGGGCTTCGATCAGCAGTTCCGTGCACAGAACTCGGCCCCAACCTTTTCCGCGGTGGGCTGCCACGGTGACGATGTCGAAGAGACCGACCAGATCGCCATCCAGCGCGATCTGCCCATAGGCCAGGGCCTCCCCATTGGGTTGTTGCAGGCAGAAGGCCTGGTGGCGCACTGGCGCGGTTTTGAGGCGCTCGGCATGGCCGACGATCTCTTCCTGGGATGAGCCTCGCTGGGTGCCCACCAAGGCCGCATAGGCGTCGGGAGACAGGGCGTGAAGCGTGGCGTCCGAGGTGGACGCGGTCAGGTGATCGAGGCCGGGAAGCACCTGCACATCCGTCGGATCAAAAGCCTTCCAGCCGCGGGCATCGAGCCAGTCATCCAGCGCCTCCGGCTGGCTGAAGGGGGTGATCCGGAACAGCACCGGCAGCCCCGCCTGTTCGAAGCTGCGCCGGCATCGAAGAATCAAGTCGTCCAGGGGCATCTCGCCCGTGCTGCCCAGTGCATTGATGCAGCGAGAGCGCCGCGCCTTGCCGGGGGAGAGGCGGATCAGCCAGCCGTCGATACGGGTTTCACGTGGAGACGCCGCTGCGTACAAGCCCGCTTCTTCAGCGCGGACGGCGAGCGCACGCAGGGGTTCGGGGGGCAGAGGCAGCCGGCTCATCGCATCGTCCCGACGCGCTTCACCATTTCCTTGGCGAAGTCGATGAAGGCCTGTGCGCCCTTGGATGCACTGTCGAAGACGACGCCAGGCATGCCATAACTGGGAGCTTCAGCCAGTCGGACGTTACGCGGGATGACGGTGTCGAACACCTTCTCGCCGAAGTGGGCCTTGAGCTGCTCACTGACCTGCTGCTGCAGGGTGATGCGGGGATCAAACATGACCCGCAGCAGGCCGATGATCTGGAGGTCCGCATTGAGGTTGGCGTGGATCTGCTTGATGGTGTTGACCAGGTCGGTCAGGCCTTCCAGCGCGAAATACTCACACTGCATCGGCACCACCACCCCGTGGGCGGAGCACAGGCCGTTCAGCGTCAGCATGGACAGCGACGGGGGGCAGTCGATGAGGATGAAGTCGTACTCTTTGTCGACCGAAGCGAGGGCGGCTTTGAGGCGCTGTTCCCGGCGCTCCAGCTCCACCAGTTCCACTTCGGCACCGGCAAGCTCACGGTTGGCGCCGAGGACGTCATAACCCGACGCTTCGGCGCGCTGGCGTGCTTCTGCCACGGTGGTGGCTTCCAGCAGTACGTCATAGACGCTGTGGGTCAGCGCGCGTTTGTCGATGCCCGAGCCCATGGTGGCATTGCCCTGGGGATCCAGATCGACCACGAGGACGCGCTGGCCGATCTTCGCAAGACCGGCGGCCAGGTTCACAGTGGTGGTCGTTTTGCCAACACCACCTTTTTGATTTGCTACGCAGAAAATCTTGGCCATGGACTCGATCGGGATCGGAGAGGGCAGGGCGGGAAGCTTAACCGCTGTTGTCGTCAAACGTCAGCGAAGAGGCCCGGGCTTTGCGCGCTGTGCAGCGATGTGTGTCGCGGGCGCGTCGTTTGTTCAGGCGACGGGTGAGGTGGTGGGATGCTGTTGGGGGCGGATCCAGAGCAGGCAGCGTTGGGCGTCGAGGCCGGGGACGGTGAGTTGTTCCACGTGAAACACCTCGCGGGTGGGGGCGCGGCGGTGGAGTTCTTCGAGCTCTTCGGTGGGGTGCTGGCCCTTCATGGCCGCCCAGACACCAACCTCCGGCTTGAGGTGCATCTGGCTCCAGTCGGTGAAGTCGGCGAGGCTGGCGAAGGCGCGGGAGGTGATGACGTCGAACGGTGCGGCTTTGAGTTGCTCGACGCGGGCGTGTTCTCCGTGGAGGTTGGGGAGGCTCAGCTCGGCCGCGACTTGGGCGATGAAGAAGGCCTTTTTTCCGACGGCGTCCACGCAGGTCACATCGATGGAGGGATCTACGATGGCGATCACCACACCGGGTAGACCACCGCCGCTACCTACATCCATCAGGCGCAGGGGCCGACCGGCCGCATGCCGCTGAAGCGCCGGGAGCAGGCTGAGGCTGTCGATCAGATGCTGAGTCAGCATGGCCGCAGGATCACGCACCGCCGTCAGGTTGTAGACCTTGTTCCACTTGCCCAGCAAGGCAAGGTAGGCCATCAGCTGATCCAGTTGAGCATCGCTCAGCGGCAGCTGAAGGGCGAGGGCGGCTTCGGACAGGCGGGAGCGGAGCGAGAGGTCGGTCATGGGCGGTGAGGGGTTTTGGGCTTTCGCGGGTGGAGGGCTTGGGTGGCGATTGAAGTTGGGGTTGGGGTGGGGATGTGGCGCATGCATCCGCAGAGCGCCGGGGCAGGGGCGTGGGGCCCCCATTACGCCAAACCACCCCCCCAGGCGCGGGGCGGTACGCGGGGGGCGGGTGGAGCGCCGCCGCCACGCGACCCGGAGGCGGTTGCGCGTCATCGACCGGGCGCGTGCC
>CBIHOT010000105.1:0-5540 GCA_966211495.1 uncultured Roseateles sp. | reverse complement strand
TCAAGCCCAGCCCGCGGATCATCATCTGCGTGCCCTGCGGCTCGACCCAGGTCGAAAGGCGGGCGATCCGCGAGTCGGCGCTGGGTGCCGGCGCGTCGGAGGTGTATCTGATTGAAGAACCGATGGCCGCCGCGATCGGCGCCGGCCTGCCGGTGTCCGAGGCCTCCGGCTCGATGGTCGTCGACATCGGCGGCGGCACCACCGAGGTCGGCGTCATCTCGCTGGGCGGCATGGTCTACAAGGGCTCGGTGCGCGTCGGCGGCGACAAGTTCGACGAAGCCATCATCAACTACATCCGCCGCAACTACGGCATGCTGATCGGCGAGCCGACCGCTGAATCGATCAAGAAGAACATCGGTTCTGCCTTCCCCGGCTCCGAAGTGAAGGAAATGGAAGTCAAGGGCCGCAACCTGAGCGAAGGCGTGCCCCGCAGCTTCACCATCTCCTCCAACGAAATCCTGGAAGCCCTGACCGATCCGCTGAACCAGATCGTGTCGGCGGTGAAGAATGCCCTGGAACAGACCCCACCCGAACTGGGCGCCGACATCGCCGAACGCGGCATGATGCTGACCGGCGGCGGCGCCCTGCTGCGCGACTTGGACCGCCTGTTGGCCGAAGAAACCGGCCTGCCGGTGCTGGTGGCGGAAGATCCGCTGACCTGCGTGGTGCGCGGCTGCGGCATGGCGCTGGAGCGCATGGAGCGCCTGGGCTCGATCTTCACCTCGGAGTGACGTCGATGGGCGGACTTCCGGCGGGCGCCACGCAGGTGGGGCCTGACGGTTGCCGCCTGTGCTCTTTTTGTTTCCTGACTCTCCCGCGTTGAGATGGTCATGCCACTCGGCACTCTGGATCGCAATCCACCGCCTCTGTTCCGTGAAGGGCCGTCCGCGCTGACGAAGCTGGCCTTTTGCGCGGCACTGGCGGTGTTTCTCATGGTGGCGGATGCCCGCTTCAACGTCACCGCCCCGGCGCGGGCCGGGCTGGCGCTGGCGCTGCATCCGATGCAGCGGGTGCTGCTGATCCCGGTCGATGCCTGGGAGCAGGCCGGCGACTATTCCCGCGGCATGGAGCGCGCCACCGAAGCCGAGAATCAGGCCCGTCGGCAACTGGCCGAACAGGCGGTGATCCTGAGCCGCGCCAATCAGCTGCAGGCGGAAAACCAGCGACTGCGCTCGCTGCTGGACCTGCGGCAGGCGCTGCCGGTGACCGGTCTGGCGGCGGAAGTGCTCTACGAAGCGCCGGATCCGTTCTCGCGCCGTATCGTCATTGACCGTGGCAGCCATCGCGGGGTGCGCCTGGGCGCGCCGGTGGTGAATGATGCCGGGGTGCTGGGGCAGGTGACGCGGGTCTATCCGTTGTCGGCCGAAGTGACCCTGCTGACCGACCGGGAAGCCACCATTCCGGTGCTCAATGCCCGCACCCAGCAACGCGGCGTCGCTTACGGCGGCGAGCGGGGGGTGATGGAACTGCGCTTCATGGCCGCCAATGCGGACATCAAAGCCGGCGACGATCTGGTGACCTCGGGCCTGGATGGGGTCTACCCGCCGGGGCTGCCGGTGGCCAAGGTCGGCGAAGTCGAACGACGGGGCGACACCAGTTTCGCCCGGGTGGGACTGGCGCCGGTGGCCCAGCCGGACAGCGCGCGCCATGTGCTGGTGCTGGAGCCCCTGGTCGGGCAGGAAGAGGCCCGCGCCGAAGCGGAAGCTGAAGCCGCCAGCGCCGCGGCCGCCGCTGCGGAAACCGCCGGTAAGGGCAAAGGCAAATCGGCACGTGCCAACCGGGCTGCGGCTTCGGCGTCGGACGCCGCTTCATCAGCGTCGGCCCCCGCGGCCACGCCGACCGCCGCACCCGCCGCAACCCGCAGCAGCGCCGCCACGCATAACGGCGCGCGTGCCGCGTCGGCCGCCCACAAAGGAGCATCGCGATGATCATGCCGCGTGGCACCAGTCAGCTCCTGCTGCCGGCCAACCCCCTCTTCATCGCCTTCAGCCTGATCGTGGCCCTGCTGTTGGACATGGTGCCGGTGGGCCGCCAACCCTGGATGCCGGACGTGCTGGCCCTGACGCTGGTGTTCTGGAACGTGCATCAGCCGCGCCGCATCGGCGTGGGCTGGGCCTTCTTCTTCGGCCTGATGGTGGATGTGCATCACGGCGCCCTGCTGGGGCAGCATGCGCTGGCCTACAGCCTGCTCGCCTTTGGCGCGGTGGCGCTGCACCGGCGCATGCTGTGGTTCTCCCTGTGGGCGCAGGCGCTGCATGTGCTGCCGCTGTTCCTGCTGGCGCAGCTGATCGCCCTGGCGGTCCGTCTGATGGTGGGGGGCATGTGGCCGGGCTGGAGCCTCTTCCTGGCACCGGTGCTGGAAGCGGCACTGTGGCCGGTGGCCAGCGTGCTGCTGCTGGCGCCGCAGCGCCGGGCGCCCGATCCGGACGCCCACCGCCCGCTGTGAACGCAGGGACCGGCCTGTCATGACGGTTCTGAAGAACCTCCACCAGGAGTTGTCGCGCTTCCGGCTGCGGCTGGTGGCCGCTGCCCTGTTCGTGCTGTTCTGCTTCGGCCTGCTGGTGTCGCGCCTGCTGTTCCTGCAGGTGGTGCAGCACGACACGCTGCTGGAGCGGGCCGAGTCCAATCGCATCTCGGTCGTGCCCATCGTGCCCAACCGGGGCCTGATCGTCGACCGCAACGGCGTGGTGCTGGCCAGCAACTACTCGGCCTACACCCTGGAGATCACGCCGTCCAAGGTGCAGGATCTGGAAGACACGATCGACCAGTTGTCCTCGGTGATCGACATCCAGCCGCGCGACCGTCGTCGCTTCAAGCGGCTGATGGAAGAAAGCAAGAACTTCGAATCGCTGCCGATCCGCACCAAGCTGACCGACACCGAGGTGGCCCGCTTCGCCGCCCAGCGCTTCCGCTTCCCCGGCGTGGATATCAAGGCGCGGCTTTTCCGCAGCTATCCGATGGGCGAGGTGGGCAGCCACATGCTCGGCTACATCGGCCGCATCAACCAGGCCGAAAAGAAGGCCATGGACGACTGGCCGGAAGAGGACATCAGCAACTATCGAGGCACCGAATACATCGGCAAGCTGGGCCTGGAGCAGGCCTATGAACGGGAGCTGCACGGGCAGACCGGCTTCGAGGAAATGGAAACCAGCGCCGGTGGCCGCGCCATCCGACGCCTGCGCAACCGTCCGCCGACGCCCGGCAATACGCTGCATCTGTCGATCGACATCAAGCTGCAGGCCCTGGTGGAGAGGCTGTATGGCGACCGCCGCGGCGCGCTGGTGGCTATCGACCCCCGCAACGGCGAAGTGCTGGCCTTCGTCTCCAAGCCGTCCTTCGACCCCAACCTCTTCGTGGACGGCATCGACGCCGACAGCTGGCGCGACCTGAACGAGAACATCGACAAGCCGCTGCTCAACCGGGCCTTGCGCGGCACCTACCCGCCGGGTTCGACCTTCAAGCCCTACATGGCGATGGCGGCCCTCAACACCGGCAAGCGCTCGCCGAGCCTCGTGATCCAGGACAACCTGACCTACAGCTTCGGCGGCCGCACCTTCGGCAGCGCGGAAGGCGACCGGGCCGGTCCGAAGGACATGCGGCTGGCGATCGTGACGTCCTCCAACGTCTATTTCTATTCGCTGGCCAATGAAATGGGCGTGGACATGATCCATGACCAGCTCGAGCCCTTCGGTTTCGGCCGCAAGACCGAGATCGACCTGATCGGTGAGGTCACCGGCGATCTGCCATCCACCGAGTGGAAAAAGAAGAAGTTCCGCCGTCCGGAGCAGCAGAAGTGGTTTGCCGGCGAGACGATTTCGCTGGGCATCGGCCAAGGCTACAACAACTTCACCATGCTGCAGCTGGCCACGGCGATGTCGACGCTGTCCACCGGCGGGCAGCGGTACCGGCCGCGCCTGGTGCGAGAGATCGAGGACGTGGTGCGGCATACCGACCAGCGCACCGCCAGTGATGCGCTGGAGCCGCTCGCGCTGCGCCGCAATGATGTGGAGGTGATCCGCAATGCGATGCATGACGTGACGCTGGAAGGTACCTCGCGGGCGGTGTTCGCCGGGGCTCCCTATGCCAGCGGCGGCAAGACCGGCACGGCGCAGGCCGTCGGCTTGCGCGCCGGGCAGACCTACAGCAGCATCAAGGCGGATGAGCGCAAGCGCGACCATTCGCTCTATATCGCCTTTGCCCCGTACGACCAGCCGCGCATCGCGCTGGCGCTGATTGTCGAGAACGCCGGCTTCGGCTCGACCTCGGCGGCGCCGATTGCGCGCCGGGTGTTCGACTATGTGCTGGAAGGCATCTACCCCAGCGAGGAAGACATCGCCAAGACACAGCTCGGCCAGACCACAGCACCGATCGGCACGCCGCGTCGTGCGGTGGATGTGCCCCTGCCGGGCCAGCTGAATGCGCCCGGGGCGGCGGCGTCGGGCGCATCCGCGGCGGCGGGGAATGCGGCGGCCTCCGAGCCTGCGGCCGCGGGGTCCGCGCCCGCCCGGGCTGCTTCCCTCACGCCTGCCGGTGCGGCATCGGCCTCCTCATCGGCCACATCTTCGCCCCCGCCATCGCCCGCGCCATCGCCCAGGCCATCGCCATCGCCATCGCGCTCGCCTTCACAGCCGTCGGCCGGCTCCCTGCCACCCGCCGCACCGCCGCCCGACTCGCGCGCGGTGGTGCGACCCAGCCCGGGAGCCTCCCGATGAGTGCTGTCTTCAGCAAGCCCAGCTGGCTGCAACGCCTCAAGCCCTGGTTCGCCGGATTCGACGTGCCGCTGCTGCTGGCGCTGTTCTGGATCATGGGTCTGGGTCTGATGTGCATGTATTCCGCCGGCTACGACCACGGAACCCGCTTTGTGGACCATCTGCGCAACGGCGCACTGGCGCTGGTGGTGCTGTTCGTGGTGTCCCAGGTGCCCCCGCAGCGGTTGATGCAGGTGGCCGTGCCGCTCTACACCGTCGGTGTGGTGCTGCTGGTGGCGGTGGCGCTGTTCGGCATCACCAAGAAGGGCTCGACCCGATGGATCCGGCTGGGTGTGGAATTCCAGCCGTCCGAGATCCTGAAGATCGCCATGCCGCTGATGCTGGCCTGGTGGTTCCAGAAGCGGGAAGGGCAGTTGCGACTGCCGGACTTCGTCGCCGCCTTCGTGCTGCTGACGGTGCCCGTCGGGCTGATCGCCAAGCAGCCGGACCTGGGGACCTCGCTGCTGGTGCTTGCGGCCGGCCTCTATGTGATCTTCTTTGCCGGGCTGTCCTGGAAGCTGATCGTGCCGGCGCTGCTGCTGGGGGCGGCCGGCATCACGACGCTGGTGATGAGTGAAGATCACATCTGCCAGCCCGAGGTGAAATGGGTGGTTCTGAAGGAATACCAGAAGGACCGTGTCTGTACCCTGCTGGACCCGACCAAGGATCCGCTGGGCAAAGGCTTTCACATCATCCAGGGCGAGATCGCCATCGGCTCCGGTGGCGTGACCGGCAAAGGCTTCATGAAGGGCACGCAGACGCACCTGGAGTTCATCCCCGAGCGCACCACCG
>CBIHOT010000104.1:0-5710 GCA_966211495.1 uncultured Roseateles sp. | reverse complement strand
GCACGCAGACGCACCTGGAGTTCATCCCCGAGCGCACCACCGACTTCATCTTCGCGGCCTACGGCGAGGAGTTCGGACTGGTCGGCGCGCTGGGTCTGCTGCTCGGATTCACCGCACTGATCCTGCGCGGGCTGGTCATCGCGCATGAGGCGCCGACTCTCTTCTCCCGTCTGCTGGCCGGCGCCATCACCCTGAGCTTCTTCACCTACGTGTTCGTCAACATGGGCATGGTGACCGGCATCCTGCCGGTGGTTGGCGTGCCGCTGCCGTTCATTTCCTACGGGGGAACGGCGATGGTGACGCTGGGTCTGGCGCTGGGCATGCTGATGTCGATTGCGCGGAGCCGGGGCGCGACGCAGCGCTGATATCCGCGCCCGTCAGGGCCGATGCGGATGCGCCGGGAAGCGGATGGTGAATCGCGCGCCCGGTCCCTGACCTTCCGCCTCCGCCTGCCGGCGAGGCCGTGTGTCATCGACGCTGATGTCGGCTTCGTGCTGCTGCACGATCTCCCGCACGATGGCCAGGCCCAGGCCGGAGCCGTCCACATCGGTCCCCAGCGCGCGATAGAAGGGCTGGAACACCTTCTCCCGCTCCGACTCCAGGATGCCCGGACCGGAATCCTCCACCTGCAGCACGCAGACCTGACCGAAGGGATCTTCAACCACCCGGACGGTGATGGTGCCGCCCGAGGGCGTGTAGAGCAGCGCGTTGTCCACCAGATTGCGGATCAGCTCCCGGATGAGCAGCGGATGGCCCTGCAGCCGCAGGCCCGCGCGATCCGGCTCCGGACCTTCATAGCCGAGATCCAGCCGCTTCTCCATCGCCCGGGGGACGAAGTCCCGCACCGTCTCCATTGCCAGCACCGGCAGGTTGACCTCGCTGCGACGGGAGGCGTGTTCCTGGTCCTCCGCCCGTGCCATGGCCAGCAGTTGGTTCACCATGTGGGCGGCACGCTGGCTGGACAGGGCGATCTGCTGCAGCGAGCGTCTGAGGTCGGCCGGTGAGCTGCGCCCTTCGTCGATCTCCCGCTGCGCCAATTCCGCCTGGGTGCGCAGACCCGCCAGCGGCGTCTTGAGCTGGTGCGCGGCATCCGCGAGGAAATGCTTTTGCGCGCGGATGGACTGGTCCAGCCGCTCCAGCAGGTCATTGATGGCCTGCACCAGCGGGGCCACTTCGTCCGGGATGCGGTGCTCATCGATGGGGCTCAGATCGGAGCTGTCCCGCGAGCGGATACGGCGCTGCAATTCGTTCAGCGGCGCAATGCCCCGGGCCAGGGCCAGCCACACCAGCAGCACCGCCAGCGGCAGGATGACGAACTGCGGCAGGATCACGCCCTTGATGATCTCGTTGGTCAGCCGGGAGCGTTTGCCCAGCGTCTCGGCCACCTGCACCAGCATCATCCGGTCGCTGCCGGCCATGCCCTCCGGAACCACCCACAGGAAGGCCACCCGCACCGATTCGTTGCTGACCTCGTCGTCGCGAAAATGCAGTTCCCAGGGGACGACGGGCGGCTCCTTGTCGGGCACGGCGAGGTGGCGGTCGCCACTGAGCAGTTCGCCGCGCAGACCGAGCACCTGGTAGTAGATGGTGTCGGACTCATCCGCCCGCAGCAGCGCAGCGGCCTCCGGGGCCAGCGCATAGCGGGAGCGGCCTTTGGGCAGATCGCCGGGGGAGGGCTCGGTGGCCACCTGCAGGCCCAGGGTCCGGGCCATCTCACCCAGTTCCCGGTCGTACGGTTTGTTGGCGATGCCCTGCGCCACCAGCCAGGTCAGCGCGACGCTGATGGGCCAGATCACCAGCAGCGGGGCGAGCATCCAGTCGAGGATCTCGCCAAAGAGGGAGCGGTGGCCGCTGGGGGCGCTCAAAGGGGCGACTCCGGAGCGCCGCCGCCGTCAGCCGGGAATCTTTTCAAGGCAGTAGCCCAGCCCCCGGACCGTGGCGATGCGGATGGGCCCTTGCTCGATCTTCTTGCGCAGGCGATGGATGTAGACCTCGATGGCGTTGTTGCTGACTTCTTCGCCCCATTCGCACAGGCGCTCGACCAATTGATCCTTGCTGACGAGGCGCCCAGCGCGCTGCAGCAGCACTTCCAGCAGCGACAACTCGCGCGCCGACAGCTCCACCATCTGGTCGTTGATGTAGGCCACCCGGCCGGTGGCATCGAAACTCAGCGGGCCATGCTTGATGACGCTGGAAGCTGTTCCTAGCCCGCGGCGGGTCAGCGCCCGCACCCGGGCTTCGAGCTCCTGCAGGGAGAAGGGCTTGGCCATGTAATCGTCCGCGCCCAGGTCCAGCCCTTTGACCCGTTCCTCGATGCTGTCGGCCGCCGTGAGGATCAGTACCGGGACGGCGGAGCCCCGCGCACGCAGGCGCCGCAGCACCTCCAGACCATGCATCCGGGGCAGGCCCAGGTCCAGGATCAGCAGGTCGAACTCATGGGACGCGAGGGCGGCGTCGGCCTCCGTGCCGCTGCCCACCTGGTCGGCCGCGCAGCCGGAGGCCCGCAGCGAGCGCAGCAGGCCGTCGGCCAGCACCTGGTCGTCCTCGGCAATCAGGATGCGCATCGGTGTCTCCCGTCATTCTTGAATGAGCTGATTCTAGGGAGGGGGCGTGCCGCTGGCTGTAGGCGTTTGCGCGGTCGTTCCCGTCCGCTGGAAACTGCCATCACCCCTGCCGGTGTGGGCGCCACAGCTTTTGGAGGGGATGCGCTGGGGTGGCTCACGTCATGAGCCAGTGAGCCCCTACGATGGCTTCATTGCAACCGCTGCGGCGTGGCCACAGAACCACTGTACAGATATACAGATTGGGCCATAATCCGGCGCAGCCACTTGGAGATGCTTCACATGGACGCCCCCGTCAAAAACGCCAACCCCGAAAAAGCCAAGGCCCTGCAGGCCGCTCTTGCCCAGATCGAAAAGCAGTTCGGCAAGGGCTCCATCATGCGCCTGGGTGAAGGCGAGAAGATTGAAGACATCCAGGTGGTCTCGACCGGCTCCCTGGGCCTGGACATCGCCCTGGGCGTGGGCGGCCTGCCGCGCGGCCGTGTGATCGAGATCTACGGTCCGGAATCGTCGGGCAAGACCACGCTGACGCTGCAGGTCATCGCCCAGATGCAGAAGCTGCAAGGCGTCTGCGCCTTCATCGATGCGGAACACGCGCTGGATGTGCAGTACGCGCAGAAGCTGGGCGTGAACCTGCAGGAACTGCTGATCAGCCAGCCGGACACCGGTGAACAGGCCCTGGAGATCGTGGACGCGCTGGTGCGCTCCGGCTCGGTGGACCTCATCATCGTCGACTCGGTCGCCGCCCTGACGCCCAAGGCCGAACTCGAAGGCGAAATGGGCGATGCTCTGCCCGGCCTGCAAGCCCGTCTGATGAGCCAGGCCCTGCGCAAGCTGACGGCCACCATCAAGAAGACGAACTGCACCGTCATCTTCATCAACCAGATCCGTATGAAGATCGGTGTGATGTTCGGTTCGCCGGAAACCACCACCGGCGGCAATGCGCTGAAGTTCTACGCCTCGGTGCGTCTGGACATCCGCCGCATCGGCTCCATCAAGAAGGGCGAAGAGGTCATCGGTTCTGAAACCAAGGTCAAGGTGGTGAAGAACAAGGTGGCGCCTCCGTTCAAGACGGCGGAATTCGACATCCTGTACGGCGAGGGCATCAGCCGCGAAGGCGAGATCATCGACATGGGCGTGGCCGCGAAGATCGTGGACAAGGCCGGTGCCTGGTACGCCTACAGCGGCGAGAAGATCGGCCAGGGCAAGGACAACGCACGGGAGTTCCTGCGCGAGAACGCCGACCTGGCGGTCGAGATCGAAAACAAGATCCGCGATTCGCTGGGCATCCCGCTGCTGGGCGCCACGCCGGAAGCGGCGGAATAAGGCGAGGGCATGGCACGTCAACCGCTCTCGCTGAGAGCGCGGGCGGTGACTCTGCTGGCCCAGCGCGATCACAGCGAACTGGAGCTGCGGCGAAAGCTTGGCCGGATTGCGCGAAAGGCGGCTGAGGATGCTGAGGACGTCGCCGCCGATGAGCGGGACGCTCCCGACGTCAGCCAGCAGGTCGAAGACGTCCTCGTCTGGCTGCGCCAGCAGGGCTACCTCGACGAATCGCGCTTCGTGGAATCGCGCCTGCACGTACGGTCCGCGCGTTGGGGACAGCGCCGGATCGAGCAGGAACTGGCCCAGCACGGCCTCAGCCTGGATGCTGACCAGCGGTCCGCCCTGGCCGACACCGAACTCAGCCGTGCCTGCGAACTGTTGCGCCGCAAGTTCAGCGCGGTCGTGGCGCTGGACGCCGCCCAGGAAGCGCGCCAAATGCGCTTTCTGCTCGGGCGTGGCTTCCAGTCCGAAGTGGCCCGGCGGGCCATCCGGGCCCTGAAGTCGGAGAACGAGTCCGCTTGACGGACGTCGCACACCGCCCAATCGCACCAGCCTGTGGCAAAAACGCCGCCATCCGCCCGTCCTGGGCCCCCTGGCGGCTGGTTGCATGCCCCTAATTCAGGCATCGCCGGGCGCGTGTCATTCCCATGAAAGCCTTGACGCTATGCAGCATGCTACATTGGCGGCTTCGCAAGCTGCCCGCTCGCCCTTGGCCGCGGGCCTGTTTTTGCGTGTTTGCATCGGGTCTATGTCTTTCATCGCCTCCACCGCACGCCACTGGCTGGGTCGTCGCATTGCCGACGGTTCTGTCCATGGGATCGCCGCGCCACAGCGGCCAGCGCCCATGGCCATGACCATCGCCGTGACCCTGCAAACCCAACATCCGAGCCAGTGCCACGCTGCCGCGGCCTCGGCTTTCTCTTCCTGATCATTCATCAAGCGAGACCTCCCTATGAAGATTCACGAGTACCAGGGCAAGGAAATCCTGCGCCAGTTCGGCGTGCCGGTGCCGCGCGGTATTCCCGCGTTCACGGTGCAAGAAGCGGTGGAAGCCGCGCAAAAGCTGGGCGGCCCGGTGTGGGTGGTCAAGGCGCAGATCCACGCGGGTGGCCGCGGCAAGGGCGGCGGCGTGAAGCTGGGCAAGACCCTGGACGACGTGAAGGCGCTGTCCGAGCAGATCCTGGGCATGCAGCTGGTCACGCACCAGACCGGCCCGGAAGGCCAGAAGGTTCGCCGCCTCTACATCGAAGAAGGCGCGGACATCAAGAATGAGCTGTACGTCTCCCTGGTGACCGACCGCGGCACCCAGAAGGTGGCCTTCATCGCTTCCAGCGAAGGCGGCATGGACATCGAAGAGGTGGCGCATTCCACCCCCGAGAAGATCATCACCGAGTACATCGACCCGCTGACCGGCATCACCGCCGACCAGTCCCGCAAGATCGCCACGGCCATCGGCCTGACCGGCGCTTCCGTGGACCAGGCCGTGGACCTGTTCGCCAAGCTGTACAAGTGCTACATGGACACCGACGCGTCGCTGGTGGAAATCAACCCGCTGAACTGCGACTCCAAGGGCAACCTGATCGCCCTGGACGCGAAGTTCAACTTCGACGCCAACGCCCTGTTCCGTCATCCGGAAATCGTCGCCTACCGCGACCTGGACGAAGAGGATCCGGCTGAAGTCGAAGCTTCGAAGTTCGACCTGGCCTACATCTCGCTGGACGGCAACATCGGCTGCCTGGTGAACGGTGCCGGTCTGGCCATGGCCACGATGGACACCATCAAGCTGTTCGGCGGCGAGCCGGCCAACTTCCTGGACGTGGGCG
>CBIHOT010000103.1:0-6723 GCA_966211495.1 uncultured Roseateles sp. | reverse complement strand
TTGGCCACCGCCATGCCGAGGTCGTTGTGGCAGTGCACGCTCCAGATCGCCTGGTCGGAGTTGGGCACCCGCTCCCGCAATTCCCGGATGAAGTTGCCGTAGAGCTCCGGGATGGCGTAGCCGACGGTGTCGGGGATGTTGATGGTCCGGGCGCCCTCGCGGATGACCGCTTCGACAACCTGGGCCAGGAACACCGGGTCGGAGCGGTAGCCGTCCTCGGGGGAGAACTCGATGTCGTCCGTCAGATTGCGGGCGAAGCGCACCGCCTGGATCGCCTGCTCCAGCACCTGCTCCCGCGTCATGCGCAGCTTCTTCTCCATGTGGAGTTCGCTGGTGGCGATGAAGGTGTGAATGCGCGACCGGGCCGCGCCCTTGAGCGCTTCGGCCGCCCGGCTGATGTCCCGGTCATTCGCCCGGGCCAGCGAGCAGACGGTGCTCTCGCGGATGGTGTCAGCGATGGCGCGCACCGCCTCGAAGTCGCCCTGGCTGGCCGCTGCGAAGCCGGCCTCGATCACGTCCACCTTCAACCGCTCGAGTTGCCGCGCGATACGCAGCTTTTCGTCCTTGGTCATGGACGCTCCGGGCGATTGTTCACCGTCGCGCAGGGTGGTGTCGAAGATGATCAGTTGCGATGTGGACATGTCGGGCTTCCTGGCTGGCTGCTCGGGTTTGCGGCGCTGAGCGGGCGATGAGGCCGCGATCAGGCGGCCTGCAGACGCACCAGCTTCAGCTGGCCGCGCTGCGCCGCCCGGCGCAGGCCGGAGACGATCGCCTTGAGCGAGGCCGATGCAATGTTGCCATCCATGCCCACGCCAAAGAGCGTGTGCTCGCCGACCCGCAGTTCCAGGTAGGCGACGGCCTGCGCATCGGCACCGCTGCCCAAGGCATGCTCATGGTAGTCCAGCACCCGCACCTGGGTCTGCAGAACGCGGTTCAGGCCCTCGACAAAGGCGTCGATCGGGCCCTTGCCCTGGCCCTGCACCTTGACCATGCGCACGCACAGGTCGGCCTGCGCGGTCACCTGGGTCTGGCCGTCTTCGGTGATGCCGATCTGCGGCTGCAGCGCCGGGGCCTGCTTGACGCCGTATTCGCGGTCGAAGATCTGCCAGAGGTCGGCGGCGCCGAGTTCCTTGCCGTTGGTGTCCATCACCTGCTGGACGATCTGGCTGAACTCGATCTGCAGACGGCGCGGCAGTTCGATGCCGTATTCCGCCTCCAGCAGATACGAGATGCCGCCCTTGCCGGACTGGCTGTTCACCCGGATGACCGCTTCGTAGCTGCGGCCCAGGTCCTTCGGGTCGATCGGCAGATAGGGGATCTCCCAGACATCGCCTTCCTTGCGGACGGAGAAGGCCTTCTTGATGGCGTCCTGATGCGAGCCGGAGAAGGAGGTGTAGACCAGCTCGCCCACATACGGATGACGCGGATGCACCGGCAGCTGATTGCAATGCTCGACGCAGCGGCGGATGTCGTCGATGTCTGAAAAATCGAGATTGGGGTGCACGCCCTGGGTGTAGAGGTTCAGCGCCACATTCACCAGATCGAGGTTGCCGGTGCGCTCTCCGTTGCCGAAGAGGCAGCCTTCCACCCGGTCCGCGCCGGCCATCAGGGCCAGTTCGGCCGCGGCGGTGCCGGTGCCACGGTCGTTGTGCGGATGCACCGACAGAATCACGCTGTCGCGTCGCTCGATGTTGCGGACCATCCACTCGATCATGTCGGCGAAGCAATTGGGCGTCGCATTCTCGACGGTGGTCGGCAGGTTGATGATCACCTTGCGCTCGGGCGTCGCGCCCCAGGCTTCGGTGACGGCGTCCACCACCCGCTTGGAGAAAGCCAGCTCGGTGTTGGAGAACATCTCCGGCGAATATTCGTAGCCGAACTCGGTCTCCGGATGCGCAGCGACCAGCTCGCGGATCATCCGGGTGTGGGTGACGGCCAGATCCACGATCTGGTCTTCGTCCATGCCCAGCACCACCCGGCGCATCACCGGTGCCACGGCGTTGTAGAGGTGCACCACCGCCCGCTTGGCGCCCTTGAGGGATTCAAAGGTCCGCTCGATCAGCGGCTGACGCGCCTGGGTCAGCACCTGGATGGTCACGTCATCGGGGATGTGGCCCTGCTCGATGAGCAGGCGCACGAAATCAAAGTCCGTCTGCGACGCCGACGGGAAACCGACCTCGATCTCCTTGAAGCCGATGCGCACCAGCATCTGGAACATGCGCAACTTGCGCTCCGGATCCATCGGCTCGATCAGGGCCTGGTTGCCGTCACGCAGGTCGGTGCTCAGCCACAGCGGCGCCTTCGTGATCTGCACGCTGGGCCAGCGGCGATCCGGAAGTTGAATGGGGGCAAAGGCGCGGTACTTGAGGTGCGGTTGCTTGAGCATGAGCGTTCCTGGGGTTCAGGGTCGCAACTCGCAGCCTTTGGAAATGAACAACGGCCCGCTGCGGGTTGCATTCGGGCCGTTGATCTGGGGGAGACGTCTGTGGTGCAGGGACGTGCGCGATCTAGCGAACCCGGGGGTCGCCTAGTAGTAGCGGCGCAATGTGTGCAGAGAACGTCATGGGTTCTGAATATAGAGGCGCCGGCCAACCGGCGTCAACGCTTCATTCCGCCTGGCGCCCGCTCCACCCTTCGTCAGCGATGAAGGCCGGCTTCATCGGGCTCATCGGTCGAGGTGGCGATCACGCTCACCGGCTTGCCCTTGGCCCGCTTGACGGCGTAGACCACATAGCCGGAGATCCCGTAGAGGCAGAACACCGCGAAGAGCACCGACGGCGGATGGATGTTGATCACCGCAATGGCCAGGGCAATCGCCACGATCACGATGAACGGCACCGAGCGCTTGAAGCTCACGTCCTTGAAGCTGTAGAACGGCGCATTGGTCACCATCGTCAGGCCCGCATACACGGTGAAGCCGAAGGCCACCCAGGCCAGCACCGGGTCCTGGTAGACCAGCTTGTAGCCCGCATCGTCCATCACCCAGATGAAACCGACCACCAGCGCGGCCGCGGCGGGACTGGGCACGCCCTGGAAGAAGCGGCGATCCACCACGGCGAGGTTGGTGTTGAAGCGGGCCAGACGCAGCGCGGCACCGGCGATGTAGACAAAGGCAGCGAACCAGCCCCACTTGCCCAGGCCCTGCAGCGCCCACGAATACATGATCAGCGCCGGCGCGGCCCCAAAGGAGACCATGTCGGACAGGCTGTCCATCTGCTCGCCGAAGGTACTCTGGGTGTTGGTCATCCGGGCCACGCGGCCATCGAGACTGTCCAGCACCATGGCGGCAAAGATGCCATAGGCGGACTGCTCGAAGCGACCGCTGATGGCCATCACGATGGCGTAGAAACCGCTGAAGAGCGCGGCCAGGGTAAACAGGTTGGGCAGGATGTAGATGCCCTTGCGACGGCGGCGCGGCAGGTCGAGGACCTCGGCATCCGCCTCTTCCTCCTCGTCCAGCAGATCCACCTTGTTGTTTTGGGATGCATTCATGGGCCAGGAGGATACCTCAGCGTCTCAAAGGAAAAGCCGCGCAAGGCCCAGCCCTGCGCGGCTTTTGACCGAGGTTACACCCCGGATACACCCGGAAGCCGGGCTTTAGTTCTTGCTCTTGTCGACCAGCTTGTTGGCCTTGATCCAGGGCATCATCGCGCGCAGCTGTTCGCCGACCTGCTCGATCGGATGCTCGGCGGTCAGGCGACGGCGGCTGATCAGGGTCGGTGCGCCAGCCTTGTTCTCCAGGATGAAGCTCTTGGCATATTCACCGGTCTGGATGTCCTTCAGGCACTGACGCATCGCTTCCTTGGTGGCGGCGGTCACCACGCGCGGGCCGGTCACGTACTCGCCATACTCGGCATTGTTGGAGATGGAGTAGTTCATGTTGCCGATGCCGCCTTCGTAGATCAGGTCCACGATCAGCTTGAGTTCGTGCAGGCACTCGAAATAGGCCATCTCGGGGGCGTAACCAGCTTCCGTCAGCGTCTCGAAACCCGCCTTGATCAGCTCGACGGCACCGCCGCACAGCACGGCCTGTTCGCCGAACAGGTCGGTTTCGGTTTCTTCGCGGAAGCTGGTCTGGATGATGCCGGCCTTGCCGCCGCCGTTGGCTGCGGCATAGCTCAGGGCCAGGTCACGCGCCTTGCCGGTCTTGTCGGCATAGACGGCGATCAGGTGCGGCACGCCGCCGCCCTGCTTGTAGGTGTTGCGCACGGTGTGACCGGGGGCCTTGGGCGCCACCATCCACACGTCCAGGTCTTCACGCGGCTGCACCTGGCCATAGTGGACATTGAAGCCGTGAGCGAACGCCAGCGAAGCGCCCGCCTTGATGTTGGGCTCGACGTCCTTCTTGTAGACATCGGCGATCTGCTCGTCCGGCAGCAGGATCATGACCACGTCGGCCGACTTCACCGCATCGGCGATCTCGGCGACCTTCAGGCCGGCGCCTTCCGCCTTGGACCAGGAAGCGCCGCCCCGACGCAGACCCACGGTGACCTTCACACCGCTCTCGTTCAGGTTCTGGGCATGGGCGTGGCCTTGTGAGCCATAACCGATGATGGTGACGTTCTTGCCCTTGATCAGGCTCAGGTCAGCGTCCTTGTCGTAGTAGACGTTCATGGTGGGTTCTCCAGGGGTTCTGCGGCTGTTGGCCGGGGCAAAAAATTGAATGGGGGAATGAATGGACAGCGGCGGGTCGCGCTCAGACGCGCAGGATCCGCTCGCCGCGGCCAATGCCGCTGGTGCCGGTGCGGACCGTCTCCAGAATGGAAGCGCGGTCGATCGCATCAATGAAGGCATCCAGCTTCGTGGCATCGCCGGTCAGCTCGATGGTGTAGGTCTTCTCGGTCACATCGATGATGTGGCCGCGGAAGATATCGGCGGTGCGCTTCATTTCTTCGCGCTCCTTGCCGACCGCCCTCACCTTGATCAGCATGAGCTCACGCTCGATGTAGCGACCTTCGGTGAGATCCACCACCTTGACCACTTCGATCAGGCGGTTCAGATGCTTGGTGATCTGCTCGATCACGTCGTCGCTGCCGCTGGTGACGATGGTCATCCGGGAGAGCGACGCGTCTTCGGTGGCGGCCACCGTCAGGCTTTCGATGTTGTAGCCGCGGGCGGAGAACAAGGCGACCACGCGCGACAGCGCGCCCGGCTCGTTCTCGATGAGCAATGCAATGATGTGTTTCATGACGTTTGTCCTTCGCGCTCTTCAGACCGGCGGCGGTAACCGACGGCCCTTGGCCACGGGGGTCAAAGACAGGGAGCTCGGGGGATCGTTCCGGGCGTTGGTGGCTGGAGTCGCCGGTCGCCGGTCACGCGGTAACGTGTCCGGCGCCAGGCGGTCGCGGCCACCGCCGCGTCAGAGGTCTTCCGATCCGAGCAGCATTTCCGACAGGCCCTTGCCCGCCTGCACCATCGGCCAGACGTTCTCGGTCGGGTCGGTCCGCACGTCCAGGAAGACGGTGCGGTCCTTCAGCCGGATGGCTTCCCGCAGGGCGCCTTCCACATCCGACGGCTTCTCCACCAGCAGGCCCACATGCCCGTAGGCTTCGGCCAGCTTGACGAAGTCGGGCAGCGCATCCATGTAGCTGTGGGAATAGCGCTTCCCATAGTCCAGCTCCTGCCATTGCCGCACCATGCCGAGGTAGCGGTTGTTCAGCGAGACCACCTTCACAGGCGTCTTGTACTGCTGGCAGGTGGACAGCTCCTGGATGCACATCTGGATCGAGCCTTCGCCAGTGATGCAAAACACATCCGACTCCGGCTTGGCCAGCTTGATGCCCATGGCGTAGGGCAGGCCCACGCCCATCGTGCCGAGCCCGCCGGAATTGATCCAGCGACGCGGCTCGTCAAAACGGTAGAACTGGGCGGCCCACATCTGGTGCTGACCCACATCGGAGGTGATGTAGGTGTCCCGCTCGTGGGTCAGGTTCCACAGCGTTTCCAACACGAACTGGGGTTTGATGACTTCGCTGGACTGCTTGTAGGCCAGGCAGTCACGCTTGCGCCAGTCGTTGATCTGGTTCCACCAGGCGTTCAGCGCTTCCGCGTCCGGACGGGCCTGGGCTTCCTTGATCTGGGCGATCAGTTCCTGCAGCACGTCCTTCACATCCCCGACGATGGGAATGTCCACCCGCACCCGCTTGGAGATGGAGGACGGGTCGATGTCCACATGGATGATCTTGCGATCGACCGAAGCGAAATGCTTGGGATTGCCGATCACCCGGTCATCGAAGCGGGCCCCGACGGCCAGCAGCACGTCGCAGTGCTGCATCGTCATGTTGGCTTCGTAGGTGCCGTGCATGCCGGGCATGCCCAGGAAGCGCGGATCGGTGCCGGGCATCGCACCCAGACCCATCAGGGTGTTGGTGCAGGGGAAACCGACCAGGTCGACCAGCTGACGCAGCTCCGCCGTGGCCTCGCCAAGAATGACGCCGCCGCCGGTGTAGATGTAGGGCCGCTTGGCCGTCATCAAGAGCTGGACCGCCTTGCGGATCTGACCGCTGTGCCCCTTCTTGACCGGGTTGTAGGAGCGCATCTCCACACGGTCGGGGTAGCTGAAGGCGGCGCGGGCCACCGAGACGTCCTTGGGAATGTCCACCACCACCGGACCGGGACGACCGGTGCGGGCGATGTGGAAGGCCTTCTTGAGCGTCACGGCCAGATCGCGCACATCCTTCACCAGGAAGTTGTGCTTGACGATGGGCCGGGTGATGCCGACGG
>CBIHOT010000102.1:0-6942 GCA_966211495.1 uncultured Roseateles sp. | reverse complement strand
CCGGGCGCAGGCAGACGTACAGGTCCAGCTCCTGGCGCAGCGCCACGTTCAGCGAGCGGATGCCACCACCGACGGGGGTGGTCAGCGGGCCCTTGATGGAGACCACGTAGTCCTTCAGGACCTTCAGCGTCTCTTCCGGCAGCCAGACGTCCGGACCGTACACCTTGGTGGACTTCTCACCGGCGTAGATCTCCATCCAGTGGATCTTCTTGGCGCCGCCGTAGGCCTTGGCCACGGCTGCGTCCACCACCTTGATCATCACGGGGGTGATGTCAAAACCGGTGCCGTCACCCTCGATGAACGGGATGATGGGGTTGTTGGGAACGTTGAGCGAGAAGTCGGCGTTGACCGTAATCTTCTGCCCGCCCTCGGGCACCTTGATGTGCTGGTACATGGAGTCGTCTCCGCGAATCGCGTGGTGGGGGTGATTAACCGGAAGCGCCGATTCTATGACAGCAGCCGGGCTCGCTGCCGGATCCATCGGATGGCCTTAACCGCAATACGCGCGAATCTGGACCCACAGCCCATGCCCCAGCGCCCACAGAGCCGCCGCGCTCAGCAAAAGACCCGACAGCCGTGTCGCCCAGCGCAAACCCTCTGCACCCGGATTGGGGGGCATCCGTCCCTCAACATGGATCACCGACACCCCCGCCGGGGTCGGTCGTGACTGCGCCAGGCGGCGCAGCAGCCACGGCGCCGCCCACAGACCCGGCGACGAGCCGATGGCAAAGGCCGCCATGACCATGGCGCCCGTGACAGGCCCGGTGGCCAGGGTCGCCACCATCAGGGCCGACTGCAGCAGTCCGCAGGGCCAGGCTACCCAGGCCAGTCCCGCAGCGGCGGAGCGTCCGCGGACGGATGGCCGGGACGCGGCACCGGGCTGCAAAGCCGACGGTGTACGGCTCAGGCGGCGCTGCATCCACAGCGGCTGCTCACCCCGCCACAGCAGCCACAAGCCCAGCGCCAGCACCGCCAGGTGCAGGGCCAGCCACACCGGCCTGAGCGATGCAGCTGCCTGCTCCCATTGCCAGATCAGCCCGATGCTGGAGGCGGCCACCGCACCGGCCAGCGAATAGCTGACCAGGCGCCCGCCATGGAACAGCGCCGACGAGCCGCCCTGCCCGCCCGTGACCGCTGCGCAGGGCGCCGCACACATCGACACGCAATGGACGCTGCCCGCCATCCCCATCAGGAAGGCGGAGCCCATGAGTGCCAGTTCAAGCATCGCGATGCGCGGGCCTGGGAGGCCTCACAGAATGCGCGAGAAGCGCACAGGCGCCTCGTCCGGCTGCAGGGCACGGGGACGGCGGAAGTACTGATCGAACACCAT
The DNA here is from genome assembly GCA_966211495.1 of uncultured Roseateles sp. Taxonomy (GTDB): domain Bacteria; phylum Pseudomonadota; class Gammaproteobacteria; order Burkholderiales; family Burkholderiaceae_C; genus Roseateles. Next base: position 5,612 of record CBIHOT010000102.1, on the reverse strand, counting down.
CGCGACCGCCCGCACGAAATACCAGCCCAGCGGCGTGACGTCGATGAGGTGGTCATGCACGGTGACAAGACCGTCGCGCTGCAGTTGCGCCAGACATTCCAGTTCGGCGCCGTATTCCTGCGCGAACGACAGGCCGTGGTCCCGCTCGAAATGCTGCATGTCCAGACGGCCCTGGCACATCAGCGTCATGATGATCTCGCGGCGGCGCAGGTCGTTGTCATCCAGCGTCAGACCGCGCTCCACCGGCAGCCGGCCGGCTGACAGCGCTTCTTCATACGTGCTGAGGTCCTTGGCGTTTTGCGAATAGTGGGCGCCGATGCGCGAAATGGCGGACACGCCCAGCGCAATCAGGTCCCGGTCCGGCTGGGTGCTGTAGCCCTGGAAGTTCCGCTGCAGGCGCCCTTCCCGCTTGGCCACGGCCAGAGAATCCTCCGGCAGCGCAAAGTGGTCCATGCCAATGTAGCTGTAGCCCTGGCCCATCAGACCGCTCAGCGCGTGGGAGAGCATCTGCAGCTTGTCGCCGGCCGTGGGCAGGGCTTCGCTGTCGATGCGGCGCTGCGGCTTGAACCTCTCGGGCAGGTGCGCATAGCCATACAGCGCGATGCGGTCCGGACGCAGTGCCGACACCTGAGCGATGGTGCGGGCGAACGACGCCGCGGTCTGCTTCGGCAGGCCGTAGATCAGATCCGCATTGATCGACTGGAAGCCCAGCGCGCGGGCGCTTTGCATCAGGGCTGCCACGCTCTCGAAGGATTGCTCGCGGTGCACGGCGCGTTGCACATCGGGGTCGAAATCCTGGATGCCCAGACTCAGGCGGTTGAAGCCCATCTGTCGCAAAGCGGCCAGCCGGGTTGCGTCGACGGTGCGCGGGTCCACTTCGATGGAGACCTCGGCGTCATCGGTCAGCTCGAACTGGCTGCGCAGCAGCTCCATCAAGCGCGCGATTTCGTCGTCGGAGAGGAAGGTCGGGGAGCCGCCGCCCAGGTGCAACTGGCTGGCGGGTGTGTCGCTGGGCAGATGCTCGGCGATCAGCGCGAGCTCGGCCTTGAGCTTCTCCAGATACGGAGCGCCGCGGTCATGGTGCTTGGTGATGACCTTGTTGCAGGCGCAGTAGTAGCAGACCGATTCGCAGAACGGAATGTGCACATAGAGCGACACCGGCTCCTCGCGACGCGGCGACAGGGCACGCTCCTTGAGCGCTTCGACGAGGCCGTCAGCGGTGTAGCGGTCGGAGAAACGGTCAGCCGTCGGATACGAGGTGTAGCGCGGGCCGGCGACGTCGAAGCGGCGCAGGAGGTCGGCATCCACCAGGCTGCGGGACCCGGCGTGATGCGGATGCCCGGCGTGCTCGTGCTCGTGCTCGTGCTCGTGGGCATGATCGTGGTGACCCGCGCCCTTCCCTTGGCCGCTGCAGCCGCAACGGTTGGTGCAAGTGTCGCCACAGCCGTGCGCCCGTTCATGCGAACCTGGGTGCGCATCGCCTTGCTCACCGGCGTGGGTGGAGACGTTGTCAGCCATCGTCGTGCCCATCTCAGTGCTCCTTGCCGCCGGTGGCGGCGTGATTGCGGGCGCGCATCGCGGGTTGCAGCGCGGGATCATCGACCGGCGAGTCCTTGCCACCCGTCGCACCGGCGCCGTTGGCCACGAGTGCCGCCGTGTGCGCCCGCGCAGCGTGCTCGGTGCCGGCCTCCTCGGCCGACACATGCGCGGACCCGGCCTGATTGCAATGCTCCACAACCGGATCTGCATGCCGGACGGCGAGGGTCAAGGTGACGAAACTCGCCACCACCACCAATGAGGGGCCGCCCACCACCAGCCACATCATTGGATGTCGCCACCAGGGGCCGGTCGATCCGGTCGATCCTGTCGATCCGGTTGTTCCTGCGCCCGCCAGGGCCGCGGCGCCCGTCGCGGATGAGGCGCGAGCCGGGGAGGCGATCGTTGCGCCAGTCACGGCGGTCGCGGCCGATGCAGCAGTTGCGGCGTGGGACATGAGGAACTCCTTCAACGGGGAATGACGAAGGTCGACTTCTCGACCAGCACCCGGCCCGGCGTGCCATCCGGGGCCACCTGCTGGATGCGGAATTGCATGGGATGCGCACCAGCGCTGAGCTGACCGGCCGTCTCGGGCGGCACCCGCAGGGCCACCGTCACCCAGCGGGCTTCGGCGGGCGCCAGCGCCTGCACCGTGGGCGCGCCGCTGAAGGCCAGTGTGTCGATGCCGCTGATGTCCAAGCGCAGCCGGAGCGTGTCGCCGCTGGCATTCATCAGCTGCAGGCGATAGACGTTTTCGATGTAACCGTCTTCCACCTGCCGGGCCAGCGCTGCCCGGTCCCGCACCACGTCCGCGCGGAACGGCAGCCGGGTTGCCAGGCCCCACACCATCGCGGCGGAGAGCAGCAATAGGATGCCGGTGTAGATCAGCACCCGGGGCCGCAGCACGCGTCGCCATTGCTGCGCGCTGGTCCAGCCCTTCTGGATGCCGTTCTGGGTGGCATAACGGATCAGGCCGCGCGGATAGTCGAAGCTGTCCATCACGCCGTTGCAGGCGTCGATGCAGGCGGCGCAGCCGATGCATTCATATTGCAGGCCGTTGCGGATGTCGATGCCGGTCGGGCAGACCTGCACGCACTGCTTGCAGTCCACACAGCTGCCAACACTTGCGGACGACAGATCGGCCACGGCCAGCTTCTTGGAGCGTGGGCCGCGGGGTTCGCCGCGCGCCGTGTCATAGCTGATGACCAGCGTGTCCTTGTCGAACATCGCGCTCTGGAAGCGCGCATAGGGACACATGTACTTGCAGACCTGTTCCCGCAAGAAGCCGGCATTGCCGTAGGTGGCCAGCGAATAAAACAGAATCCAGAAGGTCTGCCAGCCGCCGAGCAGCCCTTGGAGCGTGGCATCGCCGAGCGTGCGGATCGGCGTGAAGTAGCCGACGAAGGTGAAACCGGTCCAGAGGGACACCGCCAACCAGCCGCCGTGTTTGGCGGACTTGCGCAGCACCTTCTCCAGGTTCCAGTCGGCACGGTCCAGACGGATGCGGGCGGCACGGTCCCCTTCGGTGTGACGCTCGATCCAGAGGAAGATTTCGGTGTAGACCGTCTGCGGGCAGGCATAGCCGCACCACAGACGCCCCGCCACCGCGGTGAAGAGGAACAGCGCGTAGGCCGAGATCAGCAGCAGCGCCGTCAGGTAGACCAGGTCCTGCGGATACAGCACCAGGTCGAAGATGAAGAAGCGCCGGGCTTCCAGGTCGAACAGAACGGCCTGCCGGCCGTTCCAGTTCCACCAGGGCATCCCGTAGAACACCGCCTGGGTGAGAAACACCAGGGCCCAGCGCCAGACGGCAAACCAGCCGTGCACGGCCCGGGGATAGATCTTGGGCTGGGCCGCATACAGCGACACGGTCTTGAGCTCTGGCTCCGCAAGCGGTTTGTTCATGGGGACTTCGCTTTACTTCTACTGCTGGCGTGACGGCTGGCGGGTCGGCGCGTGAGCGCCGTGGATCACGGCTTGACGGCGGCAGCCACGGTGGCGCCGGCGACGCCGGCGCCGAGGCCTGAACCGGCGCCGGTCGCATCCGCGCTGATCGACGCGGTGTGAGAGTTGCCCCACACATACGCCGCCAGCACGCGGATCTGATCCGCGCTCAGACGCGAGCCGTGTTCCGGCATCACGTTGTGCTTGCCGTTGTTGACCATGGCCACGATGGCCGACTCACCCCAGCCGTGCAGCCAGATCTTGTCGGTCAGGTTGGGGGCGCCCAGCGCCTGATTGCCCTTGCCGTCCATGCCGTGGCAGGCGGCGCAGGCCGCAAACTTGGGCTTGCCCAGCGCCGCGGCGATGGAGTTGTGCGGGCTGCCGGAGAGGCTCAGCACATAGTTGGCCACGTTGCGCACGTCCTCGGGCGAGCCGACCGCCGCCGCCATCGGGGGCATCATGCCCTGACGGCCCTGGGTGATCGTCTGGATGATGGTGGCGGGATCGCCGCCATACAGCCAGTCGTTGTCGGTCAGGTTGGGGAAGCCCTTGGAGCCCTTGGCGTCAGCGCCGTGGCACTGGGCGCAGTTGTTGGCGAACAGACGTTCACCGATGCCCTGCGCCTGCGAGTCACGGGCCAGCGCTTCCACCGGCATGCTCTCGAAACGGGCATAGACCTGGTGCATCGCCTTCTGTGCCTTGGCCTGCTCGTCCTGGTACTGGCCTTCACTGCTCCAGCCCAGCGTGCCGGAATAGCTGCCCAGTCCCGGATACAGCGCCAGGTAGATGCCGGCGATGACGATGGTCAGCACGAACAGGCCCATCCACCAGCGCGGCAGCGGGTTGTTCATTTCCCGGATGTCTTCGTCCCAGACGTGGCCGGTCGTGTCGTCCTTGGCCATGACACGGCGGCGGCTGGCGATGATCAGCAGGGCGACGCAGAACACCAGCCCGCCGATCGTGCCGGCCATGATGAAGATGGACCATCCATTCGAAAAGAAATCACTCATGGCGGACTCCCTCCGGCATCTGCTCGTCGCCCAGGAAGGGCAACTGAGCCAGAGCCTGCAGTTCTTGTTTGTTGCGCTTGGCGTAGGCCCAGGCCACGATGGCCAGGAACATCACAAAGGACAGCAGCGTCACCGCTGCCCGGACGAGGTTGAGATCAAGACTGTCCATGGCGGTCTCCTCAACGCTTCATCGCGGTGCCCAGCACCTGCAGGTAGGCGATCACGGCTTCCATCTCGGTCTTGCCCTTGACGTCGTCGCCGGCGGCGGCGATCTCGGCGTCGGTGTAGGGCACACCGACGGTGCGCAGCGCACGCATCCGCGGCGCCATGCTGGCCGGATCGATCTGGCCGGTGGCCAGCCACGGATAGGCCGGCATGTTGGACTCCGGCACCAGGTCACGCGGGTTGTTCAGGTGCAGGCGATGCCATTCATCGCTGTACTTGCCGCCGACACGGGCCAGATCAGGACCGGTGCGCTTGCTGCCCCATTGGAAGGGGTGGTCATACACCGACTCACCGGCCACCGAGTAGTGGCCGTAGCGCAGCGTTTCGGCGCGCAGCGGACGGATCATCTGCGAGTGGCAGTTGTAGCAGCCCTCGCGGATGTAGACGTCCCGGCCGGCCAATTGCAGCGCGGTGTAAGGCTTGAGGTTTTCCAGCGGCTGGGTGGTCGAGCGCTGGAAGAACAGCGGCACGATCTCGATGATGCCGCCGACCACCACGGTCAGCAGCACCAGCACGATCATCAGGAAGTTGCTGGTCTCGATACGTTCGTGACCCACCGGTGTGGCATGGGCTTGCGCCATGACTTTCTCCTTGTTCTTCGCTTAGCGATCAGGCAGCGGCCGCGGCCAGCGGGGCGTGGCCCACGGTCGGGATCGGCTGCGGACGGGCCGAGCCCACACGCACCGTCATCACCACGTTCCAGGCCATCAGGCACATGCCGCTCAGGTAGAGCAGTCCGCCCAGCAGGCGCACCACATAGAACGGGAAGGTGGCCTTGACGCTTTCCACGAAGGTGTAGACCAGGGTGCCGTCCGGGTTGACGGCGCGCCACATCAGGCCCTGCATCACGCCGGCAATCCACATGGCGGCGATGTAGAGCACGATGCCGATGGTGGC
>CBIHOT010000101.1:0-7129 GCA_966211495.1 uncultured Roseateles sp. | reverse complement strand
GCTTCCAGGATGTGGATCTCGCCGGTTTCCATTTCCAGCGCGGTCACACCGACCACGTCGCCGTCGGCGTCGCGGATCAGGTCCAGGGCCATCCACTCCACGAAGAAGTTGGTGCGGGCGCGGACGTTCTGCTGATACAGCGTGTGCAGCATGGCGTGACCGGTCCGGTCAGCCGCGGCGCAGGCGCGTTGCACCGGCTTCTCACCGTAGTTGGCGGTGTGGCCGCCGAACGGACGCTGATAGATGGTGCCGTCGGGGTTGCGGTCGAACGGCATGCCGAAGTGTTCGAGCTCATACACCACCTTCGGTGCTTCACGGCACATGAACTCGATGGCGTCCTGGTCACCCAGCCAGTCCGAGCCCTTGACGGTGTCGTAGAAGTGATAGTGCCAGTTGTCTTCCGACATGTTGCCCAGGCTGGCACCGATGCCGCCTTGGGCAGCGACGGTGTGCGAGCGGGTCGGGAAGACCTTGGACAGCACGGCCACATTCAGGCCGGCGAGCGACAGTTGCAGCGACGCGCGCATGCCGGAGCCACCGGCACCGACGATGACGACGTCGAACTTGCGCTTGGGGAGCGAGGTTCCGATTTGCATTTCTTACAGCCTCCAGAGCACTTGGATCGCCCAACCCGCGCAACCCGTCAACCACACCAGCGTGAACACATGCAGCACCAGCCGCACGCCCACCGGCTTCACGTAATCCATCCAGATGTCGCGCACACCGACCCATGCATGCCAGCACAGGGAGATGATCAGCGCGAAGGTCAGGAACTTCATCCATTGCTGGCTGAAGATGCCAGCCCACAGGTCGTAGCCCAGCGGGCGACCCGGCCACAGCACCTGCACCAGCAGGGCGATGGTGAACAGCGCCATCAGCAGCGCCGTCGCGCGCTGGACCATCCAGTCACGCAGGCCGTAATGCGCACCGACAACGATGCGCTTGGATCCATAAGTTGTCATTTTGATTTGCCCCTCGGGTCAATCAGGAGTCAATGAGCGATTCATTCAGCCCGTCCGGTGAAGAACCGGATGACGCTGGACGAAGTGATCAGTACAGGCCGAACAGCTTGGCGCCCAGCAGCACCGTCAGGGCCAGGCTCAGCACCAGCGTCACGATGGCGCTGATGCGACCCTGTTCCTTCGTCACGCTGTGGGTCGCGTCCATCCACAGGTGGCGAACACCGGCGATGAAGTGATGCAGGTAGCCCCAGATCAGTCCGAGCGTGGCCAGCTTGACGAACCAGGCAGGCACGAAACCGATGCCGCCCAGGAACGCGCTGGTGAAGGACTCATAGGAGATTTCCGAGGTCAGGCTGTTGTCGAACATCCAGACGACGAAGGGCAACAGGAAGAACATCAGCAGACCGCTGATGCGATGCAGGATCGACACGATGCCCGCCGGCGGAAGCCGGTAGCCGACGATCTGCGTGACATGGATGTTGGTGTAGACCGGTCGTTTCTTGGTGGTGGCTGAAGTGGCGTCCGTCATGTCCGACCTTGTAATCGATGTGAAACCCAAATGATTTTAGAGCAATGACTTGCGTCCGGCAGGCATCAAGGGCGCATGTCGTTCAACAACAGCCCTCTCGACCCTTCATTGAAGATCGTTGCGGTAAAAGTGATGGGCTGTGTTGTAGAGACCGCGGCGCAATTCCACCGGCTTGTCGCCATAGGTGAACGAGAGCCGCTCCACGCTCAGCAGCGGACTGCCGGGCGACACCTGCAGCAGTTCAGCGACTTCCACGTCGGCTGCAACCGCTCGGATTTTTTCCTGTGCACGAATCATGTGCACACCGAATTCTGTTTCGAGAAGACCGTAGAAAGGTCCGCGGTGCTCCAGCAACCGCTCGGCCGTCAGGCCTTTGAACATGGCGCCGGGCAGCCAGATGTCGTCCAGCACCACCGGCTGGCCGCCACTGTGCAGCAGGCGGCGGATTTCGATGACCGGATCGCCGGCGCGCAGATTCATCTGACGGGCAATCCAGGCGGGCGCCCTTTGCCGCCGGCAATCCAGCAGTTGTCGCCCCAGCGTGGCGGAGGCGCCGGCATCGGGCGTCAGGCGCAGGAAGCGGAACTGCTGCTGCTGCTCGGCGTGGGTAGCCACGAAGGTGCCCTTGCCCTGCCGGCGGACCAGCAGATTCTCGGCGGCCAGCTCATCAATCGCCTTGCGCACGGTGCCCTGGCTCACACCAAAGCGGCTCGCCAGGTCCATTTCGCTGGGAATCGTGTCGCCGGCTTTCCACTCGCCGGCCTGCAGACCGGCCAGGATCAGGCCCTTGATCTGCCGATACAGCGGGCTGAACGCCGGTGTCGCCTCGGCACGCGCCAGCTCATTGAGCGGCGTGACCGGATGGGGCGACGGGACGGGGGGCGACATGGGGCGGCATTCGAGCACAAAGCGGGGCGCCGCGTCCATCAAAACCGGGAGACCCAGCTGGTTAGTCTTATATAAGACACAAGAGTGTCAGATTCTTGCCATGTTTCAGAGGCGTTTGGGGGTCATGGGGTGGTGCACAGGGGCGAATAAGACGGCTGGCTCCACACGCGCCGCTCCTGATGGGCCTACACTTGTGGCCGCTGGCGCCGGCTCGAGACCGTGCGCACTGTCTTGGCTTTTGCCAATTGCTTTCGTTTTGCCTTTTCACTTTCGGAGACCTCGTGATGAGCAAGAAACCCGTTCGCGTCGCCGTGACCGGCGCCGCCGGCCAGATTGGCTATGCCCTGCTGTTCCGCATCGCTTCTGGCGAGATGCTGGGCAAGGACCAGCCTGTGATCCTGCAGCTGCTGGAGATCCCGGACGAGAAAGCTCAGAACGCGCTCAAGGGCGTGATCATGGAACTGGAAGACTGCGCCTTCCCGTTGCTGGCCGGCATTGAAGCCCACAGCGATCCGATGACCGCCTTCAAGGACACCGACTACGCCCTGCTGGTGGGTGCACGTCCGCGTGGCCCGGGCATGGAGCGTGCGGACCTGCTGGCCGCCAACGCCCAGATCTTCACGGTGCAGGGCAAGGCGCTGAATGCCGTGGCCTCGCGCAATGTGAAGGTGCTGGTGGTGGGCAACCCGGCCAACACCAATGCCTACATCGCGATGAAGTCGGCTCCGGACCTGCCGGCCAAGAACTTCACCGCCATGCTGCGTCTGGACCACAACCGCGCTGCTTCGCAGATCGCCGCCAAGACCGGCAAGCCGGTGGGCAGCATCGAGAAGCTGGCCGTGTGGGGCAACCACTCGCCGACGATGTACGCCGACTACCGTTTCGCCACCATCGACGGTCAGGCCGTGAAGCCGCTGATCAACGACGAAGAGTGGAACCGCAACACCTTCCTGCCGACCGTGGGCAAGCGTGGCGCTGCCATCATTGCAGCGCGTGGCCTGTCGTCGGCTGCTTCGGCCGCCAATGCCGCCATCGACCACATGCGCGACTGGGCCCTGGGCACCAACGGCAAGTGGGTCACGATGGGCATTCCGTCGGACGGCTCGTATGGCATTCCGAAGGACGTGATGTTCGGCTTCCCGGTCACCACCGAGAACGGCGAATACAAGATCGTGCAGGGTCTGGAAATCGATGCCTTCTCGCAAGAGTGCATCAACAAGACGCTGGCCGAGCTGACCGACGAACAAAACGGCGTGAAGCATTTGCTCTAAGCCCACCCCCTACCGACTTCGTCGGCCCCCTCAAGGGGGCGAGCCCAACGGCCCGGCAAAGCCGGTTCCGCGGGCTCCGCTGGAGGGGGTCCGGGCTGCGCCGGACGTTCTTCGCGAGGCGGAGAAGGTGGTGAATGTGAAAGGCTGGTCCAGTGGGCTGGCCTTTTTTCTTTTTAACTGTGCGGCGCACAGTGGTTGCGGGGCGCTCGTACAGCGTTCAGCGCCCTGTCCCCAGGATGACGATTGAGGGAAACTCGGCCTGAGCCGCTTGGCGGCAAGTGGGATGGGGCGCGTGCCCTGCCCTTCGGTTTGGCTGGTTATCTGAGATGTCATGAGCAGCACTTCGCTTCATCCCGCACAAGCGCTTTTTGAAGAGGGCCAGGCGCCGAGCGTCCTGCCGGTGGTCGATCACTATTGCGGCGTCGAGTCGCGGATGATCAAGAGCCTGGAGATGCAGGCCCAGATGGGGCCCGTCTTCGACATCACCCTGGATTGCGAGGACGGCGCACCGGTCGGCGGTGAGGCGGAGCACATGCTGCTGGCGCTGCATCTGCTCAATGGCCCGCTCAATGCGCATGGCCGAGTGGGCGTGCGGGTGCATCCCTTCCAGCATCCGGCCTTCGAGGCCGATGTCGAAGCCGTCATTGCTGGCGGCGGCGAGAAGCTCGCCTACCTGATGATTCCCAAGCCGGAGAGCCTGCAGGATCTGCAAGGCGCCATCGACTTCATTGACGACAGCCTGCGGCGCCATCACATCAAAAAGCCTCTGCCGCTGCACACGCTGATCGAAACGCATGGTGCGCTGCGCGATGTCATGGCCATCGCCGCCCTGCCCCGCATCGAATCGCTATCCTTCGGGCTGATGGACTTCGTTTCCGCCCACCGGGGTGCCATTCCGCGCTCTGCGCTGACGGTGGACGGCCAGTTCACCCATCCGCTGGTGGTCCGGGCCAAGCTGGACATCGCAGCCGCCTCTCACGCCTACGGGAAAACCCCTTCCCACTGCGTCGTCACCGAGTTCAAAAGCGAGCGCGCCATCCAGTCCGCTGCCGAACGGGCCGCGCGCGAGTTCGGGTACACCCGTATGTGGAGTATCCATCCGCAACAGATTCGACCGATCATTGAAGCCTTTGCACCCAGCGTGGCGGAGATCGACGAGGCCATCGACATCCTCCAGGCCGCCCAGGCGGTGGACTGGGCCCCCATCCAACACCGTGACATGCTTCACGACCGAGCCAGCTACCGACTCTTCTGGCACTTGTTGCAGCGTGCATATCGCACAGGCCAGCAAATACCGGCGGAAATCGAACAAGCGTGGTTCAGCACTCCTTCGACGGGCGCCAGCAGTACAAGTGCACGTTAAAAGACCTACCCTTTGAAACAAACCCTGTGTGCATGCGGCTTGCCGAGCGCGAGAATTCGATCGCCGTCGCGCCAGAGGTTATCGAGCTCCTGGGACGACTCACCAGCACAGCCCTCTTCAAAGACACAAGACGACTCCCATGAAAATCTCCTTCGCTCTGTCCAGCACCGTTGCCGCCGCTCTGATGCTGGCTGCCGGCCTTGTCTGCGCTGAACCTTCGGTGCAGGGCAACAACACCAAGGCCGCTCCGGCGAAGGCCGCCCCGGCCAAGACCGCTGCCAAAAAGAGCACCAAGCCGGCCGGCCCGGCCCCGCTGGCCGAAGCCGGCCCTGAGCAACTGGCCGCTGCCGAGCAGGCTTACATGGGCCACTACGACTGCGAGTTCAAGCAATCGGTGGACATCCAGCCGAATGCCAAGCATCCCGGCTACATCGACGTCTCGTTCCTGAAGCAGGTCTTCACGATGAAGCCGGTGCTGTCGTCCACGGGCGCGCTGCGTCTGGAAGACGTGACGGGTCGCACGCTGATGGTCCAGATCGCCAACAAGTCGATGCTGCTGGACGTCAACGCCGGTCGCCGTCTGGTGGACGAGTGCATCCACCCGACCCAGCGCGCCGCCATTGAAGCTGCCCGTTCGGCATCGGCTGTGCCCGTCAGCAGCCTTGGCATCACCCCCGCCGGCCACTGAGCGCCCGCACCCCGAAAAAGCGCGCCACGGCGCGCTTTTTTTCGCCCCTACCGACCCCCTCTACGCGACGCGACGCCACGGTGGACCGCATCGGAGGCCAGGGGTGCCCTGTTCCCGTCAGTAGTCAGGAAAGTGGCTGGCGAAGCCAGACACGGGGGACTGAGCTCGGACACAAACAGTCCAGTGGAGTGTTTGTGCCTAGCGAAGGCCAGCGCCTCTGGCGCTGGCATGGAGGGAACAGGGGGCCCCTGGCTTCCGATGACGCTCCAACCGCAGCAAGGCGAAAGCCAAACTGTTCCCTACCGCACCCCAAGTATGTAGAATCCATACATACTTTCCGTTCCATACCACCCCCGGGAGCCCCACCATGGAAGCCACCGTCGCCGAACGCGGTCAGATCACCCTGCCCAAGGCTGTGCGCGACGCGCTGGGTCTCACCAAGGGCACCACGCTGAAGGTGGAGCTGGACGGCGCCCGCATCATCCTCCGCAAGAATGTGGACGACGCCATTTCCCGCGCCCGCGGCCGGTTCAAACTCCCGGACGGCACCACCACCGACGACGTCATGCGTGACCTCCGCGGCCGCGCTCCCACCGACCCCACCCAGGCCTGATCGTCCATGATTGCTGTCGACAGCTCCGTCCTCATCGACCTCCTGGGCGACGCGCCCGGCGCCGATGCGGCCGAAGCTGCACTGCGCCTGGCGCTCTCTTCCGGTCCGGTCGTCCTGTGCGATGTGGTGCTGTCCGAAGTCACCGCCGGCCTCGGCCATGGATCCGAAGTGATGGATGCGCTGGAGGAGATGGGCTTGAGCTTCTCCCCGATCGACCAGCGCGCCGCCATCCGTGCCGGTGAAATGCAGCGCAAGTTCAAGCAGCGCCTGCTCGACACGCCCTCCCGCAAGACGGCCCAGACCCCCGAGCCCGTCCCCAGCACCCGTGCCCTCGCCGACTTCCTCGTCGGCGCCCACGCCATGCTGCAGTGTGACGGCCTCATCACCCGCGATCACGGATTTTTCCGCGACTATTTCAAGGGACTCAAAGTCATCGTGCCCAGTGCGCCCTGACGCAAAGATCCCGCTTCACTGACCCAAGCCAGAGACCTACAGAGACTGGAGTTCGCAATGCTGCAAGCCTACCGCCAACATGAAGCCGAGCGCGCCGCGCTGGGCATCCCGCCGCTGCCGCTGGATGCCAAGCAAGTCGCCGAGCTGATCGAGCTGATCAAGAACCCGCCTGCCGGCGAAGGCGAATTCCTGCTCAACCTGCTGACGCACCGCGTGCCTCCGGGCGTGGACGATGCGGCCAAGGTCAAGGCCAGCTTCCTGGCGGCGGTCGCCCATGGGGACCTCACCGTCGCGCTGATCTCCAAGACCAAGGCCACCGAGCTGCTGGGCACCATGGTGGGCGGCTACAACGTCAAGCCGCT
>CBIHOT010000100.1:0-7505 GCA_966211495.1 uncultured Roseateles sp. | reverse complement strand
GCGGGCCCAGGCCCATCGAGACGGTCGGGAACTGCCAGAACTCGGGCATCAGCTTCGGATGCGGATAGCTGGACAGGCCCTGGCCGTCCACTTCCTGACGGAAGTTGTTCAGCTGCTCTTCGGTGATGCGGCCTTCCATGAAGGCGCGGGCATAGATGCCGGGGGCGCTGTGACCCTGGATGTAGAGCAGGTCGCCGCCGTGCACGCCGTCGTCGGCATGCCAGAAGTGGTTGAAGCCGCAGCCCAGCATGGTGGCCAGGGAAGCGAAGCTGGAGATGTGACCGCCCAGATCACCGCCGTCTTCCGGATGCAGGCGGTTGGCGCGCACCACCATGGCCATCGCATTCCAGCGCATGTAGGCGCGCAGGCGCTCTTCCATGTCGATGTTGCCGGGGAAACGTTCTTCCTGATCCGGCGGGATGGTGTTGACGTAGGCGGTGGTGGCGGAGAACGGGACGTCGATGCCGGCCTGGCGGGCATGGTCGATCAGCGTTTCCAGCAGGAAGTGGGCACGGTCGCCGCCTTCGGTGCCAATGACGGCGGACAGCGCGTCCAGCCATTCCTTGGTTTCGAGAGCGTCGGTGTCATTGGCGGCTGCGCCGAGGAATGACTGGGGCTGCGCGGACATGGTCTTGTCTCCTGTTTTCACGGCCCGGCACCCCGGACCACACGACTAGCTTAGGCAAATGCCTGGGGCAAGGCACCTGCCAGAAGATGGAGGCCCCTGGGGCCCACGGCGGCGGAGTTTCGCATAAGCCCGGCATTTTCCAAATAGTGCCATGTGATTTCACTTTATGAAATTTTGAGGTTTGCGGTGGCGGCTCGCGGACCTCGCCATGCGCAAGCCGGGGCGATCAGGGAATGCCCCGAGACGGCGCCTCCGGGAGGGCCGCTGGCGCCCGGGATAATCTGCGGCATGTTGTCCCGTCTCGCTGTGCAGGGCTTTTTGCGCCGTGCCCTGACCCCTGCCAAACGCCTGGCCTCCACCTGGTGGCGGCGGCAGTCCCCCTCACGCCAGGACCGTTTCGCCACCCTGGGGCCGCTGCTGTCGGTGCTGCTGTTCCTGGCGGCAATCGTTTCGGCCTTCTGGTACCTGCGGAACGAGGAAATCGAACGCGAGGCGGAAGGGGTGAAGCGGGACACCGAGATGGCCCAGCAGCTGATCCGCTCGCGGCTGATCGACAACGAGGATCAGCTGATCCTGCTGCAGCGGGACATCACCACCCGGGCAATGGACCCGCTGGAATTCAGCCAGCGCGCGATGACGATTGCCCGCAACCGGCCCGAGATCACCCACATCTCCTGGATCAACCAGCGCCGCGAGCGCCGGGCCAGCGTGGCGGCCATCGGCGATCAGGCGGATTCCCTGATGACGCTGGAGGGCGGCGACCCGTCGATGCCCAACGGCCATGCGAGCAGCGAGCCGGAGAAGGCCTTCCAGTCTGCCCGGGACCGTCGTCTGCGGGTGTATTCCGGCCCCTTCCCCGACGCCAACAACACCATCGTCTTCCAGCTCCACCTGCCGCTGAGTGACCGCAACGGCTTTGGCGGCGTGCTGGTGGCCGAATATGCGGTGGATGCGCTGGTGCGGTATTCGGTGCCGTCGGAGGTCACCAACCGTCATGCGATGGCGGTGCTGGACGGCCGCGAACAGGTGGTGGCCAGCACGGTGACGCCGATGCCGGGCCGGCGCCTGACGCGGGCCCCCATCTATTACGAAGTGCCCATGGCGCCCGCCCCCGGGCTGGTGCTGCGCGGCCAGGGCTACCGCACCTCCATCGGCCTGATCTCCAACACCCTCTTCTGGATGGTGATGGCGCTGTCGGTGCTGACGGTGTGGATGCTGCTGGGGACCTGGAAGCACATGCGGCGGCGGGCCCATGTGCAAAACGCGCTGGCGGCCGAGACCAATTTCCGCCGGGCGATGGAAAACTCCATGCTGACCGGCATGCGGGCGATGGACCTGGAGACCCGCATCAGTTACGTGAATCCGGCGTTCTGCGCGATGACCGGGTTTTCCGAGAATGAACTGATCGGGCGCAAGCCGCCTTTCCCCTACTGGCCACCCGACCGGTACGAAGAGAACGTGCGCCTGCTGCAGCAGGAAATGCAGGGCCGCAGTCCCGCCGGCGGGTCGGAAGTGAAGGTGATGCGCAAGGACGGCAGCATCTTCGACGCCCGGATGTATGTCTCGCCGCTGATCGACCCCAAGGGCAAGCAGAACGGCTGGATGACCTCGATGACCAACATCACCGAGGCCAAGCGGGTGCGGGATCAGTTGTCCGCGTCGCATGAGCGCTTCACCACGGTGCTGGAGGGGCTGGATGCGGCGGTGTCGGTGCTGTCGGTGCAGCAGGGCGAACTGCTGTTTGCCAATCGCAGCTACCGGCTGTGGTTCGGTGCGGATCCCAAGGGCCATGCGATGCTGGCCGGCTCGCAGCTGGGTCTGGCGGCGCCGAAGGAACCGGCGGAAGACACCGACGAGGATGTGGAAGACCTGGACGGCATGCCCGCCCCGCATCTGACCGAGATCGGCGCCGATTCCCGCGAAGTGTTCATTGCCCAGCTGGACATGTGGTTCGACGTGCGCGCTCGTTATCTGCAGTGGACCGACGGCCGGCTGGCGCAGATGCTGATCGCCACCGACATCACCGCCCGCCGTCATGCGGAGGCGCAGCAGCAGCAGCAGGCGGAAAAGGCGCAGGTCACCAGCCGTTTGATCACGATGGGTGAGATGGCGTCCAGCGTGGCCCATGAGCTGAACCAGCCGCTGACCGCCATCAGCAACTACTGCAATGGCATGTTGTCCCGCGTGCGCAGCGACAACATCCGCAAGGAAGACCTGATGCAGGCGCTGGAGAAGACGGCCAAGCAGGCGCAGCGGGCCGGGCAGATCATCCATCGCATCCGCGCCTTCGTGAAGAAGAGCGAGCCGCAGCGCCAGCCGGCGTTTGCCGCGTCCATCGTGGAAGACTCGGTGGAGCTGGCCGGCATCGAGCTGCGCCGGCGCAATGTGCAGATCCACACCTATGTGGCGCAGCGGCTGCCGGTGATGCGGGTCGATCCGATCCTGATCGAGCAGGTGCTGCTGAATCTGCTGAAGAACGCGGCCGAGGCGATCGACAACGCGGCCCTGCCGCCGTCGCGCCGCCACATCGAACTGCGGGTCGTGCCCAAGCACACCGCCGAACTGGGGGCCAACATCGAGTTTTCGGTGACCGACATGGGCCCCGGTCTGCCCGAGGAAGTGATCGAGCGGATGTACGAAGCGTTTTTCTCGACAAAAGCTGACGGACTGGGGATCGGACTAGGGTTATGCCGGTCCATCATCGAGTCGCATCAGGGCAGGATACGCGCCGAGAACTTATACAATGGGGCAGCCATCGTCGGGTGCCGTTTCGCATTCACGATCCCCGTGGATATTCCGCGACCCGAGCCCTCCTTGCCTGACAAGATCCCTGAAAAGATCCATGACAAGGACGAAGGGACTGCTCACAACACCGCATCAACACCATGAGCTTGATTCCGAAGAAGGGTACTGTCTACGTCGTAGACGATGATGAGGCCGTGCGAGATTCCCTCCAGTGGCTGCTTGAAGGCAAGGACTATCGGGTGAAGTGTTATGACTCCGCCGAATCCTTCCTCAGCCGCTACGACCCTCGCGAAGTGGCCTGCCTGATTGCCGACATCCGCATGGAAGGCATGAGTGGTCTGGACCTGCAGGACAAACTGCTGGAGCGCAAGAGCCCCCTGCCGATCGTCTTCATCACCGGCCACGGTGACGTGCCGATGGCGGTGCAGACGATGAAAAAGGGCGCCGTCGATTTCATCGAGAAGCCGTTCAAGGAAGAAGAATTGCTGAATCTGGTGGAGCGCATGCTCGATCAGGCCCGCGGTGCCTTCGCCACCCAGCAGGAAGCCGCCAGCCGCGACGCCCTGCTGTCCCGCCTGACAACGCGTGAAGCGCAGGTGCTCGAGCGCATCGTCGCCGGCCGTCTGAACAAGCAGATCGCGGACGACCTGGGCATCAGCATCAAGACGGTGGAGGCGCACCGCGCCAACATCATGGAAAAGCTCAATGCCAACACGGTGGCCGACCTGCTGAAGATCGCGCTCGGCGCGACCGCCAAGGCAGGCTGATCCCGCCCCCACTTCATCGAGGCCGCTGCATCAGCGGCCTCTTTTGCTTTCTGGAGTCCTGGAGTTAAAAAATGACCGCACAACTGATCGACGGCAACGCCCTGTCCAAGAAGCTGCGTGGCGAGGTGGCCGCCCGCGCCGCCGCGCTGACGGCTCAAGGCCACAAGCCTGGACTGGCGGTGGTGCTGGTGGGCGACAACCCGGCCAGCCAGGTTTATGTGCGCAACAAGGTGAAGGCTTGCGAAGAGGCCGGCCTGCATTCGGTGCTGGAGAAGTACGACGCTTCGCTGACCGAGGCGGAGCTGCTGGCGCGGGTGGACGCGCTGAACCAGGATCCGACGATTCACGGCATTCTGGTGCAGTTGCCGCTGCCCGCGCATATCGATGCACACAAGGTGATCGAGGCGATTGCGCCGGAGAAGGACGTGGACGGCTTCCACGTGGCCAGCGCCGGTGCGTTGATGGTGGGTCAGGAAGGCTTCAAGCCGTGCACGCCGTATGGCTGCATGAAAATGCTCGAATACATCGGGTATGAGACCAAGGGCAAACATGCAGTGGTGATCGGCCGCAGCAACATCGTGGGCAAGCCGATGGCGATGCTGCTGCTGCAGGCCAATGCGACGGTGACGGTGTGCCACAGTGCGACGCCGGACCTGGGTCATTTCACGCGTCAGGCGGACATCGTGGTGGCCGCCGTGGGCAAGCGCAATGTGCTGACGGCCGACATGGTGAAGCCGGGCGCGGTGGTGCTGGATGTGGGCATGAACCGCACTGAAGACGGCAAGCTCTGCGGTGACGTGGACTTCGCCGGCGTGAGTCAGGTGGCCGGCTGGATCACGCCGGTGCCGGGCGGCGTGGGCCCGATGACGATCACGATGCTGCTGGTCAATACGATGGAATCGGCGGAGCGGGCGGCTCGGGCTGCTTGATTGGCCGCTGGCCAAGGCGGCCTCGGATGGATGGAAGAAGGGGCGGATGAACGGGTGACCGTGCACGCCCACTGAGGAAAGCCCCGATTCAGGGGGTGCGGGCATGCGGCTTGAAGCGCCGCGGTCCGCCCTCAGGTGAGACAGTCGGGCGATAGCTTTCCAGGTCTCCGATAGCCAGAGGCTAGGGAAGCGATAGAAACCCCACCGTTCAGGTGTGTCCAAAGGCTGAGACACTTGAACTTCTCGCCTGCCATCAGTATCCAGAGGATTGCATGGACGCCATTGCCGCTTCCCCCACGAACAACCCCCTGCTTTCCACCGCGCCGCTGCCCGATTTTGCGGCGATCCAGCCCGGGCACATTCAGCCCGCCATCAGCGAATTGCTGACGCAGGCGCGTCAGGCGCTGGCGGAGGTGACGGCGCCCGACGCGCCAGCCGATTACGAGACACTCTCCCGCGTGCTGAATGTTGCCACCGAGCGGCTGGGCACTGCCTGGGGCGCTGTGGGGCATTTGAATGCCGTCGCCAACACCCCCGCGCTGCGCGAGGCCTACAACGCGGTACTGCCCGCGGTGACCGAGTTCTATACCGGTCTGGGGGCGAATGAAGCGCTGTATGCCAAATACAAAGCGATTGCGGGTCGTCCGGATCTGAGTCCGGAGCGTCAACAATTGCTCAAGCATGCAATTCGCGATTTCGTGTTGTCGGGCGCTGAGTTGTCCGGTGAAGCGAAAGAGCGATTCGCCAAAATCCAGGAGCGGACGGCGGAGATTGCACAAGCCTTCTCCGAGCATGTGATGGATGCGACCGATGGCTGGAGCCTGTTCGCCACTGCAGAAGAAATGCAGGGGGTGCCGCCCGATGTGCAGGCCAATGCGCGCGCTGCGGCGGAGAAGGACAATCGCGAAGGCTTCAAGCTGACGCTGCATTTCCCGGTGTACATGCCGGTGATGCAATACGCCGAAGACCGTTCATTGCGGGAGCGGCTGTATCGCGCCTATGTGACGCGCGCCAGTGAGCTGGCGGACAAGCCAGAATTCGACAATTCGCCACTGATGCAGGAGCTGCTGGCACTGCGTCAGGAAGAGGCCAAACTCCTGGGGTTCAACAACTTCGCGGAAGCGTCGCTGGTGCCCAAAATGGCCACTTCGCCGGCACAGGTGATGGAGTTCCTGCGGGATCTGGCCGCACGCGCCAAGCCGTATGCGCAGCGGGATCTGGAAGAGCTCAAAGACTTCGCCAAGGCCGCGTTGCAAATGCAGACGCTGGAAGCCTGGGATCTGGCTTATGTGTCAGAGAAACTTAAGGAAGCGCGGTATGCGTTTTCAGATCAGGAAGTCCGTCAATACCTGACGCTGCCGCGGGTGCTGGAAGGACTCTTCCGGATCGTGGACCGTCTGTTTGGCGTGCAGCTCATTCCGGCACAGGCGTCTGTCTGGCATGAGAGTGTGCAGTTCTGCGAATTGCGCCGGGGCGGTCAGTTGATCGGTCAGGTGTATCTGGATCTGTTCGCCCGCAATGGCAAACGGCCAGGCGCGTGGATGGACGAAGTGCGCAGTCGCTGGACGCGGCCGGATCTGCAGAATTCCGGGGCGGAACAGATCCCTGTGGCGCATTTGGTCTGCAATTTCCCGCAAGGCGCGGATGGCAAACCCGCACTGCTGACGCACGACGACGTCATCACCCTCTTCCACGAATGCGGCCACGGTCTGCACCATCTGCTGACACGCGTGGCGGAACTCGGTGTCTCCGGTATCTCCGGCGTCGAATGGGATGCTGTCGAGTTGCCCAGCCAGTTCATGGAAAACTTCTGCTGGGAATGGGAAGTGGTGCAGCAGTTGTCCGGGCACGTGGATACCGGCGCCTCGCTGCCCCGGGAGCTGTTCGACAAAATGCTGGCAGCGAAGAATTTCCAGGCAGGACTGCAGACCCTGCGTCAGATCGAGTTCGCACTCTTCGACATGCGCTTGCATGCGGAACCGGGGTCGGAAACGCACATCCAATCACTGTTGGATGAAGTTCGGGCTGAGGTGTCGGTGAATCCGCCGCCCGCGTTCAATCGCTTCCAGCACAGCTTCTCCCACATCTTTGCTGGAGGCTATGCAGCGGGGTATTACAGCTACAAGTGGGCTGAGGTGCTCTCCGCCGATTGCTGGAGCGCATTCGAGGAAGAAGGCGTGTTCAATCCGGCGACCGGAAGGCGCTATCTCGATGAGATCCTCTCCATGGGTTCCGTGCGGGATGCGATGGATAACTTCAAAGCATTTCGCGGGCGGGAACCGTCGATTGATGCGCTGTTGAGGCATCAAGGGATGGCTTGAGGGGCTGGGTCTGGGTCGGCGCGGGGCGTGAGCTTGGCGCGGGGCGTGAGCTTGGCGCGGGGCGTGAGCTTGGCGCGGGGCGCGGCGTGGGGTGAATACGGAGGTCTTGAGGGCA
>CBIHOT010000099.1:0-7566 GCA_966211495.1 uncultured Roseateles sp. | reverse complement strand
CCGGCACGGTGATGCCCAGCACGCCCAGCTCGCCCATCTTGCGCCACAGGTCCATGGGGAACTGGTCGCTGCGGTCGATCTCGGCGGCGCGGGGCGCGATTTCCGCATCGGCGAAGGCGCGGACGGTGTCGCGCAGGGCTTCGATGTCTTCGCCAAGGAAAAAGTTCAGGCCAGGAAGTTTCATCCAGATGTCTCCTCCACCGCCTCGGCCCGGTCGCGGACGGCCGGACAGGACAGATTCTTTGATGGTTCGAGCGTGAGGTCAGTGCCGGACCCGCGCCGCCCACCACCGCGGGAAAACCCTCGGATTGGCTGACGTGCACGGCATGGCATTGACGTTCACGTCAATTCTAAGGTGAGCAAGGGCTGGTTGGGGGTAGCGCAGAAATACTTAAGGGATGGGGGCTCGTCCCCTCACTTCGAGGCGCCGAGATGCCCACTGAGCACCAGCGAGGCCCGAAGCATGTCGTTGATGCGGGTCTGCCAGCCATCCCCGGTGGACCGTAGCGCCTCGAGGATGTCGACGTCCAGACGCAGTTTCACCGGCTGTTTGGTGAGTGCCGCCTTGCTTCCCAGCGGGCGACCGCGGCGACGCGCGGCGATCAGCTCTGGCGTGTGTACTTCACCCACCACGCCAGCCTTGGCTTGAGCCAGCGATTCGCGCAGCTCGGGCAGCGCCTCACCGGCGTCGGCCTCGATCGCCGCTGCGACCTTCTCGATGTCCAGAGTCTTGAGCTGTTTCATTTCAACCTCCAACGGATTCGCCAGGGACTGACGCTCTCTTTGACGTCGCCCTTGCCATTCACCTTGACGTTGGCCTGCTCCGATTTGGCATACACCATCGCCAGCAGCACGACCTGATCGTCCACGAAGTGCCAGTAGATGATGCGTGCACCCCCACGCTTGCCCATGCCTTCGCGCTGCCAGCGCACCTTGCGGGCGCCTTCACCGCCGGGAATCACATCCCCAGCATCGGGATTGCAAGAGATGAACTCGATGAACTCATGCCTTTCATCTTCCGACCACACCTTGGCTGCCTGCTTTTGGAACGCAGGCGTTTCAATCACTGTTCGCATTGATTGTGCACCCAAACAATTCGTCGATCAACTCCCTTGCTGATGTCTGGGACGTTAATCTGAACGGGTGCGCAGCGGCATGGTGCGCAGTGATGGAACTTTTTCGAGGCGTGACCGGGACCCGCCGTTCGATGACTCCCCTGAGGGGTTCGGCGAGGCCCGGCGCGTCGGTCGGCCCGCGGGCCGACCGGAAGGGGTGATTACAAGAACCGCTCCAGCAGCTTCTTCGACCCGCGATCCATCGCAAACCGGTCCGGCACCAGGAAGTGGATGCCATGGCTGCTCGCAATCAGCAGTCGGCCTTCGCCCAGTCGCCGGATGTCCTCTTCGCTCTTCAGGATGAAGCTGGTCGGGCCGCGGTCGGTCTCCACCGTCCACTCACTCGGCGTCGAGAACGTCGACACGCTCACCACCCGCTCCACCGTCGGCATCATCTCGCGGCTGGCGAATTCCTCCTGAAGCAGGCTGCGCACCGCCTCCGGCTGACGATCCAGATGGTCGATCCAGGCGATCTCATGCCCGTCCTCCCCCACCAGCGCAATGCCCTCGTCGGGCGCGCTCAGCGGATGCGCCCGCACCGGCGTCACGTTGTCATGGATGCGGCCCTGCAGGTCCACCAGTTGCAAACGTCCGAAGGCATTGCGGACCAGATGTTGAATGTTGCTCATCAAGAACTCCTGGCCTCAAGCGTTGGCGGTGTGGGCATTGGCATTGGGCGGCACCACGACCACCGCTTCTTCCGCCTCCTGATCCACCCGGCGCGCCTGCGCTTCCCACAGACGCCAGTAGGCGCCCTGCTTGGCGATCAGCTCGTCGTGCGGTCCCACTTCCACGATCTCGCCGCGGTCCATCACCACCAGGCGGTCCGCCTTGCGCAGGGTGGACAGCCGGTGGGCGATGGCAATCGTTGTGCGGCCACGCACCAGGTTGTCCAGCGCCTTCTGGATTTCCTTCTCGGTCTCGGTGTCCACCGCCGAGGTCGCTTCGTCCATGATCAGGATGCGGGGGTCGATCAGCAGCGCACGCGCAATCGAAATGCGCTGGCGCTCACCCCCGGACAAGCCCTGACCCCGCTCCCCCACCAGGGAGTCATAACCCTGCGGCAGTCGCAGGATGAATTCATGCGCATGGGCGGCACGCGCGGCGGCCACGATCTCCTCGCGGGTCGCGTCCGGTTTGCCGTAGGCGATGTTCTCCGCGATGGTGCCGAAGAACAGGAACGGCTCCTGCAGCACCAGACCGATATGGCGACGGAAGTCGGAGAGGCGGAAACGCCGCAGGTCCACCCCATCCACCTTGATGGCGCCCTCGGTGACGTCATAGAAGCGGCAGATCAGGTTGACCAGCGTGCTCTTGCCGGAGCCGCTGTGGCCCACCAGGCCGATCATCTCGCCGGGCTTGATCTCCAGATTCAAGTCGCGGATCACCGTGCGGTTGCCATATCGGAAACCGATGTCCTGCAGCGTGATGCCGCCCTCCACCCGCTCCAGCTTCACCGGCTGGGTGGGTTCGGGCACATTGGACTGATGGTCCAGGATGTCGAAGATGCGCTTGGCACCGGCGGCGGCTTTCTGCGTCACCGACACGATGCGGCTCATCGAATCCAGCCGTCCGTAGAAGCGTCCGATGTACGCGAGAAAGGCCGTCAAGGTACCCACGGTGATCTGCGAATGGGCGATCAGGTAGATGCCGAAGGCCCAGACCACCAGCAGGCCGATTTCGGTCAGCAGCGCGACGGTCGGCGAGAACAGGCTCCAGGTCTTGTTCAGCCGGTCGTTGACCGCCAGGTTGTGGTCGTTCGCCTGCTTGAAGCGCTGGGCTTCCCGGCGCTCCTGCGCAAAGGCCTTCACCACCCGGATGCCGGGAATGGTGTCGGCCAGCACCGAGGTGACCTCGCCCCACACCCGGTCGATCTTCTCGAAACCGGTGCGCAGCCGGTCCCGCACCAGATGGATCATCCAGGCGATGAACGGCAGCGGCACCAGCGTGGCCAGCGCCAGCCAGGGATTGGTGGTGAACAGGATCACCGTGATCATGCCCAGCATCAGGCAGTCGGTGATGAAGTCCAGCGCATGCAGCGACAGGAACACGCTGATCCGGTCGGTTTCCGAACCGATGCGGCTCATCAGGTCGCCGGTGCGCTTGGAGCCGAAATATTCCAGGGACAGGCCCAGCAGGTGCTGGAAGGTGGCAGTGCGCAAATCGGCGGCAATCCGTTCCGAGACCAGCGCCAGGATGTAGGTTTTGGCCCAGCCCAGCACCCAGGACACCAGCGCCGCCCCGAAAAGGCCGCTGAGATACAGCATCACCAGCCCCGGATCGATCTGCTGCCCCTGCTGGAAGGGGATCAGCACCTTGTCCATCAGCGGCATGGTCAGATAGGGCGCCACCAGCGTGGCACCGGTCGCCCCCATCATCAGCAGGAAGCCGAGCAACAACTGGCCCTGATACGGCCGGGCAAAGCGCCACAGGCGCAGCAGCACCCAGGTGGACGGCGGCGTATGCAGCTCGCGGGCGCAGCTCGGGCATTCCTCGCTGTCTTCCGGCAGCACCGCCTGGCAGCTGGGGCACAGTTCGGGTTCGTCGCTCTGCGCACGAACGGGCTCGGCGCGGGTGTTGAACGCGTCCTGGAAGCGCTGCGCCTGCAGATTGGCGCGCATGGTGAAGCGCCACTGGGCCAGGCGGCCGCGGGCATCGGTCAGCTCCAGTTGGCCCACGCCCGCATGGTCGCTCAGCAGCAGGCGCAGAGACGGGGTCAGCGGCCATTCCTGGAACGCACCGCCGGGCTCCGCGGCCAGCAGGCGCTGATCCGTGAGTTGCAGCACGCCCGAAGAAAAGCGCAATTGGGTGTCGAGGTCAACCTCCAGCGTGGCCCGGACGTTTTCGCCAGGGTGCAGTCGCGCTTGAAGTGCCTCCGCCGCCGGACTGGCCGAAACGACAGGATGTGAATGCTGCATTTGTGATTGTTCTGAGGAAATGACCGTAACGGTATGGCAGGATTTTCTCCCAAGGAAACTGTTCAGGACCGTCCGCGGTTGACCCCGGCCCGCGAAGCCCCGGTTTCTTGAGCGCACAATTGCGCTTTGCATCCTCTTCCGGTAGCCGGTCCCCCCTTCCACGTCTCC
Source organism: uncultured Roseateles sp. (assembly GCA_966211495.1). GTDB lineage: Bacteria > Pseudomonadota > Gammaproteobacteria > Burkholderiales > Burkholderiaceae_C > Roseateles. The sequence continues at coordinate 3,365 of CBIHOT010000099.1, read as the reverse complement.
CCCCAAATGAGCCGACACGACGACATCAAGCTCCTGCGCATCAACTACCTGCGCGGCCCCAACATGTGGACCTATCGCCCGGTGCTGGAAACCTGGCTGGACCTCGGGGACCTGGAAAGCCATCCCTCCAACCTGCTGCCCGGTTTCACCGAGCGGCTCACCCAGCGCCTGCCGGCCCTGGTGGAACATCACTGCGGTGTCGGTGAGCGCGGCGGCTTCCTGCAGCGCCTGACCGAAGGCACCTGGATGGGCCATGTGATGGAGCATGTGGTCATCGAGCTGCTGAACCTGGCGGGCATGCCCACCGGCTTCGGCCAGACCCGCTCCACCAGCCAGACCGGCGTCTACCGCATGGTCTTCCGCGCCCGGGACGAGCAGGTCGCCCGTGAAGCCCTGGCCCAGGGCCATGCGCTCCTGATGGCCACCATCAACGACCAGCCCTTCGATGTGGACGCCGCTGTCCATGCCATCCGGGACAAGCTGGACGACTGCTACCTCGGCCCCTCCACCGCCGCCATCGTGGCCGCCGCCACCGACCGCCGCATTCCCCACATCCGCCTGAACGACGGCAACCTGGTCCAGCTGGGCTACGGCGGCCGTCAGCGCCGCATCTGGACGGCCGAGACGGACATGACCAGCGCCATCGCCGAAGGCATCGCGCGGGACAAGGACCTGACCAAGGACCTGCTCAAGTCGGTCGGCGTGCCGGTGCCCGCCGGCCAGGCGGTCAAGACGGCCGAACAGGCCTGGGACGTGGCCCAGGATCTGGGCCTGCCGGTGGTGGTCAAGCCGTCGGACGGCAACCATGGCCGGGGTGTCACCCTGGACCTGCGCCGCCAGCCGGATGTGGAAGCGGCCTTCCATCTGGCCGACGCCGAAGGCTCGGAAGTGTTGGTTGAAAGCTACATCCCGGGCATGGAACACCGGCTGCTGGTCGTCGGCGGTCAGGTGGTCGCTGCCGCCCGCGGGGAAGAAGCCTGGATCACCGGCGATGGCACCCACACCGTCATCGAGCTGATCGACCTGCAGATCAACACCGATCCGCGCCGCGGCCTGACCGAAGACTTCCCGCTCAACCGCATCGACATCCGCGAGGACGCAGTGGTGCTGCTGGAGCTGCAGCGTCAGGGCCTGACCGGCGACGGCATCCCTGAAGCCGGCCGCCGGGTGCTGATCCAGCGCAACGGCAACGTGGCCATCGACTGCACCGCGCAGGTCCATCCGGAGGTGGCGCATGCCGTCTCCCTGGCGGCCCGCACCATTGGCCTGGACATCGCCGGCGTCGATCTGGTGACCAGCGACATCGGCAAGCCGCTGTCCGAGACCGGCGGCGCCATCGTCGAGGTCAATGCCGGTCCGGGCCTGCTGATGCACCTGAAGCCGGCGGAAGGCATGCCGCAGCCGGTGGGCCAGGCCATCATCGATCACCTGTTCGCCGAAGACGAGAACGGCCGCATCCCCATCGTCGGCGTGGCCGGCTCGAAGGGCACCTCGCAGGTCTCGCGTCTGGTGGCCTGGCTGCTGCACCTGAATGGCCGCCATGTGGGCCTGGCCTGCGGCGACGGCCTGTTCCTCGGCACCCGCCGTGTGGAACGCAAGCCCAGCGCCCACTGGGCCGCCAGCCACCGCCTGCTGATGAACCGTTCGGTGGATGCCATCGTGGTGGAAAACAGCGCCGGCATCATCCTCAGCGACGGTCTGGCCTATGACCGCTGCCAGGTCGGCGTGGTGACGGACATGGGCCGGGTGCCCGAGCTGGACAACCACGACATCCAGACCGAAGACCAGCTCTACAAGGTGCTGCGCACCCAGGTGGATGTGGTGCTGGCCGACGGTGCCGCGGTGCTGAATGCGGACGAGCCGCGCCTGGTCGAGATGGCGCCTCTGTCCGATGGCGAAGTGCTCTTCTATGCGCTGGACGTCGGCAATGCCGCGCTGGCGGACCACCGCGCCAAGGAAGGCCGCTGCGTCTTCCTGCAAGGCGGTGCGGCGGTGCTGGCCCAGGGCAGCTCGGAAACCTCCGGTGCCAATGTGGACAGCCTGCGCGCCCGCTTCAAGGCCGCCGGCCAGGACGTGGCTGCGGACGCGGTGCTGGCCGCGGTGGCCACGGCCTGGGCCCTGGGCATCTCTCCCGAATTGATTGCGGCCGGTCTCGATACCTTCGTGCCCGAACTGCCCCACTAAAAGAACAGACGAACCGAAAGACGACAGATGGAAGTCTCTCGCACCCGCGCACTTCGTGGCCCCAACATGTGGAGCCGTCATACCGCCATCGAGGCGGTGGTCCACTGCAGCGACACGGAACGCACCATTGCCGACATGGCCGGCTTCGAGGCCCGCCTGCGCGCCCTCTTCCCGGGCGTGGGCCCCCTGCGGCCGGCCAGCAGCGCCAAGACCCCGATCTCCCTGGCCCATGTGCTGGAACAGGCCGCTCTGGCGCTGCAGGCCCAGGCCGGCTGCCCGGTCACCTACAGCCACACCCACACCACCTCCGAAGCGGGCACCTATCAGGTGGTCGTGGAATACAGCGAGGAAGACGTCGGCCGCATGGCCTTCGACAAGGCGGTGGAACTGATCAACGCCGCCGCCACCGGGGGCACCTTCGATGCGGACGCCGCCGTGCGCGCCCTGCGCGAGACGGATGAAGACATCCGCCTCGGCCCCTCGACCGGCTCCATCGTCGAGGCCGCCTGCAAGCGTGGCATCCCGTTCCGTCGCCTGACTCAGGGCAGCCTGGTGCAGCTCGGCTGGGGCGTGAAGCAGCGCCGCATCTGGGCGGCGGAAGTCGACGCCACCAGCGCCGTCTCCGAATCCATCGCGCAGGACAAGGACCTGTCCAAACGCCTGCTGCAGTCGGCCGGTGTGCCGGTGCCCATCGGCGCCCCGGTCAGCACCGTCGATGAAGCCTGGGACGTGGCGCAGGAGATCGGCCTGCCGGTCGTGGTCAAGCCGCTGGACGGCAACCAGGGCAAGGGCGTGACGGTCAACGTGGCCTCGCGCGCTCACCTGGAAATCGCCTACAAGGCCGCCGAGGACATCGGCACCGTGATGGTCGAGAAGTTCCTGCCCGGCAGCGACTACCGATTGCTGGTGGTCGGCGACAAGCTGGTCGCCGCCGCCCGCCGCGACCCACCCAATGTGATCGGCGACGGCACCCACACCGTGCGTGAACTGGTGGCCAAGGTCAATGAAGACCCGCGCCGCGGCGACGGCCATGCGACCTCGCTAACCAAGATCCGCCTGGACGACATCGCCATCGCCCGCCTGGATCTGCAAGGCCTGACGCCCGACTCGGTGCCCGAAAAGGGCCAGCGCGTCATCCTGCGCAACAACGCCAACCTGTCCACCGGCGGCACCGCCACCGA
>CBIHOT010000098.1:0-7875 GCA_966211495.1 uncultured Roseateles sp. | reverse complement strand
GGCGAGATCGCCCTGGCCATCGAGATGGGCGCCGACGCGGTGGACATCGGCAAGACCATCCACCCACATCCGACCCTGGGCGAAAGCATCGGGCTGGCGGCGGAAGTGGCGCATGGCTCCTGCACCGACGTGCCCCCTCCGCGCAAGTGATGGCGCAATGACCGGCACAGCCTTCCTGGCTGTCCAGTCCTGACCCAAGCCCGGCTCTGCAGCCGGGCTTTTTTCTTCTCGGAAACCCCCAGGCCGTGACCATAGGCCGACGGGCTCCACCTCGATATGCTTGAGCCATGACCACCGACCCCACCCAGTTGCCCGGCCTTCGCCTGCTGGACGGACCCGCCACCGCGCGCGCGCTGCCGTGGGCCCTGCTGATGGACGAGGTGGCGCAGGTCTGCCGCGAGCATCGGGAGGGCCGCCTCATCTGTCCGCCGCGTCAGGTGCTGCCCTTGCGGCAGGACGGTGTGCTGCTGGTCATGCCCTGCATGAGCGACACGCTCACCATCACCAAGCTGGTCAGCGTGCATCCGCTCAATGCGGCGCTGGGGCTGCCGACGATTGCCGGTGAAGTCGTCGCGATGGACAGCCGCACCGGCCAGCGTCTGGCGGTGCTGGATGGCCCGACGCTGACCGCACGTCGTACGGCGGCGGTCACCCTGCTGGCGGTGAAGCTGCTGTCACGTCGCGTGCTGCGGCGGGTGCTGGTGGTGGGCGGGGGCGTCCAGGCCCATGCCCATGTGCAGGCCTTGCAGGCGCTGCAGCCGCAGGCCACCATCCATGTGCAGGGCCATCAGCAGGTGCCGTCCTTCGTCGAGACCCTGGGCGTTGAGCCGTTGCCGCCGGAATCCCAGAGCCGTCACGACTGGGACCTGATCCTCTGTGCCACGACCAGCCGGGTGCCGGTGCTGCGCCCGGGCGTGGGGGAGGGGGCGCTGGTGGTGGGTGTCGGCGCCTTCCGCGAGGACATGGTCGAACTGCCTCCCGAACTCGTGCGGGGCGCGCAGGTCTGGGTGGACGATCCGGTCGGTGCCCAGGCCGAAGCCGGGGACCTGATGGCCGCCGGCCTGTTCCAGCCGCAGGCCTCGCTGGAAGACCTGGTGATGGGTCAGCAGCCGCTGGATGACGGCCGCACCCGGGTGTTCAAGAGCGTGGGCTGCGCCCGCTGGGATCTGGCCGCTGCCCGCGTGGCGGTGCTTGAGCGCTGAAGCGTCGGTGTCAGGCCTCGTCGAGCAGAGGCCGCAGCGTGTCGTCCCAGTGCTCCAGGTCTTCCTGCGTCAGATGCAGCCAGGCCAGAGCGGCTTCCCGGTTGGCCGCCCAGTCGGCATCTTCATCCAGCCCTTCATGCTGGCGCATCAGATGTTCGGCGATCACGCCGGCCGCAATCAGGCTGCGCACTTCCGGCTCGACGCTCTCGTCGCCCAGGGCGTCGAAATCATGATGCAGCCGGATGGCCATCATCAAGGCGGGCGCCAGGTGCCAGACCTTGACCACCAGAGCACCGACCACCGCATGGTCGGTCCGGTGATTGGCGTTTTCGGTGGCGATGAACGGACGGTCGATGCGGGCTCCGGCCTCCACCATCGTGGCGCCATAGCCCCGCACGCTTTGCAGTAGCACCGGCATGCCCACATGACAGAAGAGGCCATAGCCGTAGGCCAAATCCACCTGCATGCCGGGCAACTGCCGCGCAATGAAGGCCATGGCCACCGCCCGCTTGGTCGAGCGCTGCCAGAAGCGCGCCAGATGAGGACTGTTCACCGGAATCGCATGCCGCACCAGAAAGGCCTGCATCAGCGCGGCGCTTTGGTCCAGGCCAATGCGGTACATCGCCTGTCCGACGGTGGTGCAGGGCACGTGGCCTGCCACCAGGTGCAGCGGACTGTTGGCCACGCGCAGCAGCGTGGCGGACATGGCGACGTCAGCCGCGGCAATGCGGCCCACCTCTTCCAGATCCGGATGGGGATGGGCCGACATCGCTGCCCGCAAGCGGGTGAGCAGTTCGGGGCAGGGCGGGATCTGGATCTGGCGCAGCGGGCCGTTGGCGCGTGCGCGGTCCAGTTCCTGATGGACGACGGCTTGTGTCTTCATGATGCTTCTGTTGCAGATTATCTCGTCGGGCTTTCCGGGCCCGGCGAAGCGCGCTGCGGCAAATTGCCGGTTGTTCCCGGTCTCGTCGCTCCTCGCCCAGGGATACCTTCTGATACAGATACATTGCAGCGCATGTTCAAGACCCCGCGCCTCCCCCTGCGCCAGACCCGTTCCGGCCTGGTGGCACTGGGCTGCGCGGTGGTTCTGGGGGTGGGGACGGGTCTCGCCTCCCGCGCCGATCCTTCCTCGGCCTGGGACAAGGACAAGCTGGAGGCGCAGGCCGCTGCGCGATCACCGCGCACCTTGGTCGAAGTGCGCGCCATGATGCAGATGGTGCAGCGGGCCGGGGCGCTGCCACAGGAGCGACAGCGGCTCACAGTCGTGAACAATTTTTTCAACCAGCGCATCGCCTTTCGGGATGACACGGAGGTGTGGGGTGTGATCGACTACTGGGCCACGCCACTGGAGCTGCTGGACAAGGGTCGGGGCGACTGCGAGGACTACGCCATCGCCAAATATATGAGCCTGCTGGCGGCGGGGGTGCCGCAGGCGCATCTGCGCATGGTGTATGTCCGGGCCCTGTTTCAGGGACGCATGCAGGCGCACATGGTGCTGGCCTGGTATGCCGACCCGGAGGCCGAGCCCCTGATTCTGGACAATATCAACCCGGAGATCCGGGCGGCTTCGCAGCGCGGTGACCTGACCCCTGTCTTCAGCTTCAACGGCGAGGGTTTGTGGACCGGCGTGGGCGGCACGACGGCGGGCAATCCGCTGGTGCGGCTGTCCCTGTGGCGCGATTTGCTGGCCAAGGCCAAGGAGGAGGGGTTCTGATGAGGAAAAGACTGCAGGAAAAAGCCGTCGTGGACAAGGGAGAATCGGCCCCATGTCCCTGATCCGTCAAATCTGGTGCCTGGTGCTCGGCGCCGTGCTGGTGTCCGTGCTGGGCGGCGTTGCCGTCAGCACCTGGTCCCTGCGCGACCTGCTGCAAACCCAGGCGCAGCTCAAGAACAATGACAACGCGAATGCGCTCGCGCTGGCCCTGTCTCAGCAGAAGGGCGACGTCGAGCTGATGTCGCTGCTGATATCGGCCCAGTTCGATGCCGGCGCATATGACAGCGTCCGCTGGCGCAACGGCCAGGGCAAGGCCGTCTTCGAGCGGCATCTGGAGATTGCCCAGAAGCCGCAGGCGCCGGCCTGGTTTGTGGCGTTGCTGCCGCTGCAGGTGGCACCGGGCCAGGCCAAGGTGTCCGATGGCTGGCGTGCCGTCGGCGAAGTGGAGGTGCGCGGCCAGACCGGCTATGTGCATGAGGCGCTGTGGAATGCCACCTTGCGGGCCACCTTGTGGCTGCTGCTGGTCGGGGTGATCACCGGGGTGACGGCGGCGCTGGTGCTGTCCCGGCTGCGTCGGCCGCTGGACACGGCGGTGCGTCAGGCCGAAGGCGTCACCGAAGGCCGTTTCGAGACCGTGATGGAGCCGCAGGTGCCGGAGATGCGCAAGCTGACCCGCGCGATGAACGCGATGGTCCTGCGCACCCGCCAGATGTTCGAGGCGCAGGCCGAGCAGTTGCGCACCTTGCATCACCAGTTGCTGTGTGACGAGCTGACCGGCCTGTCGCATCGTCGGCAGTTCGTGGCGGAACTCAGCTCCGCGCTGGAGCGGGACGACGGTCCCCTGCGCGCCGGGCTGGTGCTGCTGCGTCTGAAGGATCTGCAGGGGCTCAACCAGCGCCTGGGTCACGGCGGGACCGACCAGGCCCTGCTGGCCATGGCTCAGGCCCTGCGCGTGTATCCGGAACAGGTGCGTGGCTGCCTGGCCGGGCGTCTGAACGGCTCCGACTTCGCCCTGTGGCTGCCGGCGCCCAAGGTGGTGGGCGACACCGCCAATGCGCTGGCCGATGCACTGCGCGCCGGCCTGCAAGGGGTGGACCCCGGCATCGGCGTGGCCCTGGGGGCGGTGGAACTGCCGCGGGATCAGCCGATGAGCGCCTGGTTCGCCGCCGCCGATGCGGCGCTGGCCCAGGCCGAGCAGGGCGATGGGGTGGTGCTGGAGCTGCGCCAGGTCGCGCCGTCCGAAGAAGTGGCCCAGGGCGAACGCGCCTGGCGGGCCTTGATTTCCGATGCGCTGGTCCATCAGCGCAGCCGCCTGCTGGAATTCCCGCTGATCGGCCGCGAACGTCAGGTGCTGCATCTGGAATGCCCGTTGCAGCTCAAGCTCAATCCGCTGGGTGAGTTCGAACCGGCCGCACGCTGGTTGCCGCTGGCGCTGCGTCACCGTCTCAGCGCCGAGGCCGACCTGCAGGCACTGGCCCAGGCACTGGCAGCCATCCAGCAAGACCAGCGCCCCCGCTGCGTGAATGTGGCGCCGGCGTCGCTGAACGATGGCAGCTTCATCGCCCGGGCGCGGGAACTGGTGCAGGCAGCGCCGATGGCGGTCCGCCGCCTGATCGGACTGGAACTGGCCGAGCCGGCCGCGGTGCAGCACTTCGAGGTGTTGCAGGAACTGGGTCGCCAACTGCGTCCGCTGGGCGTGCAACTGGGACTGGAGCATGCTGGCGCCGGACTGGCCCAGATCGACCGTCTGTTCCAGGCGGGCCTGGACTATGTGAAGCTGGACAGCTCGGTGGTGTCCGGTGTGTCGGCCGACGCCGGTCGCGCGGCCTTCGTGCGCAGCCTGGTGGTGATGCTGCGCAGCCTGTCGCTGAAGGTCTATGCCGAAGGCGTGACCGATGCGCTGGATGCGCAGGCGCTGTGGGATTGCGAGCTGGACGGCATCACCGGCCCGTGGGCCTCGGCGCAGGACATCAAGCCCTGATCGACGGCGCGGGGCGCTTCCGAGCGGCCCGTGGATGACCGGGCCGTTGAGAAGCGGCCCGGCGTGCCGGCCGCTTCAGGCGATGTCCGCCGAATGCAGCGGGAAGCCCTCGCCGCGGCGGCGGTCTTCAAAGAACCGCTCCAGCGCGTAACGCACTGTGTGGAAGGCGAGTTCGTCCCAGGGCACCTCATGCTCATGGAACAGCCGCGCTTCCAGCGTCTCCGGCCCGGGGTCGCACTCGGGGCTCAACAGGCGGGCGCGGTAGAACAGGTGGACCTGGCCGACCCGCACGACATTCATGATGCAGTACAGGTCCTGCATCTCGATCTGCACACCGGCTTCTTCGTCGGTCTCGCGCTGAGCGCCTTGCGCCAGCGTCTCGCCCAGCTCCATGAAGCCGGCCGGCAAGGTCCACTTGCCCAGCCGCGGTTCGATGGCACGACGGCACAGCAGCACCTGGTCGCCCCAGACCGGCAGCGTGCCCACCACATTCAGCGGGTTCTCATACTGGATGGTGCCGCAGACGGTGCAGGTGGCCCGCTCGCGGTTGTCGTCCGCGGGGATGCGGTACTCGATCTGCCCGCCGCAGACCGGGCAATGCTGGAAGCGCCGGGTTTGGAACATGCGGCCAGTGTAGCGGGACACGCATGGCATCATGCCCGCATGGAACTTCATGATTGGCTGCGCCCGGATTGGCGCGCTTCAGGCACGCAGGCGTTCATGACCACCCGGCAGGGCGGCGTGAGCCAGAACGGCTGGCACAGCCTCAACCTGGGACGGTCGGTGGGTGACGATCCGGCGGCGGTGGCCGAGAACCGGCGGCGGGTGGCCGAGGCCATTGGTGCCACGCCGGTCTTCCTCAAGCAGATGCATGGCACTCGGGTGGTGCGGCTGGAGCCGTCGCTGGCGGCGCCGGGGCTGGAGCCGGAGCCTGCGGATGCCAGCATCAGCCTGGATCCGACCCTGGCCTGCGCCGTCATGGCGGCGGACTGCATGCCGGTGCTGTTTGCGGCGCCCGGCGGCGTCGGGGCGGCCCATGCGGGCTGGCGAGGCTTGTCAGCCGGGGTGCTCGACAACACCGTCCAGGCCCTGTGCGCGGCGACGGGATGCGAGCCGGCGCAGGTGCAGGCCTGGATGGGGCCTTGCATCGGGCCCGATGCTTTCGAAGTGGGGGCGGATGTGCTGGAGGCCTTTGGTGCCGCGCCGGTCGAGCAGGACCAGCCGCATTTTCGCTATCAGGCCAATGCGGCCGGGCAGCCGCGCTGGCGCGCCGATCTGGTGGGGCTGGCCCGTCAGCGGCTGCAGTCTCTGGGGCTGACTGACATCCTCGGCGGCCACTGGTGCACCTTCAGTAATCCGGAGCGCTTTTTTTCGTATCGCTTCGAGCAGACGCGTCATCAGCCGGGCGGCCGGATGGCGGCGGTGATCCGGCTGGCGTGACTGCCGGATCGGCGGGCATGGCCCCGTCGTCCGCCGCAGCGGTGGTCGCCGCGGCCGCCGTCGCCGTCGCCGTCGCCGCTTCCGCGCGCTGCCGGGCCTTGCGCCGCGCCGGCGTCCCCATCAGGTACAGCACGATGGACAGCGGCAACACGCCGTACAGCACAAAGGTGAAGACGGCGCCCAAGACCGTTCCTTGCGGGCTCATGGCTTCGGCGGCGGCCATCATGAGCACCACATACATCCAGGCGAGAGCAACGAGGACCATGCGAGATCAAAGAAGAAGCATGTCGATGTCCGGACAGCCGGACAGGCGCTGGTGCGACATCGTCACGCGGGGGTAAGCTCAAGACGCTACAAAAGCCGTTGAGCATATGCGAAGCCCGTTGTGGGGGAATCATCCCTCGTTGTGGCAAGCTTCTTGCTCGGTCCCGAACGAGGAGATCTATGAGCGATACGCGTGCTGCCGGCGCCTCTGGCGTGCCTGATTTCTCGGACTTCCAGCATCTGGCCAGCCAGATGGCGGACACCGTCAGTGGCATGACACGGCAGATGGGCGAGACCCTGCAGCAACTCCAGTCCCTGCAGATTCCCACAGACGTCTGGCAGCAGCTCCAGCAGGAGTATCTGAGCCAGGCCGGCGCCTTGTGGAACCGCGCGCTGCATGCCCCCCATGACGGCAGGGCCGAGACCCTGCCCGCATTGCCGGACAAGCGCTTTGCGGATGCGGCCTGGAGCAGCAACCGGCTGTCCCATTTCAGTGCGGAGCTCTACCTGCTCAATGCCCGCATGCTGCAGCGCATGGCCGAGCAGGTGGGCGGGGACGACAAGACCCGCGCACGGCTGCGGTTTGCGGTGCAGCAGTTCGTTGAAGCGTCATCGCCCAGCAACTTCCTGGCGCTCAATCCCGAAGCGCAGCAGCGCGCCCTCAACACGCAGGGGGAGAGCATCGCCCGCGGCCTGCAGCAACTGGTGTCGGACCTGCAGCGCGGCCATGTGTCGCAGACCGACGAGAGCGCCTTCGAAGTCGGCCGCAATGTGGCCACCACCGAAGGGCAGGTCGTCTTCGAGAACGAGCTCTTCCAGCTGCTCGAATACAAGCCGCTGACCGATGAGGTGTATGAGCGCCCGCTGCTGATGGTGCCGCCCTGCATCAACAAGTACTACATCCTCGACCTGCAGCCGGAGAACTCGCTGATCCGTCATGCGGTTGCGCAGGGCCACCGCACCTTTGTGGTGAGCTGGCGCAATCCGGATGCCGATTGTGTGCACTGGACCTGGGACGACTACATCGAGCGCGCCACCATCGAGGCCATCGGCGTGGTGCAGAGCATCGCGGGCACCAAGACGATCAATACGCTGGGGTTCTGCGTCGGCGGCACCCTGCTGGCCACGGCGCTGGCGGTGCTGGCCGCGCGCGGGCAGCATCCGGCGGCGAGTGTCACCCTGCTGACCACGCTGATCGATTTCGAAAACAACGGCGTGCTGGACATCTTCGTGGACGAGGCCGCGGTGCAGATGCGGGAGCTCACCATCGGCGC
>CBIHOT010000097.1:0-8061 GCA_966211495.1 uncultured Roseateles sp. | reverse complement strand
ATCGAGATGAGCACGGACCACACGCTGGAAGAAGTCGGCAAGCAGTTCGACGTCACCCGCGAGCGCATCCGCCAGATCGAAGCCAAGGCCATCCGCAAGCTCAAGCACCCGAGCCGTTCGGACAAGCTTCGCACCTATCTGGACAACCTCTGATCTGAGCAAGGCAGCTCCCGCCTGGGAGCCTGAAGCGCCCTATGGGCCGTACGCGAGTGCGGCCCTTTTCCTTTGTGGGCCCACCTCTTCCCTCATCTCCACTTTTGGGGGACAGTCGACCGCAGACCGCACTGCCGTGCGGTGTATGTGTGGCGTTGCGGACAACTGGCCCCCAAGGCAAGGGCTATTCACAGGGCTGAGGGGTGGAAGCGACCGCTACACTGAGACATTCGTCACACGAATAAGTCCAACAATGACCCAGATACGCGAGCGCACCGTTCTGTTTGCCGACTTGCGTGGCAGCACGGCGCTGTTCGAGACGCTGGGGAATGCCGAAGCCACCGGTCTGGTCACCCAGACGGTGGGCCTGCTGGCGCAGGCGGTGGGGGAATGCCGCGGTCATCTGATCAAGACCCTGGGCGACGGCCTGATGGCGGCCTTCGACAACCCCCGGGATGGCATCAAATCAGCCATGCGGATGCAGGAGCTGCTGATCAAGTCGGCCCACCGCATTGAACGCCTGCGCAACATGCATCTGCAGATTGCGCTGGCCCGGGGCGAGGTGGTCGAGATTCACGGGGATTGCTTCGGCGACGCGGTGAACGTGGCCGCCCGGCTGCTGGACCATGCCGGCGACGGTGAGACGGTGGTCACCGCGGAAGTGGTGCATGGCCTCTCCAGCACCCAGAAGGCGCGGTTCCGCAGCCTGGACCAGATCAGCGTGCGCGGCCGGGTGGAACCGGTCCACGTCTACGTCCTGGACCAGGGGCAGCATGATGCCGGCGCGACCCAGTTCGGCGAAGTCATCCGCGCCGCGGCGCCAGACGGCATCCGGCTGGTCTGGCAAGACCTGGACCGTGTGTTTGACATCGAGCAGATGCCCATCGTGCTGGGACGCAGCACCCAGGCCACCTATTGCATCACCGATGTGCGGGTGTCCCGCTCCCATGCCCGCATCGACTGGCAGGGCAGCAGCTTCAGCCTCACCGATCTGAGCTACAACGGCACCTTCGTGCGGTTCGGCCATGGCGGCCAGACCCTGAGTCTGCGCCGCGGCGCCTGCACCCTGCACGGCGCGGGTGCGATCGGCCTGGGCGGCCCGCCGTCCGATACGCTGGCGCCCACGGTGCGCTTCGAAGTGCTGCACCATGCCGAGACCGACCGCTCGCCGCTGGTGATGAAACGCGGCGTCTGATCCCCTGCGTCGCCCTGGGATCACACAGGGTCGCTAACATCGCGGTCCGGCGCGGCAGCTCTGTGCCACGCCCTCTCAAAGGTCCCCGTCTTCCATGAGCTACCAGCCCGAACCTGTTTTCGACCACGGCACGCCCGCCCGCATCGGTCTGCTGCTGTGCAACCTCGGCACGCCCGAGGCGCCCACGCCGGCGGCGACGCGCAAATATCTGGCCCAGTTCCTGTCCGACCCCCGGGTCATCGAGATTCCGAAGCTGGCCTGGTGGCCCATCCTGCACGGCATCATCCTTCGGACCCGTCCGGCGGCATCGGCGAAGAAGTACGCCAGCATCTGGATGAAGGAAGGCTCGCCGCTGATGGTCTGGACCCAGCGCCAGGCCACCTTGCTGCAGGGCTATCTGGGGGAGCGCGGGCATCAACTGATCGTGCGCCATGCGATGCGCTACGGTCAGCCGTCGATCGCGAGTCAGCTGGATGCGCTGCGCGCCGCCGGGGCGACCCGCATCGTGGTGCTGCCGGCCTATCCGCAATACTGTGCGGCGACCACCGCCAGCGTGGTCGACGATGTGGCCCGCTGGACCCTCACCCACCGCCATCTGCCGGAGCTGCGCTTCGTCAACCGCTATCACGACCATCCGGCCTACATTGCCGCGCTGGCCGACAGCGTGCGGCAGCACTGGCAGAAGGAAGGCCGCGCCGACATGCTGGTGATGAGCTTCCACGGCATGCCGGCCCGCTCATTGACGCTGGGCGACCCCTACCACTGCGAATGCCTCAAGACCGGCCGGCTGCTGGCGGAGGCGCTGGGGCTGTCGCCCGCGCAGTACAAGGTGACCTTCCAAAGCCGTTTCGGCAAGGCGCGCTGGCTGGAACCCTACACCGAGCCCACGCTGCGCAGCCTGGCGGGCAATGGCTTGAAGTCGGTCGATCTGATCTGCCCCGGCTTTGCGGCCGACTGCATCGAGACGCTGGAAGAAATCGACATGGAGGCTCGCGAGGCCTTCCTGCACAGCGGCGGCCAGCGCTTCAGCTACATCCCCTGCCTCAACGACAGCCCCCAGCACATCCGAGCGCTGACGGCCGTGGTGGAGCAGCATCTGCAGGGGTGGCCGACGCAGGCCGCGCCGGACCCCGCCGCGCTCGCGCGTCAGCGGGATGCGGCGCTCATGCTGGGCGCGTCACGCTGAGCGCCTGACGGCTGCGCCACCATTTCCACAGGCGCGGCATCACCAGGATCAGCACGACCACACCCAGCAGCGACGCCGACAGCGGCCGCTCCAGGAAGACCCGCCAGTCGCCGCCGCCGATGGAGATGCCGTTGCGCAGATGCGCTTCGGCCAGCGGCCCCAGGATCATGCCCACCACCACCGGGGCCGTGGGGAAGTCGAAGCGCCGCATCACCACGCCCAGCAGGCCGATGGCCAGCATGACATAGAGGTCGAAGGCGCTCTGGCGCATGCCATACACCCCCACCGTCGCGAAGATCAGGATGCCCGCGTACAGCGGCGCCTTCGGAATCTTCAGCAGCTTCACCCACAGACCGACCAGCGGCAGGTTCAGCACCAGCAGCATCACATTGCCGATGTAGAGCGACGCGATCAGCGCCCAGACCAGCGCTGACGAGGTCTGGAACAGTTGCGGTCCGGCCTGGATGCCGTAGTTCTGCAGGGCGGACAGCAGAATGGCCGCGGTCACCGAAGTCGGGATGCCCAGCGTCAGCAGCGGCACCAGGGTGCCGGTGACGGCCGCATTGTTGGCCGCCTCCGGCCCCGCCACGCCTTCAATCGCGCCGACGGTCCCGAATTCGTCCTGATGCTTGGAGAGCTTGCGCTCGGTGGCATAACTCAGGAAGGTCGGAATCTCGGTGCCGCCGGCCGGGATGACACCGAACGGGAACCCCAAGGCGGTGCCGCGCAGCCAGGCCGGCACCGACCGGCGCCATTCCCCGCGGGACATGTGCACCCGGCCCATGGTGTTGAGCTGCTGCGCGCTGCGGCCTTCGTACAGCGCCACATAGAGCGTCTCTCCCACCGCAAACAGACCCACGGCGACCAGCACCGTCTCGATGCCGTCCATGAATTCCGGAATGCCGGCGGTGTAGCGCACCTGCCCGGTGATCTGGTCCAGACCGATCAGCCCCATGGCCAGACCGATGAAGAGCGAGGTCATGCCGCGCAGCGTGCTCTGCCCCAGCACCGCGCTGACGGTAGTGAAGGCCAGCAGCATCAGGCAGAAGTACTCCGGCGGGCCGAGGGTGACGGCGAAGTCCGCCAGCACCGGCGCAAACAGCGTCACCAGCACGGTGGCCACGGTCCCGGCCACGAAGGAGCCGATGGCCGCGGTGGCCAGCGCGGCACCCGCGCGCCCGCTGCGGGCCATCTTGAAGCCCTCCAGCGCCGTCACCATGGTGCCGGTTTCGCCGGGTGTGTTGAGCAGGATGGAGGTGGTGGAGCCCCCGTACATCGCGCCGTAGTAGATGCCGGCGAAGAAGATCATCGAGGCGGTCGGGTCCACCTGCGCGGTGATTGGCAGCAGCATCGCCACCGTCACCGCCGGGCCCAGGCCCGGCAGCACGCCAATGGCGGTGCCCAGCGCGCAGCCGACGAAGGCCCACATCAGATTGACGGGGGTCGCCGCTGTGGCGAAGCCGCCCATCAGCTGCGTCCAGAGTTCGGTCATGTTGTTGTCCTCTCCCAATACACGGTCCCGGGCTGCTGGGCCCGGCCGTCGATGTCAGCGGGGGTCAGATCCAGCCGCCGGGGGTGATGGCCGGCAGGTTCAGCGCCAGCAGTTTGTTGAACAGCCAGAAGACCGGCGCGGCGATCAGCACGCCGGTGACCAGGTCGATCACCAGTTGCCGCACGCCGCCGCCGACCTTGCCTTCCGATCGACGGATGCCACGGACCGCCAGCGCAAAGCACAGGGTGCAGGCCAGCACGAAACCGATGGTGGTGATGAGCGCCGCATTGGCCACCACCGCACCGATCACCCATGCGGCCGACAGCCAGTCCGCCCTGGGCGCGCCCGAGGGCGGCTCCATCTGGCGGAAGCCGCCGGTGCGGGATTCCCAGATGAGCCAGGCGCCGCACACCAGCAGCGCCGCGGCCACCAGCCAGGGCAGCGCATTGGGTCCGACGCCGCCGTAACCCGCCTCGGAGGGGATGGACGCTGCGCCGACGGCCATGATGACGCCGATGAGCAAGGCGCCACCACCCACCAGCGTCTGCTGCAGCGGCGGCGGGGTGGTGTCGGGCGTGGTCGGGTCCTGGCGGTCCGCGTGCGGGGTGCTCATCCCACCATCCCCGACTTGACCATGATGGCGCGCAGGGAGGCGAACTCCCGGTCGACGAAGTCTTCAAAGTCCTTGCCGGTGAGTACGGCGGGGGTCCAGCCGTTTTTCTCAAGGGCTTCGGCCCAGGCCTTGGACTTGGTGGCCTTGACCACCAGGTCGGTCAGCGCCTGACGCTGGGCGGGGGTGATGCCGGGGGGCGCATAGACGCCGCGCCAGTTGCCGATCTCGACGTTGTAGCCCAGCTCCTTCATCGTCGGCGCGTCCAGGCCCTTGATGCGGCTGGGCGCGGTCACGGCGATGGGGCGCATCTTGCCGCTCTCGATGTATTGCTGGAATTCGCTGAAGCCGCTGCCGCCGACAGTGACATTGCCGCCCAGGATGGCCGCGATGGCTTCACCGCCGCCCCGGAAGGCGACGTAGTTGATCTTGGCGGCGTCCACACCGGTTTCGCGGGCCAGCATGGCGGCGGCGACGTGTTCGGTGGAGCCGCGCGAGCCACCGCCCCATTTGACGCTGCCGGGATCCTTCTTCATCTGCTCGACGACGTCCTTCATCGTCTTGAGGGGGGAGCTGGCGGGCAGGACGAAGACGTTGTATTCGCTGGTCAGCCGGGCGATGGGGGTGGCCTGGCTGAGGGTGACCGGGGGTTTGCCGGTGATCAGGCCGCCGAGCATGACGGCGCCCATGACCATCAGGGCGTTCGGGTCGCCCTTGCTGGCGTTGACGAACTGGGCCAGGCCAATGGCACCAGCCGCACCGCCCTTGTTCTCGAAGGTGACGGTGCTGGCAGCGGCGGCATCCTGGAGGGCCTTGCCGAGGGCGCGACCGGTGATGTCCCAGCCGCCGCCGGGGTTGGCGGGCACCATGATCTTGAGGTTCGCGGCGGCGCGGGCGGCGGTGGGCAGCAGGCCCAGGGCGGCCAGGGCGGCGGCGGTTTTGAGGAATTCGTCTCTGCGCATGCGTGTCTCTCCGGGTTATCTCTCTGGATATCCGTCAGATCGTCCCTCGAAGAACCTGCTTTCACCATCCGCAAGACCGCGTAGATGTGGGACCCCCGGTATGCGCGCCTAGCGCGCGCATACCCGCCCCCCGAGGGGGCTGCGGGCCGACTTGGGGCGGCCCGGCGTCGGCCCTCGCCAGCCAACACACACCGCCGCTTGGCCATGTGAGCCCCCGGCATGCGCCCCTAGCGCGCGCATGCCCCCCCCCCCGGGGGGCTGCGGGCCGACATGGGGCCGCCCCGCGTCGGCCCACGTCCCCAACAACCACCGCCGCTTGGGCGGGGCTTCGCCCGTCCGGCGCGACTGGGTGCACAAGGGCGCGGTGAAGTTGGGCTGGATTCTTGGGCAGTGTCCGGCTGCAGGCGTTCAGGATTGCGGAATGCCCTGTGTTGAAGCACTTTTCTTGTTGGGGTGCACGTAGGAAAATCGATGGCAATGTCTTCTGCTTCCGCTTCCTCCCGTGCCGGCGACCGCGCCTCGTCGGACCTCGACAGCCTTCGGCTCGACAAATGGCTCTGGGCTGCGCGCTTTTACAAAACCCGCTCGATCGCCGTCGAGGAGATCGGCAAGGGTCGCGTGACGATCAACGGGCAGGCCGCCAAAGCCTCCCGCGATGTCCGGCCCGGCGACCTCGTCCGGTTCCGGCAGGGCCAGATCGACCGTGAGGTCAAGGTCGTGGCCATCAGCAGCATCCGCGGCCCCGCCCCCGTCGCCCAGACGCTGTACGAAGAAACCCCCGACAGCATCGCTGCCCGCGAACGCGCCGCCGAGGCGCGCCGCCTCGCGCCCGAACCCGCCAGCACCATCGAACAGGGCCGCCCCACCAAACAGGACCGCCGCCGCCTCGCGGAATGGGATCGCTGGTCCGCGTCCATCGACTGAGCCCCCCCAAAAATCTGCACGCATAGAATCCAGGGCCTCTTGAAACCCGCCGGGACGCACCCAAATACCGCGCATCGCCCGGTATGGGGGTCACAGCACACCCCCGCGGGCTTCGTTTTAGGGCCATCCACATGACCACTGAGAACCAAAACACCGACCCGCAGTCGCCTGAAGACACGCCCCCCATGGATCTCCAAGCCAAGCTGGCCGACACCGAGCACCGCCTGGCCGAGATGTCCGACGCCTATCTGCGCGCCAAAGCCGAGGTGGAAAACATCCGCCGCCGTGCCGAGGAAGACGTGGCCAAGGCCCGGAAGTTCGCCGTCGAAGGCTTCGCCGACGCCATGCTGCCGGTGATGGACTCGATGGAAGCGGCCATCGGCCGCCCCGACGCCACAGTGGAACAGGTCCTCGAAGGCGTCCACGCCACCCGCCGCCAACTGGCCGCCGCGCTGGAACGCAACAAGGTGCTGGAGATCAACCCGGCCGCCGGCACGAAGTTCGATCCCCATCAGCACCAGGCCATCTCGGTCGTCCCCGCCGACCAGGAAGCCAACACCGTCGTGACCGTCCTCCAAAAGGGCTACTCCATCTACGACCGCGTGCTGCGTCCCGCCCTGGTGACCGTGGCCGCCCCCAAGTGATCGTTCGGTCCGGATCCCCAAAACCAAGCAAAACACCCCCAGATCGATCTGCGGAACCCGGTTTTTCTTGCCTTTCGCTGCAATTTCCGCCGCGACGCTCTTGAAAACCGACGTAGTTATCCACAGATCAGAGTCATCCGGATCACACCAATCCCAGAATTCAGGAGTCCTCACATGGCAAAGACAAAAATCATCGGCATTGACCTCGGCACCACCAACTCGTGCGTCGCGGTCATGGAAGGCAACACCACCCGCGTGATCGAAAACGCGGAAGGCGCCCGCACCACCCCGTCCATCATTGCCTATCAGGAAGATGGCGAAGTGCTGGTGGGTGCCTCGGCCAAGCGCCAGGCCGTGACCAACCCGCGCAACACGCTGTATGCCGTCAAGCGCCTGATCGGCCGCAAGTTCGCCGAGAAGGAAGTGCAGAAGGACATCGACCTGATGCCCTACACCATCGCCGCCGCCGACAATGGCGACGCCTGGGTGGAAGTGCGCGGCAAGAAGCTGGCCCCGCCGCAAGTCTCCGCAGAAGTGCTGCGCAAGATGAAGAAGACGGCCGAGGACTACCTCGGTGAAGAAGTGACCGAAGCCGTGATCACGGTGCCGGCCTACTTCAACGACGCCCAGCGTCAAGCCACCAAGGACGCCGGCCGCATCGCCGGTCTGGACGTCAAGCGCATCATCAACGAACCGACCGCCGCCGCCCTCGCCTTCGGCCTGGACAAGCACGGCGCCGGTGACCGCAAGATCGCCGTGTTCGACCTCGGCGGCGGCACGTTCGACATCTCCATCATCGAGATCGCGGACGTGGACGGCGAGAAGCAGTTCGAGGTGCTCTCCACCAACGGCGACACCTTCCTGGGCGGCGAAGACTTCGACCAGCGCATCATCG
>CBIHOT010000096.1:0-8384 GCA_966211495.1 uncultured Roseateles sp. | reverse complement strand
CGTCGATCAGCAGGCCGATGCACAGGCTCAGCGCCATCATCGTCATGAAGTTCAGGGTGAAGCCGAAGGCATACACCGCAATGAAGCTGGAGATCACCGAGATCGGCAGCGTCAGCCCGGTGATCACGGTGGACCGCCAGCTGTGCAGAAACAGGAAGACGATGGCCACCGTCAGCAGCGCGCCTTCCACCAGCGTGTGGCGCAGGCCCTTGAGCGAGTTCTTCACGAAGTCGCTGTTGGCATAGATCAGCCGCAGCTCCATGTCCTTGGGGAGCGTCTTGCGAAGCTCCTCCAGCGCCGACTGGATGGCCTCGCCGGTCGCGACGATGTTGGCGTCCTGCTGCTTGAAGATGTTGAAGTTGACCGCCGGCTGGCCGTTGATGCGGGCAATGGAGTCCTTTTCGCGCTCGCGCTCCACCAGCGTGCCGAGGTCACCCAACGTGAGGTTCAGATCGCCGCGGCGGGCCACCACCACATTGACGAATTCCTTGGGGTCCTTCACCTTGCCTTCCACCCGCAGCATGGTGTCGGTGGCGGCATTGGACAGCAGGCCGACCGGTGAGTCGGTATTGGCCTGGTTGAGCGCGGTGGCGATCTGCGCCGGGGTGACGCTGTAGGCGCGCAGGCGCTGCGGGTCCAGGTCGATGCGCACTTCACGCAGCGCCAGACCGCCGACATCCACCCGGGCCACGCCCTCGACGCGGGACAGGCGTTTGGAGACCACCAGGTCCGCCATCATCGACAGCTCGCGGGGCGTGCGGGTCTTGCTCAGCAGCGCGGCCACGACCACCGGCTGGGCGTTGTCACCCTGGAAGCGGGAGACGGTGGGTGGCTTGGCGTCCTTCGGAAAGTTCGCCTGGGCAAGGGCCACCTGATCCCGCACCTCCTGCATGGCGCGGTTCATGTCGACGTTGAGGCTGAATTCCACGCTGGCCTGCACCCGGCCTTCGAAGCTGCGGGACTGGATGCGGTCCACACCGGCGACGGTGTTCAGCGCTTCTTCCAGCGGCTTGGCAATCTCACGTTCGACGGCTTCCGGCGAGGCGCCGGGGTAGCGCACGTCGATCCAGGCGCCGGGCAGCGAGATGTCGGGCATCTGCTCGACGCCCAGCTTGGAGTAAGAGAACAGACCCAGCACACACAGGGCCACCATCACCATGGTGGCGAAGACCGGGTTCTGGATCGAGATACGGGTCATCCACATGGGGAATCCCTTCTTGTCGTTGTCGTGTCGCGGGGATTACTGGGTGGTGGCGCTGGCCGAGGCGCTGGCCACGCTGGCCTTGGGGGCCACCACGGTCGCGGCCTGACCTTCCTTGAGGTTGTCGAAGCGGGCGCCCAGGACCTGCGAATCCGGCGACAGGCCGGCGACGACTTCCACCCGGCCCTCGCGCGGGTCCCGTCGGCCGGTGGTGACGATGCGGCGCACGAGGTTGCCCTTGTCGATCACCCAGACATGCTCCTGGCCGGAGACGCTGCCCAGCGCAGTCAGCGGGACCGTCATGCGCTGCTTGTCGTCCGGCATTTCGACGCGGGCCACGGCGTACTGACCGGCCCGGAAACGCTCGCCGGGGTTGTCCAGCGTCAGGGTGA
Organism: uncultured Roseateles sp.; assembly: GCA_966211495.1. Lineage (GTDB taxonomy): Bacteria > Pseudomonadota > Gammaproteobacteria > Burkholderiales > Burkholderiaceae_C > Roseateles. The sequence goes on along the minus strand of CBIHOT010000096.1, from coordinate 6,791 downwards.
CACCAATGGAGCGGGTTCCCGGCTCGGCTGCGGGCGCGATGCGGGCGATGCGGGCCTCGACCGGCTTGTCGAACCCCTCCACCTGCATCTGGACGGCCATGCCGGGTTTGAGGCGGCTGACTTCATGGGTGCCGACGAGGCCGGCAAGTTCCAGCCGAGAGAGGTCGACGATGGTCAGGACCTGCTGCTCCGCGGCCACTTTTTCGCCGGGCACCACATGGCGCTTGGAAACGATGCCGTCGATGGGGGACAGCAGTGCCGCCTGGTTCAGCAGCACCCGGCTGGTGGCCAGTTGGGCCTGGGCGGAGAGCATCTGGGCACGGGCGGTTTCCAGCGCGGAGCGGGAGTTGTCGAGAGCGGTCGGCGCGATGAAGTTCTGTGTCGCCAGGCCTTGGTTGGCCTTGTACTGGCGCTCAAACTGTTCATACTGGGCACGGGCTGATTCGACGCCGGCATTGCGCTCGTCCACCTTGTGACGCAGCTCCTCAAGGTCCAGCTGACCGAGGCTCTGGCCCGCCTTGACGCGACTGCCCTCGCCCACCGACAGGGCCACCAGGCTTCCCGACGCCTTGGCGCGGACGATGACCGTGTTGGGCGCCACGAGCGGACCGGAGAATTCGATCACTCCCGGCATGCTGGCGGGTGTCGGCCGCACCACTTCGCTGGCCTGGAACTCCAGGGGCGGCTTGCCGGCGTCCTTTTTGGGCTCCGGGGCGGCCTGGCGGCTGGTGGCAAAAACGGCAGCACCGCCCGCCAGAACGACCACGGCCAATCCGCCGACCCATACCTTCTTGCGCATCTTCTCCCCCAATCTCATGAACCGCTTCGCCGGACCCTGGGATCAGGTGCGACCCCACAACGAAGCTCGAATGCGGCGGAGTGTAGGAACCGGTTTCCGGCGCAGGGGGTGAACTGCGACGAATTGCAGATTGCGGAGCATGAACTGCTGCGGGGCGGTGGGATGCGGACGAAGGCGCACAACCGGGCACCTTTTGCTCCAGGTCCCTTCTGTCCGGCTTCGCCGGCCATTCATTCCCTGACTTCCGCAAAAGGCACCCGGGTGCGCGCCTTCTCGACCGCGGTGTGGGTAAGAGGGATGGATGTCTGCGGAGGGCGTGGACGTGGAATCTCCCCCTGCCTCAACAGGCTGGCAGACGGTTTTTAGGGAAGTGCTCCCGCTTTTTTGTATGGCGGCGCTGCCGCTGCGGTGCCCCCCTAACTCTAGGCGAAATGCCCTTCGTTCAGGCAGTAGGGGGCCGCTGCGCCGCAATCGCGGCGATCGGCAGCTCGACATCCCCGCACTGCGCGCGGTCCATCAGCACATGGTCCATCACCACCAACGCCAGCATCGCCTCGGCAATCGGCGTGGCGCGGATGCCGACGCATGGGTCGTGGCGGCCGAAGGTCTCCACCGAAGTCGGTTCACCGGCCCGGTTGATCGAAGCCTTGGGCGTGCGGATGGAACTGGTCGGCTTGATGGCGATCGACACCCGCAGGTCCTGCCCGCTGGAGATGCCGCCCAGCACCCCGCCCGCGTTGTTGCTGGCAAAGCCTTCCGGCGTCAGCTCGTCCCCATGCACGCTGCCGCGCTGGCGCACGCTCTCGAAGCCGGCGCCAATCTCCACGCCCTTGACCGCATTGATGCCCATCATCGCGTAGGCGATGTCAGCGTCCAGCTTGTCGAACAGCGGCTGGCCCAGGCCCGCCGGCATGCCGGTGGCTTCCACCATCAACCGGGCGCCGACCGAGTCCCCATCCTTGCGGAGCTGGTCCATGTAGGCCTCCAGCGCGTCGATCTGGCTCGTGTTCGCGGCAAAGAACGGGTTCTGGCCGACGTGCTGCCAGCCCTCGAAAGCGATGTCGATCTCACCCAGCGCCGTCATGCAGCCGCGGAATGCCACCCCCAGCGCCTGCGCCAGCCACTTGCGGGCCACCGCACCCGCCGCCACCATCGGAGCGGTCAGGCGCGCCGACGACCGGCCGCCCCCCCGGGGGTCGCGCAGGCCGTACTTGCGCCAGTAGGTGTAGTCCGCATGCCCAGGGCGGAAGGTGTCCAGGATGTTGCCGTAGTCCTTGCTGCGCTGGTCCACATTGCGGATCAGCAGACAGATCGGCGTGCCGGTGGTCTGGCCCTCATACACGCCAGACAGGATCTCGACCTGGTCCGGCTCCTGGCGCTGCGTCACATGGCGGGAAGTGCCAGGACGCCGACGGTCCAGCTCCGGCTGGATGTCCTCCACCGACAGCGACAACCCCGGCGGGCAGCCGTCGATGACGCAGCCGATCGCCGGGCCATGGCTCTCGCCGAAATTGGTGACGCGAAACAAGCTGCCGAAGGTACTGCCGGACATCGAGGAACCTGCCAGGGCTGAAAAGGGAAGCGCCAATTCTACGAGCGCCACCCGGCCGGCAGGCGCCCCAGCCGGCCCTGCGGACGTAAAAACGGCCCCTGGGCGGGGCCGATTCAGACAGCGATTGGGAAACCCAGGCTTCGCCGCGCCGCCGTCAGGACGCCTGCGCCTGGCCGCCCTCTTCCGCCGGCCAGTCCCGGATGTAGGCCTTGAGCATGCGGTTTTCGAAATCCTGGGCATCGACGACCGTCTTGGCCACGTCGTAGAACGAGATCACACCCATCAGCTGGCGCCCATTGAGCACCGGCATGTAGCGGGCATGACGGCCCAGCATCATGCGACGGACTTCGTCGATTTCGGTGGCGGGGGTGCAGGTCAGCGGTGCGTCGTCCATGACGCTGCGGACCAGCGAGGTGCCCACGCTGCCGCCGTTGCGGGTGATGGCCTGGATGACCTCACGGAAGGTCAGCATGCCGACCAGATCGTCGAACTCGATCACCACCAGCGAGCCGATGTCGCGCTCGGCCATGGTGGTCACGGCGTCGGCCAAAGGCTGGTCGGGAGAGACGGTGAAGAGCGTGTTGCCCTTGACGCGCAGGATGTCGGAGACTTTCATGCCCCTCAACATAGCACACAATGCCCGCTGCAAGCGCGCCGCGCGACGGGGATGGATCAAGATCATCGCCCGATGCAGCGGATGCCCCACGAACAAGTGATGACGGCCGACCACGGCCGCAGCAACCGGAGACGTTTCATGGCAGGTCCTGCCGATCCAGGCTTTGACACCCTTGCGCTGCATGCCGGCGCCAGCCCCGACCCGAGCACCGGCGCCCGCGCCGTGCCGCTGCACCTGACGACCTCGTTTGTCTTCGAGAGCACCGAGCAGGCGGCCGGCCTGTTCAACATGGAGCGCAGCGGACACGTTTATTCGCGCCTGTCCAATCCGACGACGGCGGTCCTGGAGGAACGCATCGCGGCGCTGGACGGCGGCGCCGGCGCGGTGGCCACGGCCAGCGGTCAGGCAGCGCTGCATCTGGCGGTGGCGACACTGGCAGGCGCAGGGCATCACATCGTGGCGTCGTCGGCGCTGTACGGCGGCTCGCACAACCTGCTGCACTACACCCTGCGGCGCTTTGGCATCCACACCACTTTCGTGCCCCCTGGAGACCTGGACGCCTGGCGCAACGCCATTCGCCCGGAGACGCGTCTGCTGTTGGGAGAAAGCCTCGGCAACCCCGGGCTGGATGTCCTGGACATTCCCGCCGTCGCCCAGATCGCGCATGACGCCGGCCTCCCCCTGCTGGTCGACGCCACCTTCGTGACGCCCTACCTGCAGCAGCCGCTGGCCCTGGGTGCCGACCTGGTCTATCACTCCGCCACCAAGTTCCTGTGCGGACACGGGACGGTGGTGGGCGGCCTGCTCGTCGATGGCGGCCGGTTCGACTGGGACGCGGCCCATGCGGCCAGCGGTGCCGAACGTCGCTTTGCGGAACTGTGCGAGCCTTATGACGGCTTCCACGGCATGGTGTTCAGCGAAGAGAGTTCCGTCGGCGCCTTCCTGCTGCGGGCCCGCCGCGAGGGGCTGCGCGACTTCGGCGCCTGCATGAGCCCGCACACCGCCTGGCTGATCCTCCAAGGCATCGAGACCCTGCCCCTGCGCATGCAGCGGCATGTGAGCAATGCGCAGAAGGTCGCGGAGTTCCTCTCCACCCATCCCCTGGTGGCCCGGGTCGCTTATCCAGGCCTGTCCGATCATCGGGACCATGCGCTGGCCCAGCGGCTGCTGCCACGCGGCTGCGGCGCGGTCTTCAGCTTCGACCTGAAAGGCGGCCGCGACCAGGGCCGCAAGTTCATCGAATCCCTGCGGCTGTTCTCGCATCTGGCGAATGTGGGCGATGCCCGCTCGCTGGTCATTCATCCGGCGTCCACCACCCACTTCCGCATGGACGATGCAGCCCTCGCAGCCTCCGGCATCGGACCGGGCACCTTGCGTCTGTCGATCGGCCTGGAAGATCCGGACGATCTGATCGCCGACCTGACCGGCGCACTGAAGGGGGCCGCCAAATGAAGATCACCGTCGGTTCCCGGACCGCCTATGCCTACACCGGCGGCAAACCCTTCGATCCGTCCCTGCCCTGCGTCGTGTTCGTCCACGGCGCCCTGCACGATCACAGCGTGTGGACGCTGCTGGCGCGGTATCTGGCGCACCATGGCCATTCGGTGCTGACGGTGGACCTGCCCGGCCATGGTCGCAGCGACGGGCCGCCCTTGCCCGATGTGGAATCCCTGGGGGGCTGGGTGATGGCGCTGATGTCCGCGGTGGGCGTCGAGCGCGCCGCGCTGGTCGGCCATTCGATGGGCTCGCTGATTGCGCTGGAGGCGGCGGCGCAGGCGCCGGACCGCTGCACACGGCTGGTGATGGTGGGCACCGCCTGGCCGATGAAGGTCAGCGAGGCGCTGCTGAACACGGCGCAGGAGCGCCCGGACCAGGCGATGGCGATGGTGAATGCGTTTTCGCATTCGACGCTGGCGGCCAAACCCTCTTATCCCGGACCGGGGGTCTGGCTGCATGGCGCGAATCTGGCCCTGATGCAGCGGACGCAGGCGCGCGGTGCGGCGCACGGCAATCTGTTCCTGCACGACTTCCAGGTGTGTGACCGCTACACCGGCGCGCCAGCCGCGGCCGAACGGGTGCAGGCGCAGGCCCACCTGATCCTGGGCGCCCGGGATGTGATGACGCCGCCCAAGGCGGCGCGTCAGTTGTCCGAGATGCTGCGGGCCCGGGTGCAGACGCTGCCGGCCGGGCATGCGCTGATGACCGAGGCGCCGGAGGCACTGCTGGCGGCGGTGCGGGCGGCGCTCGCATAAGGTCGCGCGCAGCGGGATGGCTCGCGCGCAGCGGGCTGCAGCCGTGGCTCACGCCTGCGGATCACGTCGCAGGCGTGCCCGTCGTTGGCGCCAGCCCGCCTCACGCGGGGCTGGCCTCCCCCCGTTGGTTCAGACCTGCGGCGCCGATTCCGCCTTCTGCGCGGCAGCCGCCATCTGGTCCTTCAGCGACTTCAGCATGTCATCGACCATCTTGTCGAGGTCGTACTGGAGCTTCCAGCCCCAATCGCGCTGGGCGACGGTGTCGTCGATCGCCTGCGGCCAGCTGGCGGCGATCTGCTGGCGGAAGTCCGGCACGTAGTCGATGGTGAAGCCGGGGATGTGGCGGCGGATCGACGCTGCGATCTGGGCCGGCGTGAAGCTCACCCCCGCCAGGTTGTAGCTGCCCCACTCGGTGATGCGATCGGCCGGCGCTTCCATCAGTTCCAGCGTGGCGCGCAGCGCATCCGGCATGTACATCATCGGCAGCGCCTGGTCTTCCCGCAGGAAGCAGGTGTAGCGGCCATGCTTGAGCGCCTCGTGGAAGATCTCGACCGCATAGTCGGTGGTGCCACCGCCCGGCGGCGTCTTCCAGCTGATGAGGCCGGGATAACGCAGGCTGCGCACATCCACGCCGTGGTTGGCGTGATACCAGCGGCACCAGCCCTCCCCGGCCAGCTTGGAGACGCCATACACCGTCGTCGGGTCCATCACCGTGGTCTGCGGCGTGCCCACCTTGGGCGTCTGCGGACCAAACGCGGCGATGGAGCTGGGCCAGAAGATCCGCTCGAGCTTCTCCGTCCGGGCCAGTTCCAGCACATGGAGCAGGCCTTTCATGTTGAGGTCCCAGGCCCACATCGGATGCTTTTCACCGGTGGCGGACAGCGCCGCCGCCAGGTGATAGATCTGGGTGATGCCGTGGCGCTTGACGACGGCTGCCAAAGCAGCAGCGTCCGTCACGTCCAGCATCTCATGCGTCAGGAAGGGGACCCGCCCCTGCGGCGCCACGTCGCTGGTGATGACGTTGGCCTGGCCGTGACGCTGGGCCAGCTCGACCGCCAGCTCGGAACCGATCTGGCCATTGGCCCCGATCAACAAAATCTTGGTCATTGCGTTGTATGTCAGTCGCTTACTTCACCAGACCCAGCTCACGGCCAGCCTGGGCGAAGGCGGCGACCGCCTTTTCCAGGTGTTCACGTTCGTGGACTGCGGAAATCTGCACCCGCACCCGGGCCTGCTCCTTCGGCACCACCGGATAGAAGAAACCGACGGCATAGACGCCCAGCTCCAGCAGACGGGCACTCAGCTGCTGCGCCTTGACCGCATCGAACACCATGATGGGGACGATCGGATGGGTGCCCGGCTTGATCTGGAAGCCGGCCTGCTGGATGGCTTCGCGGAAATACGTGGTGTTGGCTTCCAGCTTGTCGCGCAGCGCGGTGCTGGCTTCCAGCAGGTCCAGCACGGCCAGCGAAGCGCCGACGATGCTGGGGGCCACGGTGTTGGAGAACAGGTAGGGGCGCGAGCGCTGGCGCAGCAGCTCGATCACTTCCTTGCGGCCGGTGGTGAAGCCGC
>CBIHOT010000095.1:0-9591 GCA_966211495.1 uncultured Roseateles sp. | reverse complement strand
GCGCTGATCATCGTGCTGTCGGTGATGAACGGCTTCCAGAAGGAGGTGCGCGACCGCATGCTGTCGGTCGTGGCCCATGTGGAGCTGCTCAACTACACCGGGGAAGCGCTGCCCGACTGGCAGGCCGTCGCCACCAGGGCCAAGGAGAATCCGTTGGTGGTGGGCGCGGCGCCGTTCGTCAGCTCGCAGGCCCTGATTGCCCGCGGTGAGGACATGCGCGGCGCCATCGTGCGCGGCATCGACCCTTCGCTCGAACCGGCAGTGACGCCGGTGGCCGCCTCGCTGGCCAAGGACGGCCTGCTGCAGCGGCTCAAGGCGGGTGAATGGAACATGATCCTGGGCGTGGAGCTGGCCCGCCAGCTCGGCGTGCAGGCCGGGGACAAGATCACCATCGTCGCTCCCAGCGGCCAGCTGACCCCTGCCGGCGTGGTGCCCCGCTACAAGCAGTTCAATGTGGTGGGCGTGTTCTCCGCCGGCCACTATGAATACGACAGCGGCCTGGCCCTGGTGCATGTGGACGACGCCGCCAAGCTGTTCCGCACCGGCGGCCCCAGCGGCGTGCAGCTCAAGCTGACCGATGTGCAACAGGCCCGGGCTGTCGGCCAGGACCTGCAGCAGCGCTTCTCGCGCGACATCCTGGTCCGCGACTGGACCCGCACCAATGCCAACTGGTTCGATGCAGTGCAGGTGGAAAAGCGCCTCATGGGCATCATCCTCACCCTGATCGTGGCGGTGGCCGCCTTCAATCTGGTGTCCACCCTGGTGATGACGGTGACCGACAAGCAGGCGGACATCGCCATCCTGCGCACCCTGGGCGCCAGCCCCAAGTCGGTGATGGGCGTCTTCATGATCCAGGGCGCACTCGCCGGGGTGATGGGCACCTTGTCCGGCCTGGGCCTGGGCTTGCTGGTGGCGCACAACCTGGACGTGATCGTGCCCTTCATCGAGCGGGTGCTGCACACCACCTTCCTGCCGGCCAGCATCTACCTGATCAGCCACATGCCCAGCGACCCGCAGTGGGGCGACATCATCCCCGTGACCGGGACCTCCCTGATCCTGTCCTTTGTGGCGACGCTGTATCCCAGCTGGCGCGCCAGCCGCGTGCAACCGGCGGAGGCGCTGCGTTATGAGTGAGGCCAAGTTGAATCCGACGGCAGCGCCACAGGGCCCGGTGCTGCAAGGCCTGGGTCTGGGCAAGCGTTTTGTGGAGGGCCCGCTGGATGTGCAGGTCTTCCAGGGCGTGGACATCACGGTGCAGGCCGGCGAGACCATGGCCGTGCTGGGCGCGTCGGGCTCCGGCAAGAGCACGCTGCTGCACATCCTGGGCGGACTGGACAAACCCAGCGCCGGCCGGGTGATGCTGATGGGCCGGGAACTCTCGACGCTGGGCGAAGCCGCCCGGGGTCAGTGGCGCAACCAGCATCTGGGCTTCATCTACCAGTTCCACCATCTGCTGCCGGAATTCAGCGCCCTGGACAACGTGGCCATGCCGCTGCGCATCCGCCGCGTGCCGGTGGAGCAGGCGAGGGCGCAGGCCCAGGCGGTGCTGGCCCGGGTGGGCCTGGCGTCGCGCGCTGCGCACCGTCCGGGGGAACTGTCCGGTGGCGAGCGGCAACGGGTGGCGATCGCCCGGGCGCTGGTCACCCGCCCGGCCTGCGTGCTGGCCGATGAACCGACCGGCAACCTGGATCGTACGACCGCCGGCACGGTGTTCGACCTGATGCTGGAACTGGCCCGGGAGCAGGGCACGGCCTTCGTCATGGTCACCCACGATCAGGATCTGGCGGCCCGGTGCCAGCATCAGCGCCGCCTGGTCGGCGGGACGCTGCAGATTCTGGGCTGACGGCGCTCGCGGCGGCCTTGCGGCCCGCGGCCCGGCATTCACCATCCCGCCAGTCACGCTTCACCGATGGCGAGGCGGGCGGCGACCGGCTCGGCCGTGGCGCACCCGCCGGTGAATTACCATCGGCGTCATCATGACGACCGCCTCCGACTCTTCCGGCGCTTCCCGCCGTTTCATCCTCAAGCTCAGTTGCCCGGATCAGGCCGGGATCGTGCATGCGGTCACCGGCGAACTACTGGCCCAGGGCGGCAACATCCTGACCTCGGCCCAGCATGGCGATGCGGACCACCACCGCTTCTTCATGCGCATCGAGTTCGAATGCGCCGAGCCGCGCCCGGTGCAGGCCTTGCGCGCCGCCTTCCAGCCGCTGGCCGAGCGCCTGTCGATGGACTGGGAATTGGTGGACGCCCAGCGCAAGACGCGGGTGCTGCTGCTGGTCTCGCGTCTGGGCCATTGCCTGAATGATCTGCTCTTCCGGGTGCAGACCGGCCATCTGGCCATCGAGATTCCCGCTATCGTGTCCAACCACCGGGACTTCTATCAGCTGGCCGCCTCCCACAACATTCCCTTCCACCACTTCCCGCTGCTGCATGCCAGCGAGGAGCAGAAGCTGGCGCAGGAGCGTCGCATCCAGGAAGTGATCGAGGAACAGCAGATCGACCTGGTGGTGCTGGCGCGCTACATGCAGATCCTGTCGCCGCAGATGTGCCGCTACCTGGAAGGTCGCGCCATCAACATCCATCACAGCTTCCTGCCCAGCTTCAAAGGCGCCAAGCCCTACCACCAGGCCCATGAGCGCGGCGTGAAGCTGATCGGGGCGACCGCCCACTATGTGACGTCCGATCTGGACGAGGGGCCGATCATCGAGCAGGACGTCGCCCGCATCGATCACAGCATGACGCCGGACCAGCTGGTGGCCATCGGCCGCGATGTGGAATGCGTGACCCTGGCCCGTGCGATCCAGTGGCATGCCGAACACCGGGTGCTGCTGAACGGGCATCGCACGGTGGTCTTCCGCTGAGGGTCCGCATGACAGCCGCCACGGCCCCGTGGATCGACACCCATTGCCACCTGGACGCCGGAGAGTTTGACCTCGACCGTGCGGCGGTGGTGGCGCGAGCCCGGGCGGCCGGGGTGGGACAGATCGTCATTCCGGCGGTCGCTGCGGAGAACTTCGACACCGTCCGGCTGCTGGCCCATGAGCATGGGTTTGCGTATGCGCTGGGCATCCATCCGCTCTATGTGATGCGCGCGACGGAAGCGGACATCGCTGCCCTGGATCAGGCCCTGACCGCCCATCGCGACGACCCGCGGCTGGTGGCCATCGGCGAGATCGGGCTGGACTTCTTCGTCAAGTCGCTGGATGTGCAGCGGCAGCAGTGGTTTTATCTGGAGCAGCTCAAGCTGGCCCGCCGGCACCGTCTGCCGGTGATCCTGCATGTGCGTCGCAGCGCGGACCAGCTGCTGGCCGGCCTGCGCCGCATCGGGCTGGACACCGGGGGCATCGGCCATGCCTTCAACGGCAGCCGGCAGCAGGCGGATGCCTTTCTGGGCCTGGGCTTCTGCCTCGGATTCGGTGGCACGCTGACCTTCGACCGCTCCCTGCAAATCCGCCGGCTGGCGACCGAGCTGCCCGCCGAGGCGCTGGTGACCGAAACCGACGCGCCCGACATCCCGCCGCAGTGGCTCTACCGCACCGCCGAAGAGCGGGCCGCCGGCGCATCGATGCGCAATGAGCCGGGCGAATTGCCCCGCATCGGGGCGGATCTGGCGGCGCTGCGCGGCTGGACGGTGGAGGAGGCCGCCCGCATCACCCGGGACAACGCCCTGCGCGCCTTGCCGCGGCTGGCCGCGTTGGAGGCGTCTGGGGCTGCTGCGTCTGGGTCGGCGTCGTTGCCTTTGTCTGCGGCGGCGGCGACCTCCGCGGCGACCTCCGCGGCGACCACGTCCGCCGTGCGGCCGTGACCCGCTGGTCCGGTCTGGCGCCGGTGATGCGACTGGACGCCGAATGGCTGCTGCTGGGCAGTTTTCCGGGCGTTGCCTCCCTGAAGGCGCAGCAGTATTACGGCCATCCCCGCAACCAGTTCTGGCGCCTCCTGGGGGACGTGCGCGGCATCGAGCTGGCGGCTCTGCCGTATGACGCGCGTCTGGAGGCTTTGAAGGCGCAGCGTATCGCCCTCTGGGACGTGATCACCGAGACCGAGCGGGAAGGGAGCCTGGACAGTGCCATCCGCAATCCCGCCGTCAGCGACCTGCCGCGACTGCTGCAGGAACTGCCCGCGCTGCGGGTGATCGGCTTCAACGGCGGCACCGCGGGCCGTCTTGGACACCGTCAACTGGGTGACCTTGCAAAGGTTTACCGGGTTGTCGTGCTTCCTTCCTCCAGCCCCGCCCATACGATGCCCTACGATGAGAAGCTGCGGGCCTGGCGGGCGCTGGACGTGACCGGCGACGAGGACCCGCCCCAGCACAGGTGACCCATCGGTGGGGTCGCCTGACTTTCATCAGATCGGGACGACGCAGTGGGCAACAAGCGGGACAAGAACAAGACAGACTGGGTCGAGGCCACACTGAGTGAGTTCGACGGCGTGCGGTATCTGCACCTGGACTCCATCTGGGTGCAGGGCGCCATGCGTGTGAAGAAGCCCGACCAGCTGGAGCTGGAATACGTGCAGCGCATGATGGCCTGGATGCTGTGGCGCGACGCCTCCGAGATGACGGCCGGCCGCGCGGTGCAACTGGGCCTGGGTGCCGGTGCGCTCAGCCGTTTCACCCGGCGCCAGCTCAAGATGAAGACCACCGCGGTGGAAATCAACCCGACGGTCATCAGCGCCTGCCGGCACTGGTTCCACCTGCCGGACGACGACGACCGCTTCCAGGTCCTGAACCAGGATGCCGGCAGCTGGGTCGCGGACGCGGCGAACTGGGGCTCGGCTTCGGTGCTCAACGTCGATCTCTACGACCACGAAGCGGCGGCGCCGGTGCTGGACGATCAGCAGTTTTACAGCGACTGCCGCGCGGTCCTGGCCGACGGCGGGCTGATGACGGTGAACCTGTTCGGCCGCAGCGCCAGTTTCTCGCGCAGTGCGGCCCGCATCGCCACCGCATTCGGTTCGGACCAGGTCTGGCACCTGACCCCCACCCGGGAGGGCAACACCATCGTCGTGGCCGCCCGCGGGATCCAGGTGCCGGACCGGGAGGAACTGGAGCGACGTGCGGCCTTCATCGAAGACCGCTTCGACCTGCCTGCGCGCAAGTGGCTCAAGCTGGTGCGCCCGCTGCCCATGAACATCATCAATCAGATCCGCGATTAAGCCATGAAGACTCCCACTGCCGCCAAGGCCCCGGAGACCGCGCCTGCAGGCAAGCTCGACTGGCGTGTCCTGCTGAAATGGCTGGTTGAAGACGGTGTGATCGACGCCGAACAGGCGCGGCAGACCGAGTCGCGGTTCAACGCCGGCAACAGTGCCCTGCATCCGCTGGTGCGTCTGGGCAATGCGGCGCTGGCCCGCCGGGATAGCGGCCGGGTGATGGATGTGGAGGCTATGACCGAATGGCTGGCCGGGCGCCTGAAGATGCCCTACCTGCGCATCGACCCGCTGAAGGTGGAGGTCGGCCGGGTGGCGGACGTGATGTCGGCCAACTATGCGGAAGCGCGTCGCTGCCTGCCGATTTCGGTGGGGCTGACCGAGGTGACGGTGGCCACCGCCGAGCCGCTGGATCTGGGCTGGGTGCCGCAGATCGAATCGCACACCCGCAAGCGCCTGAAGCTGGTGCTGGCCAATCCGCAGGAGATCAGCCGCTTCACCACCGAGTTCTTCACCCTGGCCCGGTCGGTGCGGGCGGCTTCCAAGACGGGGGAAACCAGCCAGACCGCCAGCTTCGAACAGCTGGTGGAGCTGGGGCGCAGCAACAAGCAGCTCGACGCCAACGACCAGGGCGTCGTCCAGGTGGTGGACTGGCTCTGGCAGTACGCCTTTGACCAGCGCGCCTCCGACATCCACCTGGAGCCGAGGCGGGACATGGGCGCGATCCGCTTCCGCATCGACGGGGTGCTGCACACGGTCTACCAGCTGCCCCCGTCGGTGATGGCGGCCATGACCGCCCGCATCAAGCTGCTGGGCCGCATGGACGTGGTGGAGAAGCGCCGCCCGCTGGACGGACGCATCAAGACCCGCAATCCGGCCGGCGACGAAGTGGAAATGCGCCTGTCGACGCTGCCCACCGCCTTCGGCGAAAAGATGGTGATGCGGATCTTCGACCCCGACACCGCGGTCAAGGATCTGTCGCAACTGGGCTTCTCCACCCACGATGCGGAGCGCTGGACCCGGCTGACGTCCAGACCGCACGGCATCATCCTGGTGACCGGCCCGACCGGCTCGGGCAAGACCTCCACGCTCTACTCGACCCTCAAGCGTCTGGCCACGGATGAGGTGAACGTCTGCACGGTGGAGGATCCGATCGAAATGATCGAACCTTCGTTCAACCAGTCGCAGGTGCTGGCCTCGATCGACTTCGGCTTCGCCGAGGGCCTGCGGGCACTGATGCGGCAGGATCCGGACATCATCATGATCGGCGAAATCCGCGACCTGGAAACCGCCGAGATGGCCATCCAGGCCTCGCTGACCGGTCACCTGGTGTTCTCGACCCTGCACACCAATGATTCGGTGTCGGCCATCACCCGCCTGACGGACCTGGGGGTGCCGAACTATCTGATCGACGCCACCGTGATCGGTGTGCTGGCCCAGCGCCTGGTGCGCACCTTGTGCCCGAACTGCAAGGCGCCGGATCCGGATGTGACGCTGGAGACCTTGAACGACACCCTCAAGCCCTGGCGCCTGAGCGGCGGCGTCAAACCCTACAAGCCGGTAGGCTGCCTGGACTGCCGCAACACCGGCTTCCGCGGTCGAGCCGGCCTGTATGAGCTGCTGATGTTGTCCGACACGGTGCGGCGCCATCTGCATCCTCACACCGACATGACGGCCCTGCGTCGCCAGGCGGTGCAGGAGGGGCTGCGGCCGCTGCGGCTGGGCGGGGCGATGAAGGTCGCTGAAGGGCTGACGACGATGGACGAGGTGCTGCGCAGCACGCCGACGTGGGAACACCAGGCCTGAGCCGTGGGTGTTTTCCCCAGGGCACCGACCGCTCGCCGTTTTACGTGGAAACCACAGACGGCGAGCCACTGCCGCTCCCTAGAATCGCCGCCATTCAAGCCTCTAGAGGGTCCCTCGAATGAAGATCAAGAGTCAGCGCGACTTCTGGTCAGGGCTGTTGTTCGTGATTGTGGGTGTCGCGTTTGCAAGCGGTTCACTGATCCACTACAGCTTTGGCAGTTCGGCCCGCCCCGGGCCCGGTTATTTCCCCTTCGGTCTCGGCGTGCTGCTGGCACTGCTGGGGGGCGCGGTGCTGTTCAAGGCGCTCACGATTGAATCGGAAGGCGGGCAGCCCATCGGCAGCATCGCCTGGCGTCCGCTGCTGATCGTCGTCGGCGCGATTGCGCTGTTCGGCTTTGCGCTGCCGCGGCTGGGCCTGGCGATCACGCTGCCGCTGCTGATCATCGTGTCGTCCATGGCCAGCGATGAATTCCGCTGGCGGGATGCCCTCCTGAGCAGCGTCGTGCTGACCGTGGGCAGCTGGGCGATTTTCATCAAGGGATTGAGCCTCGTGATCCCGGTGTGGCCAACCTTCCTCGGCGGTTGAGGAGTCGCGCATGGATCTGATCAATAACCTGATGTTGGGCTTTCAGACAGCCCTGACCTTCAACAACCTGCTGTATGCCTTCGGCGGCGCCGTGTTGGGGACCCTGATCGGTGTGCTGCCTGGCCTGGGGCCGGTGGCCACCATTGCGATGCTGCTGCCGTCCATCTATGCGCTGGATGCGACGCCCGCCCTGATCATGTTGGCCGGTATCTATTACGGCGCGCAGTATGGGGGTTCGACCACCGCGATCCTGATCAACGTGCCGGGGGAATCCTCCTCGGTGGTGACGGCCATCGACGGTTACCAGATGGCGCGTCAAGGGCGCGCGGGTGCGGCGCTGGCGGCGGCCGGCCTGGGTTCCTTCTTCGCAGGCTGCGTGGGCACCGTCATCATCGCGGCCTTTGCGCCCCCGCTGACCGAGCTGGCCTTTCAGTTCGGACCAGCAGAGTATTTCTCGCTGATGGTGCTGGGGCTGATCGGTGCGGTGGTGCTGGCTTCCGGCTCGCTGCTCAAAGCGATTGCGATGATCGTGCTGGGGCTGCTGCTGGGACAGATCAACACCGATGTGATCTCCGGCACGCCGCGGTTCTCCTTCGACGTTCCTGAGCTGACCGATGGCATCAACTTCGTGGTGATCGCCATGGGTATCTTCGGGTTCGGCGAGATCATCGCCAACCTGGGGCAGCCGGCGGAACACCGGGAAGTCTTCACCAAGAGCGTCAAGGGTCTGTGGCCGACCAAACAGGACTTCCACGACGCCTGGCCCGCAGTCTTGCGGGGAACGGCGCTCGGTTCGGTGCTGGGGGTGCTGCCCGGGGGCGGTGCGCTGCTGGCATCGTTTGCGGCCTATACGCTGGAGAAGAAGGTCGCCAAGGATCCGAGCCGATTCGGCAAGGGCGCGATTCAGGGCGTGGCGGGACCGGAATCGGCCAACAACGCCGGTGCACAGACCTCGTTCATCCCGATGCTGACCCTGGGCATTCCGCCCAATGCGGTGATGGCACTGATGGTGGGCGCGATGACGATCAAGGGCATCCAGCCCGGCCCGCAGGTGATGACCAGCAATCCGGAACTGTTCTGGGGGCTGATTGCGTCCATGTGGGTGGGCAACCTGATGCTGGTCATCCTGAACCTGCCGCTGATCGGCGTCTGGATCAAGCTGCTGACGGTGCCTTACCGCTTCCTGTTCCCGGCGATCGTGGTGTTCTGCTGTATTGGTACCTACACGCTGAACAACAACAACTTCGACGTGTACATGACAGCCGGCTTCGCGGTGGTGGGCTACCTCTTCTACAAGCTGAGCTGCGAACCTGCGCCGCTGCTGCTGGGCTTCATCCTGGGCCCGATGATGGAGGAGAACCTGCGCCGGGCGCTGCTGCTGTCCCGCGGCGAGTGGAGCACCTTCCTGACGCGGGGGCTGTCGGCCGGTCTGCTGATCGCTGCGGCGCTGATGGTGATCGTGGTGATGTTGCCCTCCATCAAGAACAAGCGCGAGGAAGCCTTCCAGGAGGATTGACTTCGCGGACCGCCGCTGCCGCTAGCGCGGCCTGGCGGTCCCTAACCCACAGCAAGACCCGAAAGGGCCCGCCACGGCGGGCCCTTTCTTCTTTTGGGGCGCCGGGTGCGTCAGGCGCTTGGGCTGCGTGGGACGCGCGGGACGCGTGTTGGCGGTCAGGCGAGGGCGCTGCTGGGAGGCTTGGTCGAGTGATGGGCGAATATCGCCAATATCTCACTGTGAATGTTGTGCAGCCAGAAAGTGCTGTGCTACAGTCTAAGGCTTCGCTGATCAACAAACGTTCTGAACAAGTTCTGAGCACAAGTTGACCGGCTGGGTTCAAGCCCCGGCCGAACAGCGACACCCGCAGGTGCAGTTTCCGGTTTGCAATATGCAAGAGTGAAAAAGTACTTGAAGGTGGTGAGTGATTGATCTTCGTGATGAGTCTCTCGCAGTCAGCGTAAAAAATAATTTGCACTGACTGCTTGACGAAATCAGAAAGAATGATTCATAATCTCGCTTCTGCGCTGCTGACGACGTAAACAAAACGACG
>CBIHOT010000094.1:0-10150 GCA_966211495.1 uncultured Roseateles sp. | reverse complement strand
AGCGCGTCATCCTGCGCAACAACGCCAACCTGTCCACCGGCGGCACCGCCACCGATGTGACCGACGACGTGCATCCGGAAGTGGCCGCCCGCGCCATCGCCGCCGCCCAGGTGGTGGGCCTGCATGTCTGCGGCGTGGATGTGGTGGCCGAGAGCGTGCTGCGTCCCCTGGAAGAGCAGAACGGCGGCATCGTCGAAGTGAACGCCGCTCCCGGCCTGCGCATGCACCTGAGCCCGTCCTACGGCAAGGGACGCGATGTCGGTGAAGCCATCATCGCCAGCCTCTACGGCCACGGCGCCCGCGGCGACAAGGGCGAAGACGGCCGCATTCCCATCGTGGCGGTGACCGGCACCAACGGCAAGACGACCACGTCGCGTCTGGTGGCCCACATGTTCGCCACGCAGGGCCTGCGCGTGGGCATGACCAATACCGATGGCGTCTACGTGGAAGGTCGCCAGACCGACAGCGGCGACTGCTCCGGCCCCAAGAGCGCCCGCAATGTGCTGATGCATCCGGATGTGGAAGCGGCAGTGTTCGAAACCGCCCGAGGCGGCATCCTGCGCGAAGGCCTGGGTTTCGACCGCTGCCAGGTGGCGGTGGTGACCAACCTCGGCGAGGGTGACCACCTCGGCATGAACTTCCTCAACACGGTGGAAGAGCTGGCCCTGGTCAAACGCGTCATCGTGCAGAACGTGGCCAGCAACGGTTATGCGGTGCTCAATGCGATGGATCCGGTGGTCGCCAACATGGCGGCTGTCTGCCCGGGCCAGATCATCTACTTTGCCAGCGACCGTCACCACCCGCTGATGGCCACCCACCGCGCGCAGGGCAAACGCAGCGTGTATGTGGACGGCGACAGCCTGGTGGCCGCTGAAGGCGCCTGGCGTGAATCGATCCCGCTGCGGGACATCCCCTTCACCCGGGCCGGGGCCATCCCCTTCCAGGTGGAGAACGCCATGGCAGCCGTGGCGGCCGCCTGGGGCGTGGGCCTGGACTGGGACACCATCCGCCGCGGTCTGGCCAGCTTCATGAGCGACGCCGACAGCGTGCCGGGCCGCTTCAACGTCATGGACTACCGCGGTGCCACCGTGATTGCCGACTACGGCCACAACGGCGACGCGATGAAGGCGCTGGTCGCCGCGGTGCAGGGCCTGCCGGCTCAGCGCCGGTCGGTGGTGATCTCCGGCGCCGGCGACCGTCGCGACGAGGACATCCGCGTCCAGACCCAGATCCTGGGCGAGGCCTTCGACGATGCCATCCTGTTCCAGGACGCCTGCCAGCGCGGCCGTGAAGACGGCGAAGTGCTGGCGCTGCTGCGCCAGGGGCTGACCGGCGCCAGCCGCACCCGCCACGTGGAAGAAGTCCGCGGCGAATTCAACGCCATCGATCGGGCGCTGGAGCGGCTGCAACCGGGTGACCTGTGCCTGGTGCTGGTGGATCAGGTGGAAGAAGCGCTGGCGCATCTGGCCCAGCGCATCAAGGAAGCTTGAACCCGCTGAACGCTCCCCCCGGCCCGCATCCTTCAGGCCCTTCCAGCCCGTCCGGCGCCCCCGGTTCTGCCGGCGCCACGGGCGGGCTGGGCCGTTGGCGCCACTGGCCGGTGCACTGGTGGAACGGCCTGACCGTCGCGCTGGGTGTGACGATGGTGCAGATCGTGGTGTCCCTGCTGGCACCGCCGGATCTGTCCCATGTCGCCTCCCAGCTGGCGATGGCCTGCGCCATCTGCGCCAGTCTGGCCGACCTGCCGGGCAATCTCACCCGCAACTTCAAGCGGGTGGCGCTGGGCGGTGGCCTGGCGCTGCTGGCGGTGGTGGCGGTGGCGCTGCTGCGCAACCATCACGGATGGATCGGCGTGCTGGTGGCGGCGCTGGGTTTTGGCAGCGCGTTGATGCTGAGCTGGGGCCTGCGGGCTGCGGCCGTGTCCTTTGCGCCCATTCTGGCGATGGTGTTCGCCCTCGCCTGGCCGCCGCAGCCGCTGACGGTGGTGGTGCTCAGCGGTGCCTCGGGCATCGGGCTGTATCTGGGCTGGGCCTGGGTATCCGGGCTGGTGCTGCAGCGGCGCTTTCGCCGTCTGGCCCTGGCGGATGCCCTGCGCGGTCTGGCGCAACTGCTGCGCGCGCGCGCCGAGCTGCTGGGCAGCGGCGGTGCCGCCCATGCGATGCGCGACTGGCTAGGCAATGAAGCCCAGTTGGCGGAAGTGCTGCAGACGGCGCGTGATCAGGTCTTTCCGCATGTGGATGACGACCCGCGCAGCGTCGCTGTGCTGCTGCACCTGATCGAATTGCGGGACCTGATGCTGGCCAGCCGGCTGGATCTGGAACTGATCGGCGAAGACCCGATCGGCCAGCAACTGCGCCAGTCGCTGGTGCAGCGCCTGGCCTCGCTCACCCAGGCGCTGGAAACCTGCCGCCTGGCGCTGCTCAATGAAACCTCGCCGCAGGCGCTGGTGCTCGCGCCCGTGGCCTGGCCCTCGGTCTCCGCACAGGATCCGCGCGCCCGTCTTCAGGCCCTGCTGCAGGACCGCCTCACCCATCTGGACGGCGAAGTGCTGGCCATCGGCAAGGCGCTGGACCGCTCCCAGGAACTGCCGCCCTTGCCGCTGGACCAGTTGCAGCTGAGCCAGTTCCTCACGCCGGAAGGCTGGCCCATCGGACTGCTGAAAGCCCAGTGGCGGCTGGATTCCCCGGTGCTGCGGCATGCCTTGCGCAGCCTGCTGGCCCTCGCCAGCGCGTATTACATCGCGCTGGCCCTGCCTTGGGCGTCGCATCCGCACTGGCTGGTGCTGTCGGTGGCGGTAGTGCTGCGGGGCACGCTGGACCAGACCCTGGCCCGCCGCAACATGCGGGTGCTGGGCACCGCGATCGGATGCGGCGTGATCCTGCTGCTGTCCCAGGTGCACAACCTCATCCTCTGGATCGTGGTGCTGCAGGTGGCGGTCGGCGTGGCCCATGCCTTTGCAACCCGTCGTTATCTGATCACCGCGGTGGCGGCCACCGTCATGGCACTGCTGCAGGCCCATCTGGCCGATCCGACCCACGGCGTCGCGGTGTTCGAACGTCTGGCCGACACGGTGCTCGGCGCCGCCCTGGCCTGGGCCTTCAGCTATGTGCTGCCGGCCTGGGAGCGACGCCATCTGCCACGCTCGCTCAAGCGCGCCCGCAGTGCGCTGCAGCTGTATGTGAAGCAGGCGATGACCGCCGAGCTGACGCCGGCCGGTGCGCTGAGCCAGCGGCTGGCCCGCCGCCAGGCCTATGACGCGCTGGCGGCTCTCTCGGCCGCCTTGCAGCGCAGTGCGGCAGAACCGCGCCGGGTCCGCCCGCCGCTCCAGGAACTCAGCACGGTGCTGGACCACGGCTACCGCCTGATGGCCCATCTGTCGATGATGCGTCAGACGCTGATGCGCCGGGCCGCCGAGCTGGGGCCGGAAGCGCTGGCGGAACTGCCGCCGCATGCACAGCGCCTGCAGCGTGCGCTCGAAGGTCTGGAGCCGGTGCCGCACACACTGCAGTGGCTGCAGGACTGGAGTCTGCTGCCGGATGTGGGGCCGATGGAAGACATCCGGCCCTGGATGCGGCGACGCCTGCAGGTCAGCATGGACGATGCCGCCCGCGCTGGCCAGGCCGCCGAAGCGGCACTGGTCGCGATGGGGGCGGATCCGCAGGAGTCGGTGCAGAACAGTCTCAGCGCCGAGTGATCGGCGCCAGTGTCAGCCCAGCGCCACCTGAATCTTGCGCGGCTGGGCATGCGCTGCCTTGGGCAGGCGCACCTGCAGCACCCCTTGCGTCAGCTCGGCGCGGATCTGCTCCGCATCCAGTTCCTTGCTCAGGGTGAACACGCGGCGATAGTGCTGGCGGGTCACTTCCGCATGGCCGGCGCGCAGGCCCTCGGGCATGTCCAGGCGCATCTCGGCTTCGATGATCAGCTGGTCACCATCCACCCGCAGATTCAGCAGGTCGCGCGGCACGCCGGGCAGGTCGGCGTAGAGGGTGATGCCCTGCGCATCTTCGATCACGTCCACCGGCGGCACCAGGGTCAGATCGTCGCGCTGACGGCTGCTGGCGGCACGGGGACGCGCCGAGGTGCCGCTGGCCGAGGCCGGCGCTGCACCGCTGGTGGACGCGGGGTTCACGGTGGCCGTGGTCGGGACGGCGCTGGACGCAGTGCCTTCCATCAGCGTTGCGGGCATCTGGCCCGACACGGCAGGGTTCACGGAAGTCGAGGCTTGAACGGCTTGGGTGTTCATGATGAATGCTCTTGTGTAGACGGTGGAGACGATTCGCTCAATCGCGTGATTCGCTCATTCGCTTGAATCACGCAATGGCGATCCTCAATGGATGTCGATGCGGCGAGGCTGGACCGCGGCACGACGCTTGATGCTGACCCGCAGCACACCGTCGCGGTAGCTGGCCTGCACCTGATCCGGATCAATGTCATCCGGCAGGCTCACCACGCGCCGGAAATTGCCGCTGAAGCGTTCGTTCTGATGGACGATGGCGCGTTCGGCACTGGCGCCTTCCGCCTTGGCCACCGTCTGCGAGGCACGCTCGCCGGAGAGGCTGAGCACGCCGCGGTCCAGATCGACACTGATGCTGGCGGGGTCCAGGCCCGGGGCGAAGGCATACACCTCCACCGCTTCAGGCGACAGGCCGACATTCAGCGCGGGATAGCCGCCGCGGCCCTGGCCGCGAATGCTGGAAGACACATCAAAAGCCTGGCTGACCTCGCGCTGCAGGCGCTCGAGGTCGTTGAACAGGTCACGGGCGAACAGACGTTGGTACATAGGGCCTCCTGATGGGCATAAAAACCGCTCGGATTCCGATCGGTCGGGATATGGGGCTGGCGGCCGGAAGCGACCGCCATGCATCCAAGTTTTGGACGACCCAGCGGTTCTTCAAGATCTTGAAATTGCAGGGGTGCCGCCCCCATATCGCCCGCCCTCCCGGGCAGCCCACCGTGCGCAGGGGTCGCGAAAGAGCCCGGAGAACGGCTCAGCGCCGGCTGTCCATCCCCGGGCCGTGCAGCACCGCAAAGCCGTTGCGGCCGGCGCGTTTGGCTTGGTAGAGGGCCCGGTCGGCCATCACCAGCAGGTCGCGCGCGGCCATGTCGGCATCCTCCAGCGTGGCCACGCCGACGCTGACCGTCACCGACAGCCCCCCCAGCGGCTGGCTGGACACGGCTTCGATGATCTTGGCCGCCACGACCTCGGCTTCTTCAGGGCTGTTCAGCCCTTCCAGCACCGCCACGAACTCATCGCCGGCGAGCCGGGCCACCTGGTCGCTGGCGCGCACCGTATGGCGCAGGCACTGCGCAAAGGCCCGCAGCACCTCGTCTCCCACGGCGTGACCGTAGGTGTCGTTGATGGTCTTGAAATGGTCCACGTCCATGAACAGCACCGCCATCGCCCGCCCCTCACGGGCCTGACGGCGCTGACGCAGCAGTGCCCGTTCCAGCGCCTGGTCCAGTTCACGCCGGTTGGGCAGCCCCGTCAGCGCATCCGAACTGGCCCATTGCGCCAGTTGTGCCTCCGCCTGCTTCATCGGCGTGATGTCGATGGAGAGGATGAACAGCCCCGCCACCGCGCCGTCCGCCGCGGTATCCGGCACGTAGATGCTGCGGAAATGCCGCTGGCGGCCCATGTGCAGCGAGGAGGTCTCCAGTTCCACCCGCTCGCCCTGCAGTCCCAGCGCCAGATGCACCCGGCGCTGCTCATACATCTCCGGCGTCATCAGGTCTTCCAGCGTCCGGCCAAGCGCATCGCTCAGGTCGATGCCCAGCAATAAGCGCACCGTTTCATTGGCATACCGCAGGCGCTGATCGGCATCGACGTAGGCCAGCACGATCGGCAGGTTGTCGGTCACCGCCTTGAGGCGCTTCTCGCTTTGCGCCACACGCACTTCATCCCGGCGACGGTCGCTGATGTCCATCGAGACGGCATAAAAACCGCGCGTCAGACCCGCCAGCCGGTCCGGCACCAGACACTGGTGGAAGTGGCGCCATTCGCCATCCACCCGCAAGCGGGCATCGAATTCCACCGTCTCGCCGGCCAGCACCCGGTCCATCTGCGGCTGCATGGCGGTCGCGCCTTCCGGCGTGTGCAGCTCGGCAATCGGTCGCCCGACGGCTGCTTCCGGCTGAAAGCCGAAGACCCGCCCCGCTTCCGCATTGGCAAACAGCAGCCGCCCCTGCCGGTCGAAGTGTCCGATCAGGGCCGGCACGTGATCGGCGATGTCCCGCAGTCGCTGCTGCGAGCGCTCTGCCACCCGGGTGCGGGTGATCACCTGCGTCACCGCGATGGCGGTGAACAGGGTGAGCGTGCCCAGCCCGCCCAGCAGCAGGAATTCCGCCTGGGTGGCATCGCGCTGAAGCCGGTTGTTGATCGAGGCCTGCTCCGCGGCCAGGTCGGCGCGCAGCTCTCCGAGCAGGTCCCGCAGTTCGTCCATCTGGCCGGGGTTGCCCATCACCCGCTCCAGCGCCTCGTCATGCTGGCCGCTGTCATGCAGCCGCAAAATCTGCGCCATCTCCCGCAGCTTGATCAGCGCCAGTTCCCGCACCCGTGCCAGACGGGGGCCGTGCATCGGGTCCGGGCTGCGCTGCGCCAGGTCGTCCAGGCGCTGCTCCAGACCGCTCATCGCCTCGCGATAAGGTTGCAGGGCGCTGCCCTTCTGGGTGAGCAGATAGCCGCGCAGGCCGGTTTCGGCGTTGAGCAGATCCTCCATCACCCGGTGCAACTGCGGCAGGGTGCGGCCGATCCGCTCCGACCGCTGCAGGTGGCCCAGCGTCGCCTGCGCCCGCCAGGCCAGCAGGCCGGACAGCACCGCCATGGCGGCCAGCGACAACATCAGCCAGCCCACGCCGCGACTCAGTCGGGAGCGAGGGGCGGGGGCGGCGACGGTCGGCATGCGGGCGGTCGGGGTCAAGCGTTGATGTGCAGTGGACGGAAGGTTGGCGCCCTGCAGCGCAGGGGCCGTTCTGAGGAGGCGATCCTTGCGGCGGCGCTGATTATCCTTGTGCGGCGGTGCAGCAGCGCCGAGCGGGATCCTGCTTCGGAGGGACGACCGGCCCAACGCACCGCCGTAGCACCGCCGTAGCACCGCCGGAGCAGCGCCGGTGCAGCACGCTGCACATCGCCCCTGCGCATCACCCTGATGGCAGACGCAGGCCACGGCCAGCCTGCCTACAGTGCCCGCATGCACACCGATGTCCGACACCGCCGCCCTTCCCTGCTGCGCGCGCCTGACCCCCAGGGACACGCCAAGGTCAGCTTTACCGAGCTGTTCTTCGACCTGGTGTTCGTCTTTGCCGTCACCCAGCTGTCGCATCGGCTGATCGGCCATTTCTCACTGGCCGGGGTGCTGCAGACGCTGTTCCTGATGCTGGCGGTGTGGTGGGTTTGGGTGTTCACCTCCTGGGTCACCAACTGGCTGGATCCGGACACCTTGCCGGTGCGGGCCTGCCTGTTCGTCTTCATGCTGCTGGGGCTGCTGATGTCCGGCGCGATTCCAGAAGCCTTTGACGACCGGGCGCCGATGTTCGCCGGTGGATACGTCGGCATCCAGGTCGGCCGTACGCTGTTCTTCCTGTGGGCAGCGCGGGGGCGCGACCGGGTGCTGGTGCGCAACTTCCAGCGCATCCTCGTGTGGCTGGTCAGCAGCGGCATGCTGTGGGCCTGCGGCGCATTGCAACCGGCGTGGCGGTTGCCATGCTGGGTCGCGGCGCTTTCGCTGGAATATGTCGGCCCGTCGATGGGATTCGGCGTGCCGGGGCTGGGGCGGTCCGCCTCCACGGACTGGGTAGTGTCCGGCGGTCACCTGGCGGAGCGCTGCGCCCTGTTCGTGATCATTGCGCTGGGGGAGTCGCTGCTGGTGACGGGGGCGACCTTTTCAGCGCAGGACCTCACCGTCGATTCGGCGCTGGCTTTCCTCGTCGCCTTCGCCGGCAGCCTGGCCCTCTGGTGGCTGTACTTCGACACCACCAATGACCTGGCGACCGCCCGCATCGCCGGCAGCCAGGACCCGGGCCGTCTGGCCCGCCTGAGCTACACCTATCTGCATCTGCCCATCGTGGCCGGCATCATCGTCAACGCGGCCGGGGATGAATTCGTGCTCGCGCATCCGATGGGCCTCACACCGCTGCGCACGGCCGTGTGTGTGCTCGGCGGCTTCGGGCTCTACATCCTGGGGGTGGGGCTGTTCAAATGGTCGGTGCTCGGACGCCTGCCTGCGTCCCACGCGGTCGCCCTGCTGGCCCTTTTGGGCGCCAGTCCCTGGGTCTCCGGTTGGCCCGCCGTGATCACCAGCGCGTATGCCTGCCTGGTGCTGATCGCCCTGGCCGCCTGGGAGGGCAACACCCGGCAGACTGCCGTGCTTACCCATCCATGAAAAAAGGCGCCGAGCCCACCGGAAACCTCCGGTGCGTCGGCGCCAACACATCCCTGGGGCGTTGGCCAGCCCCAGGAGTCCTGCACAAGAAGGGTCAGGGCATCAGCCGGCCGGCGTCCAGCCGCCGCCCAGGGCGCGGACCAGCCCCACCGTGGCCTGATACTGCTCGGCCTGCACCTGCAGCGCCACACGCCGGTTGCGCAACTCGCTGCGGCGGGCATCCAGCAGATCCAGCTGGCTGATGAAGCCATTGCGGTAGCGGGAGTCCGACAGCGCCGTGGCGCGCGACGCCGAGGCCACCGCCTGCGCCTGCACCTCCGATTGGCGCGACAGCAGTTGCAGCCCGCTCAGGCTGTCTTCCACTTCACGCAGCGCCTGCAGCAACTGCTGACGGTAGTCCGCCATCGCCAGGTCCAGGCCCGCCTGCGCCGATTCGATGCCCGCCTTGCGACGGCCGCCATCAAACAGCGGCAGCGACAGCAGCGCATCCACCGACCAGGCGCGTGCCGACCACTTGAACACATCGCTCAGTTCCGGCGAGGCATAACCGCCGGTGGCGGTCAGCGTCAGGCTGGGGAACCAGGCCGCCTGGGCCACGCCCACACGGGCTTGCGCCGCCAGCAGACTGCGCTGGGCTGCGGCCACGTCGGGACGCCGGGCCAGCACCGCACTGGGCAGGCCGGCCGGAATCGCGGGCAGCGCGGCCAGGTCCTGCGCCTCGGCCAGCGAGAAGCCAGAGGCCGGCTCGCCCAGCAGCACCGCCAGCGCGTTCTCCAGTTGCGCACGGCGGCGGTCCAGCGCCACGGCTTCGGCTTCGGTGGAAGCCACCTCGGCCTGCACCCGCGCCAGATCCAGCTCCGCCACGTCACCGGCCTGGTAGCGCCGCTGCGTCAGGGCCAGCGTCTCGCGATAGGCCGCCACCGTGTCGCGCACCAGTCGCCGCTCCTGGTCGGTGAAGCGCAGCGACAGATAGGTCTGCGCCACGTCCGCCTGCACCATCAGCCGGGTGCTTTGCAGCAGCGCTTCACGGGCCTGGGTGTCGAGCCGTGCGGCACGGCTGGCCTGCGTCAGCCGGCCGGACAGGTCCGCCTCCCAGCTGGCCGTCAGCCCGGCACGGTAGAGCGGCGTCACCGCCGGTCCCTGCCCCGCCGTCGTGCCGCGATAGGCGCCGGCATTGGCGCCCACCTGCGGCAGGCGGTCGGCATCGGCACTGCGGGACAGCGCCCGGGCCTGTGCCAGCCGCGCTGCGGCCGATTGCAGGTCGGTGTTGTTGCGCAGCGCCCGCTGTTCCAGGTCGTTCAGCTGGGCGTCCCCGAAGGCGAGCCACCAGTCCCCGCGCGGCTCCGCATCCGACGGCGGCACCACGGCCCAGCGGCCGTCGGCCACCGGAGCGCTGCCCTGCGGCCCCTGCAGCGTCTTGAAAGCCGCCGGGGTCGCCGGCAGGCGCGATTCATCAATCGGCGGCGGCGTTGCGCAACCGGCCAGCACCAGGGCCGCCAGCAGCGTGGTCATCATCAGTTTCATGGCAGAAATCCTTGTTGATCTGCAAAGCGGCCGTACTCAGTCATGCTCATGGCGGGGAGCCGCGGGGTGCGGATGCGCCCCGGCGCCGGCGCCAAAGTCGTGACCCGCGCCCTGCTCCGGCTGGGCAAAGGCTTCCAGGTGGTCGCCGTGCTGCTTCAGCGGACGGTTGCCCGACAGGCGACGCATCAGCACATAGAACACCGGCGTGAGGAACAGGCCGAAGGCCGTCACACCGATCATCCCGGCGA
>CBIHOT010000093.1:0-10359 GCA_966211495.1 uncultured Roseateles sp. | reverse complement strand
GAAGGCCTGGCCAAGCTCAAGCCGGTGTTCGCCGCCAAGGGCAGCGTCACCGCCGGCAACAGCTCGCAGACCTCGGACGGCGCCGGTGCGCTGATCGTGGCGTCTGAAGCCGCGGTGAAGCGTTTCGGCCTGACGCCGCTGGCGCGTTTCGTGTCCTTCGCCGTGCGTGGCGTGCCGCCCGAAATCATGGGCATCGGCCCGATCGAGGCGATTCCTGCAGCGCTGAAGCTGGCCGGCATCAAGGCGGAAGACCTCAGCTGGGTGGAACTGAACGAAGCCTTCGCGGCCCAGTCGCTGGCGGTGCTGAACGATCTGGACAGCAAGGGCATCGTGCTGGATCGCAGCAAGGTGAACCCCAACGGCGGCGCGATCGCCCTGGGTCACCCGCTGGGCGCCACCGGTGCCATCCGTGCCGCGTCGGTGATTCACGGTCTGCGTCGCACCGGCGGCAAGTACGGCATGGTCACCATGTGCGTCGGCGCCGGCCAGGGCGCTGCGGGCATCATCGAACGTCTGTAAGGCAGCCGCCCGTCACGGCATCCGTGACGGGACCGGTCACACAAGGGGGAGGGCAGCATCGGTCCACGCGCTGGAACGGGGCTGCACTTCCCCTTTGCTGTTGAGGCCTGACAGGCATGGCGAAACGTCGCTAGCATCATGCAATTCGTTTTGAGAGGAGTCGCTCCATGAGCATCAAGTCCGCCATCGTCAACGGCGTGTTGACGATCGAGATTGCGCGCCCGGAAAAGAAGAACGCGCTGACCCGCGCCATGTACCAGGCCATGGCCGACGCGCTGACGGCCGCCAATGACGACAAGACGGTGCGCGCCGTGCTCATCCAGGGCCAGCCTGCCATCTTCACGTCGGGCAACGACATCGAAGACTTCATGGCCAGCCCGCCCCGGGATGAAGAAGCGCCGGTGTTCCAGTTCATGAAGGCGATGATCGGCTGCAACAAGCCGATCATTGCGGCGGTGAACGGTGCCGCCATCGGCATCGGGACCACGCTGCTGCTGCATTGCGATCTGGTCTATGTGGCGGACGACGCGCGTCTGGCCATGCCGTTTGTGAGCCTGGGTCTGGTGCCGGAGTTCGGCTCCAGCCTGATCGTGCCGCGTCTGATGGGTCAGCGCCGCGCCGCCGAGAAGCTGCTGCTGGGTGATCCGTTCACCGGCGAGCAGGCGGTGGAATACGGCATTGCCAACAGCGTGCTGCCGGCCGGCGAAGTGGTGAACCATGCGCGCCGTGTGGCCGAGCGCTTCAACAGTCTGCCGCCGACTGCCGTGATCGAGAGCAAGAAGCTGATGCGTCGCAGCAGCGAAGAAGAACTGCTCAACACCATCCAGGTGGAAGCGGAGATTTTCGGTGCGCGCCTGCGCAGCCCTGAGGCGATCGAGGCCTTCCAGGCGTTCTTCCAGAAGCGTCAGCCGGACTTCTCGAAGTTCTGATGAGGTGCAGGAGGCGGCGGTGATGCCTGCCTCCCTCCTCAGGGCGAGGTGAAGCGGTAGACGT
Source organism: uncultured Roseateles sp. (assembly GCA_966211495.1). Classification (GTDB taxonomy): domain Bacteria; phylum Pseudomonadota; class Gammaproteobacteria; order Burkholderiales; family Burkholderiaceae_C; genus Roseateles. Next base: position 8,847 of record CBIHOT010000093.1, on the reverse strand, counting down.
TGTCGGGCTCGGTGAAGGTCATCGACCAGGTCTGACCGGTCCGCACAAAAGTGGCGCCGTGGAGGCGCCACTGTTCCATGGTGACCCCCAGGGGCGACGGTGCTCCCTCCGGCCAGCGGTAGGCGCCGCGCAGGAAGCCGATGCCCTCCGGCACTCGGGTGAGGCTCAGGCAGCCGGCGAACAGCCCGGCCAATTCGTAGCGCCGGGCTTTGGAGCTGTAGGGCTGCAGAATCAGCGAGACCTGGATGTGGCGCACCGCGCTGCCACTGGCCGAGCCCGGCACGCCTTCGATGCAGACGGCGGTGTCGTTGGCATAGACGGTTGCCGCGTTGCCCAAGGCCGGCGCGGTGAACTCGCCCGGGAAGCGTGTGGCCCGGGCGGCACGCAGGCGCCGACGGTCGATCAGCGCATCGGCCTCGCGCATCTCGAGCACATGCGCCTTGCCGGCCGAGGTCCAGGTCCAGAAATCACCCGCCGGTTCGTTGATGCCGGTGACCTTGCGCGGACGCTTGTCCGCTTCGTCGAAGAGGCGCGAGGGCAGGGTGAGGAAAAAGGCGTCGTAGCCGTCGTAGATGCGGGCCGCTGTCGATGACTCCGACGCGGCTGACGATGGCGCTGCTGGAGGCAGCGTGTCGGTCGTCGTCGGTAGTTCCGATGCGCTGGCAAGCGCGGGGAGGAGGCAGAAGGTAGTGGTCAGCGCTACCCACTCCGCCGAGTGCATGAAGAACTCACACCAGCACCGAAGTGCTGCGGTAATGACTGTCGATCGTGCGCTTCGGGTCGTACTCACACTCTGCCTCCTGCCTCCAAAGATTGATGTAACACGCTAACCGATGAATCAGGACGATGACTCAAGTTGCGCACCATCACGCATCTTGAGTTGATACCGTTGCGGCTGACTCACCGCTAACCTGCTAGGCAGGATAGACGCCAGTGACCTCGCTTCGAACGCAATGAAAAAGATCAGAACCAATCCCAGACGAGGGGATATCTACGACTGCGTGTTCGGGAACTACGAGCCGATCAACGACACGGCGCCCGAAGGACCCTACCGGAAAGACAACCTGGATCGCAGGATTCCGAATGAGATCCGTAAGCGGCGTCCGGTTGTCATCGTCGGCGAGAGGAACAAGCAGTTTCTGGTCGTACCGGTCAGCTCCAGCGAGGACCGGCACAAGAAGCCCCACCGTACCGGCGAAGCTATGAAGCTCCACATTCGTCTGGCTGGCGACGAGATTCCCGAGACCGGTTGCTACACGCCTGGTACGGTGAGATGGGCGAAGACAGACCTGCTGCAAAGTGTTGACGAAGAGAGGCTGAGAGAGTTTCGATGTGCCGATGGGACGCATCGAGTGGGGAGGGTCAGTCCAGAACTGCTTGTCTCGATTCAGCAGGGCGTCATGCGTGCGATCGGCCTGACCCCGGTTGTCGAGGCGTGGATGGCAGACGCTAGCCCGCCCCTGGCGGCGCAAGCTTCCGCTGCCGCTGCGACTGAAGAGGAGGCTTGACTGCGCCGGCAAGAACTACGACACTTCTTATGTCCGCCGAAAGGCACGTATATTCTCTAGCCGCAAGGCACTCCGAAGGCCCGCCTCACCGCGGGCCTTTTTTGTTCGTGCATTCGGAACTGAGATCGCAAAATGAAGACGGGCCCCGCAGGGCCCGTGATCAGTGTCGATCGATGTCGATCTGTGAAGGTGACGCGCTCAGCGTCTCCGCATCAAGCCACCGGCTCGTCGTCCGGATCCACCTTCGAATTCAGCGCCTGATGCAGCTTGGTCATGTCCAGCGCACCTTCCCACTTCGAGACCACCACGGTGGCCACGGCATTGCCGATGAAGTTGGTCAACGAGCGGCATTCCGACATGAAGCGGTCCACACCCAGAATCAGCGCCATGCCGGCCACCGGCACTTCCGGCACCACCGACAGCGTCGCCGCCAGGGTGATGAAACCCGCGCCCGTCACACCTGCCGCGCCCTTGGAGCTCAGCATCGCCACCAGCAGCAGCGAGATCTGGTGGCCCAGCGTCAGTTCAGTGTTGGTGGCCTGCGCAATGAACAGCGCTGCCAGCGTCATGTAGATGTTGGTGCCGTCCAGGTTGAAGGAATAACCGGTCGGGACCACCAGGCCCACCACCGTCTTCTCGCAACCGGCCTTCTCCATCTTCTCCATCAGGCTCGGCAACGCCGATTCCGACGAGGACGTGCCCAGCACCAGCAGCAGTTCCGCCTTCAGGTAGCGGATCAGCTTGATGACGGAGAAGCCGCACAGACGCGCCACCAGGCCCAGAATGACCAGCACGAAGAGCAGGGCCGTGATGTAGAAACTGCCCACCAGCCACGCCAGGTTGACCAGCGTCGCAACGCCGTACTTGCCGATGGTGAAGGCCATCGCGCCCAGCGCGCCGATGGGCGCTGCACGCATCAGGATGTGCACCAGCCGGAAGATGGGCACGGTCAGCGACTCCAGGAAGTTCAGCACCGGCCGGCCGCGTTCACCCGACAGGGACAGCGACACGCCGAACAGCACCGCCACAAACAGCGTCTGCAGGATGTTCCCGTCCGACAGCGAGCCCAGCAGCGACTTCGGGATGATGTCCATCAGGAAGCCGGTGATCGTCAGCTCATGCGTCTTGTCGACATAGCCGCGCACTTCCTTCTGGCCCAGGTCCGCCACATTGACGTTCATGCCGGCGCCCGGTTGCACCACATGCGCCACCACCATGCCAACGATCAGCGCCAGCGTGGAGAAGAACAGGAAGTACAGCATCGCCTTGCCAAACACACGGCCCACCGACTTCAGGTGGGTCATGCTGGCAATGCCGGTGACGATGGTCAGAAAGATCACCGGCGCGATGATCATCTTCACCAGCTTGATGAAGGCGTCACCCAGCGGCTTCAGTGCCACGCCGTACTGCGGCTCGAAGTAGCCCAGCAGGACGCCGATGGCAATGGCCACCACCACCTGCACATACAGCTGCTTGTAGAAAGGCACAGGTGCGGCGGGCGCGCCTGCGGCGGTGGATGATGCGGGAATGGGCTGCATCGGTGGTGTCTCCTGGAAAAACAGCGGCTTTTGATACTTCAGGACCGCCTGGGGGGATGGAAAAGGCCCAAAGGGAGGTCCTGGACACCTGCCCCTGGTCCGGATATGAATCAGTCAAATCTCAGCGAGAACCCTCGATCACCGTCTCACGCCCTTCGGGGTAGCGTCAGGGCTTGATGGCAGGCGTCTCGCCGGACTTCTCGGCAAACGCGCGCGGCTTGCCTTCCCGGTCGATCGCCACATAGGTCAGGTTGGCCTCCGTCACCTTCACCACATGCGGATTGGCCGGGTTGCGCTCGGCAAAGACCTCCACATGCACCGTGATGGACGTGCGGCCGATGCGCTTGACCTCCGCATAGAAGCTCAGCAGGTCTCCGATGGACACCGGCTGCTTGAAGATGAATTCGTTCACCGCCACCGTGGCCACGCGGCCGCGGGAGATGCGCAGCGGCAGTACCGATCCGGCCAGGTCGACCTGCGCCATGATCCAGCCACCAAAGATGTCGCCATTGCCGTTGGCGTCCGCCGGCATGGGCATGACCCGCATCACCAGTTCACGGGGGCCGAGGGCTTCCGCGACGGGCAGGGTGTCTTTGGATGGAGATGTGGAAGTGCTCATGATCGGCAACGGTGAGAATGGGCGCCATTGTCGTCCAGCACGCGCCAGAGCACACGACCCTACCCATGCGCCGGTCTTCTTCATTGCCCAACCCTGTTCCCTCTTCGCCCACAAGCGACACCAATGCCCCTCGCCGGGGCGATTGGCGTACGGTAGGCCGGCTGCTGCCGTACTTCTGGCGCTACCGCTGGCGGGTGGCCCTGGCTCTGGCCTTCATGATCGGCGCCAAATTCGCCAACGTCAGCGTGCCGCTGCTGCTCAAGCGCCTGGTGGACAGCCTGGATGTGCAGCCCGGCAGCCCGCAGGCCCTGATGGTGGTGCCGGTCGGCCTGCTGCTGGCCTACGGCCTGCTGCGCCTGTGCACCTCGCTCTTCACCGAGGCGCGGGAGCTGATCTTCGCCAAGGCCACCGAGGGCGCCTCCCGCAGCATCTCGCTGCAGGTGTTCCGCCATCTGCATGACCTGAGCCTGCGCTTCCACCTGGAACGCCAGACCGGCGGCATGACCCGGGACATCGAACGCGGCACCCGTGCGGTGCACTCGCTGATTTCCTACTCGCTCTACAGCATCTTTCCGACGCTGGTGGAAGTGGTGCTGGTGCTCAGCCTGCTGGCGGTGAAGTTCGATGCGATGTTCGCCTGGATCACCGGTGCGGCGCTGGTGTTCTACATCGGCTTCACCGTGATGGTCACCGAATGGCGGACCCAGTTCCGGCGCAAGCTCAATGAGCTGGATTCGGTCGCCCACAGCAAGGCCATCGATTCGCTGCTGAACTACGAGACGGTCAAGTACTTCAACAACGAGGACTTCGAGGCCGCCCGCTACGACCAGAGCCTGGAGCAGCTCCGCCGCGCCCAGTTGAAATCGCAGACGACGCTGTCGCTGCTCAACAGCGGTCAGCAGGTGATCATCGCCTCGGCGCTGGTGGCCATGCTGTGGCGGGCCACGCAAGGCGTGGTGGAGGGGCACATGAGCCTGGGCGACCTGGTCATGATCAACGCCTTCATGATCCAGCTCTACATCCCGCTCAACTTCCTGGGGGTGATCTATCGCGAGATCAAGCAGAGCCTGACCGATCTGGACAAGATGTTCGGCCTGCTCGCCAAGGAACGCGAAGTGGCCGACACGCCGCAGGCGCAGCCGCTGCAGGTGAGGGGCGCCACGGTGCGCTTCGAGGACGTGGTGTTTTCGTACGAACGGGACCGGCCCATCCTCAAGGGGGTGTCCTTCGAGATCCCGGCCGGCCGCAAGGTCGCGGTGGTGGGCCCCAGCGGCTCGGGCAAGAGCACGCTCGCCCGGTTGCTCTACCGGTTCTACGACGTGGACGGCGGCCGCATCACCATCGACGGCCAGCCGGTGGTGCAGGTGACGCAGCAGAGTCTGCGCAGCGCCATCGGCATCGTGCCGCAGGACACCGTGCTGTTCAACGACACCATTGCCTACAACATCGCCTACGGCCGGCCCGAGGCCAGCATGGAGGAGGTGGAGGCCGCTGCACGCGCCGCCCACATCCACAGCTTCATCACCAGTCTGCCGCAGGGCTATCAGACGATGGTGGGCGAACGCGGCCTGAAACTCTCCGGCGGCGAGAAGCAGCGGGTCGCCATCGCCCGCACCTTGCTGAAGAATCCGCCGATCCTGATCTTCGACGAGGCCACCTCCGCGCTCGACTCACGCAACGAGCGGGCCATCCAGGCCGAGCTGGAGGCGGCGGCGGAGAACAAGACGGTGCTGGTCATCGCCCACCGACTCTCCACCATCGTCGATGCGCATGAGATCCTGGTGATGGAGCATGGCGAGATCGTCGAGCGCGGCACCCATGCGCAGTTGCTGGGCCTGCAGGCGCGTTATGCGCAGATGTGGTCGATGCAGCAGGACGGGCAGGCATAATCCCGCCTCGTGGAAACCAAGTGGCTTGAAGACTTTGTGAGTTTGGCGGAGACGCGCAGCTTCTCGCGCTCGGCCCAGCTCCGGCACGTGACCCAGCCCGCCTTCTCGCGGCGCATCCAGGCGCTCGAAGCCTGGGCCGGGGTCGATCTGGTCGACCGCTCGTCCTATCCCACCCGCCTCACCGCCGCCGGCGAGACGCTGCTCGGCCAGGCGGTGGATCTGCTGGGCAACCTGCAGGCGACGCGCAACATGCTGCGCAGCCACCAGTCGGCCGGTCAGGACATGATCGAGTTCGCCGTCCCGCATTCCCTCTCGTTCAGCTTCTTCCCGCACTGGTTGATGGAGCTGCGGCAGCGCTTTGGCGAAGTGAAGTGCCGCCTCAACGCTTTGAATGTGCATGACGCTACCTTGCAACTTAGCGAAGGCAACTGCGATCTGCTGGTGGTCTACCACCATCCCAGCCAGCCGCTGCAGCTGGACCCGGAGCGCTACGAGTCGGTCTCGCTCGGACACGAAACCCTGTCCGCCTATGCGAAGGCGGATGCCGCGGGCGCGCCGATGTTCCGCATCACCGGCCATCCTGGACAGAAAATCCCGTTTTTGAGCTATGCCTCCGGCGCCTACCTGGGCCGGCTGGTGGAGCTGATCGTCAAGGACGCTGCGCTGCCGCTGAATCTGGAATCCGTCTTCGAGACGGACATGGCCGAAAGCCTCAAGGCCATGGCCCTGGAAGGCCACGGTCTGGCCTTCCTGCCGGCCAGCTCGGTGAAGAAAGAGGTCAAGGCCCGCCGGCTGGTCCGGGCGGCCGAACCTGGCCATTACGAATTGAACATGGAGTTGCGCATGTATCGGGAGCGGCAGGCCACCACCCGGCGGGTCAAGCCGGTGGCCCAAGCCCTGTGGTCGTTTCTGAACCAGCCCGGCAACGGGGTGGCATGAAGCGTGCATGACATCTGGGCGCCTACCAAGAGATGCGTAATACTCCCTACCTCGCAGACCCCGCCCGCGTGGTCTGCTTCGCCCGTTCACAGACACAATTCGATTCCGAATTTGCAGGAGCACTTATGAAGAAGGCAATGCTTGTCCTGGCCCTTGGCGCCGCTCTGGCCGGTGTGGCCCAGGCCGATACGCTGAAGAAGATCAAGGACTCAGGCAGTGTGACCATGGGCGTGCGCGAGTCTTCGGGCGCGCTGTCCTACACCCTGGGCGACGGCAAGTACGTGGGCTATCACGTGGAAGTCTGCCAGCGCGTGCTGGCCGATGTGCAAAAGCAGCTGGGCCTGGCCAAGCTGGACATCAAGTATCTGCCGGTGACCTCGCAGAACCGCGTCCCGCTGGTGCAGAACGGCACCGTGGACATCGAATGCGGCTCCACCACCAACAACAGCACCCGCGCCAAGGATGTGGCCTTCGCCGTCACCACCTACGTGGAAGAAGTGCGCATTGCGGTGAAGGCCAACTCCGGCATCACCTCGATCTCGCAGCTGAACGGCAAGACCGTGGCCACCACCACCGGCACCACCTCCGTGCAACTGCTGCGCAAGCATGAGCGTGCCAACGGTGTGGACTTCAAGGAAGTGCTGGGCAAGGACCACGCCGACAGCTTCCTGCTGCTGGAATCGGGCCGTGCGGACGCTTTCGTGATGGACGGTCAGATCCTGGCCGGCAACATCGCCAAGTCCAAGACGCCGTCGGACTACAAGATCGTGGGTGAAACCCTGTCGGTCGAGCCGATCGCCATCATGATCCGCAAGGACGATCCCGCCTTCAAGAAGGCCGTGGACGACAGCCTGAAGGGCATGATGAAGTCGGGCGAGATCGCCAAGCTCTACGACAAGTGGTTCGTGCAGCCGATTCCCCCGGTCAATGCCAAGCTGAACATGCCGGCCTCGGAAGCGACGAAGGCCGCCTGGGCGAACCCGAACGACAAGCCGGTCGAAGAGTACGCCAAGAAGTAAGGCTTTCCGGCTGAGCATCAAGGCGCCCTGCGGGGCGCCTTGTCGCAAGCGCTGGACGGCGTGTGAGGGGGCCGCGGCCTGAGTGCGGCCCTTTTTGTATGGATGATGGAGGCTGGCCATGAGCTGGGATTGGCAGTTGTACTGCACGGACATGGTGACCGAAGAGGTCGCACCGAAATGCTTCGGCGCGAAGGGCTATGAGACCTACCTGGATGCGATGGTGCATGCCTGGGGCTGGACCATGACCCTTGCGCTGCTCGGTCTGCTGGTGGCCCTGGTGGTGGGCATCCTGGTGGGCATTCTGCGCACCGTGCCGAACCGGAAGGTGGCGTGGCTGGGTGAGGCCTGGACGGAGCTGTTCCGCAACATTCCGCTGATCGTTCAGCTCTTTCTCTGGTATCACGTGCTGCCGCGGCTGGTGCCGGCGGCGCAGTCGGTGCCGCCGATGGTGCTGGCCTTTGTGGGGCTGGGACTGTTCACTTCAGCGCGGATTGCCGAGCAGGTCAAGGCCGGCATCCTGACGCTGCCCAAGGGCCAGCGGTATGCCGGTCAGGCGCTGGGCCTGACGCTGCCGCAGACCTACCGCCATGTGCTGCTGCCGATGGCGCTGCGCATCGTGATTCCGCCGGTGACCAGCGAGAGCATGAACATCGTCAAGAATTCCGCCGTGGCCTTTGCCATCGGCATTCCCGAGCTGACGCAATATGCGCAGCAGGCGTCGGAGCAGTCCAGCTTCCTGCAGATTTTCCTGCCGGTGACCCTTCTGTACTTCATCTCCGGCTTTGCCATCAACCGGGTGGCCAAGCTGATTGAAGTGTCGGTGCGCGTGCCCGGCATCCTGGGGGCCAAGTGACATGAGCGATCTCGATTTTTCCCGGCTGACCTGGGAGACGCTGAGTGCGTATGTGTCCAAGGGCCTGATCTTCTCGTTCCAGCTGACCCTGATGGCGATGCTGGGCGGCATCATCCTGGGGACGCTGCTGGCGATGATGCGGCTGTCCGGCCGCAAGTGGCTGGAAGTGCCTGCCGCCATCTATGTGGACACCTTGCGTTCCATTCCGCTGGTGCTGGTGATTCTCTGGGTCTACCTGCTGCTGCCGTATGTCACGCAGGCTCTGGGCTGGGGCAACTTCGCTCCGGAGACGACCGCACTGATCACCTTCACGCTGTTCGAGGCCACGTATTACTCGGAGATCATGCGGGCCGGCATTCAGTCGGTGAGCAAGGGGCAGACCTTTGCGGGGTATGCCCTGGGCATGAACTACCGCCAGACCATGGGTCTGGTGGTGCTGCCGCAGGCCTTCCGCAACATGCTGCCGGTGCTGCTGACGCAGA
>CBIHOT010000092.1:0-10585 GCA_966211495.1 uncultured Roseateles sp. | reverse complement strand
CCAGCAGCCCGGCCAGCATCAACGCATAGCTCTCCGGCTCCGGCACCAGCGCCACGGTCCAGACACCGCCCAGTTCTCCGGCCGGTGTGCTGTAGCTGCCTGAATTGCTGTAGTAGGTTGGCGCATCGCGGTTGATGCTGCCCCCCGCTTGACTGGACGCCATCTCGAAGCTCTCTGAAAACCCGGTCGTGCGGAAATCCTGCCGGAGGTAGAGGTCCCAGGTGGTGGGCAGCCCGTTCGCATCCAGCGAGCCGATGCTGAACCGGCTGGCGGTGTCATAACACCCCGCGGGAATCTGGCAGCCGGTTGGCTCCAGCGGCCAGGTGAGGGAAGCCAGGTTCGCCGGCCCGCCGCCCCAGACCGACATCTTGAAGCCGATGATGTTCTCTTCGGTCACCGGCCCGGTCAGCGGCGTCCAGCTGTAGAACTCGATGTGCAACTGCCCGGGCACGTTGAACTCGTTCTGCCCCGGAGACCGGACCGAAAAGGACTGGATGTTGAAAGCGGTGGAGTTGAAGGTGTACTGATACCAGTCGGCCCGCGCCGGTCCGCCCAGAGCCAGCAGACACAAGCCCAATGCAACCGATGCGCACGCGCGCCAAAGGGACCCGACCCGCAACCGCAGGTGCTGAATGTTCATGATGTCTCTCCCTGATGCGCTGCTGCCGATGGGGTCTTGCAGCGGCCATGATGGCTGGAGAACATTAGCGAGCGCATCGGCGCGAATCCAGTGGGAGTCGCGATGGATTCGAGTGACACGGCGACGCGGACCTGGGCATACCGTTTGATCACGGCTCGGACAGTCTGTGACAACACGTGTGATCGACGATGGGTGACGGTCCCTAGCGGGGATACTTCAGCGCTTCTCCCGCTGCTGGCGACCGTACGCCGTCCCGTCTGATGACCGCTCCCACTTCCCGCGCCGAACTGCTGCCGCTCATCGGCCAGCGCGCGTCCGCCGAAATCGCCGCGCTGGTGATTCCACCGGTCGTGGTGGCGTCGGTGCCGGGTCATGCGTCGCATCAATGGGCATGGATGTGGGCCGGGGCGTACTGGCTGGCCGCCGTGCTGCTGATCGGCATGCGCCACCTCTTCCGTCGCGACCATGCGCAGCTCCCGGCGCAGGCCTTCCAGGCCCGATGGGGACGTCGCGTGGAGCGATTCGGTCTGGGTTTCGGGCTGCTCTGGGGATGCCTGCCCTGGGTCAGCGTTCCGGCCCATTCCTTTGAATACGCGCTCTTCCTCTATCTGGTGCTCGCCGGCACGACCGCGTCGACCGTGTCCTACGCCGCCGCCGACCTGCGTGTGTTCCAGCGCTATCTGCTCCCCGCCTGGGGCCTGGCGGTGCTGGCCGTGCCGATGGCCTTCCCGGCCCACTGGAAAACCGTGCTGCCGCTGTGCCTGCTGTTCCCGTGGCTGGTGTGGCGGCATGCCCGCACCTCCCATCGGTTTCTGCTGGAACAGTCCGAACTCAAGCACCGCAGTGAAGCCCTCGCCCTGGCGCATCGCGAAGCCCGGGACGCTGCTGCCGCCGCATCGCGGGAGAAGAGCCTGTTCCTCGCCACCGCCAGTCATGATTTGCGACAGCCGCTGTATGCGCTGACCCTCACCGCGCAGGCCGCTGTGCAGCGCAACCGGGATGCTGCCCTGTCGCCCCTGCTGCTGGACATCAGTCAGGCCGCCAGCCATGTCAGCGATCTGCTCAACGCGCTGCTGGACGTCTCGGCGCTGGACAGCCGCAATGAGCAGCTCCCGCTGCAGCCCTTGGCGCTGACACCGCTGCTGTGCGAGTTGCATGAGCGCTTCCAGCCGGAAGCGCAGGCGCGCGGACTGGATTGGCGTCTGCGCAGCCCCGACGTGCCGGCCTGGGTGATGGCGGATCCGATCTTGCTTCGCCGGGCGCTGTCCAATCTGCTGCACAACGCCTTGCGCTACACCCCGCGCGGCGGCGTGCTGCTGGCGGTGCGGCCGCGGGCGTCGGGCTGGGCGATCGAGGTGTGGGACACCGGCGTCGGCATGGCGGAACCGGAACAGCAGCGGCTGTTTGCCGCCTTCCAGCGCGCGGACGACGCCGCGCAGCATGCCGCTGACGGCCATGGACTGGGGCTGTCCGTGGTGAGGGACTGTGTGCGGCGCCTGGGGGCGAGCATCGAATGGCAGTCGCGGGTGCAGGTGGGCTCGCGGTTTCGGGTCACGCTGGCAGGGGCGTCCGCACCGGCGCCGACCTCCTCGACCGTCCGCATGCTGCGCCCTGCTTCATTCGATCAACAGCCGCCGCTGCGCGGTCAGGTGCTGGTGATCGAAGACGATCCCGGCGTCAGCCAGGGGCTGCGTCATCTGATGAAGGACTGGGGGCTGGACGGACGCTTCGCCGCCGATGCGGTGCAGGCGTACCGCGCGCTCTCGGATGGCTTCGAGCCGGTGGTGGTGATGAGCGATCTGCGCCTGCGCGGCGACGTCAGCGGCTACGACCTGCTGCAGGCGCTGCTGGCGCGTCATCCGCAGGCCCGCGGTCTGATCGTCACCGGCGAGCTGGACCATCCGGATCTGCAGCGGGCCGATGAAGACGGCTTTCTGGTGCTGCGCAAGCCGGTGGCAGCAGAAGCGCTGCACCGGGTGCTGGCGGGGCTGCTGGGCTACACCACCCTGTCATCGGACGAGCAGAAGCCGGCGCCATCGCTGGCCGCGCCAAACGCCGCGTCGGCCTGAGGGCTCGGCGCCCGGCGCCTCACTCCTGCCCCGGGTGAGTCTCTTTTGCCGCCCGCTCCCGCCACGACGGCACATCGCCCAGCTTCCCGCCGGCCGGCAGCTCCGGATGTTTCGACAGGCCCACTCGCTGCGACTTGTAGATGCCGCTGTGACCTGAACACAGATAACTCACCCCGCAGGCCACCGCCGCATACACGCCGATCTCGGCGCCAAACAGCTCCATGGCCATCAAGGTGCAGGCCATCGGCGTATTGGACGCGCCGGCAAAGACGGCGACAAAGCCCAGGCCGGCCAGCATCGGAAACGGCAGGTCCAGCAGTGGCGCGAGCGCGTTGCCCAATGTGGCGCCGATGAAAAACAGCGGCGTGACCTCACCGCCCTTGAAGCCGCTGGCCAGTGAGCCCGCAGTCAGCAGCAGCTTGGCGGCGAAGTCGGTCGCCGGCAGCGGCTGCTGAAACGCCTGCTGGATGACGGGAATCCCCAGGCCCGCATACCGCCACGCATCCAGGCCCCAGATCACCAGCGCCACCACCGCTCCGCCGATCAGCGGACGCAGCGGCGCATAGGCGATCCGCCGTTTCATGAAGGCTTGGCCCGCATGCGTCAGCGTCGCAAACGCCATCGCCACCAGCCCGAACAGCATGCCGGCCAGCACCACCGCCAGCAGCGGCCAGGCGGAGATCGGCGGCAAGGCGCCCACCGCGTAATGGGTGTGATGCGCGCCCCAGGCCGAGGGGACCTGATCGGCCACCACCGCCGCCACCAGGCAGGGCCACAGCGCGTCATACCGCAGACTGCCGATGACCAGCACCTCCAGCCCGAACACCGCGCCCGCCAGCGGCGTGCCAAACACCGATGCGAAACCCGCGCTGATGCCGGCCATCAGCATCAGCCGCCGGTCTTCCGCGCGCAGCTTGAAGCGCTCCGTCAGCTGGTCCGCCAATGCGCCGCCCATCTGCACCGCGGTGCCTTCGCGGCCGACCGACGCGCCAAAGAGATGCGAAATCACCGTGCCGCCCAGGATCAGCGGCGCCATGCGCAGCGGCACCATCCGTTTGGGATCGTGGATCTCGTCGATCAGCAGGTTGTTGCCGCCCTCGACGTCTCGCCCCACCTTGAGATACACCCAGCCGACCACAAAACCGGCCAGCGGCAGTCCCCACAGCAGCCAGCGATGGGCTTCGCGGGTGCGTGTGGCCCAGTCCAGGGCGAAGAGGAAGAAGGCGGAGGCCGTACCGGCCAGGACGGCCACGAGGCTGGCCAGCACCAGCCAGCGCAGCAGCGAGGGAATGAGGTGGATGTGCTCGAGATAGCGCAGGCGTTTCATCAGGGACCCAGCGATTGCAGCAGCGACCCTCCAAGGGCCGCCACCGAGTGGCAGGACGACTGGTCAACCAGGCCCGGGCGAACCCGACACGAGCGCCCACATGGACCTGGTCTCCCAGGACGATGTAGGCATCATCAGCGTCACGACTTGAGGTCGATCGGCGGTTCGCGGAGGAATGCCATCTCCGTTCGCACGATTCTAGCCAGGACCGGCCGTCCCTCGCCTGCGAGACAAAGTTGGCAATGCGGGCGGAAATCACGGCGCCAGATCGTGAAGCCTTGCCAGAAGCCCCCGATCCAGGGGCCGAGCCACCCCGGCGATTCTGTGCGAGGGGAGGACAATTGAGGACCTCCCCGTTGTTCTCCGTGCTCCCGCACAAGGTCCGCCCGATGCCCATCGCCCTGACCGGCCTCTCCATGCGCAATCGCCTGCTGCTGACACTGGTGCTGTCGCTGGTGCTGGTGGCGTCTTCCGCGCTGCTGGGCCTGTGGCAGACCCAGCGTCTGGCCGACACCACCGAGTCGCTGTATGCCGACCGGCTGGTGCCGCTCAGCCTGCTGCGCGAAATGGCCCGGGATCTGGGTCCGCAGGGCCTGGGCGGTGTCATCAATCCGGTCGTGGGCGTGCGCACCCAGGGCTCGGACCGGGATGCGGAGCGTCTGGCCGAGGCCTTGAAGCGTCAATGGCAGGCGTACCTCGGCACCCGGCTGGTCCCGACCGAGGACCTCCTGGCCCAGCGGCTGCAGCCGCAGCTCGATGCGCTGCTGAGCGGTGTGGTGCATGCCAGCGAAGCCACACCGGAGCAGATCCGTGAACTCAATCGCCAGCGTCTGGCGGTCATGCGGCAGGTGGACGAACTGGCCGGCTTCCAGCTGAGCCAGGCGCGCCTCGATACCGAACGCACCCGCGACGCCACCGGCGACGCGGCACGGCTTGGCGTGCTGCTGGTCTCCATCACCGCCCTGCTCTGCGGCGTCATGATCTGGACCGTGTGGTGGCGGTATGACGAAGAACGTCGCGCCGGCGCCGATGCCCGGGAACGTCTGCAGCGCATGTATCAGGCGCTGTCGCAGACCAACCAGCTGATCGTGCAGCGGGAGGCGGTGCTGGAGCTGGGCACCTCGGCCGAGCAGTCGCTGTTCGATGGCCTCTGCCGCGTTTGCGTGGAAACCGGCCATGCGCGGGTGGCGACGGTGGTGCTGCAGGACGGCAGCGCCTTCGCCCGGGCTGCGGCCGCCGGAGAGATCGAGCGGTGGATGCCCGGTGCACCGCCGCGCTGGACCCTGGACTCCAGCTTCGGTCAAAGCTCGCTGAGCACCCGGGCCATCCTGTCGGGCACCCATCAGATCGTCAATCGGCCGCTGCAGGACGCGCGGCTGGTGCAGACCGGCGCGCCAGTCCTGCCGCCGGGCGTCGAATCACTAGCGGCGTTTCCGCTGCGTCGAAACGGCCAGGTGGTGGGGGCGCTGAGCGTGCTGGCGGGAGAACCGGATTTCTTCGATGCCACGGTGATCCGTCTCTTCGATGAGATGACCGATGACCTCTCCTTCGCGATGGACAACCTCACCCGGGAACGCGAGCGGGCCCAGGCCCTGGTCACGGCGCGGGAGGCCGGCGACGAACTGCGCAACCTCTTGCACGCGATGCCGGTGCACATGTCGCTCAACCGGCTGCCGGACGGCGCGGTGCTGGCCATCAATGACGCGATGTGCCGCCGCTACGGCATCACCCGCGAGGAAGCCCTGGGCCGCCGCCTGGTGGACCTGGGCGTGGGCATGCTGCCGACCTACCGTCAGCGCTATTACGAGCTGCTGCAGCAGCATCCGGAGGTGGTGGGTCTGCCGGTGCGGGCCAGCACCCGGGACGGACGCATCCTCGCGTCGCGGGTCTATGCCCGCCGCGTGCGCTATCACGGCCAGGACTGCGTGATCGGCTGCAGTGTGGATATCGACGACACCACCGACGGCGCCGCCGCCGTCGCGGCGGTGTTGCAGGCAGCAGGAAAGACCGGGCCCGGCAGCGGGGCACAAAGTCCGGGAGAATCGCTGCATGCAGATCCTCAGTCTTAATGTGGCCCGTATCGCCCCGCTGGTGGTGAACGGCAAGCAGACGCTCAGTGCCATCCGCAAGCGGCCGGTGGACGGCGCGGTGGACGTGGGCCCCTTGGGCCTGACCGGCGATGAGCAGGCCGATCCGCGCTATCACGGGGGTCAGGCCAAGGCGGTGTATGCCTATCCGGCCGAGCACTATTCGTTCTGGCAGACCGTCCGTGCGCAGGCGCAGGTGGCGGACTGGAACACGCCGCTGCCCTTTGGCAGCATGGGCGAGAACCTGAGCATCGAAGGCCTTCTGGAGAACGATGCCTGGATCGGCGATGTGCTGGTATTCCCCGACTGCGAGCTGGCCATCAGCGAGCCGCGCTATCCGTGCAGCAAGTTCAATGCGGTGATGGGGTTCAACAAGGCCACCAAGATGATGGTGCAGAGCGGCTGGTGCGGCTTCTACCTGGCGGTGCGCCAGGCTGGCACGCTGTCGGCCGGCCAGCGCTTCGAGGTGCGACCGGGCCCGCGCGAGGTCTCCATCGCCGAAGTCTTCCGCGCCAAGAAGCCCAAGGGCTGAACCCGGGCGCAAAAAAAGCCCGCAGGCGCTGGGGACAGCGGCCAGCGGGCATCACACGGAAGCTCAGGCGTCTGGGCGATCAGTCAGCCAGTGCCGGGTAGTCGGTATAGCCTTCAGCACCGCCGCCATACATCGTGGCCGAATTGGCCTTCTGCAGCGGGGCATTCAGGCGCAGGCGGCGCACCAGGTCCGGATTGGAGATGAAGCTGCGGCCAAAGGCCACCGCATCCGCCTGGCCATCCGCCACCGCGGCCAGCGCCATCTCACGGGTGTAGCCGTTGTTGGCGATGTAGGGGCCTTTGAAGCGCTCGCGCAGCGCGGCGTAGTCGAACGGGGCCACGTCGCGCGGGCCACCGGTCTGGCCTTCGATCACATGCAGGAACGCCAGCTTCAGCGGTGCCAGCTGCTCGGCCACGTAGTTGAACAGCGCTTGGGCGTCGCTGTCCTGACCGGCATCGTTGACCGGCGTGACCGGCGACAGGCGCAGGCCGGTGCGGTCCGCACCGATCGCATCCACGATGGCACGCATGGTTTCCAGCAGCAGGCGGGCGCGGTTCTCGATGGAGCCGCCATACGCATCGGTGCGGTCGTTGACGCTGTCGCGCAGGAACTGGTCCAGCAGATAGCCATTGGCGCCGTGCACTTCCACTGCGTCGAAGCCGGCTTCCATGGCGGACTTCGCGGCATGCACATACGACTGGACGATGCCGGGCAGCTCTTCCGTCTTCAGGGCGCGCGGCGCGGCCACGTCAACGAACCCTTCCTTGGTGAAGGTCTTGCTGTTGGCCGGGCGGTCGGTGGACGACACCGGCTTGGCGCCGTCCGGCTGGAATTCGGCGTGGGAGATGCGGCCGACGTGCCAGAGCTGCACGGCGATCTTGCCACCGGCTTCATGCACCGCATCGGTCACCCGCTTCCAGGCAGCGACCTGCTCCGGCGAATAGATCCCCGGGGTGTCCAGGTAGCCCTGGCCTTCCGGCGCGATCTGCGCGCCTTCACTGATGATCAGGCCGGCGGTGGCGCGCTGACGGTAGTACTCGACGGCCAGCGGGCCCGGCAGCAGGCCCTGGGAACGGTTGCGGGTCAGCGGGGCCATGACGATGCGGTTGGCCATCGACACGGCGCCCAGTTGCAGCGGATCAAACAAGCTCGGCATAGTGGGTCACTCGAAGAATGAAAGTCAAAAAGAGGCTTCCGGCGGGATGGCAAACGGCAGACCGTGCCGCCTTCGTCGCCGGAGCACCGTCTCGGAAAGGGATGGCCAGAGCTTACTGGCGGCGGCGATCGCGTGCTGAACCTGCGCGACAGTCCGGACACCGGCTGGGGACTTGCGCCGCGCCCTGCAAACGGGCGGCGAGTTGGCTAGACTCGCGCGCCCCCGGGGTACACGCACGGGTACAGGTACAGCCAGCCACGTGGTGCGAGCCGGAGAAGCGTGACGGTCGGTCGCCACCGCCTATTGGTCGCCATCGCGCATCGGTCGCCACCGGCTATCGTTCGGGGGTCGCCGCTCCGTCTGCCTACCATGCCTGATGCTTCGTCCCGCCCCAATCGCTCTGTTGGGTCGCCGACCCTCGGTCGTCGGGCATTGCTGCGAGGCGCCCTAGCCGCTGGGAGCGCGCGGATTGCGGCGATGGGTCCGGAGAGCGCCCCGGGCCTCATCGCAGCGCTCGGCGCTGCCGGCTTCGGCGTGGGCGGGAGCGTCCAGGCCCGGGCGCAGACGCTTCCCGGCACCGGCGCGCTCCTTCGGGTCGGTCCCGGCCAGCGGCTCACCACCCTGGCGGCCGCCGCCGCGGAAGCACGCCCCGGCAGCACCATTGAAGTGCAAGCCGGCGACTACCGCGCCGACGTCGCCACCTGGACCCAGGACGATCTGACCCTGCGCGCCGTCGGCGGCCGGGTCCGCCTGCTGGCCGCCGGCGCGCATGCCAAGGGCAAGGGTCTCTTCGTCTGCGCCGGTCGGCGCATGACCATCACCGGTTTCGATTTCATCGGCGCGCGGGTCCCGGACCGCAATGGCGCCGGCATCCGGCTGGAGCGCGGCTCGCTGACTCTGCGCGACTGCCGCTTCGAGGACAACGAAAACGGCCTGCTGACCGCCAACGATCCGTCCATCACGCTGGACATCGAACGCTGCGAGTTCGGCGCCATTGCCCCCGGGGAAGGCCGCACCCACAACTGTTATGTCGGCAGCATCGGCCGGTTGCGGGTGGTGGGCAGCTATTTCCATCACGGCCACACGGGGCATCTGCTCAAGAGCCGGGCGGCAGTGAACCACATCTTCTACAACCGCCTGACCGACGAGACCGGCCGCGCCAGCTTTGAACTGGAGTTCCCCAATGGGGGCCTGGCGCTGGTGGTGGGCAACGTCATCCAGCAGAGCGCCTCGACCGACAACTACCACCTGGTGGCCTATGGCAGCGAGGGGCTGGTGGGGCCGCGGCATGAGCTGCACCTGATCAACAACACCCTGGTGGACCTGCGACCCGCGGGCGGTGTCTATCTCCGGATGGCCCCGGGCGCGCAGAAGGTGCGCTTGATCAACAACCTGCTGTGCGGCAAGCGGGAGCTGCCGCCCGGGCCGGGATGGGAGCAGCACCACAACTACTTCGTGGACCGCTCCGCCTTTGTCGCGCCGGAGCGCCATGACTACGCCCTGCGGCCCGGCTCTCCCTTGCTGGGCCGGGCGGAGGAACCCGGGGCGGTGGACGGCCAGCCGCTGCGCCCGGTGGCGCAATACCGCCACCCCTGCGACACCGCGCCGGTCCCGGTGGACGGGCCCTACAGCCCGGGCGCGATGCAGATCTGAGGCGCCGAGGCCGCATCGACAGGCGCGATCGCAGGTACAGTGCCGACATGCTCGCTTATCGACACGCTTTCCACGCCGGCAACCACGCCGACGTGCTCAAACACCTGGTTCTGGCCGAAGTGCTCCGCTACATGGGAGAAAAAGACAAGGCCTACACCGTGGTGGACACCCATGCCGGCGCCGGCGGTTATGCGCTGGACGGCCGTTATGCCCAGAAAAACGCCGAGCATCTGGGCGGCATCGCCGCGCTCTACCAGCGCAAGGACCTGCCCGAGCCGCTGCAGCAGTATGTCGAGCTGGTGCGCGACTTCAATGCCGGTGGCCCGCTGGAGCAGTATCCCGGCTCGCCCGCCATCGCCCGCATGCTGATGCGCGAACAGGACCGGCTGCGCTGCTACGAGCTGCATCCGACCGATCAGCGCATTCTGGAGAGCTATCTGGCGGACCGGCCCAATTCCCAGGTGCAGAACAGCGACGGCTTCGCCGGCCTGAAGGCCGAACTGCCGCCGCCGTCTCGCCGCGGCGTGGTGCTGATCGACCCGCCCTACGAGATCAAGACCGACTACGCCAAGGTGATCGGCGCCCTGCGCGAAGCCCTGCAGCGCTTCCCGGACGGCACCGTGGCCATCTGGTATCCGCAGCTGCAGCTGCTGGAATCAGCGCAACTGCTGCAGCGCCTCAAGGCGGTGGGGGAATCCACCGCCAAGAAGGGCTGGCTGCATGTGCGGCTGACGGTGGCCCAGCCGGACGAGCGGGGCTTCGGCATGCTGGGCAGCGGGATGTTCGTCATCAACCCCCCTTATGTCCTGCACGACCGGCTGGCGGAATGCCTGCCCCTGCTGGTGGACGTGCTGGGGCAGTACGACGGCGCCAACTATCTGCTGGAGCAGCAGACGGCCTGATCCAGACTGCGCAGGAAGCCTGGGCCCGCGCTCAATAGCCGACGGTGAAGCGGCGGCGGATGTGCTGCGGCTTTTCCAGCTCGTCCACGATCGCCACGGCCAGGTCAGCGGTGGAGACATGGGCCGGCCCCTGGCTGTCCATCACCGGGGTGTCCAGGCTGACGCGGTAGGTGCCGCGGCGCTCGCCCGGCTCCAGATGCACGGCGGGGGACAGGAAGG
>CBIHOT010000091.1:0-11070 GCA_966211495.1 uncultured Roseateles sp. | reverse complement strand
TCGGCCCGATGGCCTCGGAGCTGATCTCCGAAGCCGTGGTGGCGATGGAGTTCAAGGCCTCGGCGGAAGACATCGCCCGCATCTGCCATGCGCATCCGTCGCTGAGCGAGGCGACCAAGGAAGCGGCCCTGGCCGTGGACAAGCGCACGCTGAACTTCTGAGGCCCGCCTCGGACGCAGTGACAGGGGCGGCGATGAGTCGCCCCTTTTCTTTTTCGGCTCCGGCTCCAGACCCTTTCGTTGCATGACCACTGTCACCGAGCTCTACAACCAGACCCTGGCCGAACGCGGCTACACCGCGGACCCGGCGCAACTGCGCGCCGTGGCGGCGCTGCAGCGCTGCCAAGATGAATGGGCCGCCTACAAGGCCCGGCGCTCCAATGCGTTCAGCAAGCTGCTGGTGCGGCCGCCGCTGCCGCGCGGCGTCTACATGTTCGGTGGGGTGGGGCGTGGCAAAAGCTTCCTGATGGACTGCTTCTTCCAGGCCGTGCCGCTGACCCGCAAGACCCGGCTGCACTTCCACGAGTTCATGCGGGAGGTGCACCGCGAACTGCAGGAACTCAAGGGCATCCAGGATCCGCTGGAAGAGCTGGGCAAGCGCATTGCGCGCCGCTTCCGGCTGATCTGCTTCGATGAATTCCATGTGGCGGATGTGACCGACGCGATGATCCTGCACCGGCTGCTGGATTCGATGTTCCGCAACCGCGTCTCCATCGTCACCACCTCCAACTTCCATCCGGACGGGCTGTATCCGAACGGCCTGCATCGGGATCGGATCCTGCCGGCCATCGAGCTGCTCAAGACCCATCTGGAGGTGATCAATGTCGACAACGGCACCGATTACCGCCAGCGCTCGCTGGAACACGTCCAGCTGTATCACACGCCGCTGGGCCCTCAGGCGGAGCAAGCGCTGACCTCCGCCTTTGAATCGCTCGCCGAGGCCCGGGAGCAGGACGCGACGCTCTACATCGAACACCGGGAACTGCATGCCCGTCGGCGCGCCGGGGGCGTGGTCTGGTTCGATTTCAAGGAGCTGTGCGGCGGTCCCCGCTCGCAGAACGACTATCTGGAGCTGGCCACCCAGTTCCACACCGTCATCCTCTCCAATGTGCCGGAGATGCCACCCAAGCTGGCCAGCGAGGCCCGCCGCTTCACCTGGCTGGTGGACGTGCTGTATGACCGCCGCTGCAAGCTGGTGATCTCCGCCGCCGTGCCGCCGGAAGCGCTCTACACCGAAGGGCCGCTGGCGCACGAGTTCCCGCGTACCGTGTCAAGACTCCAGGAGATGCAGTCGCAGGAGTATTTGTCATTGGAGCGCCGGGACGTGGATACTTCACTGACCTGAACTTCCTGAGTGCTCATGACGTCCGTGCTGATGTTGCTTCCTTCGGCGGGGTGGTGCTCCGCCGGGGCCCGGTCCCGGACGGGCGCGGCTGCCACGCTTGCGACGCTCCCCGCCCTGGTGCTGGGCGCCGGGCTGCTGCTGGCCGGCGCCTGCGCTCAAGCGGCGAATGTCGAGCAGGCGCAGGACGCGGCCAACCGGCAGACCCGCGCCGAGATCAATGCGAAACGGTCCGCCGTGCAGAAGGCCTACGACGAGAAGGTGAAGGAATGCCGCACCCGCTTCGTGGTGACGGGCTGCCTGGAAGACGCGCACAACTGGCGCATTGAAGCCTTGCGGCCCCTCCAGCAGCAGGAGATTGAGGTCAACGCCAGGGAGCGCCAGCAGCGGGCGGCCGCGCAGCGCGAACGGGTGATGGCCAAGGACCAGGAAGCGCGGGACGCCGCATCAGGAGCGCAGGGGGCGCACGGGTCGCCGGCCGTGAAGGCGGCCCAGCGACCAGCCTCCGCTCCGCCACTGCCCCCGACCCGCCAGCGAAGGGCCAATCCGGAGGCGCATCAGCAGCAATTGCAGCGGGAGCAGCAGGCGGCCGAGCGCAAGGCGGCGGAACGCCGTCAGGCGGCCGCCAGCCGTGAAGCCAAGCAGCAGGAGCTGCAGCGTCGCGCGAAGGCGCTGGAAGAGAAGCGGGCGGCCAAGCCGGCCGACCCGAAGAAACCGGCGCCGGCGCATCTGCCGACGCCGTCAGCGTCCGATATCCAGTCGCTGCCGTCGCGCTGAGGTCGCGCTCAGTCCAGCGGATCGACCCGGACCACCGCGATCGACAGGTTGTCGCCGGTGCCCTTGGCCCGCTGACGCGCCTTGCTGACCAGCAGTTCACAGCCATCGCGCGGGGGCAGGCTGTGCAGCACGGTGCCCAGCTCTGCGGGCGTGAAGTAGTGCCACAGCCCGTCGCTGCAGCACATCAGGCTGTCGCCCACCTCCAGCCGTTCGATCGTTTTCTCGACCGGCGTCGGTTCCTGCACCGTGCCCAGGCACGCCGTCAGCAGGTTGGACTGCGGATGCACCTGGGCTTCTTCCTCGGTGATCTGTCCCTCATCCACCAGCCGCTGCACATAGGACTGGTCGAACGACCGCGACACCATGTTTGGGCCGCGGAAGTGATAGATGCGGGAGTCGCCGGTGTGGATCCAGAAGCAGCGGCGGGCGCCGGTGATCAAGAAGGCCGCCAGCGTGCTGTGCGGCTCTTCCTCCGCCGAGATGGCGGTCAGGCGGATCATCAGATGGGATTCCGACACGATCTGGCGCAGCAGATCGATCTCGTCTTCCTCATCCGGCACGAACCGCTCGAAGAGTTGCTGTGCGGTGAGGATGACCTGATCGGCAGCCTTGCGGCCCCCGCTCTTGCCGCCCATGCCGTCGGCGACGATGCCCAGCACCCAGCCGCTCTGTCGCGGATGGGCGAAAACCTGGACCTGGTCTTGCTGATAAAGGCGGTCGCCTCGGTGGATGCCTGTGGCGGCGCTGAGGCGATAGCCCGGTGGTGTGCGGCTCATATCCCAAAACTATAATCCGTGCGCTTGGCCTTCCGGTCGAGTGGTTCCCCGGCATGGATGAACAACTTCACTCTCCCGCAAGACTTCTGATCGAACTGCGCATGGAACATGCGGAGCTCAACGACCGCATTGATGTGCTGGCCGCGGCCGCGCCTGTGGACGAATTGAGCTTGCGGCGGCTCAAAAAGAGACGTCTGGCGCTGCGGGATCAGATTGCAGCGCTGGAGCTGGCGAATGATCCGGACGAGCCGGCCTGACCGCCTTGCCGGCGTCATCGACCCCTCGGTCGGGCGCGTCGTGACCGAGCCTTGATTCAAGGCTGTGCCGCCCCGATCTAGCTCTTTCATCTCCTTCCCGCCCCCCCGCCTTGGACGCTGCCGACACTCTCCCGCACAACGACGCGAAGCCCCAGACGCCCGCAAAGCCCGATGAAATGCGGCCTGGCGAGCTGGAGCAGGCCGTGGTGGCAGCCTTTGACACCGGCGGTCCGCTGGCTCGCGCCAGTGGCGGTTATGCGCCCCGCGAACCGCAGCAGCGTATGGCGCTGGCGGTCGCGCAGGCCATCGCCGCGCGGGAGACGCTGGTGGTGGAAGCCGGCACCGGGGTGGGCAAGACCTTCGCCTATCTGGTGCCCGCGCTGCTGTCCGGCGGGCGCACGCTGGTCAGCACCGCCACCAAGAGCCTGCAGGACCAGCTGTTCATGCGCGACCTGCCGCGCCTGCTCGAAACCTTCTCTCTGCCGCTGCGCACCGCGTTGCTGAAGGGGCGCGGAAGTTACCTCTGCTTGCACCGGATGCAGCAGGCACGCCACAGTGGCGAACTGCCGGATCGGCGCGCCGTGGCGCAGCTCGCGCGCATCGAGCGCTGGGCCCTGCAGACGACCTCCGGGGACTTTTCCGAGATTGACGGGCTGGACGAGCGCTCACCGATCATTCCGCTGGTCAGTTCCACCCGGGACAACTGCCTGGGCACCGACTGCCCGTCCTATCGCGACTGCCATGTGGTGCGCGCCCGGCGTGAAGCGATGGAGGCGGACCTGCTGGTGGTGAACCACCATCTGTTCTTTGCTGACATGGTGCTGCGCGACAGCGGCGTCGCGGAACTGCTGCCTGGTGTGGAAGTGGCGATCTTCGACGAAGCCCATCAGTTGCCCGAGGCCGGGCTCAACTTCCTGGGCCGCCATCTGGGCAGCGCCCAGCTGTTCGATTTCGCCCGGGACATGGTCGCGCAGGGCCTCCAGCATGCGCGCGGGTTGCAGGAGTGGCAGGAGATTGCGGGCGGCGTCGAGAAAGCAGCCCGCACGCTGCGGCTGGCCTGCGCCGGTGACCGTGAACTGCGCGGCGTGCTGAAGCTGCGATGGCAGGAGGTGGCCGGGCGCGAGCCTCTGGCCGATGCGCTTGCGCAGACCGGTGCGGCGCTGGAGCTGTCGGTGGATGCGATGGCGTCGGTGATGGAGATGGATCCGGACCTGGCCCGGCTGCATGAACGCTCGGTGGAGCTCTACAAGGCCGCGCAGCTCTTCGCCCGCGATCCGGATGCGTCCGCGGTCCGCTGGGTGGATGTGGGCGTGCAGCATGTCCGGCTCGTGGAGTCGCCGCTGGACATCCGTGAGGCGATGCAGGAGCAACTGGAAGGGCCTTCGAGGGCCTGGATCTTTGCGTCCGCAACGCTCGGCGAAGACGAATCGCTGCGCTGGTTCACCGAACCGGCCGGCCTGCAGGACGCGCGCACGCTGCGAGTCGGCAGCCCGTTCGACTATGCGTCGAATGCGCGGCTGTATGTGCCGCGGCACTTCCCCAAACCCTCGGAGCCTGACCATGGTGAATCGGTCGGCCTGCTGGGCGCGCGGCTCGCCGCGAGGCTGGGCGGGCGGACCTTCATCCTGACCACCACTCTGCGGCAACTGCACACGGTGGCCGATGTGCTGCGGGAGCGTTTCGAAGCCAACGGACAAGCCATCGAGGTGCTGGTGCAGGGCTCGGCGCCGAAGCGACAACTGCTTCAGCAGTTCATCGACCAGCCGGCGTCGGTGCTGGTCGGCTCCGCGAGCTTCTGGGAAGGCATCGACGTGCCCGGCGAAGCGCTGCAGTGTGTGGTGATCGACAAGCTGCCCTTCCCGCCGCCGAACGATCCACTGGTCGAGGCACGGGTGCAGCGGCTGGAAGCGGAAGGGCGCAATGCCTTCACCGAATACTTCGTCGCCGAGGCGGCGATTGCGCTAAAGCAGGGCGCGGGACGCCTGATTCGCACCGAATCCGACCGCGGGCTGCTGGTGGTGTGTGATCCGCGATTGGCGGGCAGTCACTACGGGCGGCGCCTGCGGGAAGCGCTGCCGCCGATGACGCAGGTGGCCGATGAGGCCGAGGCGCAGGCCTGGCTGGCGGTGCTGGCGCAGGACCACGGTTGAAGCGGCCGCGAGCGGCATGGCCCGCCCACAATGACAAAGACGGCCACGCGGGCCGTCTTGTCATTCAGCGTCGTGCAGGGCTCACCACACCTGCCACCACGGCTTGTCCTTGCGGAGGTTGCCGCTCAGGTAGACGCTCTCCGGGAAGCTCTGCTTGAGCACCCGTTCCGAGTCGTCGCGCAGTTGGGTCAGGCCCAGCTTGTCGTAGCTGCGGACCATCAGGTACAGCGCTTCTTCCAGGGCCGGGGCGTACTGGAATTCCAGCAGCGCGGCCTGGGCCCGGTTGGCGGCAGCCAGATAGGCGCCCCGGTTGTAGTAATAACGGGCCACATGCACCTCATAGGCCGCGAGGCTGTTGGTGATGTAGTCGATGCGGGTACGGGCATCCGGCGCGTACTTCGAGTCCGGGAACTGCTCCACCAGTTGCTTGAACGACTGCATGGAGTCGCGCGCGGCCTGCTGGTCCCGCTCGCTGATGTCCTGGCGGGCAATGCGGCCGAACAGGCCCAGGTCGTCATTGAAGTTGACCAGGCCCTTCATGTAGAGCGCATAGTCCAGCGCCGCGCTGGAGGGGTTGAGCTTGATGAAGCGGTCCAGCACGGCCACGGCCTGCACCCGCTCGCCACTCTTGTAGTTGGCCCAGGCCAGGTCCAGCTGGGCTTGCTGGCCCAGCGTGGTGCCGGCGGCGCGGCCTTCGATCCGTTCGAGGGTCTTGATGGCGCGGTCGTAGCTGCCGCTGGACATGTCCTCCTTGGCCTCCTCGTACAATTTCTGGAGGTTGGCCTGGGAGTTGGGATCGTCCTTCGGTGTGTTGGAGCAGGCGGCCAGGCCCAGCGCGGCGGATACTGCTGAAGCCAGTGCCAGTGCACGCCAGGAGGTGCGCAGGGAGCGCATCACCGAAATTTCCATCATGGGTCCCGAGGGCTGGCGCGAACGCCGCCCCTATCTGAATTTGGAGCAATGATTATATGGTTCAGGCTGGCCCGACCCCGGCGCCTGGGGAGCTGCTTTACCGGGCAGGGACAACCCCAGGGTCCCTGCTGACGGAATCCCCCGAAGACCCCCAGGATGTGGGGGCTGAGGCGCCCGAGCGGCGCGAGGCCGAAGCCGGCCCGCAGGAGATCGGCCAGCGGCTGGACAAGTGGCTGGTTCAACTGGCCCCGGAGTTCTCCCGCAGCCACCTGCAGACCTTGATCGATCGCGGCTGCGTCACCCTCGATGGCGTCGTGGTCAGCCAGGCCTCGCGCAAGCCGCGGCTGGGTCAGCATCTGGTGCTGGACCTGCAGCCCACCGAGGAGGCGCTGGCCTTCCGGCCGGAGGCGATGGCCCTGGACATCGTCTTCGAGGACGAGCACCTGCTGGTGGTGAACAAGCCGGCCGGTCTGGTGGTGCATCCGGCGGCGGGCAACTGGTCGGGCACGCTGATGAACGGCCTGCTCGCTCACCATCCCGGCGCGGCCACGTTGCCGCGGGCCGGCATCGTCCACCGGCTGGACAAGGACACCTCCGGCCTGATGGTGGTGGGCAAGACGCTCGCGGCGGTCACGGCGCTGGTGCGCATGATCGCGGCCCGGGAGGTTCACCGCGAATATCTGGCGCTGGCGCACGGCCGCCCGCCGGACAGCTGGACGGTGGATGCGCCCATCGGTCGCGATCCGCAGTCCCGCACTCGCATGGCGGTGGTGGGCAGCGGCAAGCCGGCGCGCACGGATTTCCACCGCCTGGCGGAGGCGCAGTGGCAGGATGACCGGGGCCTGGCCCGCACGATCTCCGCGCTGCACTGCGTGCTGCACAGCGGCCGGACCCATCAGATCCGGGTGCATGCGCTGCATCAGGGGCATGCGCTGGTCTCGGACGCGCTCTATGGCGGTGCCCCTGCGCTGGGGCTGCTGCGCCAGGCGCTGCATGCCGCCCGGCTCGGCTTCGAGCATCCCATCACCGGCGAGCCGCTGAAGTTTCAGGCGCCGCTGGCGTGCGAAATGGCCGCTGCCTGGGAGGTCGCGGGTTTGCCCGAGCCGGTGTTTTGAGGCAGGGGCCGAGACTGGCGCTACAATGACCCCAGAATTTGCGCGAGAACGCCACGGGCTTGAAGTTGTATCCCGGGCGCAGCGCCAGGCGAAGCATGTCACCGGGCCCGTCCCCGCTCACCGCTTCGCCCACCGTTCCGCCTGACCCGGCGGTACCCCAGATCCCAAGCACAAGCAGATCGAACTGGTTCGGCACGGCTGTTGCCGCTGCCGACGCCCAAGATGGCGAACGACACAGACCTGACCGGCTCCCGGGCCGGCTGCATGACTGGCTGCACATGAACACGCTGGAGGCCAAGCGCGTCCTCGAGACGGCGTTGTTGTGTGCGCAGGCCCCGCTGACGCTGCGAGACATGCGCTCGCTGTTCGCGGACGAACTCAATGCCGACAGCATTCGCCTGCTGCTGGACGAGTTGCTGCGCGAGTGGGAAGGGCGCGGGGTGGAATTGGTGGCGCTGGCCTCGGGCTGGCGCTTCCAGAGTCGCCCGGAATTGCGGGAACACCTGGACCGGCTTCATCCCGAGAAGCCGCCCAAGTATTCCCGGGCGGTGCTGGAGACGCTGGCCATCATTGCCTACCGTCAACCGGTGACGCGGGGCGATATTGAAGACATTCGGGGTGTGGTGGTGGCCACGCCCATCATCAAACAGTTGGAAGATCGCAACTGGATTGAAGTGATCGGCCACCGGGAAGCGCCAGGGCGACCGGCACTGTATGCAACGACGCGGCAGTTCCTGGATGATCTGGGGCTGACGAGTCTGGAGCAGTTGCCCGCGCTGATTCAGGCGGGCGATCCGACACCGATCGCGGGGAGTGTGCAAGGTTCGTTGCTGGAAGAGACGCCAGCGGTGGTCGAGGTCGAGCCAGACGACGCCACGGCAGAGGGTGCTGCGGCAGCGGCAGCGGCAGCGGCTGCAGCAGAAGCCGAAGCTGCCGCCGATGCCAATGCCGCCGCGACCGGGGTGGTGGAGGCTGGAACTGACGCGGTGGTGGACACTGAAATTGTCGCTGCGGCAGAACCGGCCCCTGCAGCCGCAGGAGAATCTGAGACTGGCCGCGCAGGATCGCCACCTGCCAAGGCAGTGCCGCCTGCCTCGCCGCCGCCGATGGGTGGCCTGTCGGCAGCAGCATTTGCGGCATTTGCCGCATCTGTGGCGGCTTCGGTGGACGACGGCAGTGCCGACACCACCGAAGACGTGACTGAGACGTCGGCGGATGAATCGCCGGATGACTTGGCGGATGAGTCGGTGGACGACTCGACCGACGAACCGACCAACGAATCCATCGACCCATCGACCGACAAAATCGAAGATGAAGACGTCGGCGCCCCGGTCAAGAACCCGGGTGCTGCCGACGACAACAAACCCCAGGACGGGGCTCTCGCCCACAGCGAGGCGACCGAAGAACAACCGCCCGGGACGGTCAACCCCGTGGCTGATAAGAGTGCCCCGTGAGGGGCCGTGTCCACCGCTGACAAGGTGCAAGCCGACACATGAATTCAAACGATATTGACGATTCCAAGCCCGACGCGCTGAACGCAGCTGCGACGGATGCGCCCCTGGACGCGCCGGCCAAGCCCAAGCGCACCCGCAAGACGGCTGCTGCAGCCGCGCCGGTGACGGACGACGCCGCCCCCGCGGCGGCGGCTGCCGAAGAGGCGCCGAAGCCGCGCACCCGCCGCAAGGCTGCTGCGCCTGCGGACGCCGAAGCGGCGGCCCCTGTGGCTGCGGCCGAAGCGCCGGCTGCGGAAGAAGAAGCTGCCAAACCCAAGCGTCGCACCCGGGCCAAGCCCGCTGTGTCCGACGAGGGTGACGCGGCCGCCGCTGCGGTGTCGATCGACGCTGTCGCGACGCCCGCGGTGGAAACCCCGCCCCAGGCCCGCACCGATGTGGCCGTCGCGGCTGCCCCGGAAGCGCCCGTCGTGGCGCCCGTGTCGGCGGTTGCGTCGACCGGCCCGCGATTCACGCTGGGCGACGAGGTGGTGACGGACGCCGGCGAAGGCGGTGAGACCGCTTCGGCATCGGAAGACGGTGAGGGTGACGATCGTGGCCCGCGCCAAGGTCGCAATCGCCGCGGTCGCGGTCGCAACCGCGATGGCCGTGAGGTCCGTGAGGGCGAGGATGCTGCACCGGCAGCTGCCGAGGGGGCCAATGCCCAGGCAGGCGCGCCCGTGGCGGACACCGCCGAGCTGCAAGCCCAGGCCCAGGCCCGCTTCAACGACCTGCTCTCCGGCGCGTTCGACGACGATGTGGACGGCGCCGCCGATGCACACGCCGATGACGGCGACGACGAAGAACTGGATCTGGCCGACGACCAGGGCGGCGATGACGAGGGCGACGCCCCCGCCAAGCGCGTGCTGGCCCCGGAACCCGATGCACCGAAGCTGCAGAAGGTGCTGGCCCAGGCCGGCGTCGGCTCGCGTCGCGACATCGAAGACATGATCGCCAAGGGCCAGATCACCGTGAACGGTGAAGTGGCTCATGTCGGCCAGCGCATCTCCTACGGTGACCGCGTGGCGGTGGCCGGCAAGCCGATCAAGGTGCGCATTGCCCCGGCGGCGCCGCGCATCCTGGCCTATCACAAGCCGGTGGGTGAGGTCGTGACCTTCAACGATCCGGAAGGTCGCCCGACGGTGTTCCGCAACCTGCCGCGCCTGCCCCAGGGCAAGTGGCAGTCGGTGGGTCGTCTCGACCTGAACACCGAAGGTCTGCTGCTGTTCACCAACTCCGGTGAACTGGCCAACCAGCTGATGCACCCGCGCTTTGGCGTGGAACGCGAATATGCGGTGCGTGTGCTGGGCTCGCTGAGCAACGAGCAGAAGAACACGCTGCTGACCGGTGTGGATGTGGATGGCCAGCAGGCCAGCTTCAAGAGCATCGTGGACGGCGGCGGTGAAGGCGTGAACCGCTGGTATCGCGTGGTGATCACCGAAGGCCGCAACCGTGAAGTGCGCAAGCTCTTCGAAACGGTGGGCCTGGCGGTCAGCCGCCTGATCCGTATCCGTTACGGCACCGTCGTGCTGCCACGCGGCCTGCGCCGCGGCGTGTATGTGGAACTCGGCGACGCCGATGTGCGCATCATCCGCCAGCTGGCCGGCCATGTGCAGCAGGAGCGTTCCGACCGCGGCGACCGCGGGGATCGCGGTGATCGTGGCGACCGCAATGCCAAGCGCCGTCGTGGCGGTGGCACTGGCGGCCCACGTCCGAGCCGTCCGGAACCGCGCATGGAGCGCCCTGACCGTCCGATGGAGCGCATGGAGCGTCCGGACCGCGGGGACCGCAATGATCGCGGCGACCGGCCTGATCGGGGTGACCGCAATGACCGCGGTGACCGCAATGATCGGGGCGACCGCAACGACCGCTTTGACCGTGGTGATCGTGGCGACCGCCAGCAGGATCAGCGTGCCCAGCATCAGCAGCGTCCGCAGCAGGAGCGGGATCGGGAGCGTGACCGCGACCGTCCGCGCCGCGAAGAGGACGATGATGACTTCATCCCGCGCCACATCAATCCGCTGGAACAGACCTTCGACCGTCGTTTTGCCACCAGCGGCAAGCGCGGCATCCCGGCCGGTTTCGGTCGCGGTGGCAGCGATCCGCAGCACAACGCAGGCGGCCGGGGCGGCAATTCCCGTGGCCCGGGCGGTGAGCGCCAGCCGGATCCGATGAAGACATCGATTGGTTATATCGGCGCCGACGCCTTCATTAACCGAAACAATCGCGGCGGTCGCCGTGGGGGTGGCGGT
>CBIHOT010000090.1:0-11162 GCA_966211495.1 uncultured Roseateles sp. | reverse complement strand
TGGTCGGTGTGACCGCGCTGGAAATGGAAACCGGCGAGATCCACATCCTGGAAGCAAAGACGGTGCTGCTGGCCACCGGGGGTGCCGGCCGCATCTTCGCCGCCTCCACCAACGCCTTCATCAACACCGGTGACGGCCTGGGCATGGCGGCGCGCGCCGGCATCCCGCTGGAAGACATGGAGTTCTGGCAGTTCCACCCCACCGGCGTGGCCGGCGCGGGCGTGCTGCTGACCGAAGGCTGCCGCGGCGAAGGCGCCATCCTGCGCAACATCAACGGCGAGCGCTTCATGGAACGCTACGCCCCGACCCTGAAAGACCTGGCGCCGCGCGACTTCGTCTCGCGCTGCATGGACCAGGAGATCAAGGAAGGCCGCGGCTGTGGTCCGAACAAGGACTACGTGGTGCTCGACATGACCCACCTGGGCGCCGAGACCATCATGAAGCGCCTGCCCTCGGTGTTCGAGATCGGCCACAACTTCGCCAACGTCGACATCACCAAGGAGCCGATCCCGGTGGTGCCCACCATCCACTACCAGATGGGCGGCATCCCGACCAACATCAACGGCCAGGTGGTGATCCAGAAGAACGGCAGCGACAACGACGTGGTCAACGGCCTTTACGCCGTGGGCGAATGCTCCTGCGTGTCGGTGCACGGCGCCAACCGCCTGGGCACCAACTCGCTGCTGGACCTGCTGGTGTTCGGTCGCGCGGCCG
The DNA here is from genome assembly GCA_966211495.1 of uncultured Roseateles sp. Lineage (GTDB taxonomy): Bacteria > Pseudomonadota > Gammaproteobacteria > Burkholderiales > Burkholderiaceae_C > Roseateles. The sequence goes on along the minus strand of CBIHOT010000090.1, from coordinate 10,448 downwards.
GGAACCACATTGTCGAAGCGCACAAGAAGGGCGCCTCGCACAAGCCGCTGCCCAAGGACGCGGCCGACCAGACCCTGGCTCGCCTGAACCGTCTGGAAAGCAACAACGGCGGTGAATACGCCCAGGACGTCGCCAACGACCTGCGCGCCGCCATGCAGTCCCACGCCGGTGTGTTCCGCACCCAGGCGCTGCTGGACGAAGGCGTGAGTGCGGTCGCGGCCATCCGTGAGCGGGTGAAGAACATCACCCTCAAGGACAAGTCCAAGGTGTTCAACACCGCCCGCGTGGAAGCGCTGGAAGTGGACAACCTGATCGAAGCCGCCCAGGCCACCATCGTCTCCGCCGCAGCCCGCAAGGAATGCCGTGGCGCCCACACCGTGAACGACTACGAGCGCGGTGCCGACGATGCGGAATTCCCGCTGGGTCGCAATGACAAGGAATGGATGAAGCACACGCTGTGGCACAGCGCCAGCAACACCCTGACCTACAAGCCGGTCAACCTTCAGCCGCTGACCGTTGAAAGCGTGCCCCCGAAGGTCCGTACCTTCTGAGGACGCAGGAGCCAAACATGATCAAGCGCACCTTCGAGATTTATCGCTACGACCCGGACAAGGACGCCAAGCCCTACATCCAGACCATCGAACTGGAGCTGGCCGGCAACGAGCGCATGCTGCTGGACGCCCTGCTCAAGCTCAAGGCCGTGGATCCGACGCTGTCGTTCCGCCGCTCCTGCCGTGAAGGCGTGTGCGGTTCGGACGCGATGAACATCAACGGCAAGAACGGTCTGGCCTGCCTGACCAACCTGCGTTCGCTGCCGGACGTCATCAAGCTCAAGCCGCTGCCGGGTCTGCCGGTCGTCCGCGATCTGATCGTGGACATGACGCAGTTCTTCAAGCAGTACCACTCGATCAAGCCCTTCCTGCTGAACGACACGCTGCCGCCCGAGAAGGAGCGTCTGCAGTCGCCGGAAGAGCGCGACGAGCTGAACGGCCTGTACGAGTGCATTCTGTGCGCCAGCTGCTCGACCAGCTGCCCCAGCTTCTGGTGGAACCCCGACAAGTTCGTCGGTCCCGCCGGCCTGCTGCAGGCGTACCGCTTCATCGCCGACAGCCGCGACGAAGGCACTGCGGAGCGCCTCGACAACCTCGAGGATCCGTACCGCCTGTTCCGTTGCCACACCATCATGAACTGCGTCGATGTCTGCCCCAAGGGTCTGAACCCGACGAAGGCCATTGGCAAGATCAAGGAACTGATGGTGCGTCGCGCCGTCTGACGGTGCGTTGAATACCGCCACCGAGCCCGCCATGACTGTCCGCCCGAACGACCTCATCAACGAGAGGGATCTCTCTAAGCTCAAGTGGCGCTGCCGGCGCGGCTTGCTGGAGAATGACCTCTTCATCGAGCGGTTCTTCCGGCAACATGAAAGCCAGCTGACCGAGTTCCATGCGGAAGGCCTCAGGCAACTGATGGACCTCTCCGACAACGACCTGCTCGATCTCATGCTGGCCCGCAAGGAGCCTGCGGACGATCTGGCACGGCCGGATGTGCAAGCGGTGCTGGCGATGCTCCGGACGCCGCAACAAGAGACAAGAACCCCACAGAAGTCATAAGGAATGCCCATGACCCCCTCTGACGTCAAAGCCACACTGTCGTTCTCGGACGGCAGCCCGCAGATGGATCTGCCCCTGTACAAGGGCACGATCGGCCCGGATGTCATTGACATCCGCAAGCTGTATGCGCAGACGGGCAAGTTCACTTATGACCCCGGCTTTCTGTCGACGGCCTCCTGCAACTCCACCATCACCTACATCGACGGTGACAAGGGCGAGCTGCTGTATCGCGGCTATCCGATCGAACAGCTGGCAGTGAACTGCGACTACCTGGAAACCTGCTACCTGCTGCTGTACGGGGAGCTGCCCACCCCGTCGCAAAAGGAAGAGTTCGTCGGCCGCGTGACCCATCACACGATGGTCAACGAGCAGATGCAGTTCTTCCTGCGCGGTTTCCGTCGCGATGCCCACCCGATGGCCGTGATGACGGGCCTGGTGGGGGCGCTGTCCGCCTTCTATCACGACAGCACCGACATCAATAACCCCGAGCACCGTGAAATCGCCGCGATCCGCCTGATCGCCAAGATGCCGACGCTCGTGGCCATGGCCTACAAGTACACCATCGGCCAGCCCTACATCTATCCGAAGAATGACCTGTCCTATGCAGGCAACTTCATGCGGATGATGTTCGCCACGCCTTGCGAAGAGTACAAGCCCAATGACGTGCTGGTGCGCGCCATGGACCGTATCTTCACGCTGCATGCCGACCATGAGCAGAACGCGTCGACCTCGACGGTGCGTCTGTGCGGCTCGTCCGGCACCAACCCGTTTGCAGCCATCGCCGCTGGCGTGGCCTGCCTGTGGGGCCCCGCACACGGCGGCGCCAACGAAGCTGCGCTGAACATGCTGGGCGACATCCAGAAGCAGGGTGGCGTGGCCAAGATCGGCGAGTTCATCAAGCAGGTGAAGGACAAGAACAGCGGCGTCAAGCTGATGGGCTTCGGTCACCGCGTCTACAAGAACTACGATCCGCGCGCCAAGCTGATGCGCGAAACCTGCCATGAAGTGCTGAACGAACTGGGTCTGGAAAACGACCCGATGTTCAAGCTGGCCATGGAACTGGAAAAGATCGCGCTGGAAGACGAATACTTCGTCGCCCGCAAGCTCTACCCGAACGTGGACTTCTACTCCGGCATCGTGCAGCGCGCGATCGGCATCCCGGTGCCGCTGTTCACCGCGATCTTCGCGCTGGCACGCACCGTCGGCTGGATTGCCCAGCTGAACGAAATGATCGGCGATCCGGAATACAAGATCGGCCGTCCTCGTCAGCTGTTCGTCGGCGCCACCCGGCGCGACGTCAAGCCGATCGCACAGCGCTGAGCGTGAGGCGACGCGTATCGCTCGGCTCCGCCGGGTGATGCGACGGCACCAGGACGAAACCCCTGAGCCTCCGGGCGCAGGGGTTTTTTTTCGTCCCCCCGGGGAATTTCGGGGGCGCCGCGCGACTGCGCCACAAGGCCTTGCGATATGCTTCGCGGTCTTGCAAACGTTTGCAAGCAGTTTGCAAGCGCATTGATTCATCGACTCTCTGATTCCCGTTCCGCCAACCCATTTCTGAAGAAAGCCAAAGACAGGGATGAGCACCATCAAGGATGTGGCCGCGTTGGCGGGGGTGTCCTTCACCACGGTGTCGCATGTGTTGAACAACACGCGGCCGGTGAGCGCGCAGGCGCGCGCGCGGGTGCTGGCGGCAGTGGATGAGATTGGTTATTTGCCCAGCGCCGTGGCGCGCTCGCTGCGTCGCAGTGAGACCAAGATCGTGGGCGTGCTGGTGCCCAATGTGCGCAATCCTTTTTTTGCGGAACTGGTCGTCGGCGTGGAAGAGTGGTGCCGTCAGGCCGGCTATTCCGTCTTCCTCTGCAATTCGGACAATGATCCGAAGCATCAGCAGTCCTATCTCCGCACGCTGCTGGAAAAACGCATCGACGGCCTGCTGCTCAGCTCTGCGGGCGACACCGATGCGCTGGCCACCACCTTCCGCCACGCCAGCGTGCCGGTGGTGACAGTGGACCGACTGGTGCCGGGCGCGCGCGCCGACCGTGTGAGCGTGAACAACCAGGCCGGCGCGATGGCGGCGGTGCGCCACCTGATGTCGCTGGGTCACCGTCGCATCGGCTGTGTCAGCGGCCCCGCGGAATTTGAAGTGACGCAGGAGCGGGTGGCCGGCTGGCGCGCCGCCTTGCAGGACGAAGGTGTGCAGCCCGACGACGCCTGGCTGATCGAAAGCGACTTCAGCACCGCGGGCGGTTATGAAGCCGTCAAGACGCTGCTGGCCCGCGCCCCCGCACTCACCGCCGTCTTCACCAGCAACGACCTGATGGCCATGGGCGCCTTGCGCGCTGCCGCCGAATCAGGTCGCAGCGTGCCGCGCGAGCTCAGCGTCGTCGGATTTGACGGCATCGAGCTGGGCAGCTACATCTATCCCGCCATCACCAGCGTGGGATGCTCGATCCGCGACCTGGGCCGCGAGGCCGGCCGCGCCCTGATCGAGCGCATCGAGAATCCGCAGGCGCCGTTCAAGGACCTGCAGCTCACGCCGCAACTGGTGCTGCGTGAAAGCACATCCGCGCCTTTGTCTTCGGAGCAAGCATGAATCTGGAAAAGGCTGCGGCCACCGTGGTGGTGGTCGGCAGCATCAACATGGACCTGGTGGCGCATGCCCGTCGGCTGCCCGCACCGGGTGAGACGCTGATCGGCGAGGCCTTCGCCGGCACGCCGGGAGGCAAGGGCGGCAATCAGGCAGTGGCCGCGGCCCGTCTGGGTGCGGATGTGGCGCTGATCGGCCGGGTGGGCCTGCGTCAGCATGGGCAGGAGCTGCTGGCGGCGCTGGAACAGGAACATGTGATCACCGATGCGATCGTCCGCGACGAGGCCACCTGGCCCGGCGTGGCGGTGATCATGGTGGCGAAGGAGGGCGGTGAGAACGCCATCGTGGTGGTGCCCGGCAGCAATGCCGATCTGACGCCCGGCGACGTCGAGGCCGCCGCTCGCCAGCTGCAATCGGCCAAGGTGGTCGTGGCCCAGCTGGAAGTGCCGGTGCCCGCCATTCAGCGGGCCTTCGAGATCGCCCGCGAGGCGGGTGTCACCACCGTGCTCAATGCCGCCCCGGCCCAGACTCTGTCCCCTGCGCTGCTGGCGCTGACCGACTGGCTGGTGGTGAATGAAACCGAAGCCGCTCAGTTGTGCGGGGAAGCCCTCGACGCCGCCACCCTGAGCGACGAATTGACCCTGGCCCGCGAAGCCGCACGCCATCTGCGCACCCTCGGCCCCCGTCACATCCTCGTGACGCTGGGCGGGCAGGGCGCCTGGCTGCTCGGCGACTCGCAGCCCGACGGCTGCCATCTGCGCGCCACCCGGGTCACCGCCATCGACACCGTCGGTGCTGGCGACACCCTGGTCGGCGGCCTGGCCGTCGGCCTGTCCGAAGCCCTGGATGCGCTTCAAGCGGCGGCCCTGGGCCAATCGGCGGCCGCTCTGGCGGTGAGCCGCGCCGGCGTGCAGCAAGCCATGCCTTACCGTTCCGAGCTGCCGGCCCTGGCCGACAGCATGACTCCTGCCTGACCTGGAAGCCGTATCCACCATGGACAGCCCCAAGATCCCCGTGATTTATGACACCGACCCCGGCATCGACGACGCGCTCGCGCTCGCCCTGCTGGCGGCTCATCCGCGTTTTGACCTGATCGCCATCACCTCGGTGCATGGCAACGCATCGGTCGATCTGACCTCCCGCAATGCGCAGGGCCTGGCGGCCCTGTTCAAGCTGGACATTCCAGTGGCGGTGGGCGCAGCCGGCCCCTTGCTGGACAGCCGCCGTCGCGACGGAGCCCTGCATGTGCACGGCGACGACGCGCTGGGGGGCATCGCCCATCAACTACCGAAGCCGACCCGTCCCGCCGACCCGCGTCCAGCCCATGAGCTGATCTGCGATCTGGTCAACGAACGCCCGGGCGAGCTGACCCTGGTGGCGGTGGGTCCCTTCACCAACCTGGCCCTGGCCCTGCGCCAGGATCCCGGCATCGCCAGCAAGGTGAAGCAGGTGGTGGTGATGGGCGGCGCCTTCGGCCTGAAGGGCCACAGCGGCAACGTCTCCCCGGTGGCCGAAGCCAACATCATGGCCGACCCGGAAGCCGCCGACGAAGTGCTGACTGCCCCCTGGCCGGTGATCGTGGTCGGGCTGGACGTGACCCAGGAAGTCATCATGCGCGAGGCGGATCTGGCCCGCCTGTGCGGCCGCGGCGACGGCGCCGGCGACCTGCTCTGGCAGGCCACCCGCCACTATCAAAAGTTCTACGATGCACGCGACAGCATCGGTGGCATCTACGCCCATGACGCCAGCGCCGCCGCGGTGCTGCTGGTGCCGGAGGCCTTCACCCTGCGACGCGGCCCGGTGCGGGTGGCGCTCGAAGGCATCGCCACCGGCCAGACCATCCAGGACTGGCGCGGCGAGCAGTCGCAGCCCACCGCCTGGACCGGCCATCCGGCCCAGCAGGTGTGTGTGGCGGTGGACGCCCCCAAGGTGCTGGCCCTGTTCGACGAGATTTTCTGAGGAGATTCCCCATGACCGCACAAGCCTCCCAAGCGTCCGCTAGCGTCAAGCTGCTGCTGCCGCGCTGGCTCATCACGATGACGCCGGGCAGCCCGGTGCTGGAGCAGCATGCGCTGGCCATGGAGGGCGACCGCATTGCCGCCGTGCTGCCGCGTGATGAAGCGCTGCAGCGTTACGCCGATGCCGAACGTGTCGAGCTGCCGCACCATGTGCTGATCCCGGGCCTGATCAATGCCCACACCCATTCGGCGATGTCCCTGCTGCGCGGCGTGGCGGACGACCTGGCCCTGATGGACTGGCTGAACAACCACATCTGGCCGCTGGAGCGTCAGTGGGTGAGCGAGGACTGGGTCTACCAGGGCTCGATGCTGTCGGCGGCCGAGGCCATCCGCGGCGGGGTGACCTACCTTAACGACATGTACTTCTTCCCCACCGCCATGGCCCGTGCCGCGGTGGACAGCGGCCTGCGCGCCGGGGTCTCGATCAACGTGATCGACTTCCCCACCGGCTACGCCGCCAATGCCCAGGACTACATCCAGAAGGGTCTGGCCGCCTACGAGCAGTTCAAGGGCGAGCCGCTGCTGGACTGGACCAGCGCACCGCATGCGCCCTACACCGTCTCGGACGACACCTTCACCCAGCTGCGCGAGCTGGCGGAGAAGTACGACCTGCAGGTGCACTGCCACATCCATGAGACGCAGGACGAGATCGACGGCAGCGTCAAGCAGTACGGCATGCGTCCGCTGGAGCGCCTGGACAAGCTGGGCCTGCTCAACGAGCGCATGATCGCCGTGCACATGGTGCATCTGTCCCCGCAGGAGATCGAACTGATCGCCGCCAAGGGCGTGCACCTGGTGCACAACCCGAGCTCCAACCTGAAGCTGGCGTCGGGCATCGCCCCGGTGAAGGCGCTGGAAGCGGCCGGTGTGAACACGGTGCTGGGCACGGACGGCGCCGCCTCCAACAACCGCCAGGACATGTTCACCGAGATCCGTGCCGCCGCGCTGCTGGCCAAGGGCTCCACCGGTGACCCGCTGACCGTCTCCGCCCGTACCGCGCTGGAGATGGCGACGGTGCGTGCCGCCAAGGCCATGGGCCGCGCGCACGATCTGGGCACGCTCGAAGCCGGCAAGCAGGCCGATGTGGTGGCCGTTTCGCTGGAGGCCCTGGAATGCCAGCCGGTCTATCACGCGGACGCGCAACTGGCGTATGTGGCCGGTCGTGAACATGTCACGGATGTCTGGGTGGCAGGGCGGCAATTGTTGAAAAATCGCATCAATACGTCGATCGATACCGGGTCTCTGGTGGGACGGGTACAGGCCATCGTGGATAAGATGCGCGCGGGGCGTTAACCCCCTCATTTGAGGGACCGGGTTAGCGCTAGGCGCCGACCCGGGATCCGCCTTCCACAAGAAGGGGGACGGTCGGCATTCGGGGACACTCGCCGCGAGGTAGCCTAAAGAGGCTGGCCCGTCGGCAGGAATTATCAGAATGAAAAACCGTTCATCCTTCGGCCGTCTGCTGGCCTCCGTGCTTCCGACCACCGCGCTGGTGGCGGGGCTGATGAGCGCTGCATTCAGCGCGCAGGCCCAGATCGTCGTGGGCCAGACCAATGGCATCACCGGTCAGGTGGCGGCCAGCGTCAAGGAACTGAACCTGGGCGCCAAGCTCTACATCGACCACGTCAACGCCACCGGCGGTGTCAATGGTCAGAAGATCGAGCTGATCGCCCTGGACGATGCCTTCGATCCGAAGCGCACTGCCGCCAATGCGCAGACGCTGATCGACAAGAATGCCGTCGCGCTGTTCCTCACGCGCGGCACGCCGCACACCCAGGCGGTGATGCCGCTGCTGGACAAGTACCAGATTCCGCTGGTGGCCCCGTCCACCGGTGCGATGCTGCTGCACAAGCCGGTGCACTCCTACATCTTCAACGTCCGCTCCACCTACCAGCGTGAAGCCGAGCGTGCGGTGCAACTGCTGCTGGAGATGGGCAACCAGCGCATTGCGCTGGTCCAGGTGAACGACACCTTCGGCACCGATGCGGCCACCGGCGCACTCAAGGGCCTGGTCGACCAGAAGGTCAAGCCGGTCGCCCACCTGACCTTTGATCGTGAAAAGCCGGACACGCCCAACCTGATCAAGCAGGTGATGGCCGCCGACCCGCAAGTGGTGCTGTTCATCGGTTCCCAGCAACTGGTGGCTGACTGCATCAACGGCATGCGCGCCGCCGGTTCCCGCGCGATGGTCTCGACCCTGTCGAACAATGCCTCCGCCGGTTTCCTGCAACTGCTGGACAAAAACGCCGCCGGCGTGATCGTGTCCCAGGTCTTCCCGAACGAGCGGACCATGACCATGCCGATGGTGCGTGAGATCACCGACCTGGTGAAGAAGGCGCCGGAGAGCGGCGGCATCGTCACCCCGGCGATCATGGAAGGCTTTGCCTCCGCCAAGGTGCTGGTGGAAGCCCTCAAGCGTGCCGGCAAGGATGTGAACCGCGCCAGCGTGACGCGCGCCCTCAACGGCATGGGCAAGTACGACCTGGGTGGCCTGGAAATCTCGTTCAGCCCGAACGACCACACCGGCGCCACCTATGCGGACATCGCCATCATCGACCCGCGTGGACGTTTCCTGCGTTGATGCGGCTGCGTTGATGCGGCGTTGATCCCGCTGCGCTGATGGCGCTGCATGGATCGACTGAATCGCGTTCCAAGGCCATCCCCTGCGGATGGCCTTTTTTCATTCCGCGCCCGGCGGGCTATGGACCCCATCGATACGCTAGGGGAGAACCCTTCCGCCCTGGCTACAATCGACAGTTCTCCGCCGCGACCCCCCACGGCGCCAGACCTTCAGAGACCAGCTTCATGGCCAGCACCACCTCCTCCAAGCATCTGATTCACTTCGAGGGGGGCAATGCCCTCTCGGCATTCCGGGCCACGGCGCTGCTGGCGCGCCTGCAGGCCGTGAGTGACCGCATCACCGCCGTGCACGCCCGCCATGTGCACTGGGTGTGGACCGACACCGCCCTGGATGACGCCAGCCAGGGCAAGCTCGCCGCGCTGCTGAACTATGGCGACGCCTACGAAGGCCCGAGCGATGGCGCCTTGATCGTCACCGCCCCGCGCCTGGGCACTTTGAGCCCCTGGGCCTCCAAGGCCACCGACATCGCCCACAACTGCGGCCTGGACATCCACCGCGTCGAGCGGGTCACCGAATACCGCCTGACCCTCAAGGGCGGGCTGCTGAGCACCGTCACCGCCGGCCTCACCGGTGGTCCCAAGCCGCTGACCGAGCAGGAACTGCTGGCCTGCGCCGAGCTGCTGCACGACCGCATGACCGAAAGCGTGCTGCTGCGCCGCGAGGACGCGGTGCACCTGTTCGACGACAAGCAGGCCCAGCCGCTGGCCCATGTGGATGTGATCGGCCGCGGCCGCGCCGCCCTGGACGAAGCCAACGGCGCCTGGGGCCTGGCCCTGTCGGACGATGAAATCGACTACCTCGTGACCGCTTTCCAGCGCCTGGGCCGCAACCCCAGCGACGTGGAACTGATGATGTTCGCCCAGGCCAACAGCGAACACTGCCGTCACAAGATCTTCAATGCGGAGTTCACCATCGATGGTGAAGCGCAACCGCTCTCGCTGTTCGGCATGATCCGCAACACCGAGAAGCTGAACTCGCAGCACACCGTCATCGCCTACGCGGACAACGCGGCGGTGATGGAAGGCCATGCCATCGAACGCTGGATGGCGGCGGGTGATCAGCGCGCGCCCAAGTACGAGGCCCGCAGCGAAACCGCCCATGTGCTGATGAAGGTGGAAACGCACAACCACCCGACCGCGATTTCTCCGCACCCCGGCGCCTCGACCGGCGCGGGTGGCGAGATCCGCGATGAAGGGGCCACCGGCCGTGGCGCCAAGCCCAAGGCCGGCCTGACCGGTTTCTCGGTCTCCAACCTGCAACTGCCGGGCCTGAGCGAGCCCTGGGAACAGAACCCGATCGGCAAGCCTGCGCACATCGCCAGCCCGCTGCAGATCATGACTGAAGGCCCGCTGGGTGGCGCGGCCTTCAACAACGAATTCGGCCGTCCGGCGCTGGGTGGTTATTTCCGCGTCTACGAGCAGGCGGTGGATGGCATCCATCGCGGCTATCACAAGCCCATCATGATCGCCGGCGGCGTGGGCGCCATCCGCTCGGACCTGACCAAGAAGATTGAATTCCCGGCCGGTACGCTGCTGATCCAGCTGGGCGGCCCCGGCATGCGCATCGGCATGGGCGGCGGCGCCGCCAGCTCG
>CBIHOT010000089.1:0-12195 GCA_966211495.1 uncultured Roseateles sp. | reverse complement strand
CGCACATCCTTCACCAGGAAGTTGTGCTTGACGATGGGCCGGGTGATGCCGACGGTGTCGCATTCCTGGAAGGCGTCCAGGCCGATGGCCGGCGTGGGGACCTGTCCGGTGATGATCACCATCGGGATGGAATCCATGTAGGCCGTCGCAATGCCGGTGATGGCATTGGTGACCCCGGGGCCGGACGTGACCAGCGCGACGCCGACCTCGCCGGTGGCGCGGGCGTACCCGTCGGCGGCATGCACGGCGGCCTGCTCATGACGGACCAGCACATGCTGGATGGCGTCCTGCTTGTAGAGCGCGTCGTAGATGTAGAGGACGGCGCCACCTGGATAGCCCCAAAGGAACTTCACACCTTCGGCTTGAAGGCTGTGGACCAGGATTTCGGATCCGTTCAGCTCGTTCGAGCCGGAACTGGATTGTGGGCCGGAAGAAGAATGCGGCTGTGAGCGAGCTTCCGTGATCGCTGCACGTTTGGTGTCCGCGGCAGACATTTCCATATGTCGAACCTCTGAGATTTTCTCTGACGAAAAACCATCGGTGCTCCTCCTCTCACTCTTGTGAAGCGGACTCGGAACGGCGCGGTCAAAAACCAGGGGGCCCGGGTCGGGCAACCAGCTTGAGACCCATACTGCGTGGTACGAGCGTCGATTATGCATGGAAACCCCCAGACGAGCCTTTGCGGGAGCCGAAGGCTCACTCTCCACGCACCGATGCCGGGAGTGCAATAATCGCCGCCGTTTTGCCAGCCCGACCGCCACCGCGTGGCGACAGCCCTTGGCCACAGACAAAGAACTCAACGAATTTCTGAAGACGGTAGACAAACGTGCCTTCAAACGCACCGTCTATCTCGTACGGGATGAGGATGCGGCACTGGACATCGTCCAGGACGCCATGATCAGGCTGGCCGAAAAATATTTCGACCGGCCGGCGGAGGAATTGCCGATGCTGTTCCAGCGCATCCTCTCGAATGCGACGATGGACTGGTTCCGCCGCCAGAAGACCCGCAATGCGGTGTTCAGCAACCTCTCGGATTTCGAAGGAGCCGACCCGTCGGACGACTTCGACCTGCTGGAAACCCTTGAAACGCGGGATGGCGCGATGGGCGCACTCTCCGCGGCGGACGAAGTCTCCAGAGGCCAGATCCTGGCTTTGATCGACGAAGAAGTATCAGCGCTGCCCGCGCGTCAACGGGAAGCCTTTTTGCTGCGTTACTGGGAAGAACTCGATGTTGCGGAAACGGCCGCGGTCATGGGCTGCTCGGAGGGCAGTGTGAAAACACACTGCTCCCGCGCCGTGCATGCGCTGGCCAAAACGCTGAAAGCCAAGGGAATTACGCTATGAACAAGACCTCGCCAACGACGCCGCTCCCACAGGAGCTGGACGCTCGCATGGCCCGTTTTGGCCTGCGGGTGTCCGCCGGCCTGACCGAACATAGCGAAACCCTCTCCGGTGACATCCAGGAACGGCTTCGCTTTGCGCGTGAGCAAGCACTCGCCAAAGCGATCGCGGCACGGGCCGCCCAGCCGGCGGCGGCAGCCACCACGGTGCAGGCCACCGGCGGCGGCACTCTGGCCCTGGGCGGCGGCGACCGCACCCCGCGCTGGCTGAAGGCGGCAGCCCTGCTGCCCATCGCCCTGCTGGTCGGCGGGCTGCTGCTGATCCAGCACAGCCAGTGGTACGAGCAGATCCGCAGCGCGGCCGAGCTGGACACCGATCTCCTGTCCAAGCCGCTGCCCCCGGCGGCCTACAGCGATCCGGGCTTCCGTGAATACCTGAACGAAAACCAGGCGGATCCCAACAATCCGAGCGACCCCAACGCCGAAGAGACCAAAGAGTGAGGGCGCTTTCCCTGGATCTGGCGCCGCTGGCTCTGGCCGCGGCGGTGTCCTTGTCTGCACTGGCGATGACGGACGCTGCCAGGGCGCAGAGTCAGCCGGCCCTGGCCGCTTCGGCAACGGCTGATGCGGTGCCCATGGGTGCCGCTTCTGCGCCTGCGGCCGCCTCGGCGCCCGCCCGGGCCGCCAGCCACACCCAGACGGCCGCCAGCGGCAACAAGACCGCTGCCGCCGGCGCCTCCAGCCTCCTGAGCCCCAGCTGGGCCTCCCTGACGCCCGCGCAGAAAGAGTGCCTGGCACCCCTGCAGCCGGAGTGGGACCGCCTCGACAGCGCGCTCAAGGGCAAATGGCTGGAAATCGCCGCGCGTTATCCGAAGTTGTCCCCTGAACATCAGCAGCGCCTGCGTGAGCGCATGGTGGCCTGGACCCGCATGAGCCCGGCCGAGCGTCAAAAGGCGCGGATCGGCTACCAGTACGCAGGCGACTTGCGTTCCGAAGAACAGGCCTCGCGCCTGCAGGCCAAGTGGGAGGCTTATCAGGCCCTCTCACCGGAGACCCGTCAACGTCTGGCCGAGCGTGCAGCCGAGAAGGCCTCGGAACAGCGCCCCAGCAAGGACGGCGCTCGCAAGGCGGAGGCTCATCCGGGCACCCTGTCGGCTCTGATTGCTCCCGCGACCGGCGCCGGCCTGCCGCCGCCGCTCACGCTGAGCACCAGCGGTCCGACCGTCATGCTGGCGCGCCCCGGTACCAGCACGGTGCTGCTCACCCAGCGACTGCAGGCACCGCTGCCCGGCATCCGCGGACGCAGCGACGAGGCCGCAGGCTCGGTCCGCCCGTTGCGCTCCCCGCGCGAAGGACATCTGAATCCGCAAACCTTGCTGCCGGTGCCCGCGCGCAGCAGCGAGGCGGGCGACGCCAGCCGCTAAACTGGCCGGATGACGCAGCCGCAAGACTCCGCCCCGCCCAGCCTGAGGCGGCGAATGGCCGCCTTCCTCTATGAAGGCGTGCTGCTGTTTGGTGTGGTGGTGCTCACGGCACTCATCTATTCCCCCCTGACCGATCAGCGCCATGCCCTCAAGGGACAGCATGGCCTGCAAGCGGCCTGCTTCGTGGTCATCGGGCTGTATTTCATCTGGTTCTGGTGCCGCGGCGGTCAGACCCTGGCGCAGAAGACCTGGCATTTGCGGCTGGTGGATCTGAACGGCGCGCCGGTCAGCCCGATGCGCGCGGTGATGCGTTACCTGCTGGCCTGGCTGTGGTTCCTGCCGGCGCTGGTCACCATCGGCGTCATGGGATGGAGCCACAGTGCCGGTGCCATCTGGACCGCGCTGCTGGGCAACCTGCTGGCCTGTCTCTTGATCGCCCGGCTGCATCCGCGCCGGCAGTTCCTGCATGACGTGCTGGCCGGCACGCAGATCATCACCCAACGACCGGTGCCCAAACCAAAGCCGGGGGCCACCCCGGTGGGCGACCCGTCCTGACCCCTTCCCTGATCGACATGAGCAATCCCCATAAAGGCCGCACCGGCCTGGACCGCATCCTGCATGCGGCCGGCTATTCCTGGGCCGGCCTGCGCGCCGCCTACCTGGGCGAAAGCGCCTTCCGGCAGGAAATCTGGCTGACCATCGTCGCCACGCCGCTGGCCTTCTGGCTGGGACGGGATTGGGTCCAGGTGGCCCTGCTGCTGGGGTCTCTGGTGCTGGTGCTGATCGTGGAGCTGCTCAATTCAGCGGTGGAGGCGGCCATCGACCGCGTGTCCTTCGAGCTGCATGAGCTGTCCAAGCGCGCCAAGGACATCGCCAGCGCGGCGGTGCTGCTGGCCTTGCTGCTGTGTGGCGGCATCTGGATCGCCGCGGTGTGGCAACACCTGGCGCCGCTGGTGCGGGCGCAGATCTAAGCAGGGAGCGCAGCGCAGGCGAGGGAGCCGCCGCGACGGGCGTCCTCCCTCGGCCGTCCTTCGCGCGGGTGACCTTCCCGCGGGTGACCTGCCCGCTGCTGGTTAGACGGCCGCTTCGTCCTCTTCACCCGTGCGGATGCGGATGACCTGCTCCACCGGGGTGACGAAGATCTTGCCGTCACCGATCTTGCCGGTTTTGGCGGCCTTGAGGATGGCATCGATGCTGCGCTCGACGTCCTCGTCCTTCACCACGACTTCGACCTTCACCTTCGGCAGGAAGTCCACGACGTATTCCGCGCCGCGGTAGAGCTCGGTGTGGCCCTTCTGACGGCCGAAGCCCTTGACTTCGGTGACGGTGAGGCCCGAGGCGCCCACTTCAGCCAGCGCTTCGCGCACTTCGTCGAGCTTGAACGGTTTGATGATGGCGGTGATCTGTTTCATCGCGAACTCCGAGAGAGGGGAAGAACTGTCTGTGATTTAAGCACGGAACCCCGGCGAAACCATCAATCAGGAATCCGGTCGAGGTCGGCCAGCCAGACGCTGGCTTCCGAGTCGCTCGGCGCCCGCCAGTCACCGCGCGGCGACAACGAACCGCCGCTGCCCACCTTCGGTGCGTTCGGCACGCAACTGCGCTTGAACTGACTGCCCTTGAAAAAGCGCTGCACAAAGATGCGCAGCACCCGCTTGATCTCCGCCAGCGGATACTCATTGCGCCGGACATGCTCGCCGTCCGGCCAGTCGCCCATCTCCCGGTCGCCCCAGGCATGACGGGCCAGGAAGGCGATCTTGGCGGGCGAGCAGCCCTGGCGAATGGTGTAGAACAGGTTGAAGTCCTGCAGTTCGTAGGGCCCGATGGCTGACTCGGTGCTCTGCAAACCACTGCTGCTCTTACCGTCCTGCGGCACCAGTTCCGGGCTGATCTCGGTCCCCAGGATGTCCAGCAGCACCGTCTTGCCCTGGCCGCCGAGCTGCTCGGTCTCCGCCACCCAGCGCACCAGGTACTGGATCAGCGTCTTGGGCACCGACGCATTCACGTTGTAGTGGGACATGTGATCCCCCACCCCGTAGGTGCACCAGCCCAGGGCCAGTTCGCTCAGATCCCCGGTGCCCAGCACCAGCGCGCCGGTGTGATTGGCCAGCCGGAACAGATGGCTGGTGCGCTCGCCGGCCTGCACATTTTCAAAGGTCACGTCGTAGACCGCTTCACCCCTGGCATACGGATGACCGAGATCGGCCAGCATCTGGGTGCAGCTCGGACGGATGTCGATCTCGCGCGATTCGCAGCCGATGGCGGCCATCAGGCGCATCGCCTGATCGCGGGTGCGGGTGCTGGTCGCAAAGCCGGGCATCGTCACGCCCAGGATGTTGGTGCGAGGCCAGCCCATCAGGTCCATGGCACGGGCGGCCACCAGCAGCGCATGGGTGGAGTCCAGGCCCCCGGAGACCCCCAGCACCAGCTTGTGGATGCCGCTGGACACCAGCCGCTGCACCAGCGCCTGCACCTGGATGTTGAAGACCTCATTGCAGCGCTCGTCGCGGCGGGTGCGGTCCGAGGGCACATACGGGAAGCGCTCAATGCGACGACGCAGCGGCAAGGGCTCCGACAGGTCCAGTCCCAGGGCCGTGCGCACCGTCCGGAATTCTTTCAGCAGCGGCGCGTGATGGCGGACGGAATCTCCAAAGCTCGTCTGCCGCATGCGCTCGCGGGAGAGGCGCTCCAGGTCCACGTCGGCAGTCAGCAACTGGGCGCGGCGCACGAAGCGCTCAGCCTCGCTCAGCAGGCTGCCGTTTTCGTAGATCAGGGCCTGCCCGTCCCAGGCCAGATCGGTGCTGGACTCGCCGGCGCCGGCGGAGGTGTAGACATAGGCCGCGAGACAGCGGGCCGATTGCTGCGACACCAGCTGATGGCGATAGCCGGCCTTGCCCACCGTCACATTCGAGGCGGACAGGTTCACCAGCACCGTGGCGCCGGCCATGGCGGCATAGGACGAGGGCGGGATCGGGGTCCATACGTCCTCGCAGATTTCCACATGCACCCGCAGCAGGGGCAGATCCTGCGCCTGCACCACCAGCCGGGTGCCAAAGGGCACCTGCTGGCCGAGCAGCTCGATCTCGGTGCTCAGAGCTTCATCGGCGGCATTGAACTGGCGGGCCTCATAGAACTCGCCGTAGTTGGGCAGATAGGTCTTGGGCCAGACGGCCAGCAGGCGGCCGCGATGCAGCGCCACGGCGCAGTTGAAGAGGCGGTGCTCCACCCGCAGCGGCAGGCCGACGATGGCGATGGTGGGCAGATCCCGGGAGACGGCCAGCAGATGCGCCAGACCGGCCTCGCAGCCATCGAGCAGGGCGCGCTGATGGAACAGATCGTCGCTGGTGTAGGCGGCCAGGCCCAGTTCCGGGAAGGCCACCAGGGCGGCACCCTCCTGCGCGGCCTGGACCAGAAGTTGGGCCGTCTGCTCGGCGTTGTAGGCCGGGTCCGCCACGCGGCAGACGGGAACCCCCACGGCGAGCCGGGCGAAATCGTGCAGGTAGAGGTTGTCGAAGCTGGAAGAAGACGTCGCTTGCATGATGCACATCCTGCCATCAAAGCGGGGGGTTTTGGGTTGGCTCTAAGATTTCCGGACACTCACCTTGGCTGCATGACCACCACCTCCACCGCCGCTCCCCTCATTCGCGTCGATGACGACCTGTCCGCGCTGCCGCTGGAGGCCTGGAACGGCCTGCTGGCGTCTTCGCCGCTGCCCTCCCCGTTCATGCGTCTGGAGTACCTGCGGGCGATGCAGGCGTCCGGGTCGGCGGTCGCCAAAACAGGGTGGCAAGCCCAGTTCCTGAGTGTGTGGGACGGCGACGAACTGCTGGCCGCCTGTCCGGCTTATTTGAAGAGCCACTCCTACGGCGAATATGTGTTTGATTGGGCCTGGGCCGACGCCTACCAGCGACATGGGCTGGACTACTACCCCAAGCTGCTGGTGGCGGTGCCCTTCACACCGGTGCCCGGCAGCCGGCTGCTGGCGCGGGATGATGAGGCAAGGGCCTGGCTGGTGAAGGGTCTGCGTGCGCTGACGCAGCGGCTGGAGCTGTCGTCGGTGCATGTGCTGTTTGGCGACCCGAAGGATCAGGCCGCGCTGGCGGAAGACGGCTGGCTGGCGCGCCAGCAGGTGCAGTTCCATTGGACCGGGGACGGCACGCCCCGCAGCTTTGCCGACTATCTGCAGACGCTGCAGCGGGAGAAGCGCAAGAAGATCCAGCAGGAGCAGCGCAAGGTGGCGGAGGCGGGCATCCGCTTCGAGGCGCTGCGCGGCGGCGCCATCACCCAGGAGGACTGGGACTTCTTCTACGAGTGCTACACGCTGACTTACCTGGCGCATCGCAACAAGCCCTATCTAAAACGCGACTTCTTTGCCCGCATGGCGAGAGACCTGCCGGAGCAGTGGCTGATGTTTGTGGCGCGGGATCAGCAGGGAGAGCGAGTCGCGGCATCACTGGTGGCCATCGACGAAGGCCAGCGGGCCGCGTATGGGCGCTACTGGGGAGCGACGCGCTACATCCCGAACCTGCATTTCGATGCGTGCTACTACCAGCCACTGGCCTGGTGTCTGGCGAATGGATGGCAGCGGTTTGAAGGAGGCGCGCAGGGGGAGCACAAGATGGCGCGCGGGCTGCTGCCGGTGTCCACCCATTCGTCCCACTGGCTGGCGCATCCGCAGTTCCGCGAAGCGGTGGCGGAGTTCCTCGCGCGTGAGGGCGATGCGATGGGTGAATACATCGATGAGCTGGAGCGGCATCAGCCGTTCAAGGCGGGTAGCGCTGGGACAGCTTGAGGCACTCAACCCTCTGAGTGTGCTTCCATTCAGACATTGCGATGAAACAACATCTGCTTGCTGCAGCTCTCTTCTCGCTCTCCGTGATGGCTCAAGCCCAGACGGAAAGCGCGACCGCAGATCAGCCTGCGACAGCACGCTACTCTCAAAAGGTGTTGCTGAAGAACTGGACGTTCAGCGTGTGTCTGGCGAAGGTTGCCAAGACCCAAGAGCTCAAAGACGATGCGAGCGCAACGGCAAGCGCCTACATGGAGTTTGGAAAGCTTCCGATCGAGTCTTATGAGCCGTTACGAGCGCTCGCCGACCGCTATGCAAAGCGGGTCTACGGCGGCGCCGTCCCAGGTCAATTCAACACCATGAAGTGCATCGACCTGCTGCATAGCAAGGAGTTGGAGGCGCTGACATCGCGCCTGGCGGGCGCCACGAAGTGATGAGTCTCACGCTCGAGCGCTGCGGCCAGCGCCCTGCGCTCCGCGGACGAACGAAGGCTCGCTCAAGCCGCGCGGAACAGCTCCGGGGAAAACGCATCGAGATCGTCCAGCACGGGGGCCTGACGATCGGTGCGGCGGGACAGCGGATAAACGGTGGCCGCGGCCGGTTTGGCCTGCGCTGTGCCTTGCTTGCGCTGGGCCGCCAGAATGCGGTCGCTCAGCTCCGGCTTCTTCAGCACCTGACGTGCGAAGTCTGCCGCTTGACGAAGGTCTGCATTCGTCAGCTTGTGCGACTGCAACTGCAGCAACCCGCCCGTAGTTCGAACAAATGCCATAAGCGCTCCGAAAGTGTTCAAAGTTTAGCAGTCAGGGCGCATTCAGCAAGTCGCGAGCGGCAACGGAACTTGAGGATTCCGGACTTTCGGGCAGGTAATCCACCAGCAGGTGGGCGCAGACCCACAGCACCTTGCCCAGGTCGCGGCGCAGCGGGGGCTCGCTGTCCCCGTTGCCATCGTCATCCACAGCGGCGGTCAGCGACGAATCGTCGGGCGACAGGACTTCTCCCGCAGCGCCCAATCCCCACGGCTCCGCAGCCGCGAAGCCGTCCGCCAGGGAGGACATTGGCCCCACCAGTTCGACCAGCCCGCTGTCCAGGCGTTCGGACGAGAGCGTCAGCACGCCCACCGTGGTGTGCGGTCCCCAGTCCGGTGTGACACCGGCGGAGTAGGACGACAGCGGAAAGGCCAGCACATACTTCCAGCGGGTGGCGACCATCGCCGCTCCGGCGTTCTCTTCCGAATACAGATAAGCCGCCTCATGCTGGCTGCCACTGAGCTGCGGGTCCACATACATCACCGGCAGCGAGCGCTTGAACGCCGCGCCGATCACGCCCTCGCCGAGCGGCACCACCAGCGGATGGTGCGGCACCACTTCGTCCTTGCCGGGTGCCAGCACCAGCGTCTGCACCAGGTCGTGGCGGGACTCGTCGTAGGTGAACATCGCGATCTCAACATCGTCCAGCACCCGGTCGCCGGTGCCGATGCTGTTCAGCACATCGCGGAACTCGCTTTCCCAGGCGCGCAGCGGTCCTTCATACGCTGCCATCGTCTCGCGGCTGAGCAAGGTCGCGCGCATCGCCAGCGTGCGTCCGCGGATGCGTGTCGTGTCCTGCAGCGTCACCTGCGGGCGGAACGGCTCGACGCGCCAGCGCACGTCATAACGGTGGCCCACCATCGGATAGCTCACCCGCAGTTCCCACACATCCTCGCCGATCTGCGAGAGATGGCCGGCCTCATGGGCGGTCAGTTCGGCGTCGTTGACCCATTCGCCGTCGGTGCCGTGTTCATGGAACTGAAGATGCTCGTCCAGCGGGGTGGCCGGATAGGTGCTCCACCGCATCACCTGCACGAAGGGCTTGATCGGATACTGACCGCCCGGCAGTTGCACGCGAAACACCAGCTGCCGCAGGGGCGCCCGCACCACATAGGACGTCACCTCCAGCTCGGCCAGCCGCACGCGAGGGCGCCGGGGCTGACCGGGCGCCGCCAGTGCCCGCTGCATCGATTCCCGCTCGCAGGCGGCGACGGTTTCCCAGCGGGTGATGGCATAGGTGTTGAAGCACTTGTAGCGGTAGCCGTAATCCAGCGCGGGTCCGGTCAGGCGCCGTCCCACATGGATGCCGGCGCGCACGCGCTGCACCGGTCCTTGCGGGCGGTTCACCCATTGATAGCCGGCGCTCTTGGATCCCTCGCTCAGCTCGATGGTGTTGTGGGAGATGCGCCCCAGCGACACCGAGCACACCACCGGCACCACCTGCATCGGCAGCGGCCGCTCGAACCAATGCTGGGTCACGTCCTGCTGCACCACGGCCACGCCGGTCGCGTCCACGCCGACGGCATGGCGGACCGTCTCGATCCACTGTCCCTGACGCTCGGCGGCGCGACGATGGACGCGGGCCTTGTGCATCTCGATGCCGTGAATTTCCTTCTTCCCGCGCGCGATTTCATGCACCGGCGCACCACCTCCGGCGCCGAAATGAATCGAGCGGAACGACATCCGTCCGGTTTCGAGGATGTCGATCAGGTTGACGGAGTTGCGGCCCGACTCCGAATGCGTCACGCCGCCGCTGCCGGCGGCCAGCACGGCGATTTCGCCTTCGGTGTGATGGTCGATGGAATAACCCAGGCGGCCGAAAGCGGCGTAGTGCTTGTGGCCGTGCAGGATCAGGTCCACGTCGCATTTGTTGAGTTCCTTCAGCACCAGCCCGGCGTTGCGCAGCACGAGGAAGGGCTCGAACGACGTCAGGCCTTCGGCGATGGACGCTTCGGGAATCGGCAGCGGATGGTGATGCAGCAAGGCGATGCGGGGCACGAAGGGCCGCGCGCCCTGGGCTTCGCGCAGGTTCAGCATCAGTGCTTTGAGCTTGGTGACTTCGCGCGCATTCACATTGCCGGTGGCCAGACGCATCGAGTCATTGCTGTCCAGATAGACCAGCACGACTTCCTGGGGGTCGTCGCTGCGCAGCAGGTCCAGCCGATAGCCGCTCTCTTCACGAGCGAGGAAGCGCTTCGCGGCCGTCCACCACTTGCGGGCGTAGAGCGCGGGGGTCATGCGCAGACGCATGAGGCAGCGCACCGGAAACGAGCTGCGCCGGTAGGCCAGATACGACGGCATGCCGGCCGGCAGGCCAAAGGCACCGGGTCCGAACACGGCGCCGAAATTGGTCGAGAACGGCCGGAACTTCAGGTTGCCGAAGGGGCCGCAGTCGTGATTGCCCGGCACGCAGCGCAACTGCACCTGCCGGGGCGAGCCTTCGCTGGCGTTCATGGCGCTCAGCTGATCGGTGAACGCCTTGAATTCCTGACGGGCGGCGGCCAGCATGAACAGACCGCCGTGATCCACCAGGTCGCCGGTGCAGACCACCAGGTCCGGCCGCTCGCGCCGCGCCAGTTCGCCCACGTAGTTCCACACCGACTCGTCGAAGTGGTTGCCGAAATGCACATCGGACAGGTGAAAGATGCGGAACGGCCGGGCGCTCGCAGGCCGCGTGTCCTGGGATTGCGGGTGGGGCGAAGACGACCGGGGCTCGAAGCCGTCGCGCCGCGCTGTCACGCCATGATCGTTCACCATCTGTCTCTTCCCTGATGTTTTGGACCGTTCCGACTCCTGAACGGCTCCGGTCCGGTAGTCCGGATCTATGGGGAGCGGTTCTGGTGGCAGTGCTCAAACTGCCCGGGGTTGAGTCATTGTGCGCGACTGGTAGCTCACTCCGTGATCCAGTTGGTGAACAAGGGCCGGGAGGCCCGCCACAGGGGGGCGGACATGACAAAGGCGCCCGTAGGCGCCTTGGTGGGGGTCTGCCCGGGGACGGGCAGAACAGGGGGGCTTAGGCTTGTTGGGCCTTGGCGTAGTTGGCGATGCCGTTGGTGATTTCGGCCTTGGCTTCTTCGGGGCCCTTCCAGCCCTTGACCTTGACCCACTTGCCGGCTTCGAGGTCCTTGTAGTGTTCGAAGAAATGCTGGATGGCCTTCAGGCGCATCTGGTTGATGTCTTCGGGCTTGGTCCAGTGCTCGTAAATCGGGAGGATCTTGGTGGTGGGCACGGCGAGCAGCTTGGCGTCGCCGCCAGCTTCGTCGTCCATGTCCAGCATGCCGATGGCGCGGCAGGTCACCACCACGCCGGGGGTCAGCGGGAACGGAGTGATCACCAGCACGTCGACCGGGTCACCGTCGTCTGCGAGGGTCTGGGGCACGTAGCCGTAGTTGCACGGATAGTGCATGGCGGTGGTCATGAAGCGGTCGACGAACAGGGCGCCGCTTTCCTTGTCCACTTCGTACTTGATCGGATCGGCGTTCATCGGAATCTCGATGACGACGTTGAACTGTTCGGGGGCCTTCGGACCGGGGGTGACTTTATGCAGGCTCATGATGTTTACCGCAGCTGAGAAATCGACAGCCAGCATTCTAGAGGACGCCCATCACAGCCCCTCCCGCCCTCACACCCGCCAGGCCCGCCAGGCCCGCCATGCCTGCCACGCCTGCCACGCCTGCCACGCCTGCCACGCCTGCCACGGTGCAACGTCAACGGCTTTGCGCAGGCCTGCCCTGGCCCCTTTTCCCGTTAGTATTAGGAATGAATTACCAGCGAAGCTGGGCAGAAGGGACATGGAGGGAAAAGGGGTCAGGGCCGGCCGGAGCGAAGTCGTTGCT
>CBIHOT010000088.1:0-12908 GCA_966211495.1 uncultured Roseateles sp. | reverse complement strand
GACTGTTTGTGTCCGAGCTCAGTCCCCCGTGCCCAGCTACGCTGGTCATTCATTCCTAATACTGACGGAAACAGGGCCCCAATCCCCTCCCTCCCACCACCACCGAGCTTGGTGGGGGAGGGGAGAAATACTTCTTTGACGTGGTGGCGGGGTGAGTCCTCGAAATGCCGCTTCCTCTGTGTGCGAGGCGTGCCCTGTCCCCCATCAAGACCTGGGCAGTCGTGGCAGATGCACGCGCGTCCAGAAGTCGCGCGGCCTAAGGTTTGGTTGGGTGAGCGCTGCATCCGGTGAGTCGCCGAGTTTGCGACGGGCTGAGACGTGCTGAGTCATGAGAGTGCTGTCGTTTTTGGAGACAGGGATGAAACGAATTCTGTTGTGCATGGTGCTGCTGGCCTGCGGTGTGAGCGCGCAGGCCGCGCAATCCATTCGCCAACTGGTGAATGTCGAAGGCGTGCGCGAGAACCAGTTGCTCGGCTATGGACTGGTGGTCGGCCTGAATGGCAGCGGCGATAGCACCCAGGTGAAGTTCGCCGGGCAGTCGGTGGGCAATCTGCTGAAGCAATTCGGTGTGAAGCTGCCGGAACGAACTGAGGCCAAGTCGCGCAATGTGGCCGCCGTGATGGTTAGCGCTGCGTTTCCCAGTGGATATCGGCGCGGGCAGACCATCGATGTGACGGTGTCGTCATTGGGCGATGCCAAGAGCCTGCGTGGCGGGACGCTGCTGTTGACTGAGCTGCACGCCGCGGACGGCGAAGTGTATGCGCTGGCGCAAGGCAATCTGGTGGTGACCGGACTGAATGCGCAGGGCCAGAGCGGATCGAGCGTGACGGTCAATACGCCCACCGCCGGTCGGGTGCCCAATGGCGCCAGCATTGAGCGGGAGATCGAGTCGGATTTCAGTACGCGGCCCGAAGTGGTGCTGAACCTGAAGCGCCCGAGCTTTGAGACCGCCACCAAGATCGTCAATGCAGTGAATGAACGCTTCGGCCCGGAAACGGCCGCCACCCGCGACGGCACCAGCGTCACAGTGCGCGCGCCCGCATCGGCAACGGAACGGGTCGCCTTCGTGGCCCGGCTGGAAGGCATGAGCGTGGACGCAGCCCTGCCGCTGCCGCGCGTGATCTTCAATTCGCGCACCGGCACGGTGGTGATCGCCGATGGGGTGAAGGTGCGGGCCGCCGCGGTGTCGCATGGGTCGCTCAAGGTGGTGATCAGCGAAACGCCGCAAGTGAGTCAGCCCAATCCGCTCAGCCAGGGGAAGACGCAGGTCGTGCCCCAGTCCCAGGTCCGCGTGGATCAAGGCGACGGCCGCATGTTCCGCTGGCCCGCAGGAACCTCCCTGCAATCGATCGTGGATATGGTCAACAGCATCGGCGCCAATCCCGATGATCTGATGGCCATCCTCCAGGCGCTGGACCAGGCCGGCGCCATCGAAGGCGAACTTCAGGTCATTTGAGGACGGACACCGCCATGATCGATCTGCCGCACAGCAGCCCCCTGCCGCTTGACGCTGCGCCTGATCCCGAAGCCCGGGTGAAGGCCCAGGCCACCGACGCCGCAGTGAAGTTCGAGGCGTTTTTCATCAAACAGATGATTAGCCAGATGCGCTCCGGTACCCGGGCCCTGGCAGATGAGGACAGCGCCGAGCGCCAGCGGGTCAACCAGGACATGCTGGACCTGGCCGACGGACTGGTCGCCGATGCCCTGGCCCAACAACGCGCCTTCGGCATCGCCGACCTGATGCTCAAACAGGTGTTGCCGCATTTAAGTGAAGGCACCGCCCGGTCGCCTTCCACGAAGGAGCAGTGACCGTTCCCAGTCCCCCTGCCGGGACGCGCGGCAACGTCGTCACCTTTTCCACCCAACTGCCTTCATTCCAGCCATGAGCATCATCCTGAATGGCCTGACCGGTGCCCTGGCCGCCCAGGCAGCCCTGAACGCCACCAGCCAGAACGTCGCCAATGCGATGACACCGGGCTACACCCGCCAGGGCGTGCTGCTGGGGTCCCTGGAGACGCCCCGCGGCGGCGCCGGCGTGCAGGTGTCCTCCCTGCTGCGCTTCTCGGATGGCTACAAGAATCTGCAGCTCTGGCAGGCCACCAGCAACCTCGGGCAGTACAAGGCCGGGCAGGCTTATCTGACGCAGCTGGAACAGGTGATGTCGGACGACACGGCCAATATCAATGAGGGCATTGACCAGTTCTTCGCAGCGCTGAACGCCGCCAGCGTGCAGCCCGAGTCCGGCCCGCTGCGCGAAGCAGTGATCACCGCCGCCGATGGCCTGGTCAAGCGTTTTGACAGCCTGCAGCAACTGTTTGCCAATCAGCAGAGCGCCATCGCCTCCCAGCGGGACGGGGTGGTGAGCCAGGTCAATACGCTGACCGCCGACATCGCGCTGCTGAACAAGCAGATCTCCGCCGGCCGCAGCGCTGGCGTCAACGACGCTGGGCTGCAAGATGCCCGCGACGAAAAAATCAAGGCGCTGTCCGAGCTGCTGAGCCTGCAGGTGGTGGAGACGCCGGATGGCGCCAAGAGCATTTCGCTCAAGGGCGGTCAGCCGCTGGTGGTCGGGGCGGACGCAGCCACTGTCACGACCGACGGTCCTGCCCAACTCAAGATCCGCTTTGCCAGTACCCAGTTCACCTTCTCCGGCGTGGGCCTGGGCGGGCAACTCGGCGGTCTGGCCGACCTGCAGAAACAGGTGTTGACGCCGATGGCGAGCACCGTCTCGGAACTGGCGCTGGGCCTGGGCAATGCCTTCAATACGCAGCTGGCTGCCGGCTTTGCGCCGCCCGCGGCAACGCCCGGCCAGCCGCTGTTCGACACCACGTCCGGCCGGCTCAAGCTGACCGGACTGTCCGCCGCCAATCTGGCCTTCTCCAGCAGCCCCACCGTCAGCGGTGACAGCGGCAACCTGACGGCCCTGGTCGGCCTGAAGAACAAGACGCTGACCATGACCACGTTCGACACCCAGGGCGCCGCCATCGGCACCAGCAATGTGGTGCTGGGCGACGTGTTCACCCAACTGGTGGGCAAGCTGGGGGTGGCGAGCAGCCTGAACCAGGCCTCTCAGACCACCGCCACCACGGTGCGGGACCAGGCCGAAGAAAACTGGAAATCCAGCAGCGGCGTCAATACCGACGAAGAAGCCATCAGCCTGATGCAATACCAGCAGATGTATCAGGCCAACATGAAGGTGGTGGCCGTGGCCAATCAGTTGTTCGACAGCACCCTGGCCATGCTGGGTTGATCCGGGAGACTCTCATGCGTATCGCCAGCAATCAGTACCACACGACGATGAACAGTGCGCTGCAGGCCGCCAATGAAGGCCTGACGCATGTGATGCAGCAGATGGCGTCCGGCAAGCGGGTGCTCAAGCCGTCGGACGACAGCATCGCCACGCTGCGCCTGGCCCGCCTGTCGCGAGAGGAAGCCTCGCTGACGCAATACCGTGACAACATCGGTGCCCTGCAGAGCCGGCTCAAGACCAGCGAAGTGACGCTCGACAGCATCAAGGACGATCTGCAAGCCACCCGCGACCTGCTGGTCTGGGCGGCCGACGCGGGCAATACCGGCGACGACCTCAACGCAATGTCCGGATCGCTCAAGACCCTGCATGACAGCCTGCTCTTCCTGGCCAACAGCAAGAATGCGGAAGGCCGCTACCTGTTTTCGGGCACCGCGAGTGATCAGCCCACCGTCGATGCCGCCTACGCCTTCCAGGGCAATCTGCAGACGCAGCAGGTGGCCGTGGCGGACAACATGACCGTCTCCGCCAATGTGACGCTGGAAACGATGGGCGGCTTTCTGCAGCAGCTCAATGCACTGACCGGCCAACTGGGCACGACTGGCGTGACGGCCGAAGGTGCGCATGCCAATGTCACCGCCATGATCACGGCGCTGGATCAGACGCTCAATGCGGTGTCCGGCAAGATCGGACAGCTCGGCGGCCGCCAGAACATCCTGGAGACGCTGGACAGCAACCACGCCTCGGTCAGCCTCTCCAACCAGCAGGCGGCGCTGGACATCGGCCAGATCGACTACGGCGAGGCCGCCACCCGGCTCAACAGCTACACCCTCGCGTTGCAGGCCACGCAAAAGGCCTATGCCAAGGTCAGCGCGCTGAGCCTGTTCGACGCCATCTCCTGAGTCTTCTTCATGGCCTCCCTGCTCGCCCCGACCCCATCGCCACTTCTGCCGCGCAGCGGTGCGTCCGGTGCTGCGTCCGGTGGGGCTGGGGCTACCCCAGGCGCCGGTGCAGGCGCCACTTCAAACGGCAGTTTGAGCGTCCATGCGGGCGGGGCCGTCAACGCGAGGCAGACCGCAGAGTTCAACCCGAATACGCAGGACGCGCGTGCCGCAGTCCCCGCCGGGATCGTGACCGGCGCGCCAGGCGCTGCCGCCACAGCAGTCGCATCAGCCGCCGACAGCGCCACCGTCCTCCGTGCTGGCGCCGACTTGCCCATCTCCCGCCAACCGGGCCAGCAGCAACGCCTCGGGCGCCTGCAGCAGGGGCTGGATTATCTGGATCGGCTGGCCTCGTCCGTCCAGCAGGTCAAAAGTGGATTGAGCGACACGCTGGCCCGGCGCACCTCACCGTCCGAATCGCTGACCCAGCAGGTGGAGCAATTGCGCCAGCTGTGGTCCCAGCGTCCGGAAGCGGCCGCGGGTCGTGTGGATGCGCAGCTGCAAGCGGCCGAGAGCCCGGACACCAGCGCCCGTCAGCGATTCAAGCTGCGCGGTCTGGATCTGGCGGTGCTGCAGCAGCCCGGCCGCGAAACCTTGCGCCTGCAACTCCCCGGCCAAGCCGTGCCGCAAGGCGAGGGCACCAGTCCCAAGCCGGTGCAACTGGCGGTGACCCTGCAGGGGGAGGGCACGCAGGAACAGTTGCAGGTGCTGGCCAAGGCCCTGGCACCCGCCGGGCTCGAAGTGGTGGTACAGGGCCAGGACCTCATCTTCCAGATGGCGGAAGCCCAATGGCCCGCCCTGAGGGACGGCCTGACGGTGCGCGGTGAAGGCAAACGCTTCCCGAGCGGACAGCCGGTGCGTGCGATGCTGGAGCCGGCCCCCGAGGCCCTGCAGCCGCAGCGCTGGAACCTGCAGGACGTGAAGGGCCAGCGCGAGGCGCTGGGGCAACTGCTGCAGGCGGAGCCTCGGTTGGCGCAGGCGCGGCAGACGCTGGGCCAACAACTGGCGCTGCAGCCGTCGGCACCGTCGGGACCGTCCGCGCCAGCGGCGAGGCCGACCGTCACCAACGCCGAAGAAGCGAAGGACTTGGTCGGCGACATCACCAGCACGATGCAGTCCCTCGACTTCCAGGCGCTCGGCGCGCTGCTGCCCGCGGTGCAAGGGCTGCACCGCCAGCGGGTTCAGCAACTGCTCACGCCGCGCTGATCGCTCGGGCCCGCAGTCCGCACCGATTACAGGTCGGCCACCAGATCGTTGTACTGGTAGGCGCCGCAGATGGTGTGGGTCTTGATGGCACTGTCCGAGGACTTCAGCACCAGCGCGGTCAACACCGACTTCTCGCGACAGTCCGCCTGCGTCACTGAGGCCAGCGTGCTGCCGCCGGCCTTCAACCGGGACACCATGTCCGCCGTGTTCTGTGCCGGCACCAGGGCATCGGTGCTGAAGTGGTACATCACCACCTTGGCTTCGGGCGCGTTGTACGTCTGGGAATTGGCCGCCATGCTGTTCACCCGCATCTGGGCACGCAGGTCGTTGTACTTGCCGGCCTTGTAGTCGGCCAGGAAGTCGGCCCGCAGCCCGCCATTGGCGTCAAAGACTTTGCCGGCGTCGTAGGGGGAGTTCTGATAGTCCATCAGCCCATCGAGCGTGACCCGCAGGCGCTGCGGCACCAGGTCGAGCATCCCGTGTGCCGCGTAGGCGTCACGCGGTTCACCACCGAGAGCCAGGAGGGCTCCGTGGAAGGTGCGGTCCACATCGAACGGACCGGCGAGGGTGTTGACCAGCTTCACCGTGGACAGCGGCGTCAGGTAGGGCAGGGCCGCCATGACCGAGTGTCCGCCCTGGGAGGAACCCACCAGGCGCAGGTCCTGGGACGGGGTGGCACCATAACGCTCCGCCAGATGGGCGCGCAGCGCCAGCAGCATGTCCCGCGTCTGGGCCCCGGTGTCCCTGGAGATGAGGTAGGCCTGCTCGCGGCCGGCGGCGTCGCCCACGCCGATCAGGTCAGGCGCCATGACGATATGGCCCTTGCCCGCACCCAGCAGCGCAGGGATCAAGCCCACCTGGGCCGCCGACGAGGGCGCGGCGGCGTGATTGTCCTGCGCGACTCGCTGGCTGATCAGCACCGGCATGCCGGAGTAGTCGACCGGCGTCCCGTCCGGATTCACCGGGAGTGCGACCAGTCCGCTCAGCGTCACCGGATAACCATCGGACACGCTGCTGGTGTAGGTCATCTTCTGCAGCCGCACCGCATACCGGGCGTCCGGATGCGCCAGCTTGGGCAGTTCAAAGCTCAGCACTTCGTCGACCAGCTTGGCGACGAGCGCCTGATCGTTCACCAGCTGAAGCGCAACAACTTGCAGCAGGTTGTTGATCTGATCCGGCTGGATGATGACGCTGGCGGGTAGGCCCTTCATCGCCGCTGGCTGATCGGTGACCGACACCGGCTGGCCGGCTTTGTCCTTGCCGGTGGTGAAGCTGTAGAGGCGCTCCGTGCCGCGATAGACGCTGTAGGTCGTGTTGGCGGCGAGGTCAGCCACCGGCTGCAGGGTCTGCGTGCCAATCACGCCGCCGTCCGGATGGGCCGACTGGTTGGAGAGCAGGGTGCGGGTGGGCACCGTGGTGCCGGCACTATCGGTCAGGCGAATGCCGCAGGAGCCGACGTCAGGACCCGGACCGGTGTAGACCACCGAGGGTTCGATGTTGACCAGCACCCTGGAGGTGTCCGATTTTGGGGTGGCCGAGGCGACAGCACATGGCTTGCCGTCTGCCACGACGATGTCGGTCTGTGTGGGTGGGGGCGGCGGCGTGGAGCCACCGCCGCAGGCGGTCAGGCTGACGCCTGCGAGCACCCAGCTGGCATAGAGCACAGCGCGTGCCGGCCCCCGCGGGCGGACCGTGGGCCCGCTGCTTGGGGTGAAACGGGATGAGTCGGCGCTGGACTGCGTTGCATCGTCGCCGAGAGAATCTGGAGCCGTGCGGCTGGCGAATCGACTGAGGTCGTCATGGTGAGCGGTGAGGGCCACGGGATTACCTTGAGTGAATGCAGTTCCCTCATGGTCGCAATGCCGCCTCGGCGTCTCAATCGCACACTTGTTTGCATTCGCCGCGTTGTCCTGCAAGCATTTGTCAGGCTTGACCCTTTAAATTGGGTCCAAGGCCAGACCGTTCGAGCCCCCCAATCGAACGGTGCTGCGCCTCTTTGCTGCCCCCGCCTTGGGTAGACTGCGGCCCGATGAATGCGCCGGTTCCCCCTTCCATTGCAAGTCCTGACCCCGCCGCCGGTGCCCGCGTGGCTGCGGCCACCCCGCGTTATGCCCGCCTCGACGCATTGCGCGGCGTCGCCATGGTGTGGATGACGGTGTTCCACTTCTGCTTCGATCTGGCGTTCTTCCGCCTCATCCATCAGGACTTCTATCGCGATCCGTTCTGGACCTGGCAGCGCAGCGCCATCGTCAGCCTCTTTCTGCTGTGCGCCGGCATGGGCCAGGCCGTGGCATTGGCCCAGGGCCAGACGGCCGAGCGCTTCTGGCGCCGCTGGGGGCAGATCATGGTCTGCGCGCTGCTGGTGTCCCTGGGATCGTGGGTGATGTTTCCCCGCTCCTTCATCAGCTTCGGCGTGCTGCACGGCATGGCGCTGATGCTCATCCTGGTGCGCTTCGGCTTCTCGCGCTTGTCCAACCGCTGGCTGGTACTGCTGGGGCTGGTGGCCGTGCTGCTGCCGCTGTGGGTGGCCCACCCCTTCTTCGATGCCCGCACCACCAATTGGGTGGGGCTGGTCACGCACAAGCCGCTGACCGAGGACTATGTGCCGCTGCTGCCCTGGCTGGGCCCGATGCTCTGGGGCTGCGCCCTGATGCGCACCCAGGCGGTGCAGACGCTGCTGCAGCGGCCGCTGCCCCGGGTACTGAAGCCGCTGGGCGTGCTGGGACAGTGGTCGCTCTCCTACTACATGCTGCACCAACCGGTGTTGATCGGCGCCCTGATGGGGGCCAAGGCGCTGGGCTGGTTCTGAGACCGGCGACAATCGGGGCATGAGCGCATCCAGAACACCCAAGGCCGGCGGCACCGACGCCCCGGCAGCCGGCGGCAAGACCCAGATCCTGTTCGGCTTTCATGCCATCACCGTCCGGCTGAAGACGGCCGCCGATTCGGTGCAGGAAATTCTTTTTGACGCCACGCGCAAGGACCAGCGCATGCGCGGCTTCCTTGAGAAGGCCGAAGCCGCCGGCGCGCGGCTCGTCGAGAGCGATGACGAGCGGCTGCTGAAGCTGTGTGGCACCCATCGCCATCAGGGCGTGGTGGCCCGGGTGCGTCCGGTGGCCCAGCATCATTCGCTGGATGATGTGCTGGACGGCGTGGAAGGCCCGCCGCTGCTGCTGGTGCTGGACGGCGTGACCGATCCCCACAACCTCGGCGCCTGCCTGCGGGTGGCCGACGGCGCCGGCGCCCATGCGGTCGTCGCCCCGAAGGACCACGCCGTTGGCCTGAATGCCACCGTGGCCAAGGTGGCCAGCGGTGCGGCGGAAACCGTGCCCTATCTGATGGTCACCAACCTGGCCCGTACCCTGAACGAACTCAAGGAACGCGACATCTGGGTGATCGGGACCTCCGACCAGGCTGAAAAGACCTTGTACGACCTGGACCTGAAGGGCCCGGTAGCCCTGGTGCTGGGTGCCGAGGGCGCGGGCATGCGTCAACTGACTGCCAAGACCTGCGACGAACTCGTGCGCATCCCGATGCAAGGGGCGGTCGAAAGCCTGAATGTGTCGGTCGCGGCGGGCGTCTGCCTGTACGAGGCCCTGCGCCAGCGCAAGCCCTGAGCGCATCCCTCCCCGCAGCCGGGTCAGCCAGCCCGGAGATAATCCGGCCATTTCCTCCCCAAGAGCGCTCCGACATGCCCGTCATTGAAGTCAAACACCCCCTGGTCAAGCACAAGATCGGCTTGATGCGGGAGGCTGACATGTCCACCAAGAAGTTCCGCGAGCTGACCGGCGAAGTGGCCCGTCTGCTGGCCTACGAGGCCACCGCCGACTTCCCGCTGGAAAAAACCACCATCGACGGCTGGTGCGGCCCGGTCGAGGTGGACCAGATTGCCGGACGCAAGGTCACCGTGGTGCCCATCCTGCGTGCGGGCCTGGGCATGCTGGACGGTGTGCTGGACATGATGCCCAATGCGAAGGTCAGCGTCGTGGGTCTGGCGCGCGACCATGAAACCCTGCAGCCGGTGAACTACTTCGAGAAGTTCGTGGGCAAACTGGAATCGCGCACCGCGCTGATCGTGGACCCGATGCTGGCCACCGCCGGCTCGATGATCGCCACCATCGACCTGCTGAAGAAGCGGGGCTGCCAGGACATCCGCGCTCTGGTGCTGGTGGCCGCGCCGGAAGGCGTGGCCGCGCTGAACAAG
Organism: uncultured Roseateles sp.; assembly: GCA_966211495.1. GTDB lineage: Bacteria > Pseudomonadota > Gammaproteobacteria > Burkholderiales > Burkholderiaceae_C > Roseateles. Next base: position 3,310 of record CBIHOT010000088.1, on the reverse strand, counting down.
GCACATCCGGACGTGCGCTGCTGGACCGCCGCGATTGACTCGCATCTGAACGAGCAGGGGTACATCATCCCCGGCCTGGGCGACGCGGGCGACAAGATCTTCGGCACCAAGGAGTGACCTTGCACTGAGGCGGACGGGGCGGCCGAGGCGGCAGTTGCGGTCGCCGCGACCCGCCTGCAGTTCATGGGGGTCACATGGGGACGCTGTGGCGCCCGCGCGTCACCGAGTCCTCCGGCGCGTAGTCCGAAAGCACTCCCCCGTAGTTCTGACGGACCATGATTCGCCGTGCAAAGGCCTGCATCCGCAGGCCTTTTTGCTGCCTGGCCTTTTCGTGCAAGACCCGCGCGAGTAGGCTTTGGCGTCATGTCATCAATTCGTCATCTCCTTCCGCTACCGCAAGTGAATGCGGACGGGCGGCTCCTGTCCTGGTGGCGCGGGCTGCGCGCCCTCGCGGTGCTCAACATCGGTCTGTGGCTGCTGGTGTTGAACCTGGGACCGGTCCATCACCCGTATGCGCAGATCCATCTGGCGCTGTCCGGCGTGTATGTGCTGGTCTGCGCCTACCGCTCGGTCTTTCCGAGGGTCGATCTGGAGCGCCTGGTGGTGGTGGACACCCGCCTGTCCAGCATCTTCCTGGGCCGAAGCGCGGCGACGGTGGCCGAGATCTGCTTTGCGATGCAACTGGGCCTGATCGTGCACCAGCTCGCCGGCCAGGCGGGCTTGCCCTGGGTGCAGAAAGCGGCCTGGTCCATCCCGGTGTTCATGACGGTGGCCCAGGCGTTCTGCTGGCACAGCGTGCTCACCCTCAATCACATCACCCAGGCGGTGGAGTCGTCCTTGTGGGCGGCGGGTTTCTCCTGGATGGCGGCCCTCCTCGGAGTGATTGCCGTCAACAGCTTCGGCTGGGTGCAGGCGCTCGCGCTGTTGGGCATGCTCGGTGCGGCCTGCTTCGTGACCTACGTGCTGCGGGTGGATGTGCCGATGTACTGGCGGCGGTATCAGCAGGGTCGGGCGACCGGGCTGACCTACATGCCGCTGCATCACGGCGCCCGCGACGCATGGGAGCGACGCGTTCACAGCGGCAGTTGGGACGCCTGGAAGGCCGATGCGATGTGGTTGACGCCTTATTTCAGCGTCGGCGTCTGGATCAGCATCGCGCTGGCCTGTGTGCCGGTGGGGCCCGGCGGGATGGCGGGCTAACCCCGTGCTAACCCCGTGCTGATGCCGGGCTGATGCCGGGCTGATGGTGGGCTGAGCGTCGTTGCCTCCCCACCCTCCGGGGACACGCCTCAGGGGGAGTGACGCTCGCGCCAGAGCCGCTACAGTTCCGGACATGGTTGCATTGTCCTCTTCGCTGTCGCTGGTCCTGGCCCTTGCCTTGAGCCTTGTCACGCCGCTCGCGCGGGCCGCCAACGCCTGCACCGAAGGGGTCTGGCTCGGCACGCTGGGCGGCACACCCATCTCGATGCAGTTCAAGCTGAGCGCTGACGATGCGAAGGTCGGGCGCTACTACTACCGCGCCTCCCTCGCCGATCTCTTCCTGAAGCAGGATCCGGCCACCGGGGAGTGGCAGGAACAGGACGAGCGCGGCAAGGCCACCGGCCGCCTTCGTCTGACCTGTACCGCAGAGCGTCTGCAGGGCGAATGGACCTCGGTGGACGGCGCCCGCCACCTGCCCGTCGAGGCACGCCCCGCCGGAGAAGATCAGTACCCCGCCGCACGCCGTCCGGCCCTTCAACCAACGGTCAAAAAGACGGGCAGCTTCCAGAAGCACCGCTTTGAAGTGATGAGCTACGGCTCCCGCGCGGGCGGAACGGAGGGTCTGCGTCTGGTGGGCACCGGTGCAGGGCTGGACGCCATCAATGCGGCCCTGCGCGAGCAGGCCAGCGAGGCGGTGAGCGAGCATCTGGACTGCGCGTCCCTGGGCATCATGGAACACGGGCCCGGCGGCGGCTACTCGACCATGATCTGGCAGACGCTGCAGGCTTGGAATGACAGCTTTGTGGTGGTGCGCACCGGCACGGACGCCTACTGCGGCGGCGCTTATCCCTCCAACGGCAGCGCGACACACACCTATCGGCTGGACACCGGTGCGCCGGTGGAGACGTCCACCTGGCTGCTGCCGGCCTACCGCAGTGAGATCCCGGACAAGTCTCCCTTGCAGCGCCTGCTGCTCAAGACCTATGAGGCGCAGGGCCTCGGTCCGGATTGGGAGACCTGCAAGGACGAGATCAGTTGGCAGCCCTCGGCGCTCTATGGTGCGCCTGGGAAGCTGGTGTTCGCGACCTTGGCCCGCCATGCGGTGCAGCCTTGCCAGGAAGATCTCGCCGTGCCTCTGGCAGACATTCAGCGCTTCCTCTCGCCCGAGGGGAAACAGGCACTGAGCGCCTTCCGCTGATCTACCACTGCCGATCAACCACCGCCGATCAACGATTTCCGACCAACCATTACCGACCAACCATTACCGATCAAGCATTGCCGATCAATCACTGCTGATCACTCCTCGCTGACCGACGACCAAGAGAGCACTGACGCCGATGTACATCCCCCAGCCCTACGCGGAGACGCGCGAGGACGAACTCCACCGCATCCTGCAAGCGCAGCCGCTGGGTGTGCTGGTCACGCACGGCCCGACAGGCCTGGATGCCAACCACATTCCTTTCCTGCTTGACGCCACGCCCGGCCAGCCGACGGTGTTGCTGGCCCATGTGGCCCGCGCCAATCCTGTCTGGCAGACAGGGCCCGAGGGGCAGGAGGTGATGGTCGTGTTCCGAAGCGTGGACGGCTACATCTCGCCGAACTGGTACCCCGGCAAACAGGAGACGCATCGGCGGGTGCCGACCTGGAACTACGAGGCGGTGCATGTGCACGGCCGCATGGTGGGCCGCGAAGACCCGAAGTTCCTGCGCGGTGTGCTGGCGCGGTTGACGCGACAACATGAAGCGAGCCAGCCGGTGCCGTGGAAGATGGGCGACGCCCCAGCCGACTACATCGACGAGCTGTTGCAGCACATCGTCGGCATCGAGATCCAGGTGACCCGGCTGGAGGGGAAGCGCAAGCTCAACCAGCACCACACGACCGCCGACCGGCAAGGCGCCATCGACGGCCTGACCGAGTCGGGCAAGACCGCCCTGGCATCCGCCATGCGGGACGTCGCGCCGCTATGAAAAAGGCCCCGCCGAGGCGGGGCCCTTCAAAGCCGGACATTTCGGTGGATGGTCGGCTGGCTGAATCACCGGATGAATTGATCACCGAATCACCGAATCACCGAATCACCGAATCACCGAATCACCGAATCACCGAATCACCG
>CBIHOT010000087.1:0-13065 GCA_966211495.1 uncultured Roseateles sp. | reverse complement strand
TTGATCTCGTCGATGGCCATCAGCACGGTGTCCTTGAGCACCGTCTCCGAGATGGCCATGGTGCCGGAGAGGCTGTGCAGCACGCCAACCTTGATGGTGTCGGCGGCAAAGGCGGGCAGGGCGGTCAGGCTCAGGCCGGCCAGGGCGCTGGCAGCGGCCAGCACCTTGACGGCGTGGCGACGGGAAGACCGGGGGGACATCGGTGCAGACATGTCAGAGCTCCAGGAAGGGTGAAGGGACATCCGGATGCTAGGCAGCGGGCCGTCGCTGACCTATACGGCGGATGGCGTACGCGTCGGCGCGTCTGTCCATCCCCAGCCTCGACCGATCTGCATCCCGCAGACGCCCTGTAACACCTGTGCAACAAGTCCGGTCCACCCGGTGGCGGGGTCGTCCGTTGAAGCAACAATCCGTCCATCTGATTTCCGGAGCACTTCCTTGAAGGCACTTTCTTCTTCGATTTCCCGCACGGCTGCCATGGGCAGGGCCGCGCCGGTCTCCCTGCTGCCGCAATGGCTGCGCCGCTGGCTGCTGGTGGCGCTGACGCTGCTGACCGCCTCCACCGCCTGGGCCTACAACGACGACGACGGCGACTGGCAGATCGTCAATGCCCGCTATGGCACGGCCCAACGCAACATCGATGTCACGAGCCGCCTGAAGGAACTGGCCCGGGAGGACCGTTCGTTCAAGGTCCGCAACGAGCTGTTCCGTGAGGACCCGGCCGTCGGCGACCGCAAGACCCTGCGCATCATTGCCAAGGGCCGCAACGGCGAATGGCGCAACTTCGACTACCGCGAAGGCGACTGGGTGGACGGCAGCAAGTTCACCGGCTGGAGCCGCGGCGACTGGGGCCACCATGAGTGGAATGGCGGCTGGGACGGTCCCCGCCCTGGTTATGGCGGCAATGGCGGCTACGGCAACAACAACAACAACGGGCAGGACGACGGCGACTGGGCCATCCTGCAAGCCCGGTACGGCACGGCCGACCGCAACATCGACGTGACCGGCCGCCTGAAGGAACTGGCGCGTGCGGACCGTCGCTTCAAGCTGGCCAACGAGCTGTTCCATGAAGATCCGGCCGTGGGCGCCCGCAAGACGCTGCGCATCACCGCTCGCGGTCGCAATGGCGAGATCCGCAATTTTGACTACCGCGAAGGCGACTGGGTCGATGGCAACAACTTCACCGGCTGGGGCCGTGGCAACTGGGGCGACGGTCAATGGAACGGCGGCTGGGAGGGCCGCCCGGGCGGTGGGTATCAACAGCCGCGCCCGGAGCAGACGGACAACCGCCTGATCATCAACCGCGCCACCTACGGCACCGGCAATCGCCAGGTGGATGTCACCGACCGCATCCGCTATCTCAGCCGCGGCGGCGTGCTCGACATCAAGGTGAACAACGGCCTGGCGGATCGCGATCCGGCCGTGGGCGACACCAAGTGGCTGAAGGTCTACTACCAGGTCGGGGCTCGCGGTCAGGAACGCGTGGCCGACGCGCGTGAAGGCACGCAGCTGCGCATCAAGCCCTGATGTCCCTTGGGGAGCTTCCCCCACCCCGGGGGAACCCCAGCGCGCTGAACCTGGCCCGAAGGGCTGCGGACTGACGGGGCATGCATAGCAGCCCCACCTCCTACCGCGCCCTCCCGCCGCATGCCGGCGATGTGATCCTCCAGATGGAGGACGAACCCGGCAGCCCCGGCGCCACGTCGGCGGCCTCAGATGCTGACGCGCCGGCCTCTCTTTCCAGCCTTGCCAGCTTGGCCAGACTCGCTGAACTGGGCGGTGCCGCCCACTTCAAGACCGCCGCGAATTTTGCCGACACCGTGCGCTGGGTCGATGCGGCCTCCGAGCAGTGTCCGCCGCAGCAGGTCGAGACCCTCGGACAGCAGATGCGCCACTTGCGGAGCGAGTGCACCGACAGCGTCTGCCTGGATCTGCACACCGCCATTGGTGACGATTTCACCGAGTCGCCGGCCCTCGGCCGTGGCGTGGACGCCTATCTCGAGACCGGCAATGCCCGTCAGCTGCCGCCGCACCTGCAGCGTGCGATGCACGAAGCCACCGAGGGCACATCACCCGCGCTCAACGTCAGTGATCGCCTGATGGCGCTGCTCGCCGGCCTTCGGCAACTGGGGGAGCGGATGGACGCTCACCGCGCCGGCCGCACCGCGCTCAACCTGGCCCACACCACGGTGCGTTCGCTCGGATCGGTGGGTCTCACCACCTTCGCCCGTCAGGCGGTGGGACGCGCCATCGATCTGGCCTTGGCGCAGGGCACATCAGAACTGACCCGGACCTTGATCGGCGCTGGCGCGATGGGCCTGCCCGTGCTGGGGCAGCTGATGCTGCTGTGGCGGGATGAACAGCAGAAGGACGCCACCCCATACTCCCGCGCCACACGGGGTGTGCTGATGGGCCTGTCCATCGGTGCCGGCGGTCTGGCCCTGGCCACCGGGACCCTGACCAACCCCGGTCTGCGGCTGGCCGAGGTCGTGCTCTACCCCTTGCTGCGGGATGCGGCGCAGGCGATGTTTCCGATGACCTCGGATCCGGACAGCGGGCCGACCCGGCGCTCCCTCGTCGCAGCCGGCGGCGCTTATGCGGTGAACCAGCTCGGCGTGAGCCGCGCCTTTGCGGCCGCGCCGGATGCCAGCGCGACCAACCTGCTGTGGCCCGGTCTGGTGGTGCGCAGTCTGGCCAATGCGGCCGGGGAATCGGTGGATCTGATGTCGCTGCTGTATGCCAATCACATTACCCGCCATGGGTCCTCCACCTTGCCGCGACTGCGCATCGGCCGGGGCTCGCTGACCGAGGCGGTGCGCACGCCGCTGCATTGGGACACGATGGCCGCGCGTGGCTGCTTCGTGTCCGCCTTCAATCAGCTCTACGATACCCTGCTGGCCGACCAGACGCTGACCCGGGCGCTTCGCCCGCTGGTCGGAGAGGAACATGCCTTCACCGCGGCGGACTGGCTGACGGAACTGTCCGCCGCTGCACTGACGGCGCTGACCTATCCCTTCTGGACCGACCCGGTGCATGCACGCGGCTTCACACCGCCGACGCTGGACTCGATAGCGGCCATGGAGGAAGGGCGGGCCGGGGCGCCGGGGCAGCGACGCAGCGGCGGCGAACGAGGTCCGGTGCAATATGCCGGCAATCTGGCCGAACCGGCAGTCGCCACCGATGACGGCGGCCCGGTGAGGCTGGTGAGCTACCGCACCGAGCGGGATCTGCCGGGCCCGGCCCACCCGCGGCTAAGTACACGAACCCGGGCTGCGTCCATCGCCTTGGCGGATCGTTCAGCACGTGGCGGCACGTCCGGCGAGGCATCCCACAGTGTGGCCATGACGGAGCTCTGATGGCGCTCTGATGGCGCTCTGATGGCGCTGTTGTGGCGCTGTTGTGGCGCTCTGATGGCTTTGATAGCGCTTCAAACACGCTCTCAGGACGCTTCGCTGGCACTGTGGCGGCGCCCGCGTCTCACTCTGACGTCGCGGTCCGCCCGGTCATGCTGCGCCGTGCGCGCCCCGGCTCACAGCTCCCACTGTGGATGAATCTCCCGCGCGCGCGTCAGCGCCATCGACGCCGCCGCAGTCCGTGTCTCCACACCCAGCTTGGCGTGGATGCGTTCCAGGTGTTTCTTCACCGTGGCCGGGCTGGCGCCGAGGATGTCACCGATGTCCCGGTTGATCTTGCCCTTCACCACCCAGTAGAGCACCTCGGCCTCCCGCGCGGTCAGGTTGAACGACACGCCCAGCGATCGGATGACCGCCGCGTCCGAGACCTCCCGCATCACGATCAGCCAGTCCCCGCCCGGGCCGGGACCGTCCTCCCCGCCGATGCAGTGATGCAGCCGGAAGCTCAGCCGACGCGCGCCCAGCTCCGCCGTCAGGCGCGGCGGTTCGGCCGGTGGCGAGCCCGCCGCCTCCGCGCCGGCCATGCCGTCCAGGCAGCGGCGCAGCCACTGCAGCACCGGGGCAGGCGTGGTCGGTGCCATCGTGCCGTAGTAGAGCTGCAGCAGCTCCCGCGCCAGCGGTGTCTGCCACAGCAGCCGTCCGCTGCTGGCGCGCACGGCGATGCTGGCGTAGCCGAAGGCATCCAGAGCCTGACGCGTCTGCCGCGCCTGCCGCGCGCCCTGCAGATGCACCTGCATGCGGGCCAGCACCGCCCGCGGATCCAGCGGTTTGGTCACGTAGTCCACGCCGCCCGCCTGCAGGGCGGCCACCAGATGCTCGGTCTCGGTCAGCCCGGTCATGAAGATGATGGGGATGTGCGCCGTCGCCGGATCACCCTTGAGCCGCCGCGCCACCTCGAAGCCGTCCATGCCCGGCATCATCGCGTCCAGCAGCACGATGTCCGGCCGCGCCTGCTGGGCGCGCGTCAGGGCCGCTTCGCCGCTGGTGGCGGCCAGTACGGTGTAGCCATGCTCGTCCAGCGCATCGTGCAGCAGCGACAGGTTGTCCGGCACATCGTCCACCAGCAGGACACGGTCGCCCTGCTGCTGATCGAGCAGGGCGGCGACGGAAGAGGGCAGGGGATGGTTCATGTCAGGGCAGCGTCGTCGCACACGGGGGGGGAAGGGTCTGCAGCATGGCCTCGAACTGGAACTGGCGGGCCAGCTCGCGCTGCGCCTCGCAGAAGGGGCGCCAGCGGGCATCCGCCGCTTCGATCTGGTCGAGCTGCTGCAGGACACCGCGGTAGTAGCCCAGTGCCAGCGCATCCCGCAGGCCGCTCAGGCGTTCCGTCGGCGGCGCCTCAGGCGCGGGCAGGGGATCGACGCTGTCGGCTGACGGATCCGCGGCCACCCATCGCAGCGCGAGCCGCTCCTCCAGCCAGTCCAGCAGCAGCTCATGGCGGACCGGCTTGAGGATGAAGTCTTTGGGGCTGATGCCGGCATCGTTGTCCTGGCCGCGCTCGAAGGCGTTGGCCGACACCACCGCCACCGCCTCCAGTGCGGGCAGCCGCTGGCGAAGACGCCGGATGGTCTCCCAGCCGTCGATGCCCGGCATGGCCAGATCCATCAGCACGGCATCGGGGACCCAGCCCGCCGCCACCAGGTCCAGCGCATCGTGGCCGCTGCTGGCCTCGCGCACGAGGAAGCCCAGCGGTTCCAGCAACTGGATCAGCAACTGCCGGTCTTCCGCTTCGTTGTCGACCACGAGCAGGCGCGGCGAGGCGCCGTCGATGCGCAGCCGCTGCGGCCCTCGCCGGGCACCGGCACCGGCACCGCCGCCCGCCGCCAGGCTTGAGCCCAAGCTGCGCGGCAGATCCCGGTCCGGAATGCGGCCGTGCAACTCCGGCAGGAACAGGCGCACCCGGAAGACAGAGCCGCTGCCCGGCACGCTGGTCGCGGTCAGCTCGCCGCCCATCAGCTCGGTCAGCATGCGGGCGATGGTGAGCCCCAGGCCGGCGCCGGGCGTGCTGCCGCCCACACCCCCGGCGCTGCTTCCGCGGGTGAAGGGTTCGAAGATGCGGGCCAGTTCGGCCTCGTCCATGCCCGGGCCGGTGTCGGTGATCTCCACCGTGGCCATTTCGCGGCCATGCCGCACCTTCATCGTCACCGCGCCTTCGCGGGTGAACTTGATCGCGTTGCCCAGCAGGTTGATCAGGATCTGCCGCAGCCGCTGCTCGTCTGCCCTCACCCAGGTCGGCAGCGCACCGGAAGGTTCGAAGCGGAAGGCCAGGCCTTTGGCGGCGGCCTGCGGTTCAAACATGTCCACCAGGTCCTGCAGCAGGTCGGCAAAGCGCAGCGGGGCCGGCTCCAGGCTGAGGCGGCCGGCTTCGATGCGGGCGATGTCCAGCGTCCCGTCGATCAGCCGCATCAGATGCTCACCGCCGCGTTTGATCACCTGCACTGCCTGGCGGCGTTGTGGCGCCAGCGAGGCGTCGGCGGCCATCAGCTGCGCATACCCGAGGATGCTGTTCAGCGGTGTGCGCAGTTCATGGCTGATGGCGCTGATGTAGCGGCTCTTGGCCTGGTTCGCTGCCTCGGCCGCCGCCTGGGCGCGCTCGGCCTGCTGGCGTGCGGCCTGCAGGGCTTCGTCGGTCCGGCGGTGGGAATCGATTTCGCGCATCAGCGCCTGGGTCTGGCGATTCGATTCCTCCTGCGCCACCTCGCGGCTCTGATGCGCCAGCACCAGCCACCAGGCCACCGTTCCCGCCACCAGCAGGAGCGCAAAGAAGGCCTTCAGCAGGCCGCTGTAGAGACCCTGCTGAAGGGCGCGCGCTGCGTCGCCGTCCATCAGCGGCAACTGCTGCAGCTGCTGGTGATAGAGCAGCCCGAAGATGGCCGCCAGCACCGGCGTGATCACCAGCATCAGCAGCAGGTAGTGGCCGAGTCCCGTGTCCAGATACGGCCAGCTGCGGCGCGGCAGCAGGCGGCGGATCAGCCGGGACCACTGCGCGGAGAGACGCGCCTGCGGCTTGCACAGATCGCCGCAGCGGGCATCCAGCGTGCAGCACAGGGAGCAGATGGGGCCGCAGTAGGCGGGGCAATGGGCGAGGTCGGGGCCTTCGTAGTCGCGCTCGCAGATCACGCAGCGGCGCACCTCGGTGCTGTCCGGGCCCAGGCCGAGGTCGTCCGCGGTGGTCTTGCGGGCGAGGTAGTAGCGCCCCTGCGTGGCCCAGGCGATCAGCGGCGACGTGACCAGCGCCGTCACCATCGCAATGACCGCGGACCACGCCTGCGCCAGCGACCCCATCACCCCCAGATGCGCCGCAATGGACAGCGCCGAGGCCAGAGCCATCGCCCCCACGCCCACCGGATTGACGTCGTACAGATGGGCGCGCTTGAACTCGATGCCCGGCGGAGAAAGGCCCAGCGGCTTGTTGATCACCAGGTCCGCCACCACCGCCATGATCCAGGCGATGGCGATGTTGGCATAAAGCCCCAGCACATGGCCGAGGGCATCAAACACATTCATCTCCATCAGCATGAAGGCGATGAGGGTGTTGAACACCACCCAGACCACCCGCCCCGGATGGCTGTGGGTCAGGCGCGAGAAGAAATTGCTCCACGCCAGCGAGCCGGCATACGCATTGGTGACGTTGATCTTGAGCTGGGAGATGACGACGAACAGCGCCGTCGCGGCCACAGCCCAGCCGTAGCGCGGGAAGACATATTCATAGGCGGCCAGATACATCTGGTTCGGATCCACCGCACGCTCGGCCGGCACGGCATGGCTCACCGCCAGATAGGCCAGCAACGCGCCGCCCAGCATCTTCAGGACGCCCAGCACCACCCAGCCCGGTCCCCCGAGCAGCACGGCCGCCCACCAGCGGCGGCGGTTCTGCGGGGTCTGCCGAGGCATGAAGCGCAGGTAGTCGGCCTGCTCGCCCATCTGGGTGATGAGCGCCACGCCCACGGTCAAGGCCGCACCAAACGCGTGCAGGTCAAAGGCTGCCGTGCCGGACTGTGAACCGGTTTGGGTCGTGATGCCCGCAAATGCACCAGGCTGGCGCCACGCCACCCAGACGAATGGCAGGATCAGCAGCACCAGCCACAGCGGCTGCGTCCAGAGCTGCAGGCGGCTGATGGCGGAGATGCCGTGGGTCACCAGCGGGATCACCACCAGGGCGCAGATCAGGTAGCCCCACTGCGGCGGGATGTCCAGCGCCAGGTCCAGTGCATAAGCCATCACCGCCGCTTCCAGCGCAAAGAAGATGAAGGTGAAGCTGGCGTAGATCAGGGAGGTGAGGGTGGAGCCCAGGTAGCCGAAGCCGGCACCGCGGGTGAGCAGGTCCATGTCGACACCGTGCCGGGCGGCATAGATGCTGATCGGCAGGCCGGCCAGAAAGATGATGAGCCCGGTGGCCAGGATCGCCCAGGCGGCATTGGTCCAGCCGTAGTGCAGCAGCAGCGTCGCGCCGACGGCCTCCAGGATCAGGAAGGAGGCCGCGCCGAAGGCGGTGTTGGCCACCCGCAGCAGGCCCCAGCGCCGGAACCGCTGCGGGGTGTAGCGCAGGGCGTAGTCTTCCAGCGTTTCGTGGGCCACCCAGGCGTTGTAGTCGCGTCGCAGCTTGATGATGTGCTGCGGGGCCGAGGATGCGGTGGGGGCTGCGGGGTCCATGACTGGAGGACCTTGAATGCACATTCCATGCCGAAGCAGGCCGGGAGGCCCGGGCCTCGGGGCGGAACCGTGCGTGTGCACCGGCATGGGGTTTGCTAGGTCACTGTCATGGAACTCACCCCGCGCGAAAAAGACAAGCTGCTCCTCTTCACCGCGGCGCTGCTGGCCGAGCGTCGCAAGGCCAAGGGGCTCAAGCTGAACTATCCGGAAGCCGTGGCCTTCATCAGCGCCGCCGTGATGGAAGGTGCCCGCGAGGGCAAGACCGTCGCGCAGATGATGAAGGAAGGGCGCGAACTGCTCACCCGGGACGACGTGATGGAGGGAGTGCCCGAGATGATTCCGGACATCCAGGTGGAAGCCACCTTCCCGGACGGGACCAAGCTGGTGACGGTGCATCAGCCGATCGCGTGATGGCTTGATCGCCTGACCGACCCGCTGGCACCGACCGGATCCAACATCGCTCCCTGCCCACCGAATCGCATCGAATCGACCTGGCCGGACCCGAGCTGACCCGAACCCACCACCTTCGACCTTCAAGGATGCCCTCCATGCTCACGATGCTTTCCCGGCGCTCCGGCGTCTGTCTGACCGCCGCGGTGCTGATGCTGCCCGGTCTGGCCCTGGCCCATGCGGGCGAAGGCCTGCCGCATGACCACGGACTCTCGACTGGCTTCCTGCATCCGTTCACCGGTCTGGATCACCTGGCCGCCATGCTGGCCGTCGGCCTGTGGAGCGCGTTGACGCAGCACGGGCGACGCATGCTGGTGGCTCCGCTGGCCTTTGCAGGCTGGTTGTTGATGGGCGCCCTGGCGGGTGTGGCGATGGCTCACGCGGGGATGCCTGCGGCGGCCTCCCTGGTGGAGCCGATGGTCGCCGCCTCCGTGCTGGCCCTGGGACTGGTGGCGGCCGCGCGTTGGTCGTTGGCGCCGCTGGCGTCGGTGGCACTGGTGGGCGCCTTCGCCGTCTTCCACGGTCTGGCCCATGGCGCCGAACTGCAAGGCCTTCCAGCCTTGATCGGCATGGTGGGTGCCACCTTGGTGCTTCATGCCGCCGGCATGGGCCTCGGACTGATCCTGCGCCGCCTGGCGCCCTTGTGGTCGCGGCTGGCCGGGCTTTCAGTCGCGCTGCTGGGTGTAGGTCTGCTGACCCGCATGGTGTGGGCATGATCCCCGGCGAGCTGCTGACCGATGAGGGGGAGCTGACGCTCAATCCCGGACGGGCCACGGTCACGATGACGGTGGTGAACGCGTCCGACCGCCCGATCCAGGTCGGCTCCCACTACCACTTTGCCGAGACCAATGCGGCGCTGCAATTCGACCGCGCCGCGGCGCGTGGCATGCGGCTGAACATCGCCTCGGGTCTGGCGGTGCGGTTTGAACCCGGCCAGCAGCGCACGGTGGAACTGGTGGAGATCGGCGGCGCCCGAGAGGTCTGGGGCTTTCGTGGTTTGATTCAAGGAACGCTCTGATGGCTCGCATCGGCAAACGCGCTTACGCCGAGATGTTCGGCCCCACCACCGGCGACCGGCTGCGGCTGGCCGATACGGCGCTGGTGATTGAGGTGGAGCAGGACCTGACCCTGCGCGCCGGTGGTTACGGCGAAGAGGTGAAGTTCGGCGGCGGCAAGACCATCCGGGACGGCATGGCGCAATCGCAGCGCACCCGGGACCAGGGGGCGGTGGACACGGTGCTCACCAATGCGGTCATCCTGGATCACTGGGGCATCATCAAGGCGGACATCGGCCTGAAGGATCACCGCATCGTGGCCATCGGCAAGGCGGGCAATCCGGACACGCAGCCGGGGGTGGACATCATCATCGGGCCCGGCACCGAAGTCATCGCCTGTGAAGGCCTCATCGTCACCGCTGGCGGGATCGATTCCCACATCCACTTCATCTGCCCGCAGCAGATCGAAGAGGCGCTGGCCAGTGGCGTCACCACCATGCTGGGCGGCGGTACCGGTCCGGCCACCGGCACCTTTGCCACCACCTGCACGCCGGGGCCATGGCACATTGAGCGGATGCTGCAGGCGGCGGATGCGTTTCCGATGAACCTGGGCTTTCTGGGGAAGGGCAATGCCAGCCGGCCGGAAGGGCTGACCGAGCAGATCGATGCCGGTGCCATCGGTCTGAAGCTGCATGAAGACTGGGGCACGACGCCAGCGGCCATCAGCAATTGCCTGGACGTGGCGGAAGCCACCGACACCCAGGTGGCCATCCACACCGACACGCTCAACGAGAGCGGTTTTGTGGAGGACACGGTGGCGGCCTTCAAGGGTCGGACCATCCACACCTTCCATACCGAGGGGGCGGGCGGTGGCCATGCGCCGGACATTCTGAAGGTGGTGGGCGAGGCCAACGTGCTGCCAAGCTCGACCAACCCCACGCGGCCCTACACGATCAACACGCTGGACGAGCATGTGGACATGCTCATGGTCTGCCATCACCTGGACCCGGCGATTGCGGAGGACCTGGCCTTTGCCGAGAGCCGCATCCGCAAGGAGACGATTGCCGCCGAGGACATCCTGCATGACCTGGGGGCGATCAGCATGTTCAGTTCGGACTCGCAGGCGATGGGCCGCGTGGGCGAGGTGATCCTGCGCTGCTGGCAGACGGCGCACAAGATGAAGCTGCAGCGTGGGGCGCTGCCGGGGGATTCGGAGCGGCACGACAACGCACGGGTCAAGCGCTACGTCGCCAAGCTGGCCATCAATCCGGCGATTGCGCATGGCATCAGCCATGAGGTGGGCAGCATCGAGGTTGGCAAATGGGCGGACCTGGTGATCTGGAAGCCGGCGTTTTTCGGGGTGAAGCCGTCGCTGATCCTCAAAGGCGGAGTGATCGCCATGGCGGCCATGGGTGATCCCAATGCTTCGATTCCGACGCCGCAGCCGGTGCATTACCGGACGATGTTTGGCAGCTTCGGCGGCTCGCTGACGCGGGCGTCGCTCAGCTTTGTGTCGCAGTCGGCCCTGGCGGCAGGCGTTCCGCAGCGTTACGGGCTGGCCAAGACGGCGGTGGCGGTGAAGGGCATCCGCGGCGTGGGGAAGAAGGACATGATCCTGAACGACTATGCGCCGCGCATGGAGGTCGATCCGCAGACCTATGCGGTCCGGGCGGACGGCCTGCTGCTGCACTGCGAGCCTGCGACGGTGCTGCCGATGGCGCAGCGGTATTTCCTGTTTTAGATGGGGCGGTGGAGGTCAGCGAGGTTGCCGGCGGTCGCGGGAAGCTACGCAACCGGCAGGAAATGACCGCTAAAGCGCAGTTCGGGCCATCAACAGGTCAAAAACGACCGCTCGTGGGATAGACCTTCAACGGCACGTCCGTCGGACCTGGCCTCGGCCGCTTTCACGCAGAATCCCCCTTGGCGGAGTCGCCAGCGCCTCTCACATTCACAGGTTGTTCCATGATTCAAGTTTCCAAACTCCTGGCCGGCGGTCAGGGGCTCGCGTCGGTGCTGCTCAAGCGGGCAGCGGTTGTGACTCTGGATTGGGATACCCGCCAGAAAAGCCGCTTCCAGGCCGCCGACAGCCAGGGCCGCACCCTCGGGGTGTTCCTGCCTCGCGGCACCGCGGTGCGCGGCGGCGATGTGCTGGTGGGCGAGGACGGGTCGCTGGTCCGGGTGGTCGCGGCGCCGCAGCCCCTGCTGCGCATCACCGCCTGCACCGCCCATGGCTCGCCGTTCGACCTGATCCGCGCGGCCTATCACCTGGGCAATCGCCATGTGCAGATCGAGCTCAAGCCGGATCATCTGAAGATCGAGCCGGACCATGTGCTCGCCGACATGCTGCGCGCGATGCATCTGATCGTGAACCCGGTGGAAGAGGCGTTTGAGCCGGAGAACGGCGCCTACGGAACCGGAGGGCAGGGCCATGCCCATGGACATTCGCATGATCACGGCCACGGCCACGGCCACCACTCGCATGACGACGCCCATGGCCACACCCACGTCCATTCCAGCGATCACCAGCACGCCCACGCCCATGGCGCCGGCGCGTCGGCCACGCCGGGGCGCAAGACGATCAACATTCAAGCAGCGCCCGCACCGCATGTTCATGGGCCGGGCTGCGGGCACGTCCATGGCGATGACCACGGTCACTCCCACGGCCCTTCCCACGGCGATGGTCACAAGCACTGACGCCATTGCGCCGCTGCTGCGCCTGATGTGGCTGGCCTCGCCGGCCCTGCCGATCGGCGCATTCTCGTACTCCGAGGGTCTGGAGGCGGCGGTCGACCATGGCCTCGTGCATGACGATGCCAGCGCGGCGCACTGGCTGTCTCATCAGCTGACCCTGATGGCCCGCGGTGACCTCGCCGCGCTGGCCCAGGCCATTCCGGCGTGGCAGAGCGGCGACGAAGCCACGCTCGCCAGCCTGGCCGACTGGCTGCGCCAGACACGCGACAGCGCAGAGGCTCGGCTGCAAAGCGAGCAGATGGGGCAGTCGCTGCTGGTCTGGCTGCGTCCGCAGGGCATGGCCTCCGCCGCGCAGCTCGCCCTGCTGGAGCGACTGGGGACGCCGCACTACATCCTGGTCATGGCCCTGGCGCTGTCCACCATCGACGTCCCGCTGGCCCAGGCCCTCCAGGCCCAGGCCTTCGGCTGGGCCGAGAACCAGGTGCAGGCCGCTCTCAAGGCCGTGCCGCTGGGTCAGACCGCCGGTCAGCGGGTGCTGACCCGTCTGGCCGCTGACATCCCCCAAGCCGTCGCCACCGCACTGGCCACGTCACCGGCGCAGCGCCAGCTGTTTGCGCCGGTGCTGTCCATCCTGGCGGCCCGTCACGAAACCCAGTACTCCCGACTGTTCCGATCATGAGCACTTCTCTTCATCACATTCCCGGCCGCAGCAAGCGGCTGCCGCCCCTGCGCGTCGGTATCGGCGGGCCGGTGGGCTCCGGCAAGACGACCCTGCTGGAGATGCTCTGCAAGGCCATGCGCGAGCGCTGGGACCTGGTGGCCATCACCAACGACATCTACACCAAGGAAGACCAGCGCCTGCT
>CBIHOT010000086.1:0-13875 GCA_966211495.1 uncultured Roseateles sp. | reverse complement strand
GGCGGCAAGCCGCTGATGTGGATGACCGGCCACTCGCTGGCCAAGGCCAAGCTGAAGGAAACCGGTGCCCCGCTGGCCGGTGAGCTGTCGGGCCACATCTTCTTCGCCGAACGCTGGTATGGCTTTGACGATGCGATGTACACCGCCGCCCGCATGCTGGAAATCCTGTCGCGCAGCGACGATCCCAGCCAGGTGCTGAACGATCTGCCCAACAGCATCAACACGCCCGAACTGAACGTGCCGTGCGCCGAAGGCGAGCATCACGAAGTGGTGGCCAAGCTGAAGGAAATCGCCGAGTTCCCCAATGCCAAGGACGTGATCACCATCGACGGCCTGCGGGTGGAATACGACGACGGTTTCGGCCTGGTGCGCGCGTCCAACACGACGCCGGTGCTGGTGCTGCGCTTCGAAGGTCACACCCAGGAAGCGCTGGAGCGCATCCAGAAGGAAGTGCTGGCCCAGCTCAAGCGGGTGAAGCCGGACATCACCTTCACCGCCGGCCACTGATCTGCGGTGACGGCACGGGTCCCTGGCGAGTCCTGGCGTGAGCGGCTGGCTCGCGGCTTCTTCAGCACGGTGCTGCGGCTCGGAACGCCGCTCTACCTGCTGAGGCTGATGCGCCGTGGGCGGGCGGAACCGCTGTACCGGGCCCATCTGCCGGAGCGCTTCGGCTTCGGGCTTGACGTGGCGCCCGGTTCGATCTGGGTGCATGCCGTTTCGCTGGGAGAGACCCGCGCCGCGGCGCCTCTGATCGACCGGCTGCGCCAGGCCCGGCCCGATCTGCGCCTGCTGCTGACGCACACCACTGCGACCGGTCGTGAGGCCGGTCAGGCGCTGCTGCGTCCGGGGGATGTGCAGCGCTGGTTGCCGTTTGACACCCCAGGTGCGGTGCGGCGTTTCCTGCAAGGGACGCGGCCGTCTGTGGGCGTGCTGATGGAAACCGAGATCTGGCCCAACCTGCAGCAGGCCGCCGTGCAGGCGGGCGTGCCGATGGTGCTGGCCAATGCGCGGCTGTCCGCGCGCAGCCTGCGCCGCGGGGAGCGGTTCAAATGGCTGCTGGCGCCGGCGGCGCGCACGCTGCGCCTGGCCCTGGCGCAGACGCAGGACGATGCCCAGCGCCTGACCCTGGCCGGGGTGCCGGAGGTGCAGGTCTGCGGCAACCTTAAATTTGATCTCCAGCCGGACGAGGCGCTGCTGGCGCAGGGACGTTCCTGGCGCGAGCGTATCGGACGGCCGGTCGTGATGCTGGCGGTCTCCCGCGAGGGGGAAGAGGCGGCGTTGCTGGCGCGCTGGGCCGCCTCGGGGCTGCAGTCGCAGCCTCACACGCAGCCACTGCAACAGCCACAGTCGCTGTCGGTGGCACCCCCGCCGCCCGGGGCCTCGTCGGCGTCGGTGCAGCATCCGCAAACACCGGCGCATCCGTCGCCGAGCGAAGCCCAGCGGCCGCTACTGCTGATCGTCCCCCGTCATCCACAACGTTTCGACGAAGTCGCAGCGCTGATCGAGCAGTCCGGGTTGAGCCTGGTCCGCCGGAGCGGGTTTGCGTCTGACGGGCCCGGCGCGCAGGACGCCAACGCAGACGTGTGGCTCGGTGACTCCATGCGCGAGATGGCGCTGTACTACGGCCTCTCGGACGTCGCGATGCTCGGCGGCAGCTTCGAGCCTCTGGGCGGCCAGAACCTCATCGAAGCGGCAGCTTGCGGCGTTCCACTGCTGATGGGCCCGCATACCTTCAATTTTGCGGAAGCGGCGACGCTGTCCCTGGAGGCCGGTGCGGCCCGCCGCGTGGAGACGCTGGATCAGGCAGTGACTGAAGCGCTGTCCCTGCTGGCAGATCCGGCGCGCCGGGCCGGCATGGCGACTTCTGCGACGACCTTTGCAGCGGCCCATCGCGGCGCCGCGCAGCGCATGGCGGACCGCATCCTCGCGTTGCTGCCATCGTCCCGCCCAGCAACGGCGGCTTGAGCCGCAGATCGGGCGAGCCGCGCCGGATTGCCGCTGGTGGAGGCCGCTCGCCTCCACCCTCGGCGACTTACTGGTTGCTCGTCGCCCGCACTTCCGCCAGGCTCGTCACCCCCTGCAGCACCTTGGCAATGCCGTCCTGGCGCAAGGTCCGCATGCCTTCCACCATGCCCTGATGCATCAGTTCCTCGGCGCGGGCGCCGGTCTGGATCAGGCGACGCAGTGTGCGTGACACCACCAGCAACTCATGCAGGCCCGCCCGGCCCTTGAAGCCGGTGTTGTCGCACTTCGGGCAGCCGGGGCTGTGATAGTGCAGCAGGCCCGGCTGACCATAAGCGCCTTGCCATTCGGCCAGCACCGCTTCCCGGTTCGGGCGATTCTCCGGCGCAAAGACGTGCAGGTAGTCGTCCAGCAGTTCCTGCAGCTTCTCGTCCGGCATCGGCTCGGACTTGCGGCAGGACGAGCACAACCGCCGCACCAGACGCTGCGCCAGCACCGCCAGCAGCGAATCCGCGAAGTTGAACGGGTCCATGCCCATGTCCAGCAGACGGGTCACCGTTTCCGGGGCGCTGTTGGTGTGCAGGGTCGACAGCACCAGGTGACCGGTCAGTGAGGCTTCCACCGCGATCTCGGCGGTTTCCTCGTCACGGATTTCGCCGACCATGATCACGTCCGGATCGGCCCGCAGGAAGGCGCGCAGCGCCTTGGCGAACGTCCAGTCGATCTTCGGATTCACCTGCACCTGCCGCAGGCCGGCCTGGGTGATTTCGACCGGATCTTCCGCCGTCCAGACCTTGCGGTCCGGGGTGTTGATCTGCGCCAGCACCGAATGCAGCGTGGTGGTCTTGCCCGAGCCGGTCGGGCCGACGCACAGCACCATGCCGTAGGGGCGGGCGGAAGCGACCTTGAGCTGCTCGAAGTTGTAGGCGGACAGCCCCAGCTTTTCCATCGGAATCGGTTTGGCCGAGGCCAGAATCCGCATCACCACGTCTTCCAGGCCGTTGTTGGTCGGAATGGTGGCCACCCGCAGTTCGATCGCATGTTGCGACGAGAACCGCGCAAAGTTGATCTTGCCGTCCTGCGGCTTGCGGCGCTCGGAGATGTCCAGATCACACATGATCTTGATCCGGGCGATCAGGGCGCTGCGGTAGGTGTGCGGCAGTTCCAGGTGAGGCTGCAGGACCCCGTCCTTGCGGAAGCGGATCCGCACCTTCTCCTTGCCGGGGTAGGTTTCGATGTGGATGTCCGACACATGCTGGCTGTGCGCGTCGATGATCATGCTGTTGATCAGACGCACCAGCGAGTTGTCGCTCTGCTCGATCGGGCGCTCATCTTCCCGCGCCGCCTCGCGGGCGACCTGCTCCTGGCCTTCGCGCTCCAGGGTCTCGATCAGCTTGTCGGAGCTGTCCAGTTCGAATTCGATGCCGAGGGTGGGCAGGCCGGTGTCGCGGCTGGAAGTGGTCTGATTGCCGTAGCGCTCATAGGCCGAGGGCAGGGCAAACTGCAGCGAGCCCACCCGCGCCAGCGCCGGCACCACCTTCAGCTGGGTGATGAATTCAACTTCGTCGATGCAGTCGCGGCGGGTCGGGTCTTCCATGGCCACGATCAGTCGGCCGTCCCGCACCACCAGCGGCAGCACCTCCAGACGCCGGGCCACCGACAGCGGCAGCTTCAGCACCGCTTCCGGTTCGATGGCGAAATGGTCCACATCCACCAGCGGGTAGCCCATCTTCCGGGCCAGGGCCGACTGCAACTGGGCGCGGGTGACCACCCCCTTGCGCACCAGCAACTCACCCAGCGGCACCGAACGGTCGTTCTTCTGCTGGGCCAGCGCTTCGTCGAGCTGGGCCTGAGTGACCAGGTCCAGCGCCAGCAGCGCCTCGCCGATGCGCACCATCGGCATCTTGGCCTGCTGCTCGATGGCCTGCATCAGCTGTTCACTGCTGACGATGTGGGTCGCCACCAGGATGTCGCCGACACGGCGGTCGCGCAGGTCCTTCTGTTCCTGCACCGCTTCCTCCACCTGGGCGGTGGTGGCCACCTGCTCACGCACCAGCAGGTCGCCAATCCGGTCGCCCACCTCGTAGCTGGTCAGCACCTCGCGGGGCACGAACATGCAGCGCACCCAGTCGCTGGTCTCGCTGACCGGGGGGAAGAGGAACAGGCCGATGTCGGATTCGACATGACCGATGGTCGTGCCCTTGAATTCTTCACCGCCCTGATAGACCAGCCGGAACTCGTCGCGCGGACGCTGGTCCAGCGAGGTGGGGTCGTTGGCGGAGGCTGGATCCCGCGGCGGCACTTCGATGGCGTGAAGCAGCTTCAGGGCCCGGAATTGCGAAAACTTCAGCGGCATCGCATTGCGGGCCGGGGGCACCAGCACCTGCGCGAGCCGCTCCTGCGGCACCATCAGGATCACCTTGCCAACGGTCCGGCTGCCGTTCAGGCCGAGGATTTCACAGGCCAGCGGATCGCGCTGCGGCTTGGGCCGCGGGTAGGCGGCGAAGGGCGGCGTGGGCCATTCGAAGTCGCCGTCCGCATTGCGGCGCGCAGCCGTCCGGGCCACCGGCGCAGCCCCCAGCGACGCCGGCCGGGAAGGCTCGGGCAGCCCTCCTGGCTCGGTATGGGGCCATTTCAGTGGCAGGGACGGGTCGGACATGTAGCGGTCTCCGCGATGATTCTTGGGAGGGCAAAAGGACGCCCTAGGCCTAAGCCTAACGCGTTTGTCGATGACCCATCACAAGGAATAGCACTGCAGACGCCCGCTAGACTCGGTTCCGTGAAGAACATCCTGATCACGGGCTTCGAGCCCTTCGGGGGCGAGGCCCTCAATCCGTCGTGGGAATTGGCGCACAGCCTCGCCGGCGAAGTCATTGCCGAGGCCAAGGTGGTGGCGGTGCAATTGCCTTGTGTGTTCGGTGCCGCACTGACGCAGCTGGACGAGGCCCTGCAGCGGGTGCGGCCGGTGCTGGTGCTGGCGGTGGGGCAGGCGGGCGGTCGATGCGACCTGTCGCTGGAGCGGGTGGCCATCAATGTGGACGATGCCCGCATCCCCGACAACGCGGGCGCGCAGCCGGTGGATGAGCCGGTGGTGCCGGATGGGCCGGCGGCCTATTTCAGCAGCCTGCCGATCAAGGCCATGGTGGCGGCGATGCGAACAGCCGGATTTCCAGCGTCCGTGTCGCAGACGGCCGGGACCTTCGTCTGCAATCACGTGTTTTATGGCTTGCAGCATCGGCTGCAGGGTCAGGGCGTGCCGAGCGGGTTCATGCACATCCCGTATCTGCCGCAGCAGGCGGCCCAGCATCCCGGCGCGCCGAGCCTGCCACTGGAGACCCTGGTGGCAGCCACCCGTCTGGCGATCCACACTGCGCTGACGCAGCAGGAAATCCGCATGGAAGCGGGTCAGCTGGACTGAGTGGAAGCAGTGGCGCCTGGGGCTTCGCCCGCGCGAGGGGCGGACATCGCCCCGGGTGTCGCCACCCTCACTCGCGCGGCTTGAAGGTCAGAATCATGACGCGGGGGACCGTGCCATCGGTATCCAGGGGCAGCTTCTCGGTCTTGTCCAGCGCCCGCAGCACCGCCGTGTCGAAGTCCGGCAGACCGCTGGACTTCAGGATGCGGCGCGCGATGATCGTGCCGTCCGGGCTGCAGCGCACTTCCACTTCAGCTTCCGGATTGGCGGCGCCGCCCGGATCCTGATAGACGATGTTGGGCTTGACCCGCGCCTTGATGCGACCCGCATAGTTGGCCGACGGCCCCGCGCTCTTCTGCGCCGTGCCGGTGGCGTTGGGCGCACCGGTGGCGCCGGCCATGCCCATGATCCGCTTCAGGTTCTCCTGCCGGGCCTGCTCGGCACGGGCTTCGGCATCCTTGCGGGCCTTCTCGGCCTTGGCCTTGTCCGCCTGCTCCGCCTTGTCCTTCTCCTTGTCCTTTTTGGCCTGCGCTTCCTTCTCCTTGCGCTCGCGCTCCTGCTTCTCGGCTTCGTCCTTCTTCTGCTGCTCGAGCTTGCGCTTTTTCTCTTCCGCTTCGCGCTGCTCCTGCTCTTCCTTCAGCTTGCGCTCCTT
This sequence comes from uncultured Roseateles sp., assembly GCA_966211495.1. GTDB lineage: Bacteria > Pseudomonadota > Gammaproteobacteria > Burkholderiales > Burkholderiaceae_C > Roseateles. The sequence continues at coordinate 7,846 of CBIHOT010000086.1, read as the reverse complement.
GGCCTTGGCGATGGCGATGTCGGCATCACGCTGGGCCTGCACTTCCTGAGGGGTGGGTTGCTGCGGTTTGGGCGGCTCGGGTTTGGGCTCGGGTTTGGGCGGCGGCGATTCTTCCGGCGGCAACTGCTCCTTCGGGGCAGCCGCGACGGGCACGGCGGCCCACAGTTCAGCTTCCGCGGCAGGGATGGTGGTCGAGCGCCAGCTCACGCCAAAGCTCAGGGCCGCCACCAGCAGCACGTGCGCGACCAGCGCGACGGCGAGGCCCCGACCCAGGCCGGGCGCCGGCGGCGGTCGCAGGGGGTCGCGGTCCGCAGGGAAACGGGAAACAAGACTGCTCATGGGCGATCAGCTGTCCGAAGGACCGTTCTTGACCGACAGGCCCACCCGCTGGATGCCGGCGCGCTGCAGCACGTCCATGGTCTTCACCACGGCTTCGTACTTCACATTCCGGTCGGCGGAAATCACCACCGGGGTGTTGGCGTCTCCGGCCTGGGCGTCCTTGACCCGCGCAGCCAGGGCCTTGAGCGGCACCGGCTGCGGGTCCTGGTCGCCATCGAGCTTGATTTTGAGCTGTTCATCCTTGCCGACCACCACCTGGATGACGTGGGTCGGTTGCTGCTTGCTGGTGCCGACGCTGGGCAGGTCCACCACGCCAGTGGTGATCAGCGGCGCGCTCACCATGAAGATGATGAGCAGGACCAGCATCACGTCGATGAAGGGCACCATGTTGATTTCATTCATGGTGCGGCGGCGGGAGCCGCTGCGGGAGGACATCGCGGGCATGGCGGTGCGTTTTCCGGGGTGTCAGCTTCAGCGGGCGGCGGCAGGTGCCGGCTGGCCGGCATTGCGCTGCAGGATGTTGGAGAACTCTTCGATGAAGCTCTCCAGCGTGATGGCGTTGCGGTCGATCTGACGGGCAAAGCGGTTGTAGGCCAGCACCGCCGGGATGGCGGCGAACAGACCGATGGCGGTGGCCACCAGCGCTTCGGCGATGCCGGGGGCCACGGTGGCCAGGGTCACCTGGGTCAGGTTGGACAGGCCGACGAAGGCATGCATGATCCCCCAGATGGTGCCGAACAGGCCCACATACGGGGAGACCGAGCCGACCGACGCCAGGAAGGACAGGTGCGATTCCATCGCGTCCAGCTCGCGCTGGAAGCTGGCGCGCATGGCGCGGCGGGCGCCGTCTAGCAGGGCGGAGGTTTCCACCACGCGGCGTTCACGCAGCTTCAGGAACTCACGCATGCCGGAGGCGAAGATGCGCTCCAGCGGCGCGCCGTCGTGCTGGTTGGAGACGCTGTTGTAGAGATCGTTGAGGTTCTTGCCGGACCAGAACTCCTGCTCGAATTCCTCGTTGCGGGCCTTCACGCGGGACAGCGCAAACAGCTTGCTGAAGATGACAGCCCAGCTGGCCAGCGAGACCAGCAGCAGCGCGGCAATGACCAGCTGCACCGTCAGGCTGGCATGCATGATCAGGGAGATGATGGAAAGGTCTTGGTTCATGAAGTCAGCGGGAGGTCAACAAAAGGCCGACGCCGGGTCGGCGCTGGAGGGCTGTCCGTAAACCGGTCATTTTTGCCCGAAATGTGACCGGTCTTGTGTCTGGATGTTGGCGGATCGGTTTCAGCGCTGCAGGCATTGCAGGATGCGTGCCGGGATGCGGGCGGGTTTGAGGCTGCTGGCATCGACACAGCCGATGCGGATGCGGCCTTCGGTCAGCAGCGTCTCGCCGCGCCAGACCTGCTGGTCGAAGGTGAGACTGACGCGACCGATCTCGGTCGGGTTCACCGTCACCCGCAGCCAGTCGTCCAGGCGGGCAGGGCTGAGGTAGCGCAGGGCCGTGTCGCTGACGACAAACATCAGGCCTTCCTGCTGCCGCATCGTCTCCTGTTCAAAGCCGAGCGCGCGCAGCCATTCGGTGCGGGCGCGTTCCATGAACTTGAGATAGTTGGCGTAGAAGACCACGCCCCCGGCGTCGGTGTCTTCCCAGTAGATGCGCAGTTCATGCTGGAAAGCGGGCAACTGCGGCGCAGCGGGGGCGGGAGCGTTCGGGTCGAGCAGGGCGGTGCTGGTCATGACGATTGAAGTTGGGCCAGACGGACACGGATGCGGCTCAAGGCCTCGCGCAAGTCGTCCATGCTGCTGGCAAAGGACAGGCGCAGGAATCGTTCGCCCAGTGCGGGGCCGAAGTCGCGACCGGGGGTGAGGGCGACCTGTGCATGCTGCATCAGGTCCATGCAGAGGTCCCAACTGCCCATGCCGGTGCCGCTGGCGTCGGCCCAGGCGTAGAAGGCGCCATCGGGCAGCACCGGCACCGGCAGGCCCATGTCGTTGAGGGCGGGCACGACCATGTCGCGGCGGCGGCGGAGTTCTTCCCGGCGGCGCTCGAACTCGGCCAGCGAGTCCGGCTCGAAGTTGGCCAGGGCCGCCTTCTGCGCGATGGTGGAGGGGCAGATGTAGAGGTTCTGGGCCAGCTTCTCCACCGGATACACCAGGGACTCGGGCAGCACCAGCCAGCCCAGCCGCCAGCCCGTCATGCCGAAATACTTGGAGAAGCTGTTGATGGAGATGACATCTTGACCGAGCGCGAGCGCACTGCGGCGGTAGCGGTCGTCGTAGCTCAGCGCCTGATAGATCTCGTCGACCACCATCACGCCGCCGCGCTCCCGGACGAAGGCATGGATGCGCGCCAGTTCGTCCGGCGCGATGGAGGTGCCCGTGGGGTTGCTGGGCGAGGCCAGCAGCACGCCGCGGCTGCGATCGGTCCAGTGCTGGCGGACTTGCGCTTCGGTCAGCTGGAAGCGTTGCTCCGGCCCGGCCGGCAACAGCACCGGCGTGGCATCCACGGCGGCGACGAAGTGGCGGTTGCAGGGGTAGCTGGGATCCGGCATGAGGACCTCGTCGCCCTGTTCGAAGAGGGCGAGGCAGGCCAGCTGCAGCGCGGCCGAGGCGCCTGCGGTGATGACGATCCGCTCCGGCGCGATGCTCAGGTTCTGGGTGTTGCGGTACCAGTCGGACAGGCGCTGGCGCAGCGCCACGAGGCCTGTGGCCTGGGTGTAGGGCACCTGGCCGGCGGCGGTGAAACGGGCGGCGGCTTCGCGCACGGCAGCGCTGGCGCCGAAGTCCGGTTCACCGATGTTCAGATAAATCATGTGCCGCCCGCCGTGGGCCGGGTCGCAGACGGCGGAGCGAGCAATGTCGTCGGCGCGTTTGGCGCATTCCATGACGTAGAACGGCTGGATGCGGGCGACGCGTTGGGCGAGCCGGATGTCGTGCTGCATGGGGAGAGGGCGCGTGCAAGGCGTTCACTGGCGTGACCCCGATGATAAGACCACCCGCCCCCCGAAAAACCGCAGCGCGCCGCATCCCGCCCCTGGGACGCCAGGCGCCCGCCGGGCGGTTTCCGGATGACAAAGGCTAGGTGGACCGCGCGGTCTGCGCACCGGTGCGGACGTCCACGGTGGCGATGCGCCCCAACGAATCAAACACCAGCCAATGGTCGCCCTGCGCGCGCAAGCGCAGGCGGGCGTCGGCGGGCCACTGCCACGCCAGCCGGCAGGGGCCGCTGATCTGGTGCAGCCGGATGAGCCGGCGCGGCGACCGGTCGTCCGCATCAGGGGTGGCATCGAGCGCCTCCTTGCTCATCATCGCCAACCACTGGTGGTCCGCCAGCATCACCTGCATGCCGGTCCGGTCGAAGCTGCCCAGCCGCAGGCTGCCGCCCGTCAGGCCGCACAACCAGGATTCATCGCTGACCGGACCGGCCATGCGGAATTCGAGCAGTCCGCGGATGCCCGCCATCAGCCGCGGCGACCCCTCCGTGTCCAGGGCCTTGCGTTGCAGCTCGGTCAACGGAGGCAGTTCCTCACGCGACTGGAGGCGACGTTGCGGCAAGACGTAGACCCATTGCTGCAAGGCCTCGTCCGATCGCAGCAACCAGGTCTCCTGGTACGCATTGCGCTCGATGCGCACCACCTGTCCGGGCAGGTCGGCGACCTGCCACCAGACATCGCGCAGGCCGGGCGTCATCACATCCAGCACCTGCACCCGGTTCTGGACCCCGACGGTCCAGCCCGCGCCGTTGAACCGGTCGGCAAATGCGTCGAAGGTGTGAAGGCCCAGGTCCACCGATCGGCGATGCATCAGGTCCAGGCGGGTCACCCGCCACACGGCATCCCGCCGGGCCAGGGCGAGCGCACTGCAGCCGTCTTCGGCCACGACCAGCACGTCGGACGGCACCGGGAAATGGTCCAGCCGACGGCCGCTCGCATCCAGCCGCACGGCGCCAGACTCGCCCAGGGCGACCAGCAGTTCCCCGTTCGCGAGGACCCCGGCGTCCAGGACGGCATGCAGGCCGGCCTCCGGGACCCATCCGGTCAGCGTGGCCGCCTGTTGATTCAATGGCAGCGAGGGCGTTCCCAGTGCCTTGAGGCCGGCGCCGGGGAGGTCCGCCTTCAGGGCGGCGTCCTGCGCGAGGGCCACCAGGTCGGTGAGGCGGGCACCGGATGTGCAGGCGTGGGGACTGGCCTGGTCGGCGACGCTGGCGCCGATCACCATCAGGGCCAGCCGGCGGGTGGCCGGTGTGGGGTCGCCGGGCAAGCGAAGCAGTTCGTCCACCAAGGCCGCCCGCTCGCGAACGGCGTTGCGGTCACACTGCAAGCTGGTGATCTCGGCAACACGCCCCTGGAGGGTCTCGGGGCAGGCCAGGGCGCGCCAGGCCAGGGCCCGCGTGCTGACCCCGCCGCCCGCCTGCGAAGCGGACTCGATCCAGCCCAGCACGGCGTCCCGGGCGTCCGTGCAGGGCCACAGCACGCGCGCGGCGTCCAGCCAGCGACCCTGCGCCGCGAGGGATTCGGCCCAAAGCTGCCGCAGCCGGCGACCGGCCTCAGGCCAGCGGGCCTCCAGAAGGGGCACCGCTTCCTTCCATCCCCCATCACGGCGGGCCACGAGTTCGGCGCGCTGCCAGTCCCCCGCCAACACATGGAGACGGATGATGGTGGCGGGTGGCACGTCCCAGCCCAAAGCCAGCTCAGCAGCCTGCTTGAAGCGCTGGTGGCGCTCCAGCAGCTCCAGTGCATGCGTGCGATCGTTCAGCAGCTCTGCGTAGACGAACACCGCTTCGTCGATGCGCCCCTTCGCCTCCAGTTGCTGCGCCGAGCGGCGGTACAGGTCACGCAGATGATGTTCAAGCTTAGGGGCCAGGTGGATGCTGGTCGAGGCCCCGGAGGCCGAATCGCTCAGGCGCAGGTCATGACGGCGACCGGGTGCGCTGAATGCCTGCCCCAGCGATCCCTGCTGCCCGCCCAGGGGCAAGGCATGACGCAGGGCTTCATCCAGCTGGCCGTCGTCGAACATGCGCAGCATCTTGCGCAGATAGGCGGACTGCCTGGCGGTCAGCGCGTGGCTCAGACCCGAGGCGACAGCCATGCGCGTCATCCAGTCGCGCCAGCGTTGCGGCAGGATCGGCGACCGTTGCAGACGCTGGCGCAGTCCGCCACCGAGCTTCCCGGTGCCTGACGCCGCGCCCCGAGCCGCACCCTGAGCCGCACCCTGAGCCGCGCCCGATGAGCCGGATCCGTTGGAACGGCTGCGCTCGCGCATTCGCGCGATCCTTGCGGCGACGCCGGTGGCGCCAAGGGCGCCGGCCAGGCCGAGGAGTCCGCCCAAGGCCGCGGCGCCAAGGGTCAGCGGCGCCGCCGCGACGGCGCTGCCGCCACCGGCCAGGGCGGTCAACACCAGCCCTGCCGCCGCGACACCCGCCGCGGGAAGAAGTTTGCGAAGACGCCCGGCGGCCCGGGACCCAACACCCGACGCCGCTGCGTCACGGCCTGCAGACGCGCTGCGGCGGCCCCGGGACGCCTTCATGAGCGAGTCCAGCAGTTGCCGCGTCTGCGGGGCCATGGACTGCGGCACAGCCGGGCCCAGCACCTCGGACAGGGGGCGGGCGTCCTCGATCACCAGGGTCCGGTCCGGCTCCGGCTGTCGCAATTCCAGCGGCTCGAGGCAGGGCAGGTCCACGTCCAGCCAACTGGCCACGTTCTCCTCCCGGGCCTGGGCCAGGTGCAGGGCCCGGGCCTGGCCCGCCACGACCCACCACGCATCGGCCCGCGGCAAGGTGGCCAGACGGTCGGGGTTGACATCGGCGCTGCAAAGCACGCCGGCCCTGCGTTGCAGGGGCCAGGCGGTGAGATCCGAGCAGTCCATCGAGACGGCCGCCGACAGGCGAAGCAGCAGGCCGTCCGCGAAACGGTACACGGTGGCTCCGGGCTTCCAGTGCCGAAGCAGATCCTGGCGCTCCGCCTGAGGCGACAGCCAGCCATCGGGCCACCACAAGCCGGCCACCTCGCGCCGTCCCTCCAGCACCGGCCGGGAAAACGGGGACGCACCCGCGCGCGGCGGCTGGGGGGAGGTCTGCAGGTCGGGCATCGCGGCGCTCATGCCTGCACCTCCGCCGTCACGGCGACAGGGGCCGGTCGGTGCTCCTCCTGCGTCATCTGCATGATGAGCTCTCCGCTGCCGCCTTCGATGAAGTGGAGCGCGCGGTCGTCGGTGATGATCGCGACCCGCCCGGTGCGGGGGCAGACCACCGCCTGGGCAATGCTCCCGGGCGTCATGAAGATGGGTCTGTGATGATGGGCGGACACGAGGTTCAAGGTTTTGCGATCCGCGCTGAGCACCAGCAGCAAGGCTTGACGGTCATCGTCGTGTCCGGTGCAGACCAACCCCACCACGCGCTGGTGGCTCGGAATGTCCGCCTCCATCCGGCCACGACCGGTGCCGTCCGGAGATCCCAGCAGTCCGTCCGCCCCAAAGTGGCACTCCACCTTCCAGCTCTGGACGCCTCCCACTTGCCGGACGTGCGCCGCATAGGCCACCGCGACGATGCCGGACGGACCTTGCTGCACGCACAGGAACACCGGGGTGACGCCCGAGGCCAAAGGCTTCACCGCCAGCAGCGGCACCGCGGGAGCCTGCGGCCTCAACGCGCCGTTGGTCCATGCGAGGTGCGCGAGCCACAAGGTGTTGTCCTTGAGGGAGGCGTGAAAGAAGCTGTGCGGAGCACCATGCACGGTGGCCATGACCTGCTCGGCCACGCAGACCGGACCGGTCAAGGCGGAACGCCTGCCATCCAGCTTGATGTCTCTGGGACGCTGCCAGGCCATCAGCCGTCGGCGTTCGTCCACCACCATCACGCACGACGTCTCGTTGCGACCCTTGTCGAGCACGATCAATGGCATGGCCGCGGCCGTGTCAATGGCCATGGCCACGTCCTCGGACAAAGGTCTTGGCATCGGGTTCCATTGGTAGATCTGCCAGAAGTTCAGGTGTTGCTCGTCCATCACCAAGCCTTGCACCTCCCTGTTCCCGTGCAGGCGGGCGGCGACCAGGGAACGCCCCCTCGCCCATGCCTGCTCGGTCACAGTGACCTTGCGCCCTTGAGCGCCAGGCCGTCGCCGAGGAGTCACGACCAGGACCGCCGATGCCTCCAGCAGGAAAGTGGCCACATGTCTGCCGTCGATCGAAATGAGCGGGCGCCGCGTCAGGGACAAGCGGCGCTCAGTGCGCGCAGTACCCGGGCTGGGCTTGTTTGCTGCCCCGGCCTTGGCGAACTGCCCGCGGAGCAGCGCGCCGAGCTGAAGCTCCGCCGGGAGGGGGAGGTCACAGACTCGCTGGCTCTTGGGCAGTTGCAGGGTGGCGTGAAGCATGGCGCCGGCCCAGGCATGACGGAGTTCCAGGCGGCGTTCGTGCGGCCCAGGGGCCTCTGCCTCAAGCCCAGGCGGACCGCCGATCCACCAGCATTCGGCCCGTTCCCGTGCACCCGAGCCCGCACCCGCACCCGCACCCG
>CBIHOT010000085.1:0-14014 GCA_966211495.1 uncultured Roseateles sp. | reverse complement strand
CGCTTTGGCGCGCGCCTGTGGGGGTGGTTTGTTGTAATCTGTTCCCCCGGGCCCCCCGCGTCCGCTCATAGCTCCGCATGAAGGACCGATCGAATGTCCACGCCAAGAGGATTCCGCTTGAAGGAGCAATGTCGCTTGTCTGACCTGTCCACTGACGTCACTTCTCACGGCCTGCAAAGGCGATGGACCCGAATCGCCTTGAGCTTCAGTCTTTGTGCTGCGGCGATGTGGGCGCAAGCGGCCAATCCTCCGTCGCAGTCCACGCAGCAGCTTGCCAAGCAGCCCATCCAGTCCCCTGTGGCCGCCGGTCCGGCAGCCACTCCGCTCCCTGCCGCACCCACTACCGCGCCCACTGTTGCAGCGTCTGCCACGCCCGGCACCCCGAACGCCACGGCCACCCCCAACGCCAAACCCCTGTCCCCCGACAAACACCCCACCCAGTTCTCCGCCAGCGCCCGCCGCCTCTACGACCGCGCCCGCTCGCAACTCCTGCAGGTCCGCACCCTGCTCAACGGCGCCCAGGCCTCGGTGGGGTCGGGTTTTGTCGTCACCTCCGACGGCCTCGTGGTCACCAACTACCACGTCGTCAGCCAACACGCCCTCGAACCCGAACGCTACCGCCTCCAGTTTTCCACCCCCGACGGCGACAGCGGCGACCTGCAATTGCTCGACGTCGACGTCCGCCGCGACCTCGCCCTGCTGCGCCTCTCCGGCAAGCCCGAGCTGGTCCACCGCATGACCGCCGCGCCCTTGCCCTTCCGTCCCGCCGACCGTCCCCTCGGCAAGGGGGAACGCATCTACTCCATGGGCAACCCGCATGATGTGGCCTTTGCCGTCGTCGAAGGCACCTACAACGGCCTCGTCGAACGCAGCTTCGACCCCCTCATCTACTACTCCGGCTCCATCAACCCCGGCATGAGCGGCGGCCCTGTGCTGGACGAGGAGGGCGAAGTGGTGGGCGTTAACGTCTCCACCATGTTCTTCTCGCAGCAGATGAGCTTCCTCGTCCCCGGCGGCCACGCCGCAGCGCTGCTTGCCCGCAGCCGCGCCGCCGCCCCGATGAAGGGCCCGGCGTGGCCGCGCATCCGGGAACAGATGATGGCCTACCAGGACGAACTGGTGCGCAACTTCATTGCCCAGCCCTGGCGCAGCATGGACCATCCCCGCTACCGCCTCCCCATCCCGCAGGAACAGTACATGCGCTGCTGGGGCAGTGCCTCTCCCGCCGACGCGGAAGGCCTCCAGATGCAACGCACCCAATGCCGCATGGAACAGGCGCTGTTCATCAGCGAAGAACTCCAGACCGGCTACCTGGGCGTCACCCAGGAAGCGTACGACGGCAGCAAGCTCGGCGCCTTGCGCTTCTCCCGCCAGTTCTCCGCCAGCTTCCGCAATGAACGCCTTGGCGGCGCCGACAAGGACCGCACCGCCCCCTATTGCACCGAAGACTTCGTGCAGCAGAAGGACGGCCCGCCGCTGCGCTCCGTCGCCTGCCTGCGGGCCTACCGCAAGCTGGAAGGGCTCTACGACGTCTCGGTGCTCGTCACCAATGTGGATGCACCCACCGAAGGCGCGCTTGGCCGCTTCGACGCCCGCGGCGTCAGCTTCGCCAACGCCACCCGCCTGACGCGCCACTATCTGCAAGGATTCGCATGGACCACGCCGCGGTAATCGAGATCCTGGACCGCGAGGGTCACTGCCGCGAGACCCACAAGGTCCGCCAATGGCCGATGACCATCGGCCGCGCGCCCTCCGCCGACCTCGTCCTGCCCGACCCCCACCTGGCCGGCGCCCACGCGCTGCTGCACTGGACCGACGCCGGCCCCCGTCTGGAGCTGCTGGACAGCCGCAACGGCGGTTGGCTCGGTGCCCAGCGCCTCGCCGCCGGCGCGACCGCGCCGTGGACGGCCGACGCAGTGCTGCAACTCGGCGCCACCCGCCTGCGCCTGCGCACCGCCCTCGACCCCCTGCCCGAAGAGCAGCTGCTGCCCCGTTCTGAAGAACCGCGGCGCCACGACGCACGCCCTGCGTGGGCACTGCCCACCGTGATCGTGCTGTGGCTGGCGCTGCTGTGGCTGACCAACTGGTCGGTGACCGACGGCTCGGCCGGCTGGGTGGACAGCGTCAGTGGCGTGCTGGTGCCGCTGGGTCTGGCCCTGGCCTGGGCGGCCTCCTGGGCGCTGGTGACGCAGCTGTTCCGCCACTGGTTCGCCTTTGGCGCGCATCTGTGGCGGGCGCTGGTGGTGGGGGTGGCGTTCCAGTTGCTGGATGCGGCCCTGCCGGTCCTGGCCTATGCGCTGTCCTGGCCGCGCCTGATGGTGCTGGACACCCTCGCGGTGTCCGTTGGCGGCGCACTGCTGCTGTGGTGGCATGCGTCGGTGGTGTGGCCGCGTCGCAGCCGTCGCCTGGCGGTGGGCATCGGCGCGCTGGCCGTGCTGGGTCTGGCGCTGACCATCGGCCGCCGCACCGAGCAGCAGCACTGGCTGGGCCCCAACTACCTCAGCGCCTTGCCCCCGCCCGCGCTGCGCCTGACGCAGCCCAAGCCGGTGGACAGCTTCGTGGAATCGTTGCAACGCCTGGAGGCCCCGCTGCAGAAGCAGGCCCGCAAGCGCAATGACCAGGAGCAGCTGTCCGGGGACGATGAATAAAGTGTGAAGCAAGCCGATAGGCCGGATTCTGTGCACAGGCGGGTCCTTGCGGACCTGCCTGCGTGACCGCCATTCCTCTGGGCCGGGCATCACTGCCACGGCTCGGTGCCACCTACCCGCCAGCTCTGCGAGCCGCATCAACGCTGGCCTACTTGGTGTTGCTGCGCGTAGAGATTGCCCGTTTCACCCGGACAGGGCAGGCCCCGTCCGACTCGTCTCTGTTGCTCTGATCCTCGGCTTACGCCGGGCAGCCGTTAGCTGCTACGCCGCTCTATGCAGTCCGGACCTTCCTCCAGTGCCGTGTTTCCACGATTGCACCAGCGGCGGTCTGGCTTGCTTCACGGGTTGGATTGTAGGGGACGGAAGGTGTCCGGCTGACCGGGCAGCGAACGGGACGAGAAGGCGGCGCGCCGCGGCTCGCGGTCGGGAACGAGACTTGCCTGTGTCCGGCCATGCAGATCGTAGCCCTTGACCCCCGCAGCCAGGCGGCCCAATCCCTGCTGGCGCAATCCGAAGCCGCGATGTCGGCTTCCTTCGGCGCGTCGGGCGCATCCGCCGCTTCCGGCGGAGAGGCCGGGACGGCCGCCCCTGCCGACAGCGGCGGCCGAGCCGGCAGCCGTGCCACCGCTTCCCCGGGACAGGAGCTGTTCCTCGGCGTCTGGCTCGCGGAATGGCTGGCCGGCTGCGGCACCGTCCGGGTCATCAAGGACAGCGACGAGCCCTATGGCGAAATCAAGGGCATGTTCGTGCAACCGCACTTCCGCGGCCGGGGCCTGTCGAAGGCGCTGATGGAACAGCTCGAAGCCCATTTGCGGGCGCAGGGCATCCCGCTGGTGCGGCTCGAAGCAGGCGTGCACCAGGCGGAAGCCCTGGCCCTTTACGAGCGCATGGGCTACGGCCGACGGGAACCCTTCGGGCCGCATGCGCCGGATCCCCGACTGGTCTTCATGGAAAAGCGGCTGACCAACTGAGCGGCCATTTCCTCTAGCATGGGGGCCTCATTGCAGGAACTTCCCCCATGAAAGCAGACAACGTCCTGGCCACCATCGGCCGCACGCCCCACATCCGTCTTCAGCGCCTGTTCGCCGGCCAGCCGGCGCAGGTGTGGATCAAGTCCGAACGCAGCAATCCGGGTGGTTCCATCAAGGACCGCATCGCGCTGGCCATGGTGGAAGACGCCGAAGCCCGTGGCGTGCTCAAGCCGGGCGGCACCATCATCGAACCGACCTCCGGCAATACCGGCGTGGGTCTGGCCATGGTGGCCGCGGTGAAGGGCTACAAGCTGGTGCTGGTGATGCCGGACAGCATGTCGGTGGAACGTCGTCGCCTGATGCTGGCCTACGGCGCCACCTTCGATCTGACGCCCCGCGAAAAGGGCATGAAGGGCGCAATCGCCCGTGCGGAAGAACTGGCGGCGCAGACGCCGGGGGCCTGGATTCCGCAGCAGTTCGAAAACGGCGCCAATGTGGAAGTGCATGTGCGCACCACCGCGCAGGAAATTCTGGAAGACTTTCCGGAGGGCCTGGATGTGCTGATCACCGGCGTGGGCACTGGCGGGCACATCACCGGCTGCGCGCGGGTGCTGAAAAAGGCCTGGCCGAAGCTGAAGGTGTTTGCGGTGGAGCCCACCGCATCGCCGGTCATCAGCGGCGGAGCACCGAGCCCGCATCCGATCCAGGGCATCGGCGCGGGTTTCATCCCGAAGAACCTGGACACCGATCTGCTGGACGGCGTCATCCAGGTCGAAGCGGAAGAGGCCCGGGAATTTGCCCGTCGCAGCGCGCGCGAAGAAGGCTTGCTGGTGGGCATCTCCAGCGGCGCGACGCTGGCCGCCATCGCCAAGAAGCTGCCCGAGCTGGGGGACCAGCCGCGAGTGCTCGGTTTCAACTACGACACGGGCGAGCGTTATCTGTCGGTGGAGGGTTTCCTGCCGGCCTGATGCTGCAGGAACCAGTCGGCATCGGTCGGCAGACTCATGGGCGCACATCAGGAGGCGCCCATGGATTGCGCATGTCAACTCTTCGCCCCGATCGGTCCGGTCCGCTGCTGGGTTGGACCCGGACCGATTGCCGCCCGCATCACCCGAGGCAGCCCGCGCGCTGAGGCGCATCAAGACGCGCACAAATTCGCACGCAGAAACGCGCGTGGAAATGCGCGTGGAAATGCGCGCAGAAACGGACGCGCACGCCGCCGTGCGGGGAGTGGCGCATGACCGCCTACGACGACCCGTGGGCCTACTGCGCCCGGCTGTTTTTCCAACGGCTCGCGATGTTCCTCGCGCTGTGCGTGCTGCTGTGGCTGACCGTCTGGGCCGCGTTGCTGCACTGGGTGTTTGGGGCGGATGGCATGGCCATCCTGCAAGGCACCTGGACGGTGATCCAGGGCGCTCAACTGCACTGGCAGGTGATCTTCTGGTTGTCAGCGGTGCAGGCGGTGCTGGTGTCGACCATTGTCTTCCTGCTGCTGATGATGCGCGCCCGCGCCAGCAGGGATGTGCAGACGCGGCGCGCGCGGCTCAGTCCGGTGGCGGCTGGCTGATGGAGGCGTCAGCCGGCCCCCATCAGCAGCCGCTCGATGGTCCGCTGCACCGCCAGCGCTTCCGCAAAACCCGGCAGGCTGTGGGAGCGGCCTTCCAGCATCGCCGCCCAGTGGCTGAGCTGGTCATTCATGCCGGTCATGCGCAGCATGTCGGCATCGCCCAGGCTCTGCACCTTCTCGCCCTGCCGCTGCTGCGTGACGCCGAACCAATCGCGCAGTTCGATCTCGCCTTCGGTCGAGCGCCACCACATCCGGTTGTCATCGGCCTTGTCGCCGCCGATGCCCGCACGAATGGTGACCGGCACGCCACCGGCCTTCAGTTCCGCTTCGAGCGCCGTCTCCGCGCTCATGCCGTCCTCGGGCCAGGTGACGCGGCTGGACACCACGTCCGCCGGCCCCAGCACCCGCTGCAGCACGAACACGAAATGCGACAGCACCTCCCGCGTGAAGCCGCCTTCGCCGCGTTGCGCCAGCCACGATCCGGCATGACTCTGCCAGGGACGCGGCCACGCCGAAAAGCGCGCTTCGATCCGCACTTCCTGCAGCGTGCCCAAGGTGCGCCGTGCCCCCACACCGAAGGCCAGCTGCAAAGCTGCCAGACCGGTGGACGACGCCAGCGAAAAATTCACCGCCGCCCGGCGCTGCTCCCGCTGGATGCGGGAGATGGCCGCCTTGGCCGCTTCAAAATCCGTGGTCAGAGGTTTCTCGCACAGCACCGCGAGGCCGGCGTCAAAGGCCTGCTCGGTCAGCAAGATGTGGGAGCCCGGCGGCGTGGCGATGTAGACCCCATGCAGCCCCGGCTCCTCCATCAATGCCTGCGCACTGGTGGCTGCACGCAGCAAGGGATAGTGACCGAGGGCCTGCGCCAGCACCGCCGGGTTCTCATCCCAGACACGGGTCACCCGCAGACGGCCGTGACCCGCCAGACGGGCCAGCATCCGCTGTCCCATCACACCCAAACCGATCACACCGATACTCAAGACCCCAGGCACGCCCGCTGCTCCTCGCCCGCAAAACCGTCGCAGTGTAGGGGCCGCCGCTACACTGCCGTGCGCCGCTGACACCCGTTCCAACCGCATGGGCGGCAATCGCACAGCCCGACCGGCTGGCGGTGTTCCATGCCCCCACCCCTGCAGGTCCATCCCGGATGAATCCTCAAGCCAGCCAACTCTGGCGCGCCCCCCGTTGGGCGCTCTCCATCCTTCTGGCGGCGCTGGCCACGGTGGGGCCGTTCTCCATCGACACGTTCCTGCCAGCCTTCTCCGGCATTGCGCGTGCCCTGGATGCCACGCCGGTGGAGATGCAGCAGACGCTGTCCGGTTATCTGCTGGGCTTTGCGGTGATGAACCTGTTCCACGGCGCCTTGTCGGACAGCTTCGGACGGCGTCCGGTGGTGCTGGCCGGCATGGCGGTGTTCACGCTCGCCTCGGTGGGCTGCGCGCTGGCCGGCAGCATCGGGCAGCTGGTGTTCTGGCGGGTGGTGCAGGGCCTGTCGGCCGGGGCCGGGGTGGTGGTGTCCCGCGCCATCATTCGCGACATGTTCCCGCCGTCGGAAGCGCAGCGGGTGATGTCGCAGGTGACGATCTTCTTCGGCCTGGCGCCGGCCATCGCGCCGATGATCGGCGGCTTTCTCTTCGCCCATGCCGACTGGCACGCCATCTTCTGGTTCCTGAGCGGGGTCGGGGCGCTGCTGTTCATCTCCAACTGGCGGCTGCTCCCGGAAACGCTGCACAAGGACCACAAGCAGCCGTTCAACGTGCGGGCGTTGATGCGCGGTTATCGCAGCCTGGTCACCAGCCGTCGCTTCCTGCTGCTGACGCTGGCCAGCGGCATTCCGTTCAATGGCATGTTCCTGTATGTGCTGGCCGCGCCGGTCTTCCTCGGCGAGCACCTGGGACTGGCACCGACCCAGTTCTTCATCTTCTTCCTGTTCACCATCGGCGGCATCATGGGCGGCGCCTGGTTGAGCGGGCGAGTGGCCGGACGCGTGCCGCCGGCCCGGCAGATCAAGCGCGGCTTCGTGATCATGGTGACCACCTCGGTGCTCAACGTCGCGGGCAACCTGCTGCTGCCGGTGAGTGCCTGGTGGTCCTTCCCGCTGATCGGCGGCTTTGCCTTCGGCTGGGCCCTGATGGCACCGGTCGTCACGCTGATGGTGCTGGATCAGGCGCCGGACCGGCGCGGCATGGCCTCGTCCCTGCAGGCCTGCGTGGGCAGTGCCGCGAATGGCCTGGTTGCCGGGGTGCTGGTGCCGCTGGTGATGCATTCCACCACCGTGCTGGCGCTGACCTCCGCCGGCGTGATGTGCATCGGCCTGTTCTCCTGGACCTGGATCCGGCGCGAGGTCGCGTGAGCGATCCGCGGCAATCCTGCTCATTCACCCGCTGAACGAACACGCGCCACTCAAGTCGCGGCGCGGGCTGCCGACATTCAGGCAGGGCCCCGCATCCGGCGGCCCCGGTCTGACCGCTTCCGGTCGGGCCTGCCTGCTGTCCGGAGTGTCGCCATGTTCCCGTTTGCTGCTGACCGCCCCTGGCTGTCCGCCCTGCTCACCGTTGTCGCCGCCCTCGCGGTGACCCTGGCCTCTGCCGCAGTGGCGCAGGCCTGGGCGCAAGGGGAAGAGACACCCGAGCAACTGCGCCAGCGTCTGGCCGAACGGCTCAAGGACGACGTCGGCAGCACCGCCAAAATCACCATCCCCCGCGGCGGCAAGGACAAGGACAAGGACCCACGCCGCGCCGCCGGCAAGTCCACCGCCTTGCCCTCGGTCGCCATTGCTGCCTCTGCGGCGCGGCCGGAAGTGCACTGGTCCTACACCGGCGACAACGGACCGGACCGCTGGGGCCAGCTGTTGCCGGACTGGAAGCAATGCGCCGTCGGCACCCGCCAGAGCCCGATCGACATCCGCGACACCATCCGCGTCGATCAGGAAGCCATCCGCTTCGACTACCGCGCCAGCCGGTTCTCGGTGGTGGACACCGGCCACACCATCCAGGTGAATGTGTCGTCCGGCAATTTCATCGAGATCATGGGGCGGCGCTTCGAGTTGCTGCAGTTCCACTTCCATCGCCCCAGCGAGGAACGCATCAACGGCCGCCAGTACGACATGGTGGTCCACCTGGTCCACAAGGATTCGGACGGCCGCCTGGCGGTGATTGCCGTGCTGCTGGAGCGGGGCCAGGACCAGGCGCTGGTGCAGACCGTCTGGAACTACCTGCCGCTGGAGCGCGGCGACAGTTACGACGCGCCGGTCAGCATCGACCTCAACCAGTTGCTCCCCAAGGACAAGGCTTACTTCACCTACATGGGGTCGCTCACCACTCCGCCGTGCAGCGAGGGGGTACTGTGGATGGTGCTGCGCCAGCCGGTGCAGGTGTCGGGTCAGCAGATTTCGATCTTCTCGCGGCTCTATCCGATGAATGCCCGGCCCTTGCAGGCGGGCAGCGGCCGGTTGATCAAGGAATCGAACTGAGGGTGAGGGGATGGGACCGGTCACATCGACCGCGCTGCGATCCGGCGTGCGCAGAGCGTGACGCGCGTGCCTGAAGGGCTGTGAACGCATTCACGTGTCCCTGATCTTCCTTCGTGGAAACCCTCGTGCAGCAGGCGCTACGTGCGCAAAATGGGCGAGAGGCGCATATTTCGATCTGAAATCTGATCGCCGTCATCCATCCTTAGCAGTCACAGGATCGTTCCGTGTTGAAGACCATCAAATCCCGGCTCATTGCCCTGACCATCCTGATCGTGGTGGGTGCCGTTTCGCTGGCCACGCTGGCCAGTTATCTGACGGTCCGCAGCCACACCGAGCGCGAAGTGCAGGACCAGCTCGCCAGCCTCGCGGACGCCCACGCCGCGGGCATCGCCGCCTGGGTGCGAACGCAGAAAGATGTTGTCGCCGCACTGGCGCCCGCCGCCGCGCTGGAAGACCCGCGCCCGGCGCTGACCCAGGCCCTGCAAAGCGGCCGTCTGGATCTGGCCTATGTCGGCGGTGCCGACAAGCGCATGATCTCCATCCCGGATCGCAAGCGTCCGGCGGAGTACGACCCCACCGCGCGCCCCTGGTACAAGCTCGCTGCTGGCAGCGACCAGCCGGTGCTGACTGCGCCGTACGTCGCCTCGTCCAGCAAGAAGCTGGTGGTGACCTTCGCCAGCGCGGTGAAGCAGGGCGGTGAACTGAAGGCCGTGACCGGTGCCGATGTGGCGCTGGATGACGTGATCGCCACGATGAAAGCGATCAAGCCCACCGAACACGGGTTTGCGATGCTGCTGGACAAGTCCGGCAACATCATTGCCCACCCGAATGCGGAGCTGACGCTCAAGCCGATCAAGGAGCTGTCCGCCGCCCTGGACGAGGCTGCATTGCAGCGCGCGGCTGGCAAGGAACTGACCGAGGTCAAGGTCGTCGATGACCGCTTCTTCCTGAAGGCCGCGGATGTGGCCGGCACCAACTGGGTGCTGGTGGTGGCCGCGAACCGGGAGGAGTCGCTGTCGGCGCTGTCGAGCGTGCTGCGGTTGGCGGGCGTGACGCTGGTGGCGGTGACCATCGTGTCGGCCCTGCTGGCAGCCTTTGCGGTGGGGGTCCTGCTCAAGGGCCTCTCGGGCATCAAGCGCGCGATGAACGACATCGGCGCGGGTGAAGGCGACCTCAGCCAGCGCCTGATGGTGCGCGGCGACGATGAGATCGCCGACATCTCCCGCGGCTTCAACCAGTTCGTCCAGAAGATCGAGCAGGTGATGCTGCAGGTGCGGGAGACCAGCCAGTCGATCGCGGTGGCCTCGCGCCAGATCGCGGCGGGCAATCACGACCTCAGCCAGCGGACCGAACAGACGGCCAGCAACCTGCAGGAAACCGCCAGCTCGATGGAAGAGCTGACCAGCACGGTCGGCCACAGCGCCGACAACGCCAACCAGGCGCGCGATCTGGCCGACACCGCCAGCCGTGTGGCCCAGCAGGGCGGCGAAGCGATGGGGCAGGTGGTGTCCACCATGCAGTCCATCAGCGAAAGCTCGCGCCAGATCGGCGACATCATCGGCGTCATCGATGGCATCGCCTTCCAGACCAACATCCTGGCGCTGAATGCGGCTGTGGAAGCCGCGCGTGCCGGCGAGCAGGGCCGAGGCTTTGCGGTGGTGGCCGGTGAGGTGCGGGCGCTGGCCCAGCGCTCGGCCGGTGCGGCCAAGGAGATCAAGACGCTGATCACCCAGAGCGTCGAGCGGGTCGAGACCGGCACCCGTCAGGTGAGCACCGCCGGGAACACCATGGGTGATGTGGTGAACAGCGTGCAGCGGGTGGCGCAGATGATCGGCGAGATCAGCCATACCTCGCGGGAGCAGAGCCATGGCATCGGTCAGGTGAACCAGGCGATTGCGCAGCTGGACCAGGTGACGCAGCAAAATGCGTCGCTGGTTGAGGAATCGGCGGCGGCCGCGGAGAGCCTGAAGGAACAGGCCCAGCGGCTGGCGGATGTGGTGGGCACCTTCCGTCTGAGCGGCGAGAGTGGCGCGCAGGGCGCGTTCTCCAACCGCTGATCACATGTCCGGCTCGCGCTGGTAGGTCCGCAGGAACAGATCCGCGGTGGAGGCCGCAATCCGCTTCTGGTCAGCCTCGTTCAGCGGCGGCTGCCCCATGGTGATCTGCGGCCAGAAGGCAAAGCCCTTCACCAGCGCCTGCAACTGGGCGGAGGCGAAGAGCGGGTCAGTCACCGTCAGCCGGCCGTCCGCCGCAGCGGCTCGCACCCAGACGGTTAGCCCTTCCTCCTTGGTGCCCAGCCGCGCCAGCATCTCGCGGGCGCGCTCCGGCGTGTGGATGGCCTCGGCAATCAGCACTCGGGCCAGATTGATGAACTGCTCGTCCTTCATCATGCCCAGCTTGTGCTCCAGCAGCGCCAGCAGCTGCGGGCGCAGCGGTTGGCCCGCCTGGTAGGGCAGGTCGGTCTGCGTCTGGGTGGACTGGAACAGCCGCTCCACGATGGCTTCGAACAACGCGTCCTTGCCGGCGAAGTGGTTGTAGACAGTGCGCTTGGACACCTGTGCCCGGGCCGCGATACGGTCCATGTTGGCCACCTCGAAGCCATGCTCACGGAACTCGGCAATGGCAGCGTCCACGATGGCCTGGCGCTTGCGGTCGGTGAGCCGTAGCGGGCTGTCATCGCTCGTGCCGGCGGAAGCCGTCGATTCAGAGGGGGCGTCAGGCACCGAGCCGGACATCGCGTCCGATGTCGCCAGCGAAGCCGCGGAGGCAGATGCGGAGGTGGAGGCAGGGGCAGGGAGGTCAGGGCACATGCAGCAATGTTACACGCGGCAGTTTACTTTTTCGACAGACGTGCCTACACTCCGTCGAAACTACACTGTGTAGTGCAAGTTTTGGGGAAGTGATGCGTCGTTTGCTGATCTGTCTGTCGGCCCGTTCCGTACCTTCCAGTGCCGCCCCTGCCCGCCACTCCATGCTTTGGACGGCGTGGGCAGCCCTCATTTGTTCCGTAGGAGTTGCTGCTGTGACTGCTTCCCTCACTGTGACCCGTTCCGCCCACGCTCAGAATGGCGCAGTTCCATCTGTGGCATCACCGGCACCGGCGGCCTTCGCAGCCTCCGCGGCCCCGTCCGAACCAACCGCAGCGACAGCAGCAACTGCCTATCGCCGCGACGCCGACGGCACCTTCCACAATCCAGTGTCCGAACCCAAGACCGGTTTCTGGAAGACGGTGGGCCTCTTCTGCGACGTGATGTTCCGCAAGCCGGACGGCACCGCGCCGACCGGAACGCAGGCGGTGCCCGTCCAGCCGCTGACTCTGGCCCAGCTCCAGGCTGCCCCGGACCGCACCCTCTACCGCCTGGGCCACTCCACCATCTTGCTCAAGCTGCAGGGCCGGTTCTTCCTGACGGATCCGGTCTTTTCGGAGCGCGCCTCGCCGTTCTCCTTCGCCGGCCCGAAGCGCTTCCACGCCCCGCCGATTGCGCTGGAAGACCTGCCGGAACTCGAAGCCGTCATCCTCTCCCACGACCACTACGATCATCTGGACCAGGCCACGGTCAAGGCGCTGGCCCCCAAGGTGCGCCATTTCCTGACCCCACTGGGCGTGGGTCAGCGGCTGATCGACTGGGGTGTGCCGGCCGACAAGGTGCAGCAACTCGACTGGTGGCAGTCCACCGCCGTGGGTGACGTCACCTTCACAGCGACGCCTGCCCAGCACTTCTCCGGCCGCACCCCGTGGGATCGCAACAGCACCCTCTGGGCCTCTTGGGTGATGGAGCTGCCGGACCTGCGCATCTTCTTCAGCGGCGACACCGGCTATTTCGACGGCTTCAAAGCCATTGGCGAACGCTTCGGTGGCTTTGACCTCACCCTGATGGAAACCGGCGCCTACGACCCCCGCTGGCCCTATGTGCACATGCAGCCGGAGCAGACGCTGCAGGCCCACCTGGACCTGCGCGGCCGCCGGCTGATGCCGATCCACAACGGCACCTTCGACCTGGCCATGCACCGCTGGCAGGACCCGTTCGAGCGCATCCTCTCGCTGGCGCGCCTGCGCTCGGTCGAGGTGGTGACGCCGGTCATGGGGGCCCCTGTGGATATCCGTCAGCCGGCCCCCACACAGGCATGGTGGCAAGGCCCGGCTTGACGACGTCCTGCCCACTTATTCACAGGTTGGGCTCCCTGTTTCTTGCTGGTACATCCCGATAATTTGTTGATCCATCACTTGCATAGACCTATTTAAGTCCTTCATTTTGAAGGACTTTCTTTTTTGTGGATCAGTTGAGAAAGGCTGCTAAGTAGTTGATTTGATTGGGAAAAACGCCAGATTTTCTTGACCGGAGCACCAAGCGCCATTAAAGTGGGAGAAAGTGCATTTCGGTGGGGCAAAGTGGCGAATGTCGTGTTTCAAGGGGCGAGTGCCTTGGCGTTGGACGCCAAGGGGCGCTTGACCGTCCCTGCACGGCACCGCGAAGTCCTGCAGGCACTGTGCAACGGCCAGCTCACGCTGACCAAGCATCCGGAAGGCTGCCTCATGGTCTTCCCCCGTCCAGCCTGGGAGCAATTCCGCGATCGTGTGGCCGCACTGCCCATGTCCGCTGCCGGCTGGAAGCGTGTGTTTCTGGGCAATGCGCAGGATGTCGAGATCGACTCCGCCGCCCGCGTGCTCGTCGCCCCCGAGCTGCGCCTGGCCGCAGGCCTCCAGAAAGACGTCATGCTGCTCGGGATGGGCAGCCACTTTGAACTGTGGGACGCGCAAGCCTATGCCGCCCACGAAGCCGCCGTCATGCAGTCCGAACTGCCGGATGCGCTCAAGGATTTCAGCTTCTGATGAGCGCCACCCCATTCACCCACACCACCGTCCTGCTGCAGGAAACGGTGGAGGGCGTCCTCAATTCCCCCGACGGCATCTATGTCGACGGCACTTTCGGCCGTGGCGGGCATTCCCGCCTGCTGCTCTCCCGCCTGTCCGACAAAGGGCGGCTGATCGCGATCGACCGTGATCCGGAAGCCGTCGCGGCCGCCACGTCCGGCGACACGCGGGTCAACGACCCGCGTTTCACCATCTGCCACGCCCCGTTTGCCGACATGGCCGCGCAGCTGGATGCCCTTCAGATCACTCAGGTCCATGGCGTGCTGCTGGACCTGGGTGTGTCCAGTCCACAAATCGACAATCCGGAGCGTGGCTTCAGCTTCCGCTTCGACGGCCCGCTGGACATGCGCATGGACACCACGCGGGGCGAAAGCGCCGCCGAGTTCCTGGCGCGGGCGGATGTCACTCAACTTGCAACGGTGATTCGAGACTATGGGGAAGAACGGTTTGCTGTGCCGATTGCAAAGGCGCTTGTGGCTCGCC
>CBIHOT010000084.1:0-14344 GCA_966211495.1 uncultured Roseateles sp. | reverse complement strand
ACACATCCCCGCCCACGCTGCCCACGGTGGACGCCACCACCGTTTGCGTGTTGGCATCCTGCCCACTGCGCTGGTCTCGCGTGCCGATGCTGAAGCCGGCGCCCGCCCCCGTCAGGCCCTTGGTGACGACCTGGCGTTCGGAGTGACTCTGGCGGGTGTCCAGTGCGTTCTCAAGCGTGACGTCCCGGCCAGCTTGCAAGGCGGTTGCGGTGTCGGACACCACATTGGATCCCTGCACCCGAATATCCTGCCCCGCCGTCACCGCCACCGTGTCGCCAGAGAGGGTGGTGCCAGTGGCGCTCGTGCGCTCCAACTGCGTCTTGGTGGTGGTCGTGGTGGAGTTCAGGAAGCCTTTGACCTTGTGCTTGGACGCTTCGTCCAGTGACTCGGTCGATTGCGCCGCCAGCAGTTGCACATCCCGCTTGGCATTCAGTTGCACCGCCGATGCGCTGTTGACCGAGGCCCCCTGCGCCGTCAGGTCCTGACCGGCGCTGAGCAGCACCTTGCCCTTGGCCTCCACGGACGTGCCCACCTGCTGGCTGTTGCCTTGGTAGAGGTGGTTGTTGGCGTCAAAGGTGGCGCGGTCGCTGCTGGAGGTCTGGACGGTGGTGAGCTTCAAGTCGCGACCGGCTTGAACGAACACGCCGCTTGGATTGATGCCTGCGCCAGCGCTAGCCGCTGTGCCGCTGCCAGCCACAGCCGCGGTGCCGGCATCCATCCCTGTCTGCCGGATCCTGGCCGCCTCCAGCACCACATCCTGCCCCGCCTGCAGCACCATCACCCCGCCGGCGGTCAGGCTGGCCACCCGGTCCAGCACCGTCCGCTGGCTGGTGGCCGTGGTGCCGCTGGCCGTGGTGGTGCTCACCACCAGATCACGGCCCGCCTTCAGGCTCATCGAGTCGGTCGCGGTGAGGGATCCGCCCAGATTGCGCAGGTCTTCCCCTGCGCTCAGCGCCAGTTGCGTGCCGCGCATGCTGCCGCTGTTGACGATGTTCTGCGCCGTCGCGCGCAGACCCTCGGAGGCCCGCAGGTCGCCGCTGTTGTTCAGGTCACCGCTCAGTGCGATGTCCACGCGGTTGCCCGCAATCAGCGCCCCGCTGGCCTGCAGATCGCCATCACGCGGCATCAGGTACACCTGCGGCACCAGCACCCGCTGCGTGCTGCCATCGGCCAGCGTCACCGACTGCTCCACCAGCCACACGAGGTCGGTGGTCAGCTGCGACATCTGCTCAGCCGTCAGCGCCACGCCCGGCCGCAGTTGGTGGGCCGACGCAAAGCTGGCGCCATTGGTCAGCAGGGCGCGGTACATGGCCTCGTCGCTGGCGTAGCCCTGCAGGAAGCCTGAGCCGGTCAGCTGGCCGATCTGTTCACGCACCAGGCGCTGCTCATAAAAGCCATCCCCCAGACGCTTTTGCACCGTTGCCGGGTCCACCGCCAGGGCCTGCAACAGGTAGTCGCTGGACAGCCAGTCGCGGTAGTTGGCGTAGCGCGGGTCGGTCTCGACCAGGTAGCCGCTGCGGGTGTCCGTGCGCAGCTTGAAGAGGCTGTTGGTCGGCAGGCTCAGAGACACCGGCACGGCACGCAGCCGTCCGCTCGCATCAAAGCCTTGCACCGTCGCTGCAGGCCGCAGGGATGTGCTCAAGCCCTCCGGTGCCCGGCGAACCATCGTGATGGCGCGGCGTGCCTGGGCTTCCTCGCCCCGGTCCACGTCTTGACGCATCACACCGATGAGGTTGCCCAGCGGGCCGTGGTCGCTGGCGCGCACGGCAGCCGCCTGGCCCAGGCTCTGGCCCTGCGCGCCACCGGTGCCCGTTACCGCGCCGGCTTGCTGGCGGCCGCCCGGGGTCGCTGCCGCCCCTGCGCCGACTGCACCCACCTCCGGCAGGGTCAGCACCACCGTGCCCTTGATCACGGCGTCTGTGGTGGTGTAGTCATAGCCGGTATTGGGATCGGCCGAGCCTGCGTTGTAGGTGCGGTAGACATCCACATGCTCCGAACCGCTCACCGCCACCTGCGTGCTGCGGTTGTCGATGGAGGCTGATCGGATGTCCACCCCATCCCGGCCGATGACGCGGCTCATGTCATTGACGATGCGCCCGCCTTCCACCGTGAGCGTGCCGCCCACGATGATCTGCCCCGCCGAGCTTTGCGTGACCTTGGCGTCTTCCGTGGTGCGGCTGTAGCTGAACGCAGTGAAGTCGCCCACCAGGCGGCTGTTGGCGTCGGCAAAGAATGCCTCCACAGCGGCGTCCAGCGCGTTGTCGTCCCCTGGGGTGATGCCGAAGTCGGACCAGATGCGGTCCGATGCCGGGTAATGTGCGCCGGGCACCGGGACCTCTTGGTCCATGCCGTCGTTGTCCTGGTACTTGTAAACATGATCGGCACTGCGCCGCCAGCTGAACCATCGTTGGGCTGAGCCCGCCACATTGCCGCCCAGGCCCCCCAGGTAGCGCCCGAAGATCTCATTCGGGTAGCGCTCGGACGGCAGCAGCATCTTGCGGTGGTAGGTGTCCTTGGACCAGTTCGACGTCTTCGGATGGAACTGGTAGACGAACGGCTCCAGCGAGCCTTGCGCATCGCTGCCCCAGCGGCTCGACCATTCCTCACCATTGAATTCCATCGTCGCCAGTACGCGGATCTGCTCCGGCGTGTAGCGCACCGTGCTGCCCGGTGCCTGGAACTCCCAGCCCGTGGTGGTGGCGCCCGCCACCTTCTGCCACTTCAGGTAGGGGTTCAGGTTCTGGATGTCGGCCGACTTCAGCACCAGGTTGCCGCGCGCCTCGACGGTCGCGCCGCTGTTGATCAGCTGGCCGGTGGTCAGGCGCATGTCGCCGCCGCTGCTGATGAAGGCCTTGCTCGCCAGCACGCGCGGAGCGTTCGGGTCTTGCGGCAGCGCATCGGCGCCGTCGTGGATGCTGCGGTTGTTGATGGCGCCGCTCACATCCATCTGCAAGAGGCGAGTGGCCTCTAGCGTCGCATTGGTGTTGTCCACGCTGGCAGCCGTCAGGCGCAGGTCCCCGTCGGCGAAGACGAGGGCATTGGCGCTGTTGCTCACCGCCCCGCTCATATGGATGGTGAGGTCACCGCGAGAAGCGATGACCGCCGCCTGGCCGTTCTCGGCGCCATTGGTGAGCTGGCCGCCGGTGAGCGTCAGGTCGCTGCCGTAGAGGCGGCCGGTGCCCAGGTTGTTGACCTGATCGGCGGTGACCGTCACCCGCTCGCCATCGATGAGGCCGCGATTGGTGATCGCTTGCGTGGCGGTGAGGCGCGTCTCCGCGGCGCTCAGTTCGCCGGAAGCGCGGTTGTCAATGTTGCGCGCCTGGATGTTCAGCAGGCCCCCCGAGCGCAGGATGCCTTCGTTGATGAAGTTGCCGCCCAGCGTCAGGCCGATGTCGCCACGGGCCTGCAGCAAGGTGCCGGTGCCGTAGGTCAGGTCGCCGCCCAGCGTCAGGTTGAGCGAGCCGCCGCTGGAGAATTCGCCGCCGCCACCAACGCCGTTAAGGCTACCGGCGCTCACATTGAGGCCGGTGCCGCCCCAGACCATGCCGCCAGCATTGGTCAGGCTCAGCGCAGCATTGCGTGCGTCCGCACTGCCGTCGCCCAGCATGGTGCGGCCCAGGCCGCTGATCACCCCGGTGCTGTTGTCCAGCGACTGGGTGGCGGTGATGCGAAGGTCGGCATTGGCGCGCACCTGGCCGGCGCGGTTGTCGAACCGTGCAGACTGCAGCGTCACGGCATCGCCCTGAAGCCCCAGGTTCGCCGCTGGCGCTCCCTGGCCGGTGGTGGACGTCTGGCGGTTGTCCAGCAGGCCGCTCGCCCGCAGGTCCAAGGTCTGGCCGCCATAGATCAGGCCGCCGTTGTTCAGGATGTCGCTCGCGGTCGCGGTGGTGCTCTGCAGGCCGACCAGCTGGCCGGCGCTGTTGTCCAGCGTGCCTGTGAGGTGCAGCGCCAGGGTCTGGCCCGACACCGCCTGGCGATTGATCAGCGAGGCCGCATTCAGGGTCACCGATGCGCCACCGATGCCAGCGCTGTTCTCCACCGCTCCGGCGTCAATCTGCATCGCCCCTTGAGACCGCAGTCCGGTGGGGGTGAGCACGGACGCATCCAATGTATTGGTCAGCGCCGCACCGCCGGTCTGGAGGGTGAGCGACTGGCCGGACTGCAGCAGGCCGCCGAAATTGTCCAGGGCACCGCTGTGCACCGTCATCGCTTCACTGGACAGCACCTTGCCCGCGCGGTTGTTGAACGCCTGTCCTTGCGTCTCCACAGACACGGTCGTGCCGGACAGTTCTCCGCGAGCATTGTTCAGGCCCGAGCTCTGGACCGTGAGCGCGCCGGTCGCCAGCACAGACCCCTGGGTGTTGTCGAGCAGTCCCACCGTGGCGAGCGATACCGCGCCGCCACCGCTGGCGATCCGTCCCTGCTGGTTGTCCAGCGTGCCTGCCGTCAACCCCAACGCCTGCTGTGCCAGCAGGCTGCCCTGGGCATTGAGCACCCCGTCGGTGGTGTGGACGGTCAGCGCGCCGCTGCTGCCCGCCCAGCCGCCGCGGTTGTCGAGACGGCTCACCGTCAGCAGCATGTCCGCGCCGCTACGCAGCCGTCCGCCTTGGTTGTCGAGCCCTTCCGCACCCACCAGGCCGGTCGATCCGTTTAGACCCGGGGTGTGAATTTCCAGAGCGCTTCCGGACTGCATCAGCCCGCCTGCAGCATTGCTCACCCGTCCGGCATCCACCGTCAGGGCGCTGCCGGCGGCCAGTGTGCCGCCCTGGTTGCTCAGCGCGCCGGTCACCTCCAGCCGCGTGGCCTGGCCGCTGACCATTTGTCCGCCGTCATGGCTCAGGCTCTCCGCCTGGATGTGAACAGCGTCGGCCTGGGTTGTGGCGCCCGCGAGCGTCAGGGCCCCGGTCACCGTCCAGTCCAGCGATCCCAGCGCCAGCACCTGCCCTTGTGCGCCATTCCAGGTGTTTGCGTGCAGGGTCAGATCGCCACCCGCCTGGGCCATGCGACCGGCGGTGTTGTTGACCGTCGCTGCGCTGAGGGTCCACGTGCGGCCGGTGGATTCGATGATGCCGCCTTGATTGTTGAGGTCCCGGGACAGCGTCGAGACCAGCGCACCGTCAGCCGCCGTCTGCGTGATCCGCCCGCCCGCATTGATCCAGTCCCGGCCGGCCAGTTGCATCTGCCCGGCGCTGATGAGCGCGCGGGAGGTGATGAGGTCCTGCCCGGCACTCAGCGACAAACCGTTGGCCGCCACCGTGGCACCGTCCAGCGACAGGTCGCCCGCGGTCGCTCGCAGATTCACCGTGCGGGACTGCAGTTGCGCTCCCTGCAGTTGCAGCGCGCCCGCCGTCGCCGACAGCTCACCCGCGGCCGTCATGGCGCCGCTGAACTGCAACTGCTGGGTCGCGTTGATCTTCAGCGTTCCTTGCGCCGCCAGCGTGTTGTCCGCGCGCAGTCCGGCCGCCAATCCGCCAGAGCCGCTCAGGCGGTTGACGGTGACCGTCATGTCCCCTTGCGCGGCCATCGTGCCCGGATTGATCAGTTCATCGGCGCGGACCGACGCGGCGCCCTGCGCATGCACCACCCCCGCATTGCTGAAAGCGCCAGTGACGGTCACGTCCGCGGCGCCGCTGCTCTGCAGCGCGCCGGTGTTGGACAGTTCACCCGCCTGCAGCGACAGGGTGCCCTGCGACGCCTGTGCATCGGCCAGCGGCATCAAGGTGCCATCGGCTCGCAAGCCGGACGCGATCAGTCCGGATACCAGCACGCGGTCCGCCCGCACCTGGAGCGGCCCCCCCGCCCCCAGCAATCCGGCGGTTTGCAGCAGCTCCGTCGTGAAGGTCGCCTGCCCACGGGCATAGACGGTGCCGGCGCCTTCCCAACGGGTGGCGTTCACCGCCAGCGCCGTGGCTTCCAGGCGCCCGTCGCCGTGCTGCCATGCGGCGGCATCCACCGTCGCCGTCTGGGTCGCGGAGATCAGGCCGCCTGCATTGAGCACCTGCCCTGCGGTCAACGCGACAGTCGCCGCACCAAGTTGTCCGCCTGAGTTGTCCAGCAGCGTCGGGCGCTGCGCAGCACCGATGGTGAGCGTCTGATTGGCCAGAAGCGTGCCGGCCTGATTGTTCAGGCTCTGGCCGTCCACGCTCAGATGACCCACCGACGACACCAGGCCGCCGCGGTTATCGATCACCGCGCCCTGAAGCGTCATCTGGCTGCTGTTCGATTCGATGCGGCCGAGCCGGTTGTCCAGGGCCCCAAAGCTCACGATGCGGGACGTGTCCGTGCCCGACACCTGGGTGCGACCGCCCTGATGGGAGAGCTGTCCGGTGAGCCAGTCCACCGACTGGGCCATCACGTCGGCCCGGTCCAGCGATGCAGTCAGGGCGACGAGGTCGAAGCGGCCGCCCGTCATCAAGCGGGCGCCGCTCAGATCCAGGGCCGCTCCTTGCGCCTGCAGCGTGGCGGCATCGACGGCATCCAGGCGGAGTGCGGTCATGGCATTGCCGCTGCGCAGTGAGAGGCGACCGGCGCCGTAATGCTCGATGCGGGCATCGCGTGCGCTGATCGATGCCGCATGGACCGTCAGGTCACTGGCATTGGTGGCGATGCGCGCGCCATCAGCAGTGAGCGCGCCGTCCAGACCCAGGGTCAGGGCCTGGGTGCCCGTCTGCAGGAACTCGCCGCCGGAAAGATCCGCTTGATGGGCCGACAGGCGCAGGGTGTCCGCCACGAGCGACGCTCGGCTCGCGGAGAGCCGATCACCCGCAGCCAGTTGAAGCGCCCCGGAGGCGGACAGTGCCGCGCCATCCACCCGGACGTCGCCGCCAGTCAGCTGGACCGTGGTGGCCTGGGCCTGGCTGTTGGACAGGTCGGCTGACGTGCGCGCCGTCACCGACAGGCTGTCGGACGCCAGCAGCGTCGCGCTCCGTGCGGTGACCTGATCGCCGGTCACCGCCACGACGGCGGATCTGGCTTGCGCGCCGCTGAGGTCCAGCGACGGCGCCTGCAGGTCGATCCGGGTCGGCGCAAGCAACTGCCCCGCCTGCTGCTGAGAGCCGCTGGCGGTCAGCGTCAGCGTTGCAGGCCCGTTGCCGGCCGTTCCATCGGCCGCCACACCGGCAGCGGTCACGCTCTCAGCAGTCGATTGGAGTTGCGGTGCGGTGATGGCCACATCGCCCTGCGCGGCCATCCATCCGGCATTGCGCACGCCCTGCCCCGAAGACACCTGCAAGGCCGGCGCTCCCGAGGCGTCCGCCTGCTGCGCATACATCGAGCCGGTGTTGTCCAGCCATCCGTCCGCCCGCAAGGTCAGCTGTGCACCGACCATCTGACCCGCCTGCCGCACCCCCAGCCCCGCCTCGGTGCCGACCAGCGTGATGCGCTGCGCATAGATGCCGCCGAGCGCCGTGCTGTCGAGCGCATAACGTGGCCGGTCGCCGGAGGCCGGCAGCGTGTCGCCGGCGCCTTGGCCCGCACCCGCCGTGTCCGCCGACATCACCTGCGTCCCCGTCTGAATGCGTGCTTCCTTGGCCCAGAACCCTGCATTGAGTTCCACCGCCCGCGACAGCAGCGCGGTGTAGTCGGTCGAGCTGCCATCCAGGCCCGCCCCGTCGATACGGATCAGACCGCCCTGCACCGCAAAGCCGGCAACATGGCCCGCCGCATCCAGGCGCGGCGTTCCCGTGGTCAGCGTGGCACTGCTGGCATTGATGAATCCGCCGCCATCGACCTGGATGCCGGCCGGGTTGGCGATGATGACCTCCGCACGCCGGCCCGCCACTTCCACATAGCCATTGAGCTGGCTCGGGGCGCTGCTGTTGACCTCGTTCAGAATGACCCGCGCCTCGCCTCGCGCCAGCCACGGATTGCCCTGCACCCAACCGCCCAGCTGGGTGCTGGTTTCGGTGCGGGAGTTGTTGAGAATGGCGCCTTGCGGCCCCACGTCGAACTGGCCGTAGGTGTTGCGCGACACCCCCGCCGCACTGGGCGTCTGGATGTTGACCAGCGGCGCGCCATTGGGCGCCGTCAGCACCGTGGGCTGCTGGTTCTTCGGCGCGGAGGGATCCGCCACGATGCGTGTCGGCGGTTTCTGCTTGGACACCAGCGGTGCACCGGACTGCGCCTGGGCGGCCGGTGCCGGCAGCAGGGTCAGGACGGCGCCCATGGCAAAGGCTGCCGCCAACGCGATCAGGCTCGGCGGGCCGCAGGCCGTCGGCACCACCGCCTCCACCGTGGCGAGGGCACGCCGCGACGGCCCGTCTGTCTGCCCGGCCGCCTTCGTCTGCGCCCGGACCGTTTCCGCCACGGCCATCAACTGGCCACGCTGCTTGTTGAAGACAATGCGGTATTGGAGTCGGTTCATTGCGAATAGCTCAGAGAAAAGCCGGCCGTGAATCGGGCGACGGGGAAATTGCTGGGTTGCTGCACCGGGGTGGCAGCAAAGAGATCGAGGGAGAAGCCCTGGCCGCGCAGCCGGGTGCCGATGGCAGCGCCCACCAGATGCTTGTCAGCCAGCCGGCCGGCACTGGGGCCCGACACCACACCGGCGTCCAGGCCCAGGTACATCGAGGCCATGCCGGTCAGCGGCAGTTCCGCTTCATTGCGGGTCAGCAGACCGTTGTCGGCCGACAGCGATGCATCGCTGAAGCCCCGTACGGTGTAGCGGCCGCCAATGGAAAAACGGTCCTGGGGCGTGAGCGGCCGCAGCGCGTACTGGCCCCGCCACTGCGTGCTCAACTGCAGCTTGCGTCCGCCCAGCGGCACCGCCCCGGCCACGCCGAGACTGCCCTGCAGCAGGTTCATCCGTGAACTGCCTTCGCCAAAGGCTTCTTCCGGTGCCTCCAGGGCGTGGAAGGCGCCAGTACCATGCTTCAGGCTCAATTCCGCATCGGTGGACACCTGGCCCACCTGCCGCCGCAAGGTGACGCCGGTCTCCCAACCGCCGATGCGGCGGCGCTGCACCTCCACCTCGGTGTCATCGATGTAGTTGCGCGAGGAGCGGCCAAACAGCTTGGCAAAGCCGCTGAACTTGTACTGCGCGTCACGCCAGAGCATGCGGGTGAGCTTGAACTCCCCATTGCTGCTGGTGCCGCGGTACACATAGCGCTGATTGGCGCCGATCACCACCTGCTGATAGCCATTGCGGCTGAAAGTGATGCTGAGAAGGGTGTGTCCCCAAGGCAGCGAATAGTGCAAGACATGTCCTCCGGTGCCAGGCATTGGCCCCGGTTTGTCATGCAGCCGTTGATTGAGTTCGCGGGAATCCCGATTCAGGGTGATGTAGAACAGATCATTGAGGGTGAGGGGGTGGTCCAGGGAGGCCGTCAGCGACACCGGATAACGCCCGGTCGATTCGCTGCCGCTGTCGTCCAGCGACATCTGCCACCGCCAGTGACGCCCGCCCTGGTAGCTGACCGCCAGATCACTCCAGCCCGGCTCGGCACTGTCTTGCGCGGGTTGCACCTGGATATCGGCCTGCGCACCCGGTACGCGCTGGAGGTTCTCCAGCGCCTGCTCCATGTCCCGCAGGTTCAGCACGTCGCCTTCGCGGAGGGGAAGTGCATTGGACAACCGCACCTGGGGGGACGTGCCCTCCCGCAGCCGGATGCGATGCACACGACCCGGCACCACCGTCAGGACCAGACGGCCGCTGGACAGGTCTTGCGGCGTAGCCAGCACGCGTGTGGTGATGTAGCCCGCTTCGATCACCGCGTCCTGCAGCCGCGTGACCACGGTGCTGATGCCCTGAGCACCGAGGCAGCGACCGATGGGGGCATCGTCGCCCGCCGGGCCGTCCACCGCGCGGATCAGCCGTGTGAGCGCGGGCAGATGGTCCACCCCTTTGAGCTCGATCTGCTGAATGACAAAACAAGGCGCTTCGTCGTCCCGCAGCCGCTGCCGCGAGGGCGGCGCACTGGCCTGCAGGCGCACATCGGGCTCTCGTTCCAGGGACTGACGCTGCTGCGCTTCCCGCTGCTGCTGCAGCTGGCGCTGGGCATCGGGGTCCACCACCCCGGCGGGCGAGGTCTGACCCCAGGCCCAGCCGGTCGTCAGGCACAGGCCCAGACCGACCCCGAGGCCGCCGCCCAGGGCGACGCCCATGTCGGCCGCCAGGGTCAGGGCTGAACAGATCGCCCGGGTGAGCCGGGCTACAGAAAAGTTCGGGCACACGAAGGTGCCGGCAACCGCCTGGACCTTCCCATGCGGATGCAGAGTTTGCCGCTTCATCTCTTACGCGCTGGTTGATGCTTTGAACCCAAGGCGCGCAAGACTTCTGAAGAAGCGTTCAGTGCGGTGACAACCGCGCCGGCAGCCCCGCTATCTCCCCCATGGCGCAGGCGTACCGAAGGCACGTGGCGGCGGAGGAGACCGGAGGCTTTGCGTCACCGGCTCGCGCCGGCTTTGCCCTGGGGGCCCGCGTCTGAGTCGTCGCTCAGCGGGGGCTCAATGTGCCGGGACTGTATCCAGTCGTGTCTGCTTCGTGAAGCAACCCGGAGGGGGTGGTTGACGCATCCGAAATGGCCCGTTAGCAATTTCGCAGTTCCTCGCTCGGCAGCGGTACAAGTCGAGGCTTGAATCCCACACATGAGTCAGCGGATGGCGGATGGAGGTGGAACTCAGCGCCGAAAGCCCCTGCGAACAGACATCCGCGGGTGCGATCAAAGAACATGGCCCTGCTCGCCCCCCATTCAGAGCGAGGAGTACAGTGAAGGGATTGGGTGGGTAAAGTCTTGTTGCCCGGTCAACGAACCGTCGGCGCGCAGCGTTGGCCCCCTACCGTCCAAGGAGTTCTCATGATGAAAAAGCTGATGATTGCCTCCCTGGTGGCCGTGCTGGCCGCCTGCCAGACCACCAATCCTGATGTGATCCAGCGCGGTGACGCGCAGCGCCTGTCGCAGGTGCAGGATGCGACCCTGCTGTCCGTCCGCCCGGTGACGGTGGATGGCAGCCAGAGCGGCGCAGGCGCCGTCACGGGCGGTGTCGTGGGTGCCGTGGCCGGTGGCAGCGTCGGCGGCCATCGTGAAGGCCTGGTGGTGGGTGTGCTGGGTGCCGTCGCCGGCGCCGCACTGGGCAATGCCGTGGAGCGCAGCGCCACCAAGGAAGATGCGGTGGAATTGCTGCTGCAGATGCGCAACGGTGAACGTCGCGCCATCGTGCAGGCCAAGGGTGCCGAAGTCTGGCAGCCGGGCGAGCCGGTCATTCTGGTGACCACCGGCGGCCGTACCCGCGTGATGCGCGCGCCCGCTGCGACCAACTACCAGCAGCCGCAGTATCAGCAGCCGCAATATCGGCAGCAGTAAGGCCGGGGCACGCGCTGCGCAGCGCGCGTTCACCCGCCAGAACGAAGCAGCCACCGCAAGTCGGTGGCTGTTGTCATTTCAGGGGGCAAAACGAGGCTCGCGCCTGTCACCCCGTCACTTCACCCGCTGCTTCTCCAGCTTGCGGGCGAGCGTGCGCCGATGCATGCCCAGCCGGCGTGCGGTCTCGGAGATGTTGAAGTCGGTCGCCGCCAGCGTCTCGTGGATCCGCTCCCACTCCAGCGTCTTGATCGAGGTGGTGGCGCGTTCGGTCACCTCCACCTCGGCATCCCCTTGCGCCCGAGAGAAGGCAGCTTCGATGTCGTCTGTGTTGGCCGGCTTGGCCAGATAGTGCCGGGCCCCCAGCTTGATCGCTTCCACCGCGGTGGCGATGCTGGCATATCCGGTCAGCACCACGATCACCATCGCGGCGTCATGTTCATGCAGTGTCTGCACGCAGGACAGGCCCGACCCGCCGGACGCCAGCTTCAGATCCACCACCGCATATTCCGGCGTGTCGTCCGGTCCGCGTTCGGCCAGCAGCTGCTGCACCTGCTCGTGGCTCGACGCCCGCAGCACCGTGTAACCGCGTCGTTCAAAAGAGCGGGTCAATGTGCGGGCAAAGGCGTCGTCGTCCTCAACGATCAGCAGCAGGCGGTCTTCTTCATCGGCCATCATGGGCTGCATTGTCCGCGAGGCCCTGAGGCACCAGTGCGGACAGTGGCAATCGGATGTCCACCTCCGCGCCGCCGCCCTCTTCCGCACTCAGGTTCCGCGCCTGCAGATGGCCACCAAAGGAGCGGGTCACATTCAGCGCCAGGAACAGCCCCAGCCCCCCGCCCGGTCGGCCTTTGCTCGATTGGTAGGGCTTGCCCAGCCGCTCCAGCATCTCGGGCAGGAAGCCTGGGCCGCGGTCCCGCACGCACAGCACCAGCTGGTCGTCCTCGGCGAAGGCGCGCAGCAGCATCGCCTGTCCGGGCGCGGCCTCGAAGGCGTTGTCCAGCAGGTTGTCGATCATCTGCTTGAGACCGACATCCGAGATGATGTGCAGATCCGGCAGGTCTTCGTCGGGCCGGTATTCCAGCCGGCCGGCCGCACGGGTGCGGCGCCAGTGCTCCACCAGGTCGCCGAGGAAGGCATGCAGCGTGGTGAGCGCAGGCGCTTCACCGCGCATCTCGCCGGCCGACATCAGGATGCCGCTGACGATCGCCTTGCAGCGCTGCAACTGCACCTGCATCTCTTCGATTTCCTGGCGCAGCTCCGGATCACCGGCGAACGGCGCCATGCGGGCCCAGTCGCCCAGAATCACCGACAGCGTCGACAGCGGCGTGCCCAGCTCATGCGCCGCGCCGGAGGCCAGCAGGCCCATGCGGACGATGTGTTCTTCCTCCGCCGCACGCTGCCGCAGATCGGCCAGACGGGCATCGCGCTGACGCAGGTTGCCACTGATGCGATGGATGAAGGTGACCAGCAGCGAGGCATTGATCGCAAAGCAGATCAGCAGGCCGCCCACATAGTGCGGCGGCAGCGACAGGCCCGCCAGATCCGGCAGCCGCAGCGGCTCATGCCACTGGGTCAACGCCAGGAAGCAGGCGGCCGTGAGCCACACCATCGGCCAGATGTAGCGCGCCGGCAGCAGCACCGCGCCCACCGCGATCTGCAGCAGGTACAGGAAGACAAAGGGGTTGGTGACGCCACCGCTGTAGAACAGCTGGCCACTGAGAACCGCCACATCCACCAGCAGGCCGGCGAACAGCTCCGCATTGCTGACGCTCGGGACCCAGCGGGTCCGGACAAAGCAGGCCAGATTGAAGAGCAGCAGCACCAGCAGCAAGCTCAGCATCTCCGCCACCGGCAGGTGGATGCTGAGGGTGTAGTGCACCGACACGATGGTGGCGAACTGCCCGGCCACCGCCAGCCAGCGCAGTTGCACCATCTGCATGAGGTTGGACCGGCCCGCCTGACTGTCCGGCGCCAGCGCACCCGACAGCGACGCCAGCCCCGGAAGCCCGGACAGCCCCAGCCAGCGGCTGGACCAGCGGCGATCGCCACGGTCCGGCCGGAGGTCGGCCTCCGGCGTCAGCGGATCAGGGCGACGGAGCGGCATGGTCGTCGTCCCCCTCCAGCGGCAGCCCTGCCCGCAGACGGCGGCGACGCTCCCGCCACAGGTAGACGCTGATGCCGGCCGTCATGGCCGCCATCGCATACCAGGTCAGCGCATAGGAGAGATGGCTGTTGGGGAACTGCACCACGGTGAGCCCGCCGCGTGGCCAGGTCTCGGTGGTCGGCGTGGGGCGGGTGTCCGCTTCGTCGATGAAATACGGCGCCAGCGGCCCTTCCAGCTTCTGGGCCCGGCCGATGGCTTCCACATCGCGTGAATACCAGCGCCCGGTGGCCGGATCGTTCTTGCGCAGCAGGCTGCCCCCGGGCTCGGTGAGCCGCAGCAATCCGGTGACCTCGACTTCTCCCTGCGCCTCGGTCGCGGTGCGCGACACCCGGGTCTTGTATTCCGGTGGTACGAAGCCCCGGTTCACCAGCACGTAGTTGCCGTCGCGGCTGCGCAGCGGCGTGAGCACCCAGTAGCCGGTGCCCAGCACCGTGCTGGCGCCCACCAGCACCTCGCGGGAATGATCGAAGGCGCCGTGCACCACCACGCGGCGGTACTCATCGTCCGCCTTGGTGATGTCGTCCCACCGGTCCGCCGAGGGTGCCGGCACCGGGGGCGCCGACAGCCGTTTCTCGACCCGCGCGATCAGGTCCTGCTTCCAGGCCAGCCGCTGCACCTGCCAGGTGCCCAGCGCAATGAACGCCACAAACAAAAGGGCCGCGCCCAGCTGCAGCGCCCAGCGGGCGATGCGGCGGCGCGGCCGTTCAACCTGAGGCAGGTCAGCCATCAGGGCATGTTGCGCATGTCGTGGACCGGCATCATGTTGCTGTTCAGGTGGAACATCACCCAGATCGAGCCGGCCAGCATGATCACCACGACGGCGATGGTGAAGATCAGCGACAGCATCGACCAGCCGCCCTCGACCTTCGAGTTCATGTGC
>CBIHOT010000083.1:0-14518 GCA_966211495.1 uncultured Roseateles sp. | reverse complement strand
GAGCACTGCCTTCACACGGCAGGGGTCGCAGGTTCGAACCCTGCACCGCCCACCAGAACGAAAAAGCACTTGGCAGCAATGCCAAGTGCTTTTTTCGTTGGCGATCGTTCATTGGCGATTCAGCTGCGCGCCGGGTGACGAGCATTCAGATGCCAAGCGGCAGTCGCGAGCCGTCAAAGCCAGTGGCCGTCAGTTCGCGCCGGAAATGGGTCATCGCCAATGGATAAACTTGGGCCACCAGCATGTACTGACCGGGCTCATGATCGATCAGGCCGGTCACTGTCACCTCGGTCGTGCCCAGGGGAAAGCTGAACCTGGCGATGTACTCGCCCTTGAATGAGGCCTTGTGCTCAGCATCACTATCGCTGTGCGCGGTCGCGTTCAGTTCAACTTTGACGACTGCATGAAAGGGCGCTTCCGAATTGGAAGGGGCTGCGAAGCCAACCTGGATCTGCTGCGTGAGCGCCAGTGTCCATAGCGAGCCATTGCCTTCCGTGCGGTTTTCGCCTGTAAACGCTTCGACTCGGAACGACACCAGCTTGGGCCGAACATTCACGGTTTCCACTCCTGCTCCCGGGTGATGTTGAATTCGCGGAACTCTTTGGGGTTGTAATTGGGTGAGGACGCTTCCGTGGAGGGGCCGCCCTGGATGCGATAGCGGGTGGTCTCGACGAGTCGCAACTTCAGGGGCTCGGCGGTGGCCTGCCCCTCTGGCGGCAGGTCGATGTTTTTCTCTTCAAGCAGGGCACGGAAGGCCGCAGGGCTCCGGCGTACGAGACGGAGCAGGGTGTCCATGGATTCGGACTGAGCGACATCGTCGTTCTCGTACTTGCTGAAAGCGACCGGTCCGCCGCCAAACAGCTGTGCGGCCTGGGTTTGCGTCAGGCGGTACTGGCGGCGCAAGGCCGTGATTTCCGCGCCTGTCAGCAGCCCATCCACTTGTTTGCGCCAAGCCATGAGCGCGCGCTTGTTCAGCTTGGCTTCATGGGCCCCGGCAAAGTCGGAGCCGCAGTGGTCACACAGTTTGAAGTGGTCTGGCAGCAGCGTCTTGCGGCCTTTGTATTCGTTCTCAACCTGTTCAACTTGTGCTGTCACATGACCTTCGCCGCACAAGGGGCAGAGTTCTTTGGAATCCATCATTCAGTCCTCATACGTGACAAGACACCAGCAGCAGCAGTTGCCCGGTCTTCCCGATCGCGAATTTAAGAAAGTACTCAACGGTGATCGATGCGCCCGGGCGTGATGCAGCTTCCTTGCGCCTGATTCGATAAGCGTCACAGGCGGCCCATGCATCCTGTCCATTGGCGCACCACTCCGAGTCGAGGTAGTCGGAAGGCTGAAGTGACCGGATCAGCGCAGCGACCTCCGTCAAATCGTTGTCAAACAGTTCCCGAACGTCCCGTCGGCACTTTCGGGTCCAGAGCGCAAGCCGAGCTTCGTCCTGCACCAGTGCCTTGACCCGATCCAGCTCGTAAAGCGGCCGTGCTTGTTCAGTCGCAATCTTGGCGCGTGCTGGATCATCAGGGAGCGCTGAAGTGTACTCCGAGAGTACCAGTCTTCTTACCATGGTGGTAACTTTCGATGGCCTTCCGTGGCGGGCATTTCCTGGGTGCAGCTGCGCGGCATCGGGTTCGGTGGCTCGCCGCTCGTCAATGGGGAGACGTAGGGGGGGCGCATGGATGGACGGACAATGGCAAGCCTGCCCGCCAATCCCACCGTGCTGCATCCACTTCCACACGACCTCATGGCCTCGCTCCCCCGCCTGCCTGCGTCACTGGCGGCCGTCCTGCCGCGCTGCCTGGCCCGAGCGCAGCAGCCGCTGCCAGACGGACTGATGCGTTTCGTGGTGGGGGACTGGCCCGTGGGGTGGATTCACCCGATGCGCATCCCCGCCTTGCAGGCCTGCTGGCCGGAGTTGCAGCTGTCTGCCGGCCTGGCCCGCTGGGATGCCGCAGCGCTCGCTCCATCAGGTCGCTCCGAGCGCATCGGGCTCGTGGCATCGGCCCTGCGCGAGCGGCACGCCATCACCGGATGGCGCGATGAAGCCTTCGCCTGTGAGCAGCCCGTCGCCGACCCTTGCGGCGAGCGAGGGGAGATGCTGTTTTCGCTCGAACGAGCAGCCTTCCGCTTTTTTGGCCTGATGAGTCGCGCGGTGCACATCAACGGATTTGTGCCTGGCGGGCGCCTGCTGTGCGGCCGCCGGGCGATGTCCAAAGCGACCGATCCCGGACGACTCGACAACCTCGCCGCTGGCGGTGTGCCGGTCGGCGAGGACTTCAGCGCCTGTGCGCAGCGCGAGCTATGGGAAGAGGCGGGCGTACCGCCCACCTTGAGCGCCGCCCTCCAGCCGCGCGGTCAGATTCGCAGCACCCGCATGACGCCGGAGGGCCTGCACGACGAGGTGCTGCACATCTACAGCCTGGTGCTGCCGGCTGGTTTCGTCGCGAGCAATCGGGACGGCGAGGTGAGTGAGTTCCTCTCCCTGGACCTCGAAAGCCTGGCGCAGCGGCTC
The DNA here is from genome assembly GCA_966211495.1 of uncultured Roseateles sp. Classification (GTDB taxonomy): domain Bacteria; phylum Pseudomonadota; class Gammaproteobacteria; order Burkholderiales; family Burkholderiaceae_C; genus Roseateles. Next base: position 12,006 of record CBIHOT010000083.1, on the reverse strand, counting down.
CTGCGGGATGAGTTCAGCGCGGACGCTGCGGCCGTGACCGCCTGGGGCCTGATGCACCCGCATCGCGGCGCCGACCTGCACGCGTGATCCGCTCTGAGGTCGAGGTGATCTCTGCCCCGGGGATTCAGCCCGGCAGGCCTTGTCCGCTTTCCACCCGCTGCCACTTGCCTTCCCGCAGCAGCTCATGCGGAAGGAAGCGCGCCTTGTAGGCCATCTTGTCGCTCTGGGCGATCCAATAGCCCAGGTAAAGGTGCGGGAGCCCCAACTCCCGTGTCTGCCTCAGCTGCCACAGCACGTTGTAAGTGCCATAGCTGACCTTGGCCTCGGGTTCGTAGAAGGTGTAGACGGCTGACAAGCCATCACTGAGGATGTCCAGGATCGACACCATCTTCAATGCGCCGTCCGGGGCCCGAAACTCCACCAGACGCGAATTCACCCGGCTCTGGAGCAGGAACTGGGTGTATTGATCGACGCTGTCATGGTCCATGCCGCCGCCGCTGTGCCGCCCGGCCTGATAGCGCAGATAGAGCTGATAGTGCTCGTCGCTGTAACCCAGCCGCATCACCCGCGCCTGCAGGTCCGCATGCTGGGCCCAGGCGCGACGCTGGCTTCGATTGGGCTGGAACTCACCCACCGGAATCCGCATCGGCACACACGCCTTGCAGCCATCACAGTAAGGCCGGTAAGTGAACATGCCGCTGCGGCGGAAACCGGCTGCGACCAGCGTTGAATACGCATCCGCATGGATCAAATGGCTGGGCGTGGCCACTTGCGACCGCGCCTGCCGGTCCGACAGATAACTGCACGGATAGGGCGCGGTGGCATAGAACTGCAGCTCCGATAGCGGGAGTTCCTGAGGGTGGGTCACGGCGGTGCGACGCGGTTAAAAAAACGCTGATGACAAATGCTGAACGAGGGCGCTGAAGACAGACGCTCAGCCCTCTTGCTCAGTCCTCGTGGACGGTGCGCCCATCTTCCGGTGGCAAGTCAGCCTCCTCACCGGCCTCCAGATGGGCCCACAGGCGAGGATGATAGGTCCAATCCTCCGGGGCTGGCTGTCCCACATGGCGGGCCAGGTGGGCTTCAAAGGCCGCCCGCGTGACGGGTGCCGCCCCCAGCGAGGCCAGATGGCCGGTCTGCTGCTGGCAGTCGATCCAGGGAATCTGGTGCTCGCGGCAGAGGCAAACGAGGGCGGCCAGCGCGATCTTGGACGCATCCGTCCTGCGCATGAACATCGATTCCCCGTAGAACATCCGTCCCAGGTTGACGCCATACAGGCCGCCGACCAGTTCCCCGTCCATCCAGGTTTCGACGCTGTGGACGGTCCCCTCCCGGGCCAGTTGCAGATAGGCGCGCTGCATTTCCGGGAGGATCCAGGTGCCGTCCTGGCCGTCCCGGGGGGTGCTGGCGCAGGCCTTGAGGACGGCCTCGGTGGCGGTGTCCACCCGGATGTCACAGCCGGGCGTGCGCCGGAATTTGGCAATCGTCTTGCGCAGCGACCGGTACAGCTTGAAGTTCGCCGTCTGCAACACCATCCGCGGCTCGGTGGACCACCAGAGGATGGGTTGCCCCTCCCCATACCAGGGGAAGATGCCTTGGGCGTAGGCCGCCCGAAGGCGGTCGGGGCGCAGATCGCCGCCGGCGGCCAGCAGCCCGGGGGCGTCGCTGCGCGGGCCGAGGGCGCGGCGGGTGGGGGGGAAGTCCAGAGAGTCGTCTTCGAGCCAGGGGATCATGGCTTCATGGTAGCGTGACGGCCTTTGTTTCTGCTGTCCGGCTACCCGTTTCACCATGATCATCGTCTACGGCATTCCCAACTGCGACACCGTCAAGAAAGCCCGCACCTGGCTGGATGACCAGGGCCTGGCCTACCAGTTCCACGACTACAAGAAGCAGGGTGTCCCCGCGGATCAGTTGCCGCACTGGCTGCAGACGCTGGGCTGGGAGAAGGTGCTGAACCGCGCGGGCACCACCTGGCGCAAGCTGGACGAGGCCACCCAGGCGGGTGTGACCGATGCCGCCAGTGCGGCTGCGCTGATGCAGGCGCAGCCAAGCGTCATCAAGCGTCCGCTGGTGGCGTGGCCGGATGGTCGCCTGACCGTGGGTTTCTCGCCCGAGCTGTTTGCTTCCCATCGTTGATCAAGGACTGTTTATGTTCACCGGCATCGTGCAAGGCATTGCCTCCGTTCACCGCATCACCGACAAGGAAGGGCTGCGCAGCTTCACCCTGGAGTTCCCGAAAGGCTTCTGCGAGGGGCTGGAGATCGGCGCCAGCGTGGCCTGTGATGGCGTCTGCCTGACGGTCACCGAACTGCGGGGCGACACCCAGGCGGACTTCGACGTCATGCAACAGAGCCTGAACCTGACGACGCTGGGTCGGTTGGGGGAGGGCGGCCACCTGAATGTGGAGCGGGCGGCGAAGGAGGGTGCGGAGATTGGCGGGCATCCGCTGTCCGGGCATGTGGACTTCATGGCCAGCATTGCCGAGATCCGTCAGCCGGCCAACAACCATGTGCTGCGGATCGCGGTGCCAGCGCCGTGGATGCGTTACATCTTTGCCAAAGGCTATGTGGCGGTGAATGGCGCGAGCCTGACAGTGGCCGAGGCGCATCGCGAAGCGGACGGCTCCGGCTGGTTCGAGGTGTGGCTGATTCCCGAGACGCTGCGAATGACGACGTTTGGGGAGAAGGGCGTCGGCGCGCCGCTGCACATCGAGATCGAGCGGCAGACGCAGGTGATGGTGGACACGATCCGCGACGCCGTGGCGGAGAAGGTCGGCGCGCTCCTGCCGGCCCTCAAGGCCTTCGCCCAGGAAAAAGGCTTAAACCTAGATCTTTAACCACCGCCGCCTCTCCGCATCAGCGCCCAATCCAGCCAGACCGGTGGAACTGGCTCCGCCAATCCACCGGGTTGCGCCACTGGGGGACTTGCGTCGGCCCGGCGCAGCCCGGGCGCCCCTCAAGCAACAGCCGTGGAACCGGCTTTGCCGGGCCACCGGCTGGCGCCCCTTGGGGGCAGGAGCGAAGCGACTGGGGGGCCAATCCTTCGGGCCACCGGCTGGCGCCCCCTGGGGGCAGGAGCGAAGCGACTGGGGGGCTCAGACTCTGTAGTTTGGGCGGTGGCCGCGGAGCCACTGTTCGAGCATGATCAGGATCCAGACCATCTCGCCGTAGTACCCCGGGTGCTCCCGCAGGCGCTCCTTGAGCAGACTGTCAATGAAGTCCGCTCGGACGACCCCCCGCGTCGCCAAACTGCCCAGTGAATCGGCCGCCAGTGCCGCCAGGCCTTCGTCCCGTGTGGCCCACACCCCGAACGGCAGGCCGAACCCCTGCTTTTTCTTGGTGATGATCTCGTCCGGCAGGAAGCCCTTGAGGGCGTCCTTGAAGAACCAGCGCAGTTGCAGACCCTTGAGCTTGAACGAGGGCGGCAGCCGCTGGGCAAAGGCCAGCAGTCCGTCATCCAGCATCGGGAAACCCACCTGCATGCCGGCCAAGCCCGTCGTGCCCACCACCTTCGGCAGGTCGGTATCGGCCAGCGTGTAGCGCCAGTCAAAGGCCAGCATCCGGTCCACCAGATGCGCGCCCTGCGTGGTCGCCCACACCTCGCGCTGCTGCTTCTGCGGCGCCAGCGGATCCACCCGCGCCAGAAACTCCCGCTCCAGCACCTGCGATTGCCCCAGACGCGTCAGCAGGTTGTAGCTCTGCAGCCGGTCGGGCATCGGCACCCGCGCCTGGTCCACATAACTGGCCCCCTTCTTCAGCAGCGGCAACCGTCCCAGCGGCGAGCCCAGCAACGGCTGCAAAAGGCCGCTGCGCAGCGGCGCCGGAATCTGGTCATACCAGCTGAACACCGTCTGCTTGGCATAGCGTGTGTTGCCGCCAAACAGCTCGTCGCCGCCGTCCCCGGCCAGCAGCCGCCGTACTCCGTCTTCATGCGCCACACGGGCGCAGTAGTAGGCGGGCAATGCCGAGCTGTTGCCAAATGGCTGGTCGTAATGGGTGGCCACCTTGGCGATGCCATCCACCAGATCCCGCGGCGTCACGTAATACTCATGATGGCGGCAGCCGAAATGCTTGGCGGCAATGCGCGCGAACGCCATCTCGTCGTAGCCCTCGGCCTCGAAACCGATGGAATACGTGTCCGCCGGACGGCCCGCCACGCGGCTGATCATGCCCGCCACCGTCGAGCTGTCGGTGCCACCGCTGAGGAAACACGCCGCATCGGCGCCGTCCAGTTGCCGGCGTACCGCGCCTTCCAGCAACCCGAGAAACTCCTGCTTCAGCGCCGGCAGATCGGTCACCGGCTCCGGGTGGAACGTGGGTACCCAGTACGGCTGCACCCGCAACTGCCCGCGCTCGAAGATCGCCACATGGCCCGGCGGCAGACGGTAGACATCCCGGAAGATGGTGCGCGGTGCCGGGATGACGTGGAAGTAGAGGTAATCGAACAGCGCCTGGAGGTCCAGGTCGGCGACCGAGGTGCCGCCGTGCTCATCCGGCACTTCCGCCAGCGCATCCGCCCGGGTCGCGAAATGCAGCTGCTGACCGACCACGCGGTAGCAGAGCGGCTCAATGCCGAACCGGTCAGTAGCCAGCACGGTGCGGCCGTCCGCCTGACGCCAGGCCACCGAAAAACGCCCGCCCACCTGCGCCAGCCCCTGAACCGGATCCGACTGCATCAGCAGCGCCTGCCACGGCCGGGCCAGCGACGCCGATCGGTCCGCAGCCCCTGCGCCGGGCGCCGGTGGGGCCATGGCATCCACCGCGCCAGTGACGGACGCCGGAAAACGCGGCTGACCGCTGCAGAAAAAGGTGTCGCGAACTGACATGGGCCTCCCGAAGTGCGCGGCGATTATCAGCGTGCCCCGGCCGGGGCGTCCCGCAAAGCGGTTCATTCCACCCATCTTGGGGGCCTGCGGAGAGCGTCATTCCCCTCAATCAGGGCGGGGCGGGCCCACAATCGCGGGTTTTCGCGCCGCAGTCAGGCGCCCGGAGTGAGTGTTGCAGGTCCATTGGTTGCCTCATGCCTGGAACCCGGCCTATGCCGGGGTCCGTCTGCGCTGCCTGATGCCGCAAGGCGCGCTGGCCCGGCAAGGGGTGCGCTCGCGTCTGTTGCAGGACGGGCAGCCGCTGCCGCGCTTGCCACGCGACGGGATCGTGGTGGTGCAGGCCAAATGGCTGCTGGATGCAGGCAGCCCCGAAGCCCTGCGCACCCGCGCCGCGCTGCTGGAGCGGGCCAGGGACACCGGCGCCGTGCTGGTGCTGGACAGCTTCGACAACTACTTCCTCAACGAATCCGGCGATGCCGCCCGGGCGTTGCTGCTGGAGGCTTACCGCGAGGCGCTGCCCCTGTTCAAGGCCTTCACCGTGTCGTCCCCCGGGCTGCAGCCGCTGTTGCAGGCCGAACTGCCACCGGGGACGCCGGTGCATGTGGTGGGCGACCCGGTCGAAACGCCCGATGCATTGAGCGCCTACGAATCCTGGTGGCGGCGCCATCATCCCGGCCGCTGGGCCGGCCATTGGCGTGCGGCGCAGGAGTTGCGGGAGCATCGGCACGCACGGCGCCAGGCCCGCCAGCTGCTGTGGTTCGGCAACCATGGCAGCGCCTATGCCGCGGGGGGGATGTCCGAGCTGGATCGCATCCTGCCGATGCTCAATGCCGTCGCCAAGGACCAGCCGCTGCGCCTGACAGTGGTGAGCAACTCCGAGCAGCGCTACCGTGAGGTGCTGGCCCCGGCCACGTTTGAACACCGCTATCGCCCCTGGGACCGGCTGCATTTCCTGCGCCTGATGGGGGAGCACGATCTGGTGCTGCTGCCGGCGCGGCTGACGGCTTTCACCGTCGCGAAAAGCAACAACCGCATGCTGCTGGCTTTGGCGCAAGGCGTGCCGGTGATGACGGACCCATTGCCCGACTATCTGCCCTGGCGCGACTTCTGCGCCATGGACGACTGGGAGCAGCTGGCACGGCATGTGCATGACCCTCGCCCGCTGGCCACCCGCGCCAGCGCTGCCATGCCCGCGATCGCGCGGGACTACTCCACCTCGGCCATTGCGCGGCAATGGCTGGACCTGCTTACACGGATCCAGTTGCAATGAACACGGCATCCGGCGCGTCAGCCGACGCCACACCGGTCGTCACGCCCCGCCATACGCCGGGCGCGGCACCCGTTGCGGTCCCCAACGCGATGGCCGACCCGGTCGCCCACACGACACCGTCTTCTTCGGCGCAGGACCCGTTGCTGATCTCCATCGTTCTGCCGCAGTTCCACCCCATTCCGGAGAACGACGCCTGGTGGGGCACCGGCTTCACTGAATGGCGCAACGTGGCCAAGGCGCGCCCGCTCTACAAGGGCCACCACCAGCCCCAACTGCCCGCCGACCTGGGCTTTTACGACCTGCGTCTGCCGCAGGCCCGGGCGGCCCAGGCGGCCCTTGCGCGTCAGTACGGCATTGGTGGCTTCTGCTACTACCACTACTGGTTCAATGGCCGGCGCCTGCTGGAGCAGCCGGTGGAAGCGATCCGCGCCAGCGGCGAACCGGATTTCCCTTACTGTCTCGCCTGGGCCAATGAAAACTGGACCCGCGCCTGGAACGGCCGCGACCGCGAGGTGCTGATGGCACAGCACTACAGCGCCGAGGACGACGAAGCCCATCTGCGCACGCTGCTGCCGCATTTCCGGGATCCGCGCTACATCCGCATCGACGGCAAACCGCTGTTCATCGTCTACAAGGCGGACCACCTGCCGGACCCGCAAGCCACCTTCGGGCGCTGGCGCGAGATCGCCCGCCGTGAAGGCGTGGGGGAGCTGATGCTGGCGCAGTTCGAATGGAGCGGTGCCGGATCCGGCAGCGACGTCCGCGACGTGGGCCTGGACCTCTCCATCGAATTCGCACCGGACTGGCGTCAACTGGGCGGCCGGCATTTCACCGGCTGGAAGTCCAGGCTGGCGATGAAGCTCGGCCTGCTGCCCAAGGCCTACGGACAGCACAACTTCTACGACTATCAGCGCATGGTGGACCGGGTGCTGGCCAAGCCGACGCCGTCCTATCCCTTCATGCGCTGCGTGAGCCCGGGCTTTGACAACACCGCCCGCCGGCCCCAGGGCGCCACGGTGCTGATGAACAACACGCCGCAGGCCTATCAGCGCTGGCTGGAAGCGGCGCTGTCGTGGACGCGCACGCATCAGCCGGCCACGCGTCAGGTGGTGTTCATCAACGCCTGGAACGAATGGGCGGAAGGCAATCACCTGGAGCCCGATCTGCGCGATGGGCACGCCTATCTGGCGGCCACGCGGGAGGCGGTGGCGCGAGCCAGGGCCGTGGCGGGCTGACCGGTGGGCAGCCGCTGCGATAGGCCGGTCAGGCGCGAGGACCGACCCCGGGTGCGCCCAGCCACGCCAGACATGCCTGCTGATGCCGCACCACCGACCCCCGCAGGTGCGACAGCACCTCTTCGGTCCGGCGCAGGTCGTCCTGCACCGACCTTGCACCCTCAATGGCCGCCAGCCAATACGCATGCAGGGCGGCTTCGTCGGCGCAGCTGTGCAGCACGCCCTGATCCCTCAGCAGCCGGTACACCGGATAGGACGGGTAGGTCGTGTTCCAGCCTTCCTGGATGGTGAGCGGCTTGCCCAGTCCCAGCGGCTCGAGCACGTTGTGATCCACGCCGACATGGGCCACGCTGGCGGCGGCATAAAAGTCGCGCAGTTCGCCCACGGTGTCCAGCACCAGGCAGTTCACCGCTTCCGGCAGTGCCGCATCGGGCACGGCCGAGCGCCGCACCCAGCGCAAGCCGGCGGCTTCGATCTGGGCCAGCAAGGCCTGCAGCCGTTCCTTGTTCTCCGGATGTCGCGGGGCGAGGATCAACAGCGCTTCGGGATGCTGCTGCCGCAGCCGCTGGAAGGCACCCAGCACCGCCTGCTGTTCCGGCAGCTCGGTGACGCAGCCGCCCACCACCGTCGGACGACCGGCCGCCAGCAGCGCCCCCAGCAGGCCCGGGCTGCGGGCCTGTGACACCTGCCAGTGCGGACGCTGCATCGCGTCGAACTTCATGTTGCCGGTGACAAAGATCCGATCGGCATCCGCACCGCGGCCGCGCAGGGTTTGAGCTGTGGCATCGTCCTGCACACACAGCACGTCGAGCGAGCGCAGGTAGTCCCGCTCCAGCAGTTGACGCTCGATCTGGTCCAGCCGCGCGGGCGGCGCGTAGTGATAGAGCCAGCCGTTGAGCAGCAGTGTGGCGGCGCCGTGCCGCCGCGCCTGCCGCAGGAAGGCATAGGAGAAGCGGCAGGGTGCGTCGGAGGGCAGGCACGGAATCTCCGCCAGCGCCAGCACCTGCGGCGGCAACTGCGCGGCGAGCTGTTGTGCATCCAGACTGTGGCCGCGCGTCAGGCAGACCACCGCATTGGGCAGGCGTGCCAGATAGGCGTCCTGGTAATGCGCATGCTCGGTGATCAACACCGGCCGCAGATCCGGCCGCTGGGCCACCAGCCACTCCAGCATCGGCGCTACCGCATTGAGCTCGCCAATGGTGGTGATGTAGAGCCACATCGCCGGTCCACGCGCCTGCGGATCGGACAAGCTGAACACGCCCTGCGTGTTGTTGCCGCGCCAGTCACTCAGCCGCTCCAGTGCACGAAAAGCAGACCATCGCAAGGCTTCGGCCAGACCCGCTCGGCGGCGTGACGGCGCAGGACGTGCCGCGGTGGGCGCACGGTCGGTGACAAGCTCAGGCATGACGACTCCGCAAGTGGCTCAGCGCCCGGCGCACCTCGGCCATGACCGGGTGATTCAGCCACAGCGCGCAGGCGATCCAGGACCCGGTGCCGGCCAGGATGCACACCAGCAGGCGCGGCAGCAAGGGCAGGCTCCACTCCGTGCAGGCCAGCTCCGCCAGGGCCAGACCGGTGCAGCAGCCCACCGCCAGCTTGGCACTCGCCCAGCTGGGGCCGAACAGCTGGCGCGGGGTGGCCTGCAGCACGGTGGTGAGATGGTGGGTGTAGAGGCTGGTTTGCACCAGGTTGCCGATCAAAAACACAGCCGCCACCGCCTTGAGGCTCCAGAAGGAGGCCACCAGCACGCAGATCAGATGCAGTGGCCCGTACCAGAGCGCCACCGTCAGGCGGCGCTTCACATGACCGGTCGCGGCCAGCGCATTGGGCGCCAGCACGGTCAGGGCGTAAGGCATGGCCGAGATCGCCAGCAGGGTGGCCAGCGGGGCGGCATCCACCCATTGCTGGCCGAACAGCAGGGCCAGCACGTCGCGGGAGAGCAAAGCCACGCCGCCGAAAAACGGCCACGCCACGCCGCTGTAGATGGCCGTGCCTTTGGCGTAAGGGCCGATGAGGCTGTGTCCGGCGCGGTGGTCGGCCGCGAAGGCCGGGGTCGCGACCCGCAGCACCGCAGAGCTGACCGTGGTGGCCAGCAGGTCGATCAATCCGGTGGCCCGGCTGAACAGGCCAAGCGAGGTGAAGCCGAACTGCTTGCCGATGATCAGCTCATGCCCGTTGCGCGAGCCGGACTCGACCAGCCGGGAGGCGGTGAACATTGCACCGAAGCGCAGCTGCCGCCCGGCGCCGCGCAGCCGTGGCCACAGCAGGGCTTCGCGCGGTCGCAGGCACACCAGAATGATCACCTGCATGGCGATGCCGGCCACCGGCCCCCAGGCCAGGCTCAGCGCGCCGTAACCTCGCCAGGCCAGACCGATGCTGGTGGCGGCATTGGCGAGATTGGCGGCGACCTGCACCACACAGACGGTGTGGAACGCCATCTCGCGGTTCAGCAGCGCGAAGGACGGCGACGCCAGCGGCAACATCACGAAATTCAGGCACAGCACCAGCAGCAGGTCGGCCAGCAGGGGCTCCCGGTAGTAGTCCGCCAGCAGATGCCGCCCCAGGAAGATCGTCAGCGCCAGGCCCCAGGCCATCATCAGGGTGATGGTGAAGGCGCTGCGCAGCTTCTCCCGGTCCAGCTCCCGCTCCTGGATGAGGTACTCCGACACACCGAAGTCGCGCAGGATGGAAGCCAGGTTGGTCACCACCGCGCACAGGGAATACACGCCCACCTGTGTCGGGGTCAGCAGGCGGGCCAGGATCATCGTGGTGGGCACGGTGATCAGGAGACTCAGGTAGCGCTCGGCAAACGACCAGGCCAGCGCGCCACGGACAGATCCTTGCGTCATGAAGGCGAAGCTTCCGTGGGGGTGGGGGTGGGCGTCGAGGCGGGGGAGGCCGAGAGGGCGCGATGCAGCGACTGCACCCAGCCCCATCGGTAGCAGGTGCCGTGGTAGACGGGTCGCGCTTCAGATGTCCAGCGGGTGTGCCATTCCATGACCTTGCCGTAGAACTCGATGCGGCGCACCGGCCCGCCGGCAGCGGCCTCGCTGAACATCTCCTCGAACTGCTGCTGTCGCATCAGCGTGGAGGGCGACACCGCCTTGTGGGCTTCGTCATAGGCGGTCTTCAGGATGACGATGCGATCACCGCCGAGGATGCACAGGTCCATCGCGACCACCTCGTCGTTGAAGCGGTATTGGTAGAGACGGGCCCGGCCCAGGCGACAGAAGTTCTGCAGCATGCGGAGATAGAACGCATATTGCGGATGGCCGGGCGCAATGGCCGTGCCTTCATTGCCTTTCCAGCCGCTGGCCTCCAGGCGGCCGTAATGGGCGAGGGCGGGGGCGACGTCGTCCGGGTGGGTCAGGCATTCCAGGCGGGTCTGGATGCCGGAGGTCTGCAGCTTCTTCTGCTGCTTGCGGATGTTCTGCCGCAGGTTCTTGCCGCGGGCTTCCCAATAGGCCTCGAAGGGACCGTCGATATCGACCCAGGCGGTGTCGATGTAGTCCTGGCTGCGCCAGCGCGGGCTGTCCGCCGGGCGCGGGTGGTAGAGGCTGTCGAGCTGGGTGAGACCCACGGCGAGCGTCAGGCCGGGCAGGGCGCGTGCCAGTTCGGCGGCCAGGGGCTCCAGCGATGCGCCGCTCTCGCTGAGCCAGGCGCCCAGGGGCAGTTGCGAAGGCTGGAAGGTGGTCCACTGGCCGCGGCTGCCTTTGGTCAGCAGGGCCGCCGCGGTCGGGGCGTGGGCGGGTCCGCGCAGCGCCAGCAGTTCCTGGCCGGTGCCGAAGGCGGCGAGCAGGGGCTGAAGGAAAGCACTCTCCAGGAACGGCAGACCGCCAGGGCGCAGGGGCGAGGGCGTTCCCTCGGCTGCAGCAGAGGGGGTCGGTGCGGCCCCGTCAGCGCTGGCAGGCGCCAGCCGGGCCAGCAGCCCGTCCCAGGCGGCGGCATGCGCGTCAAAGGCGTCGGCAGTGGGCAGGGGATGGATCGTCCAGGTCATGGCGGACTCGCTCAAGGGGTGTCGGGCAGCGGCTGGCGCTGGCCACGGGGGTTCGGGGCAGACGCGACCGCTTCGTCCAGCACGCGGGCCAGTTCGGTGGTGCGGGCGCGGCGGGAACAGCTGCGGACCCATGCCGCCTCCGTCCGGTGGGACGAAGGCCGCTGCCAGTCGTCCAGGAATTGGTGCAGGGCGGTGTGGATGGCGGCCGTGTCTTCCAGGGGCGCCTGATGCGGCAGCCCGGCGCGACGCATCAACTGCGCCGTGTCGCCATCGGGGTCGGCCAGGGTCAGGATCGGACGGCCGGCACGCAGGTATTCATAAGCCTTGGCAGGGATCTGGTCGTTGCAGTCGCGGGACTGCAGCAGCAGCAGGCCATCGGCGGTCAGCATCTCCGACAGCGCTTCGACGTACGGCAGGGCCGGCAGCACCTGCACGAGGTCGGCGACGCCGTGCTGTTCGGCGAGTTGGCGGACGAAGTCGTCGTGAGCGGTGGCCCGCAGACGCAGCTGGAAGCTGGCGGCAGACACGCGCCCGCCAGCACGGGCGTCGGCCAGGGCTCGGAAGAGACCGGCCGGGCTGCGCCAGTCGGGATACACCACGCCGCTGTGGAGCAGAATCTTCGGAGCCGATGAGGCCGATGAGGCCGATGAGGCCGATGAGGCCGATGAGGCCGATGAGG
>CBIHOT010000082.1:0-14699 GCA_966211495.1 uncultured Roseateles sp. | reverse complement strand
GGCCGCGACCGTCTGACTTAAACCAACAGGCCTCCGCAATTGCCGGGGCGGTTCAGTGAGCTGCCGAGGCATAGAGTCCCCCTGTCAAATGGGGGTGCTTCGCTTCCGCATACGGGTCCAGGGACACGCGAGTTCGCCATCTAAATTTCGTGCATTAGCAATCGTGAGGATGTTTCAGTGAGTGCAATGCGATGACTTCAAGTTCGATTGCGGTGTCAGTGACGTTAAGCAGGGAGGACTTCGTGCGTCTCTCAAGCCGCCCCTTTTCGCCTCAGTGGTACGGCAGAAGGAGCAGGTGGGTTCTACGAGAACCTAGATCGGTTTGTGTGGACGATCCTTGTCGCCCCTTCAGCCCGAGCGGCTCTCGTCGTCCAACAGCGGACGGTTGCGACCGGCGTCCCTGGAGTAGTGCAACGTGATACGGGACAGGTCATTGGGCGCGACTCTTCGAGCCTGTCGCTCCGGCTTCGACGTCTCACCGTCTAATCGGATATTCCATTCACTCATCGCGCAGCCAGGATGACCACTCAACGAGCCCTGACCACCTGGATCTCCCCCGGGAGAGCATTTCTGTCCAGCCTGCTATTGGCAACGACCGCCGTTCTTGCCATCGCGGCATGGTCACGTCACTCGGACGCTCCGGCCTTGTCGCGCGTAGCAGCCCATCACCTATCGCCGTCCATTGACGTCACGACCCAACTTCATCCCGAAGATCTGGCGGCGGTCGGCAGGCGATACTCCGTGGTCGTCGATCTCCGCCCGGACGGTGAGGCGGCCGGGCAACCGTCGTCAGAGGAGATGGCGTCAGTGGCCAAGCGGAACGGGCTTGAATTCAACTACGTTCCGGTCCCTCATGGCGAAATTCCTGAGGAAGCGGTGACCCGACTGCGGCGTGTCCTTGACGCTCCGCATGGCGATGTTTTGCTGTATTGCCGCAGCGGAAAGCGAGCTGCGCGCACCTGGGCCTTGGCCGAAGCGTCACGCCCCAATGGCCTTTCGGCGACCGACATCATTACTGCGGTTCACGAGGCCGGGCAGGATGCTGAAGACCTCCGTGGTCGCATCGAGGCCGCTGTGGGTGGCCGCAAACAGGTGCAGCAATGACGCCAATGACGTCTGAAGCTACCACCGGACAGGCTATCCAGTCCGTCGCGGCCAAACCAGCTTCTGTCGCCCGACGCTGGGTCCGGATCGTCATGTCCGCAATGTTGGGAGTGGTGATCGGCGTGGTCCTTGGCGTGACAGTCGGCGTCCTAACGGGATTGATCCCTTTTTCATGCTGAGGCGTAAACCGTCAAATGTGGGCTTCATCGCCATGAAGTCGTTTCACTTCGTCCTCTGATGAGCGCTGTGGCAACGCGTCAGCTGCACGACATCAGGCGAATGGCTTGATGACAAACGCCCTTAGTTCGGCGAGCTTCCCGCCCTCACAACGCCACGCATCGCTGTACTGGTGAACGCTGGATTTGCCGTCAGCGCCTTTCAGCGTGATGCTGCCAAGGGCCACGACCCATGCGCCTTCCTCGATCATCCGTTCGACAGAAAACTCGGGCGGCTCCGCGTACTCGATTCGCATCCATTCACGCAGCGCGGCCTTGCCCGAGATGGGCAGTTGGCCGACCGTCACCCACAGGATGTCATCACTGCAGTGACTGAGGAACGCCTCAATGTCGCCGCGGACGATTGCCGCGTTGGCAGCCTCCAACAGAGCTTTGTTCGTACCAATCATCGATTCACCCTTATCGACACCGCCCGCAACTGGGCAACCGGCGGACCCACTTTCTGACTGCCGATGCTTCTTCGCCTTCGCCTTCAGCCGCCCGAAAAGCCAAGCGGCATGAAGCGGTTGCCGCAAGCCTTGCGGACGATGGATCGGCGTCCCATCGAAAAGCCAGTTCTTGGGCCTCGTGGCCCTTCACGGCCAGATTGAGAGCAAATCAAGCCCCAGACCAGTCATCCCGATCGAACGCTTCCTGCGCCATCTCCAGGGTGGCGGCGAGATGCCCAGCAAGCATCTCATCCAGGCTGACCGCCTGCGCTGTTTTACGAATGAGGGGTTCGTATCGGTTGATCCAGTCTTCCTCTCCCACATCGTGCTCATAGGGGACGGAATGAAAGCCGCCGTCCCGATCAAACACCAGCAGGATGCGGTCTTCATGGCGGTGATGCGCCCAGCCGAAGACTGCGTAGTCCTGGGTCAACACCGCCTGGGCCTCGGGCGGGAGGCCGCCGAATTCCTCCCTGCTCCCAAAAGTGCACAGCGCTCCCATCAGGCTTGGCCAATCGGCGTCAAAGTCTACATAGTCGATCAGATCCAACAGATATTTGATCCGGCACACGTCCATGCGTCCCATCGTGTCGTAGGGTATCACCTCGAAACTGCCGAACGATTGATAGAGCGTGCGGAGCTCAGCCGGCACTGGCATGCCAATGCGCGCTTCCAAGGCGGCGATGGCCTGCTCGGTTTCCAGCTCGTGGGTGACCATGCCGAAGTAACTGTCAAAGTCATCTAGCTTGTCCTCATTGTTGAGGGCCTCGACTTGTGGTCTGAGTTTTTGGAACAGTTCGGCATGGCGCTGCAAGGCTGCAGCGAGAAGGGGAAAGGTGGGTGAGGTCATGTTGCAATTGCAGCAGCCCACCACCCGCCTGTCATCAGCCGAAAGTCATCGGCGATCCGTTCCTCATGCCCGGCCAAACCCCGCCCGGAACGGCTCCGCCGCATCCTCCCGCGTATTGAGCTCCACCAGCACGCCGCCCGGAATGCGGCAGAAGAAGCGTGAGCCTCGCTCGTGGCTGATCAGCCCCGTGGACAGGTCCACTTCAGCCGCCTGGAATCGCTTGAACAGGGATTGAAGATCCTCCAGCGACGGCACTTCAAAGCCGATGTGAAAGTTCCCCGGCCATTGCACCGGCCGGTCTGCTGCGTCTTCGATGACCACATCGAAGCCGTGCCCCTTGAGCACGCAGGAGCGGCCCATCGGCGTGGCCTGCCACTGCAGATGGCGGACGAAGAAACCCGCCGTCGCAGCGACGTCGCGAGACGGAAAACTCAGGTGATTGAAGGTGAGGGTGTGAGTGCGTTGTTGCATGGTGCTTCCATGAAAGGTCATGGAGCCACGCACCGCCGGCAGCAGGGTGTCTCGGGTGCCGGGGAACCAAAGCTCAACGCACCCGGACGCCTCGCCGCAATGCAGGGCGTGGTCCGAAGGTGCGTTGGTTGACGTAAACGCTTACGGCTGCTTGGAGAGAAGCAGCGGGGCCAGTATAGAGCCTCGCAGGCCGGTCAACGTCCGCCTTCGCTGGGCCTCTCCACAAACTGCAGCCCCGGGAACCGAGCCGTCAGTCGGGCCTTGATCGTGTCCTGCAGCAGTGAGGCCTTCTCTTTGGCGCTCTTGCCGACGAAGTTCGGTGCGCCCGAGGTGCGCACATCAATGCGAATGCTGCGGTCGTCCGGCGTCTCGTACGTCAGGGACAGGTCATTGCCCTGGAACCAGGGGCTCTCTCCTGGCTTGTCGCAGTTCATGCATCGCAGGCGCTGACTGAGCGCGACCTCGGACACCACCTGGGCCACGATGGCACGGTCCAGCGCCGGCGCGGGAGGCAGGCTGCGCGCCTCAAGATGCTGCCGCACGGGCATGGACGAGGTCGCCATCAGCCCCAGCGCCGTCAATGCCAGCACGGGTGCCGCCAACGCACGCCGCAGCGTCGCGCCGGGCACTGCGAAGGCTGAGACGTTTCGGGCAACCGCCTCGCAACCGGGCAGCACGGCGAATGCGATCAGGTCTGTGAGATCCACCGTGCGTCCGATCTGCATCAGTCCCCAAGCATTGAATGCCTCAATGGCGGCCTGAGACCACGGGCTCTTCCACCAGGTGAAGGCACTGACCACCGCCAGATAGACAAGTCCACGGCGCCTGGGAAATGCGGCCGCCAGCAGCAGGCTGACCACCGCAACGCCAGCAAAGTCCGAGAGCTTGCCGGTCAGCAGACCCGGAAATGCCGCTTTGCCCCAGGCATCATTCAGCAGCAGCACCACCAAGCCAAGCAGAAAGGGCCAGGTCGTGGCCATGGCGCACTGGCGACGCATCATGACTCGATACCTCCCAGGCTGATCGGCCGGCCGGCGCGGGGGAGCGCCCGACGAATGCGAAAGAACTCGGTGGTGTTCAACAGGTCCATCCCGCTATTGTCGCAAGCGTTCGTACTCCGCCAGCACCACCTCCGATCCATAGAGCCGCTCCAGCCGCCGCACCGTGAAATGCCCCCGGCTCATGTCCTGGAAATGGCTCACAAACAGGAAATTGATCGTTCCCCCCGCCACGGCGCCAATCACAGGCACCGCCTGCGCCGCCAGCTTCTCGGTCACCTGCACCTGAAAGCGCGAGGCAATCGCCGCAATCACCCGCACCATCACCGGCGCGCCTTCCCCGGCCACCGCCGTGGCGGCCAGATAGTCCGCCGCTTCACTGATCAGTTTGGCCATGCTGGAGCGCAGGGCCAGATAGCCGGACTCCCCGGCATCGTCCTTATCCGACGGGCCCCCCATGCCAAACACCTTCAGGCATTCCAGCTTGACGTCGGCGCTGTTGATGTTCTCCCCATTCGCCCGCGCAATGTCGGCAATCGACCGGAAGATGACCCCGGTGGACACCGGCAACTCCAGCGGCAGTGCGGCCAGCCCGAAGAAGCCGCCCGCTGCACCACTGACCGTCGCCAGCATCTTGTGAAAGCGCGGAGAGTCCAGGGCAGGGGCCTTGTCCATCGTCACCAGTGCCCCTTGCAACGTCACCTTCAGGGCCTTTTCTGTGGCGGTCGCCACGATGGACTGGGCCGACTTGGGCAAGCCCGCCAGCGCCGCCTCGATGGGGCGGCCCAGCAGGTGGGACGCCCTCGCCATGAAGCCCGGGTTCTCCAGCAGCTGGTGGGCGTCGCGGAGTTCGTGCAAATGCTCAGGCGTCATCGTCATACAGGCTTCCTGCGGTTGAAAAGCGGCCGCTGTCGCGAGGCAATCGACTTGCCCAGCGTCACCCACGGCGCTGCACTCAGCAAGGCCACCGGCACCAGCGTTGCGCCGACGGCATACGCCGCCACATCCAGCCAGTCCGCCGTGCTGCCCACGATGATGCGCAGCACCGGCTGCTGAATCTGCCAGCCCATCACGCCGCAGACGTATTGTGAGAGTTCGACCCCACACGCGATGAGGAAGGACATCACCGCGATGCGCCCCACAGGGGCTGCCACCACCGTCGCGATCAGGCAGTGCACCCACGCCACCACGATCACGTCGCCCACCCACCAGCGCAGCCAGTCGACCTCGCGCCCGACGGTCGCAATGGCCACCTCGGCCAGGAAGATCAGCAGCGCCCACAGCGCGTAAGCAGGACTGAATCGCCAGATCCCTGGCGGGCGGAGCGCCGATGCTGGCGGCTTGTGGATGTCAGCGGATGTCTCGCCGCCGTTGATGAGCTTGTTCATGCCACCCAGCTTAGGCAAGCACGGTGAGGCCAATGTGAAGTGCATCCAGACGCTACGCGATGACCCCTACGCGGTTTCCCGGATACGCCCGATTCACCCCGTTGCAAACCCATACGTCTCCAAAACCCCTGAGTTGTGAAAGCGGTTTCAAAATCGTCGGAACTTGTCTAGGATGACCGGCGCTGGAGCAGCCGCCCGTGGACCGACGTCGCAGAACGTCGGCCGCAGGCGCCGATCGGTGTCCTCCCGCACCCACCGACTTTTCTTGGAGACAACACATGGGACTTCAGAAACATCGCGCCCTCCGCGCCACCCCACCCGCGCTGCTGCGCACGGCCCTGCTCGGCGCCCTCGTGGTGACCGGCGCGCAGGCCGGCGCCAGCGTGACCAACCCGACCATCGGCCGGCTGCTGTGGTCGGAAGAATTCAACGGCGCATCCCTCAACACCAGCATCTGGCGCACCTATGACGGCAACGGCTGCCAGATCAACCTGTGCGGCTATGGCAATGCGGAGCTGGAGTACTACAGCCCCAACAACCTCTCCATCGCCGACGTGCCGTTCGAGCCTGGCACCCGTGCACTGGCCATTCGCGCCCAGCGGCAGACGGTGGGCAGCAACCAGTTCACCTCCGGGAAGCTGGACACCTACGGCAAGGTGCAGATCCAGTACGGGATGATCGAAGTGCGCATGGCTTCGCCCTCGGTCACCACCGGGCTGTGGCCGGCCGCCTGGATGCTGGGCACCAGCCCGCAGACCTGGCCGCGCAACGGCGAGATCGACATCATGGAGCAGGGCCACCGCGCCTCGGCCTGGTCCGCGGCGGGTGCACCGTCGCCGGACTACTACGTCGGCTCCAATGTGATCACCTGGTCGCAGGCGGCCTGTGTGCCGGGCAATGAATCGTGCGCCGCTTCCACCGCCTGGCAGACGAAGAACTGGTACAAGCCGCAGGCGTCGCTGGCCAATCGCTTCGTCAAGTACCGCCTGTACTGGACCGACAGCCAGATGCGTTTCACCGTCGTGGACAACGACGGCGAGCACGACATGTACAACGCCCCGCTGCCGGTGACCTCCACCTCGCTGCAGGCGCCGTTCTACTTCCTGCTGAACCTCGCCGTGGGGGGCAACTTCACCGATGCCGCCACACCGGGACAAGTGACGGCTCAACTCCCGGCCACGATGTACGTGGACTATGTCCGCGTCTATCAGCTGGACGGCAAGGGTGAGGTGAAGCTGGGCAGCCAGATCACGCCGGAGACCGGCAAGTTCGGTGTCTTCACCGACAACACGACGGTCAACAACAAGCTGGTGGCCGGTACCTCGTCGGACATCTTCCTGTGGAATCCGGCCTCCTCGGGCGCCGGCAACATCGGACCGTTTGAGGGCAGCAATGTCATCGCCTGGAGCTACAACACCCCCGGCCAATGGTTTGGTGGCGGCATCCAGTCGCGTCAGATCCGTGACCTGACCAACTTCCGCAATGGCACGGTGAAGTTCCGGATCAAGATCCCGGCGGATGTGTCCTTCAACATCGGCATCGGCGACACCTACACCAACCAGTCGTGGGTGAATTTCCCGGCCAATACCACTGCATTCGGCCTGGTGCGCAATGGGGACTGGGCGACCGCCACGATCCCGGTCTCTACGCTGATCGGCCCGAAGGTCGCGCTGCAGTCGGTCGCGGACATCTTCATGATCTCCAGCGACGCGAACCGTCTGCCGAACGCGCCGTTCCAGTTCGCCATCGACGATGTGGTCTGGGATTCGGGCACCACCACGCCGCAGGAGCCGCCGGTGGACCCGACGCCTGCCGGCATCAGCCAGCCGACCGCCACATCGGTGAAGTTCAGCCAGGCCACCGGCAGCTGGGCGGATGTGCACTACACCGTCAATGGCGGCGGCCAGTTGAATGTGCGGATGTCCAAGGAAGGCAGCGGCAATGCCTACACCGTGAGCGGCCTGAAGAAGGGCGACGTGGTGCGCTACAGCTTCACCTACTGGGATCCCAGCCGCAATGGCGCCTATGACACGGCGCAGCAGAGCTACACGCTGAAGTAATCAGGTCTGAGGGACGCGAACCTTTCGCATCCCCGGTCCCTGTGCCTTCTCAAGCGCCCGCTTTCGCGGGCGCTCGCGTTTGCGGCGCCTGTGTTTCGCGGCGCTCGGGCACGGTGGGTCCTGGACCGGCTCGCCGTCCTGACAGTGGTCTCCGAGCCCGAGGTGCTGTGGCGTGTCAGACAACGCCCAAGGCCCGCGCCAGACCTTGCCGCGATGTGCGTTGCTGCGCCCGCCGTGCCGCCTCCGGGTCCGAAGCTTGCCAACTGCAAGCGACTCAATGACGAGGCCACAATGATTCAGTCGTCCGCAACTTCCACAAAGCAGGTGAGCACCGGCGTGCCCGGTCTGGATGATGTCCTTCGCGGCGGCCTCCCGGCCTCGCATCTGTACCTGCTTGAAGGCGCATCCGGTGCCGGAAAGACCACTTTGGGTCTGCAATTCCTTCTGGAGGGCGTTCGCCAAGGGGAGCGGGTGCTGTGGTGCACCCTCGCGGAAACCGAGTCCCAACTGATGGCCACCGCCCGCTCCCACCATTGGGACCTGAGCGGAGTCGATGTGATCAACCTCGCAGACAGCAACGGCCCCGAAGACGGCGACTATTCGTTTTTCTCCCCCAGCGACGTGGAGCTGAACGACGTCGTCGGCCGCATCCTGTCCGTCACCGAGACCCTGCGGCCGACGCGGGTGGTGTTCGACCCGTTCTCGGATGTCAAGCTGCTCGCCCGCGATCCGCTGCGCTTTCGTCGCCAACTTCTCAAGCTGCGGGAGCATTTCTCCGAGCTTGGCGCGACAGTGCTCCTGATCCAGGAGGCCGGCATCGACTCCACCTCCGACACGGCCGGGGAGGGCGTGGTCCACGGCATCATCACTCTCTACCAGCATGCCCCCGATTACGGCAAGCAGCGCCGCCGCCTGCAGGTGCACAAGATGCGCGGCGTGGCGGTGAGGGAGGGCTTTCACGACATTTCCATCGAAACGGGAGGTGTTGTGGTCTACCCCCGGCTGGTGGCCAACGAACACGACGCCCCGATGACCAACGGCCTGGCCAGCAGTGGTTGTCCGGACCTCGACCAGTTGCTGGGCGGCGGCGTCGATCTGGGCGCCAGCCTGCTGGTGACCGGACCCTCCGGCATCGGCAAGAGCACCCTGTGCATGCAATTCCTGAACGAGCGGGCGCGCCAGAGCGGACGCGTCGCCGTCTATCTGTTCGACGAGACGCGCCGCGCCTTCCTGGCGCGGGCCGATGCCCTGGACATGCCGACCCGCGGGCTGATCGAGCAGGGGCGGGTGTCCCTGCGCCAGATCGACCCGGCGGAGTTTTCCCCCGGCGAGTTTGCCCATCTGATCCGCCGCAAGGTGGAGGAGGACGGCGCCGAGATGATCGTGATCGACTCGCTGAACGGCTATCTCACCGCGATGCCGGATGAAAAGCACCTGGCGATGCACATGCACGAGCTGCTCAGCTATCTGTCCAACCGCGGCGTGGCCACGTTGCTGACCTTGAATCAGCAGGGCATCGTTGGCGAATCCGCGACCCCGCTGGACGTCACCTATCTGGCCGATGCCGCCATCTTGATGCGCTATTTCGAGTCCGAGGCGGAAATCCGCCGGGCGCTGTCGGTGGTCAAGCGCCGCATGGGGGCGCACGAAGCCAGCATCCGTGAGATGTTCATCGCACCGCCCGGCATCCGTCTGGGAGTGCAGCTCACCGGATACCGCGGTGTCCTGTCCGGCCTGCCGGAGGCCCGCGGCAACGGCGAGGGCATGCAAGGGGCCCAGGGCAACATGACGGGGCCGGCATGACCCAGGACCACCTGAGATCCCAGCTCACCGCTCCGCCCGTGCTGGACGGGACGGGAGCAACACCGCCGGGCTTGTCGCCGCATCATGCGGAGGCCGACGTGTTGATCCTGGCCGCCCGCCGCGATGCGGAACTGACCGCGAAGGCGCTGGAAGGCGCCGGCTATAGCTGCCATGCCTGTCCCACCGATGAGGCGCTGCTCGACACCCTGTCGCCCGGCGCCGGCTCGTTGCTGATCGCCGAAGAGCGGCTCAGCCGCTCGCTGCTGGAGCGGCTCGCCCTGCTCATTCAGGCGCAGCCGGCCTGGTCCGACCTGCCGGTGCTGATCGTCGCCAACGACAGCACCGACCGCCTCCCGCTCAAGGCAGTCACGGCGCTGGGCAATGTGTCGATGATCCAGCGACCGATGACCCGCGACGCGCTGCTCTCGACCGTGGCCTCTGCGCTACGTGCCCGGCGCCGTCAGCGGGAGGTCCGCGACCTGCTGGAGCAGCAGCGGGAGCAGAGCGAGCGCAAGGACCAGTTTCTGGCCATGCTGGCCCATGAGCTGCGCAATCCGCTGACGCCCATCCGTTATGCCGCCCACTTGCTGCAGCGCCCGGGTCTGGCCACTGACCGGCAGAACCATCTGGCCGAACTGGTGGACCGTCAGGTCGGCCATATGGGCCGCATCATTGACCAGCTGCTTGATGTGTCACGACTGACGCGGGGCCTGATCCAGCTGGAGCGCATCCGGGTGGACCTGTGCGCGCTGACCCAGGAGACGCTGCAGGCCCATGCCATCTCGGCGCAGGCCAAGGAGATCCTGATCAGTTGCGATTGCAGCTGCTCCGTGTGGGTGGATGGCGACGAGACGCGGCTTCGTCAGGTGCTGGACAACCTGATCGACAACGCGATCAAGTTCTCACCGCCGGGTCACGGCATCCAGGTGCGCATCCGTGCGCAGGCCGGACGGGTGCTGTGGCAGGTGGAGGATCACGGGGATGGCATCGAACCGGCGTTGCTGCCGCAGCTGTTTGACGCATTTGTGCAGGCCGACCGCTCGCTCGAGCGTTCCCGGGGCGGGCTCGGGCTCGGACTGGCCCTGGTCAAGGGCCTGGTCACCATGCATGGCGGCGAGGTGTCGGTGCATTCGGACGGTCCCGGCCAGGGCAGTGTGTTCACCGTGGACCTGCCTGCGGAACATGCCGACGAAGGCGGTCGTGACCTGTCGCCGCCGGATGAGCGGGACGCGGTGAGCGGCGAGATTCTGATCGCCGAGGACAACGTGGACGCCGCAGAGGCGCTGCGCATGATTCTGGAAGGCCACGGCTACCGCGTCACCGTGGTGCACAGTGGCCCGGATGCCATCCAGGCCCTGCGCGAATCCCGTCCGCAGGTCCTGATCTGCGATATCGGGCTGCCGGGGATCAGCGGGTATGACGTGGCCCGCGCGGCCGCGTCGGTGCACCGCCCGGAGGTGATGATCGCCGTGACCGGGTACGGCTCGGCCGAGGACAAGGCGCATGCCCTGGCGGCAGGCTTCGACGCCCATCTTCCCAAGCCGGTGGCCGTGCCTCAGCTGCTCAAGGAGGTGGCCGGGGCGCTGCAGGGGGAAGCGGATGACGTCAGCGGGGCTGGCAGCCCTGACAGCGAATCAGCCTCCGTGGCCGATCCCGCTCGCCTGGGTGATAAACGGTGACCCGTTCGCATGCGTTGCCATGCGAAAAGCCCGCCATCGGCGGGCTGGGCAACGCATCGCCACATCCTGGAATGCGGCCCGTGCGAACAGCGGATGGCGCACCTACCCGAAAAGCGGTGCATGGCGCACCCAAGCGACAAGCGGTAGATGCCGCACGCGGTGCGTTGCGGATCTGGTGCGCCATCGCCCCAGCGGACGGGGGCGAGGCGGAAATCGCTTCCGGATTCAGGCCGCGGCGGCTGCCGCCGGCTGGGCCGTCATCTGCTGTTCGGCCAGCAGACTCACGTCCACCGGCAGTTCGGCCACGTCCAGCAGGCGGATGTTCTGGGCCATCAGACCCTTGGGTCCGTTCACCAGTTCATAACTCACCCGGCTGCCCTGCTTGAGGGTGCGGAAACCTTCCATCTGGATCGCCGTAAAGTGCGCAAAGACATCGCCTCCGCCTTGATCCGGCTCAATGAAGCCAAACCCCTTGGCGTCGCTGAACCACTTTACCGTGCCTGTAGCCATCTTTTTTCTCTCCATCCCGGTGTCTTGTCGCACCCGAGCGGATTCTCAAATCCGCGTCAAGTCAGTGTCAATTCAGGAACTCCCCGGGGTCGCCTTCGCTGAAGATGCCAAACTAGGGCTATTCCCGAGACCTCGATCATGCGGCGGCTCATCTGAAAACTGGCCCGAAGCAGATCAATTTCTCGCTTGCTTGAAACCCGGGAACCCGACCGCATGTAGGGAAGTCCCGCTGTTTATAGAATCGGTTCATGCCTTTGTTTGCCAACAACTCCACGCCAGCGGGACCGCCAGGCACGCCACCGGGCCAAGATGAGGACGGCGGTGCGTCTACGACGCTGGAGCGTGTTGCTCAGAAGACGGAGCCTCCGCGCCTCTACCAGGTGCTGATGCTCAATGACGACTTCACGCCGATGGAGTTCGTCGTGATGGTCTTGCAGGAATATTTCCGCCACGATCTGGATACGGCCACCCAGATCATGCTGAAGATCCATCACGAGGGTCGTGGTGTCTGCGGTGTCTTCACCAAGGATGTCGCAGCCACCAAGGTCGAAATGGTTCTGGCCGCCGCCCGGCGGTCCGGACATCCTTTGCAGTGCATTATGGAGGCCGCATGATTGCGCAAGAGCTTGAAGTCAGCCTGCACATGGCGTTTGTGGAAGCGCGTCAGCAGCGCCACGAGTTCATCACCGTGGAACACCTGTTGATGGCTTTGCTCGACAACCCGTCGGCGGCTGAGGTGTTGCGCGCATGCGCAGCCAACATCGAGGACCTGCGCAAGTCGCTGGCCCAGTTCATCAAGGAAAACACGCCCACCGTGGGCGGCACCGATGAGGTGGATACCCAGCCGACGCTGGGCTTCCAGCGCGTGATCCAGCGCGCCATCATGCATGTGCAGTCCACCGGCAACGGCAAGAAGGAAGTCACCGGCGCCAATGTGCTGGTGGCGATCTTCGGCGAGAAGGACTCCCATGCGGTCTACTACCTGCATCAGCAGGGCGTGACCCGTCTGGATGTCGTCAACTACATCGCGCACGGCATCAAGAAGAGCGAGCCGCCCGAGCCTCCCAAGGGCCCGGAAGGTTCGGGCTCCGAGTCCGAGCGGGAAGAGGGCGACACCCAGGGCGGTGGCGGCAAGGGCTCGCCGCTGGAGCAGTTCACCCAGAACCTGAACCAGCAGGCCCGGGACGGCAAGATCGACCCGCTGATCGGCCGTGAGCTGGAAGTCGAGCGGGTGGTGCAGGTGCTGTGCCGCCGCCGGAAGAACAATCCGCTGCTGGTCGGTGAGGCCGGCGTGGGCAAGACGGCCATTGCCGAAGGCCTGGCCTGGCGCATCACCGAAGGCCAGGTGCCGGACGTGCTGGCCGAGGCGGTGGTCTATTCGCTGGACATGGGCGCGCTGCTGGCGGGCACCAAGTACCGGGGTGACTTCGAACAGCGCCTCAAGGCGGTGATCAAGCAGCTCAAGGACCAGCCCGGCGCCATTCTGTTCATCGACGAGATCCACACCCTGATCGGTGCGGGCGCAGCCTCGGGCGGCACGCTGGACGCCAGCAACCTGCTCAAGCCGGCGCTGTCGTCGGGCCAGCTCAAGTGCATCGGCGCCACCACCTTCAGCGAATATCGCGGCATCTTCGAGAAGGACGCGGCCCTGTCGCGTCGTTTCCAGAAGATCGACGTGGTGGAGCCGTCGGTGGAGCAGACCGTCGAGATCCTCAAGGGTCTGAAGTCGCGCTTTGAAGAGCACCACAGCGTGAAGTACGCGCTGGGCGCCCTGCAGGCGGCGGCGGAGCTGTCGGCCAAGTACATCAATGACCGTCATCTGCCGGACAAGGCGATCGACGTCATCGACGAAGCCGGTGCCGCGCAGCGCGTGCTGCCCAAGAGCAAGCAAAAGAAGACGATCACCCGTGCGGAAGTGGAAGACATCGTGGCGAAGATCGCCCGCATTCCGCCCGCGTCGGTGTCGTCGGACGACCGCAGCAAGCTCAAGAGCCTGGATCGCGACCTCAAGAGCGTGGTGTTCGGACAGGATCCGTCCATCGACGCCCTGGCGGCCGCCATCAAGATGGCCCGTTCGGGCCTGGGCAAGCCGGACAAGCCGATCGGCTCCTTCCTCTTCACCGGCCCGACCGGTGTGGGCAAGACCGAGGTGGCCAAGCAGCTGGCGTACATCCTGGGCATCGAGCTGATCCGCTTCGACATGTCCGAGTACATGGAGCGCCATGCGGTGAGCCGTCTGATCGGCGCGCCTCCGGGCTACGTGGGCTTTGACCAGGGCGGTCTGCTGACCGAAGCCGTCACCAAGAAGCCGCATGCGGTGCTGCTGCTCGACGAAATCGAGAAGGCGCATCCGGATGTCTTCAACGTGCTGCTGCAGGTCATGGACCACGGCACGCTGACCGACAACAACGGCCGCAAGGCTGACTTCCGCAACGTGATCATCATCATGACCACCAATGCGGGGGCGGAAGCGCTGCAGAAGGCGACGATCGGTTTCACGACCAAGCGCGAGCAGGGCGACGAAATGGGCGACATCAAGCGCCTGTTCACGCCGGAGTTCCGCAACCGTCTGGATGCCATCGTGCACTTCCGGTCGCTGGACGAAGACATCATCCTGCGGGTGGTGGACAAGTTCCTGCTGCAACTGGAAAGCCAGCTGCAGGAGAAGAAGGTGGAAGTCACCTTCAGCGATGCGCTGCGCAAGCATCTGGCGGCCAAGGGCTTCGATCCGCAAATGGGCGCGCGGCCGATGCAGCGCCTCATCCAGGACACGATCCGTCGTGCGCTGGCCGACGAGCTGCTGTTCGGCAAGCTGGTCGACGGCGGCCGTCTGAGCGTGGATGTGGACGAGAAGGGCGAGGTCCAGCTGGACATCACCCCGCTCAAGAAGGACAACAAGCCCAAGGCGGAGCCGGCCACGGCCGATTGATGCCCGGGTGGAGGCCGGCGGGGCGGCGCGCCAATCAGTGGCGCGCTGTTCCGGATAACCTTCCCAGAGACCCCGGAAAGGGCCCGCTTCGGCGGGCCCTTTTTCATTTCACCGCGGCAGCCGTGTCCACCGCGCAGGCGCTCAATCGGCCTTCGGGAAGTCCAGATCGGTATCGTTCACCCGGTTCACCAGATTGGTGAAGGTGATCATCGACACCGTCAGCAGCGCCTCCACCACCTGCTG
>CBIHOT010000081.1:0-15065 GCA_966211495.1 uncultured Roseateles sp. | reverse complement strand
ATGCGCACTGCGCCGACGCCATGGTCTGCATCTCCAACTGCGACAAGATCACCCCGGGCATGCTGATGGCCGCCATGCGGCTCAACATCCCCGTCATCTTCGTCTCCGGCGGCCCGATGGAAGCCGGCAAGGTGCGCCTGGCCGTGCCCGGCACCGCCACCGTGCAGATCAAGAAGCTGGACCTGATCGACGCCATGGTGATGGCCGCCGACAGCAAGGTCAGCGATGCCGAAGTGGCCGAAGTCGAACGCTCCGCCTGCCCGACCTGCGGCTCCTGCTCCGGCATGTTCACCGCCAATTCGATGAACTGCCTGACCGAAGCCCTGGGCCTGTCCCTGCCGGGCAACGGCACCGTGGTCGCCACCCATGCGGACCGGGAACAGCTCTTCAGGCAGGCCGGCCGCCGCATCGTCTCGCTGACCCGCGAATACTACGAAGGCAATGACGAGCGGGTGCTGCCGCGCTCGGTCGGCTTCAAGGCCTTCGAAAACGCGATGACGCTGGACATCGCCATGGGCGGCTCC
This sequence comes from uncultured Roseateles sp., assembly GCA_966211495.1. Taxonomy (GTDB): domain Bacteria; phylum Pseudomonadota; class Gammaproteobacteria; order Burkholderiales; family Burkholderiaceae_C; genus Roseateles. The sequence goes on along the minus strand of CBIHOT010000081.1, from coordinate 14,541 downwards.
ACCAACACCATCCTGCATCTGCTGGCCATCGCCCGTGAAGCCGAGATCGACTTCACCATGGCAGACATCGACCGGCTCTCCCGCGTGGTGCCGCAGCTGTGCAAGGTGGCGCCCAACACCAACAAGTACCACATCGAGGATGTGCACCGCGCCGGCGGCATCATGGCCATCCTCGGCGAGCTCGACCGCGCCGGCAAGCTGCACACCGATGTGCCGACGGTGCATGCGCCGTCGCTCAAGCATGCGCTGGACGCCTGGGACATCGTGCGGACCGACGACGAAGCGGTGCGCACCTTCTACCGCGCCGGTCCCGCCGGCATCCCCACCCAGGTGGCCTTCAGCCAGAGCGAACGCTGGCCCAGCCTCGACCTGGACCGCGCCGAAGGCTGCATCCGCTCCAACGACCATGCGTTCTCGCAGGAAGGCGGTCTGGCGGTGCTGACCGGCAACATCGCGCTGGACGGCTGCGTGGTCAAGACCGCCGGGGTGGACGACAGCATCCTGGTGTTCGAAGGCACTGCCCATGTGACCGAGTCGCAGGACGAAGCGGTGGAGAACATCCTGGCCGACAAGGTCAAGGCCGGGGATGTGGTGGTGGTGCGCTATGAGGGCCCCAAGGGCGGCCCGGGCATGCAGGAGATGCTCTACCCCACGAGCTACATCAAGTCCAAAGGCCTGGGCAAAGCCTGCGCGTTGCTGACCGATGGCCGCTTCTCGGGCGGCACGTCGGGCCTGTCGATCGGCCACTGCTCGCCCGAAGCGGCCGCAGGCGGCGCGATTGGTCTGGTGCGCAATGGCGACCGCATCCGCATCGACATTCCGAACCGGACGATCAACGTGCTGGTCTCCGATGAGGAACTGGCCCGCCGCCGCGCGGAGCAGGATGCCAAGGGCTGGAAGCCGGTGCTGCCGCGTCCGCGCAAGGTGTCGGCGGCGCTGAAGGCGTATGCCAAGTTCGTGATGTCGGCGGACAAGGGCGCCGTGCGCGACGTGTCGTTGCTGGACGACTGACCGCGTTCACCCGGCTTGGGCGCCGCTCGGTGCGAGGCCCAGTCGGGTGCCGAAGGCGCGCCGGAACGCCTCGGTCAGCGGCATTGCGCGGGTTCAAACCTTCCGAGCGGCTGTTCACCCCGTGGGAGGTCACAGCCCGCCACGGGCCAGACTTCAAGCCCCTCGACTGCCCGACTCTACGGCGTCTTCCCCTGCATAGATGCCAACAAACGGCGCCTGACCCGGCCGGACCGAGCCGCGGTACATGCCCTCGGTGTTGAAGCCCAGGTGCACGCCCCCCAGCCGGTCCACCGCGATCAGGCCGCCGTCGCCGCCCACCTGCGGCAACTCTTCGAACAGCACGCGCCGGCAGGCCTCGTCCAGCGACAGCCCGCCGATGCGCATCAGCGCCGCGACCTCATGCGCCGCCACCGCGCGGATGAAGGCCTCGCCCGTCCCGGTGCAGGACACCGCGACGCAGCGGTCGTCCGCATAACAGCCGGCGCCGGGAATGGGCGAATCGCCCACGCGGCCGGGCCGCTTGTTGGTCATGCCGCCGGTGGAGGTGGCGGCTGCAAGATGGCCGTGCAGATCCAGCGCCACCGCACCCACGGTGCCGAACTTGGTCTTTTCGTCCAGCGGGCCACCAGCACCAGCACCAGCATCGGCTCGCGCATCGGCTGCCGATCCCGCGGCAGCCGCTGTCTGCCCGTCATGGTCGAGCACCTGCCCGGACGACGTCGCCTGGGCATGACGCAGTTGCGCCAGACGCTGCGGCGTTCCGAACCACTCCGGTGCTACCATCTCCACGCCCTGCCCGATCGCAAAGTGCTCCGCCGCCCGACCGATCATCAGCACGTGGCCGCTATGGGCCATCACCTCCCGCGCCGCCAGCACCGGATTGCGCAGGCGCGTCACGCCCGCCACCGCACCTGCGCGGCGATCACGTCCATCCATGACGCTGGCATCCAGCTCATGTCGTTCATCCGCGGTGTACACCGCCCCCTTGCCCGCGTTGAACAGCTCACACTCTTCCAGCTGACGCACCGCCTCCACCACCACATCCAGCGCGTTCTCTCCGGCCTCCAGCCGGCGTGAGCCGTCTTCCAGAATGACCCGCATCGCTTCGCGATAACGGGCTTCGGCCTCCGGCGACATCGCCGAGCGGCGCAAGGTGCCCGCGCCGCCGTGAATGGCGAGCACGGCGCGGGAAGCGGCCTCCGGGCGGTCTCCGGCGGCGAGGGACTGAGGCAGGGTCATGGGGGTCTCCAAAGCTTTGGCGGATTGTGACCGCGCCCGCGATTCAGCAAAGGGCAGCGGGTCGCCGGGCCGCCAACGCCCGCTCCCCTTTGTCCCCCTTGAGACAGGGGGAAAACGAACGCTCGTGCTAAAAACTGCGGCAGTTCAGAGGAGACAAGCCATGGACCTGCAGTTCACACCGGAAGAACAGGCCTTCCGGGCCGAGATCCGTCACTGGGTGGCGGACCACCTGCCCAAGGACATCAGCCACAAGGTGCACAACGCGCTGCGCCTGACCAAGGACGATATGCAGCGCTGGGCCCGCATCCTGGGCCGGCAGGGCTGGCACGGCTGGGCCTGGCCGAAGCAGTTCGGCGGCCCCGGCTGGAATGCCGTGCAGCGTCATCTCTTCGAGGAAGAATGTGCCCTGGCTGGCGCACCACGAGTGGTGCCCTTCGGCCCGGTGATGGTGGCGCCGGTGATCATGGCCTTCGGCTCGCGCGAGCAGCAGGAGCGGCACCTGCCCGGCATCATGAGCGGCGACGTGTGGTGGAGCCAGGGCTACAGCGAGCCGGGCGCCGGTTCCGATCTCGCCTCGGTCAAGACCCGCGCCGAACGCCGGGGCAACGTGTATGTGGTCAACGGCCAGAAGACCTGGACCACGCTCGGCCAGTACGGCGACTGGATCTTCTGCCTGGTCCGCACCGATCCCGGCGTCAAGCCGCAGGCCGGCATCTCCTTCCTGCTGACCGACATGAAGTCGCCCGGGGTCACGGTGCGGCCGATCATCATGCTGGACGGCGAACATGAGGTGAACGAGGTGTTCTTCGACAACGTCGAAGTGCCGGTCGAGAACCTGGTCGGCGAGGAGAACAAGGGCTGGACCTACGCCAAATACCTGCTCGCCCATGAGCGCACCAACATCGCCGATGTGAACCGCGCCAAGCGGGAACTGGAGCGGCTCAAGCGCATCGCCAAGGCCGAAGGCGTTTATGACGACGCCCGCTTCCGCGACCAGATCGCCCTGCTGGAAGTCGATGTGGTGGCCCTGGAAATGATGGTGCTGCGGGTGCTGTCGGCGGAGAGCAGCGGCAAGCAGTCGCTCGACGTGGCCGGTTTGCTGAAGATCCGCGGCAGCGAGATGCAGCAGCGCTACACCGAGCTGATGATGCTGGCAGCCGGCCCCTTCGCCACCCCCTTCATCCAGGAGGCGATGGACGCCGGCTGGCAGGGGGACTATGTCGGCGCCGCCCACTGCGCGCCGCTGGCGAGCCACTACTTCAACTATCGCAAGACCACCATCTACGGCGGCTCCAACGAGGTCCAGCGCAACATCGTGGCGCAGACCGTGCTGGGCTGAGCGCGTTCATCGCCGCAAGGAGACAGTTCATGGATTTTGACTTCAATGAAGATCAGGAATCGCTGCGGGATGCGGTGCGCCGCTTTGTCGAGCGGGACTATGGCGATGACCAGCGCCGCGCGATTCTCAAGGCGGGCGGGTTCTCCAAGGCGGCCTGGGACGGTCTGGTGGGCCTGGGGCTGACCGCGCTGGCGGTGCCGGAAATGCACGGTGGTCTGGGTTTCGGCCCGGTGGACGCCATGGTGGTGATGGAAGAACTGGGCCGCGGCCTGGTGCTGGAGCCTTACGCCCAGGCGGCTCTGGTGGCCCCGGCGGTGCTGGCCCATGCCGCCGGCGAGGTGCAGGCCGAATGGCTGCCCCGCATCGCAGCCGGGGAAGCGCTGCTGGTGCTGGCACATCAGGAGCGCGCGGCGCGTTATCGGCTGGATGTCTGCCAGACCCAGGCGAGCAGTGACCACCGTCTGACCGGTCACAAGAGCGTGGTGAGTGCCGGCTCCCATGCCGACGCCTTCATCGTGCCGGCGACCACCGGCGGCGGCCTCGCGCTGTACCTGGTGGAGAAAGATGCCGCCGGCGTGACGCTGCGCGACTACCGCCTGCATGACGGCTCCGCCGCCGCGGAACTGCATCTCGCGGACACCCCGGCCACACTGCTGGTGCCCCCGGCCCACGGCCTGGCGGTGCTGGAACAGGCGGTGGACATCGCGATTGCCGCGCAGGCCGCCGAAGCGGTCGGCGTGATGGACCGGTATGTCGCGCTGACGGTGGACTACATGAACACGCGCAAGCAGTTCGGCGTTGCCATCGCCAGCTTCCAGGCGCTGCGCCACCGCATCGCCGATGTGAAGATGCAGCTGGAGCTGGCGCGGTCGATGAGCTACTTTGCGACGCTGAAGCTGAACGAGCCCGCCGATGCGCGTCGCCGGGCGCTGTCCCAGGCCAAGGTGCAGCTGGGGCAGTCGATGCGTTTTGTCGGCCAGCAATGCACCCAGTTGCATGGCGGCATCGGCGTGACCGACGAGTATGTCGGCAGCCACTACTTCAAGCGGCTGACGGTGATGGAGATGCAGTACGGCGACACGATGCATCACCTGGGTGAGGTGAGCCGCCGCATGACGGACACCGCAGGCGTGTTCGCCTGACGCTGCCGTCGGACCGGTCGCCCGCACTGCATCCACGGGCGGGGCGACCGGACCGCGCCGCTGTCTACACTCGCCACTCCGACGCTTTCGTTCTGGAGTGGCCATGGCCTCCGCCCCGCCCGCAGCCTCCGCTTCCTTCTCTGCAACCGCCCCGGCCGGTTCACCGGGCGCCGCCCCTGCCGCCCCCGCCCCCTCTGGCAGCCTGTGCGACGTCGCCGGCCTGAAGGTCGGCCACTGGCAGCATCCGCAAGCACCGACCGGCTGCACCGTCGTCCTGTGTGAACAGGGCGCGGTGGCCGGCGTCGATGTGCGCGGCGCAGCGCCGGGCACGCGCGAGACCGACCTGCTGCGCCCGGAAAACACCGTCTCCGTGATTCACGGCCTCGTGCTCAGCGGCGGCAGCGCCTTTGGCTTATCCGCGGCGGACGGCGTGATGCGCTGGCTGGCCGAACGGGGGCACGGCTTCCCGGTGGGGCGGGCGCGGGTGCCGATCGTTCCGGCGGCGGTGCTGTTTGATTTGTGGCTGCATGGCGCCGACACCGCGCCGGATGCGGCCGCGGGACAAGCCGCCTGCGACGCCGCCACGAGCGACCAGCAGGCCCGCGGCAACGTGGGCGCCGGCACTGGCGCGACGGTGGGCAAACTGCTTGGTGTGTCGCGTGCGATGAAGGGCGGCCTTGGCATGGCCTCCCTGCGCGTCGGCGGTGTGACGCTGGCCGCGATGGTGGCGGTGAATGCCGTGGGCGATGTGGTGGATCCGCAGAGCGGTGAAGTCATCGCGGGCAGCCGGGGGCCGGACGGACGGCCCCGCTCCAGCGTCCAGGCCCTGCTGCAGGGAGAGCCGCTCGGCGGTGCACTGGCCGGGTCCGCCACCACCCTCGGCGTCATTGCCACCGATGCACGGCTCACCAAGGCCCAGGCGAGCAAGCTGGCGCAGATCGCGCACGATGGCTTTGCACGCAGCATCCAGCCGGTGCACACCGTCATGGATGGAGATGTGATTTTTGCGGTGGCCACGGGCGCGTCTGGCCAGGATGGCGACATGGCCCTGCTCGGTGCAGTGGCGGCGGAGGTGGTTGCCCGGGCGGTCGTGGATGCCATCCGGTCGGCGCGGTCGCTGCCCGAGGTGCCGGCAGCCTGCGATCAGCCGGTCTGATCGCCGACTCCCGGTCCGGGACCGGCGACAATCACGACCATGAAAGCGTCTTCCCGAGCCCCGCGTCCCGTTGCCATCGACCAGATCCTGTTCACCCAGGGGTTTGGTACCCGCCGTCATTGCGCCGCCCTGATCCGCCATGGACTGGTATCGGTGGACGGCCGCGTCATCGAGGATCCGGATGAAGCCTTCCTCACCGACGGTCTGACCTATGAGGTCGAAGGCAAAGCCTGGCCGTATCACGAGAAGGCCCTGATCCTGCTCTACAAGCCGGCCGGCTACGAATGTTCCCGCAAGCCGACCCACCATCCCAGCGTGCTGAGCCTGCTGCCGCCGCAGTTCCGCGAGCGCGACCTGCAGCCGGTCGGCCGCCTGGATGAAGACACGACCGGCCTGCTGCTGCTGACCGACGACGGCCCGCTGCAGCACAAGCTCACCAGCCCCAAGTACCACGTGCCCAAGGTGTATGAAGCGACCTGCAAGGCGCCGGTGGACGACGAGCAGTTGCAGCGGCTGATGGCCGGCGTGCTGCTGGAAGAGCGCGACCCGCGACTGGCCGAAGAACCGGTCAAGGCGGCGCTGGCCCGCCGGCTGCCGGATGGTCGTCTGGAGCTGACGTTGACCGAAGGGCGTTATCACCAGGCCAAGCGCATGGTGGCCGCCGTGGGCAACCGGGTGCTGGCGCTGCACCGCCGCGCCATCGGCCAGCTGACCCTGCCGGCGGACCTGCAAAGCGGCGGATGGTGCTGGCTCGATGAGACCGGCCGTCAGCAGGCGATGACGGCGGCGGACGTCAACGGCGCGGCTGCGGACCAGCCGTAAGCAGCAGATCCGCCATCGCCAGCAGGCTGGCGAGCTGCTGCGGCTCTTTGGCGAGGTCCCTGCTGTAGTCCGTGCAGACGCGCGTCCACAGGCCCCGCACCACCTCGGCCCGGTTCTCCACCGTGAGGCGACCTTGCTGGAAGCGGCTGTAGAGCTGATCGGCCACCGCCACCGTCACGGCCCGCGCATCGCCGCCCGGGCTCTGCACGGCCACCACGTCGGCCGGCGCGTTGGCGCGGTGTCGATGCATCAGACGGGCGATTTCGACCAGCACCTTCGGCGGCACCGGCTCACCGCGCTTCAAGGGCACCTGGATCCACTCCAGCGGACGGATCACCGAGCGCCGGCCACCCACCTGACTGGAGTGCGGATCCTGGCTGGTGTCGCGGGTCACCGGCTGACCTTCGATCTGCGCCGAGACCGCCAGCCCCATGACCGTGGCGCCCGGGATGCGGTCTTTCAGCGACACCGGACGCTCCTGCGCCCAGGCGAAGGAGGCTTCGGTGCCATGGCCGAGGCTGTGGGTACCGGGGCGCATGGCGGACCGTGGCTGCCGTTCTTCCGCAGGGGTCAGGTCCACGACGCTGCCGATATTGTGGCTCAGGCAGGCGACCGCCCAGGCCTGCGATTTGTCCGAGCGGAGCTGATCCAGCACCAGCGTCCCGGGCGTCACCCAGGCGCCTGCCAGCCGCGCTCCCGGCATCGCCGCCAGCCGCGGGTCGACGGTCAGCATGCGTTCGGGGCGAACGTGCAACGACGCCTCGGTGCTGCCCTTTAGCGGGGAGTAGGTCGCGCCGGCAGCGGTCGGTTGCTGGCGGATCTGCTGGAGGATTTGCTGGCAAAGCGAACGCGCCACCGCGTCGTGCGACGATGGATCCGCGCCCGGCCCCTGCCGCACCGGCCGGGACGGCAACGGCGCGCCGCTGGTGCGCATCTGCTGGGCCATCGCCAGCAGCGAGGCCACATGCTCCGGCTGATCCAGCAGCCGGGTGCTGCGATGCAGGCGGGTTTCCATGACGGCATCGTGCACGATGTCCAGAATATCCTGCTCGCTGAGCACCCGATTCGCCTGCCGCTGCGCCGTCAACTCGCGATAGATCTGCCAGCCAGCGGCAAACACCGCTGAGCGGTTGTCCCCGCCTGGAGACTGGAACGCCACGCGGCACCCCGAGGCCAGCGGATGCGCCGACATCCGGTCGAAGGTCTCGCGCAGCAGGCTGGGCGGAATGGCGGTGTCCGGCTCGACCTCCACCTCCCAGTGGCGGGACAAGGGTTGCAAGGTCCCGTGCTGGCTGCTGGACAGCGGCAGCGGCGCGCCACCGGTGTCCAGATGCAGACGATGGGTTTCCTTGGGGGTGCCCAGGCGCACCACGTGGGTGATGCCGTGCGTGTCGGCGCTGTTGTGCCACTGCCAACGCTGGGACAAGGTCGGCGTGGCCATCGCGACCGCGCCGCTGGGCAGACAGTTGCCATTCAGGCGCTCACCCCGGGGCTTGGCAGCGCTGCTGGCCGGAGACAGCAAGGTGTCCGGCTGCACCGGCATTGACGAGCCATGGGACAGCCGCTTTTGCGTGTCCAGCGCGAAGCGGATTTCGGGCAGGTCGTTGACCTCACCCACCAGCGTCCGCGCGTGGGCCAACTGGCCCTGCCAGGCATGGGCATCGGCAGTGGTCGCCCGCTGCGGCAGCGCGAGTTCGCGCGGTTTGGAAGACCCGAAGAATGACGAACGGCCGGCCGATGACGCCGTCAGGTCGTACGAATGCCTCGAAAAAAGACGGCTGATCAGCCCCATGAGACGCTCCAGAAGTTGAAGTCAGGATCGCCGCGCAGAGTACGCGGCGAACAAGGTGACAATCGATGCGGCCTCAGAGGCCGCAGCCGCGCGTCACTGCCATCGCGCCGTGTGCTTGCCGGTGGCCAGCAGCAGCTCGCCCATGGCCATCAGGCTGGCCAGTTGGTCCGGCTCATGCGCCAGATCGATGCTGTAGTTCAGACACAGACCGGTCCAGATGTCCTTGATCGATTCGTCCAGGTTGTCGGCGTCCAGCCGCTTCTCCTGGAACCGGCCATAGAGCAGATCGGCCGCTGCCACCACGGCGGCGCGCACGTCGCCCTTCGGGCACTGCACCGCGACCGCATGGCCCGGACCATCGGACCGATAGTTCTCCATCAGCTTGGCAATCTCCAGCAGATGTTTGGGCGGCACGGTCTTGCCCGGCAGCAGCGGGATCTGCAGGCGCTCCAGCGAACGCTCGGTCGGAATGCGGTGTTTGTCGTCCATGTAAGGCGGATCGATGCTCACATCGCGAGTCACCGGCTGGCCGTCGATCGTGGCGGAAATCTGCATGCCGGTCGCCTTGGCACCGGGCAGCACGTGATCCATCTCGATCTGCCCGGACGGGCCCCAGTCGAAGTTGACCTCGGTGCCACTTCGCAGCGACTGGCGGCCATTGGCCATGGCATCCGGCTCGATCTGCTCGGAGCGGCAGCTCAGGTCCACCACGGCGGAAATGTTGTGGGTCAGGCAGGCCGTCGCCCAGGCCAGGGCCTTGTCGGGTCCCGGGCGTTCCAGCACCAGGGTGCGGGGTGCTGCCCAGGCGCCGAGCAGGCGAGCGCCCGGCAACGACTTCAGGCGCGCGTCCGGCGCCAGCATGGCGTCCGGATGGATGCGGCGCGTCGCGGCGGTGCTGCCCTTGAGCGGCGCATAGGCTGGGCCCGTCGCTTCCTTCATCTCCAGGATGCCACTGCAGAGGGCGCGCGCGGCGGCACGGTTGCGCGCCTCTTTCAGCGCGGGGCCGTCGGGCGGTGTGTCCTTGGTCTGGGCACCGAGCGACTCCACCGTCGGTTTGTCGGCAAACCGCACCGTGCGCGCCCTGGGCAACCCGCACAGTTGCATGCCCATGGCCAGCAGGCTCGCCAGGTGTTCCGGCTGGCGCAGCAACTGGGTGCTGCGGTTCATGTGAGTCTGCATCACTGCGTCCTGCACCACATCCAGGACGGTGTCTTCCAGCACCGGCTGATTGGCCTGCTGCATCGCCCGCAGGTCGTTGAACACCTTCCAACCGGCACCGAAGACGGCGGACCGTTCATCCCCGTCCGGGGACTGGAAGGCCACCCGGCAGCCCGGCGCCGGCGGGGTGGCCGACAGCTTCTCGAACGTGTCACGCAGAACCGCTGGCGAAATCGCCATGCCGGGCTTGGCAAAGACGCGCCAGTAACGCGACAGCACCTGGGGCGGTTGCCCCGGCAGCGTCTGCGCCCTCACCGCGGGCTCGTGGGCCAGGTGGTCCATCGTGGTGCTCTCCAGGTCCGTGCCCACACGGACCACATGGGTCACCTGATGCGCCTGGGCGCTCTCCTGCCACAGCTTGCGCTGTGCCTGCGTCGGGGTGGCCATGACCACCGACCCATTGGGAAGACGGTTGGCGTGAAGTCGCTCGGTCAAGGTCTTGGGATCGGAGACGTGGGCAGGCTCCAGCAAGGTATTGGGCTGGACGGGCAGCGACGGCCCGCGCTTGATCAGCTTTTCGGTGAGATGGACCTGCTGTTCCCGCTGCAGATCGTCCAGTTCATCCAGCAGCATCCGGGCATTGCCCAGTTCGCGGTGCCAGGCATGCCGGTCCGCCGCGGGTGTGTCCGACGGCAGCTGAGCGCTGGGCGGAGCCTCGGGCTGTGACGGGGCCGGCGTGACCGTGTTCACGTTGCGGGGTGGGCTCGAAAAAATGCGATTGAGCAGTCCCATGAGGATCTCCTGGTTGATGACATCGACCCCGCACGGGGGTGACCGTGGCAGGTGAGAGCTCAGTCAGGACGGGCTGGTGTTCGGTTGCAAACCATCAGGAGCTGTCGTTCGAAACTTGATGCAATCGACAACATGGCCGGAATTCGGGCCCCACCTCACCGGACCCGCAGCCCCTCGCCCTCCCCCCACCTCAGCGGAAAACGAGCGCCAATCGCACAAGCAACGGGATTCGGTGCGCTCTATCGACAGGTCAAGGGAAGTTCCCAACTGCCGCCCGCAACGGACTTCGGTAGAACCTGCGCCACAAAAGATTGGGAGCCCCCGTGAACGTTGCAGGGCCGATGGACGGCGACACGCCAGTGGCCCTGGAGGTCCGGGCGGAGCGTTTGTCTGCGCTGCAGTCGCTGGTGCGGCTGCCGGCGGCTGTCGGAGCGCTGTTCAGCATCCTCCCGGTGGTGCTGCTGTGGCGCCATCTGGATGCCGCCGAACTGCTGTGCTGGCTCAGCGCACGCTGGGCGATCTCGGCGTGGCGGGGATTGGAGGCGCGTCGGTATCTCAAGGGGCCGGTGCGGCTGCTGGAACTGCCGCGCTGGGAGCGTCGTTATCTGTCCGCGCTGCTGCTGGACGGGCTGGCCTGGGGCATGGTGGGCGCCCTCTTCGCCACCCCCAATCTGCCGGAGATCGACGGCGCCGTCATGACCATCCTGGTGGGACTCGCCGCCTTCACCCAGGTCACCCTGAGTTCGTGGACACGGGCGCAGGCGCTGTTTTCCTCGCTGGTGCTGGCGCCGCTGATCGTGCGGCTGGGCCTGCAGGGCGGCACGGTGGGCTGGCTCAGTGCCGGCGCCCTGGTGACCTTCTGGCTGCTGATGACGCTGGAATCCCGCCGCGTGGAGGCCCGCACCCTGGAGCTGCTGCGGCTGCGCTTCGAGCAGGCGCATCTGGCCGAACAGAGCCAGCTGGCCCTGCATGCGGCGGAAGAGACCAGCAGCAGCAAGAGCCGCTTCGTGGCGATGATGAGCCACGAGATCCGCACACCGCTGAACGGTATTCTGGGCATGGCCCAACTGCTGGAGACCGGTGACCTGTCCGATCAGCAGCGTCAGCAGGTGGACATCGTGCGGCGCTCTGGCCGCCATTTGCTGAGTCTGGTCAACGACATCCTGGATCTGGCCCGCATCGAATCCGGCAAGCTGGTGGTGGACGCACATCCGGTGGACATGCGTGAAGTGGTCGGGGATGTCTGCCGACTGCTGGGAGAGACCGCCCGCGCCAAAGGTCTGCGCTTTGACTGGCAGGTCAGCGACAGCCTGCCGCCGCGCCTGATGGGCGATGCCTCACGCATCCAGCAGATCCTGCACAACCTGGTGGGGAACGCCATCAAGTTCACCGATCAGGGCGGGGTGAGTGTCGAGGTCTCCACCGTGCTGGACATGCGCGCCGGCACGCTGCTGCGCTGCGCCGTGCGCGACACCGGTGAAGGCATCGCCGCCGACCAGCTCGAACGCATCTTTGCGCCCTTCGAGCAGGTGGTGGCCCGCAAGGTGCGTCGCCATGACGGCACCGGGCTGGGACTGACCATCGCCCGCGAGCTCGCCCGGGCGATGGGCGGTGACCTGCGCTGCGCCTCGACGCCGGGGGTGGGCTCGGTCTTCGAGTTCAGCCTGCCGCTGCAGCCGGCTGCAGCGGACTTGTCGGCGGACTCGGCGGCGGACACGGCGGCCGACCCGGTCATTGAACCCCCGCCTGTGCGCCGCCTGCCCACGCCGATGCCGATGCCGCAACTGGCCGGCCGGGTGCTGCTGGTGGACGATAGCATGGTCAATCTGCTGGTGGCCTCCACCATGCTGCAGCAATGCGGCCTGGAAGTGACCACGGCCGAAGATGGCCGTCAGGCGCTCGACCAATTGCGAGGCCAGCGCTTCGATCTGGTGCTGATGGACTGCCAGATGCCGGAGATGGACGGCTTCCTCGCCACCCGCGCCTGGCGCGAGGAAGAGGCCCGGCGTCGCCTGCCGCGCACGCCGGTGGTGGCGCTCACCGCCAGTGCCATCAATGACGACCGGGACCGATGCACCCGGGCGGGGATGGACGACTTCCTGCTCAAGCCTTTCGAAATGGTGGATCTGCTCACCCTGGTCGAGCGGCATCTGCCCAGCCCCGCACCGGCCACGGCCGCGTCCTGATCCCCGGTTTGGCCCTGCCCCGGCGCGGGCCCCGCCGCCAGCAGATAATGACGCCCCATGCAGGTGTTTCGCGGCTTTCATCATCCGGGCATCGCGCCACAGTGCGCGCTGACCATCGGCAACTTCGACGGCGTCCATCGCGGCCATCAGGCCATGCTGGCGCTGCTGCAATCGGAAGCCCGTCACCGCGGTCTGCCCACCTGCGTGCTGACCTTCGAGCCGCATCCCCGCGACTTCTTCGCCCACAAGATGGGCCGGCCCGAACTGGCACCGGCCCGGATTGCGACGCTTCGAGACAAGCTGTCGGAGCTGGAGCGCTGCGGGGTGGACCAGGTGGTGGTGGTGCGCTTCGACGAAGCGCTGGCCGGGCTGAGCGCACAGGCGTTCATCCAGCAGGTGCTGGTGGAAGGCCTGGGCGCCCGCTATGTGCTGGTGGGGGATGACTTCCGTTTCGGCGCCAAGCGCCAGGGGGACTACGCCACGCTGGACGCCGCCGGTCAGCGCCTGGGCTTTGATGTCGCCCGCATGATGAGCTACGAAGTGCACGGGCTGCGGGTGTCCAGCTCCGCCGTGCGCGAATCGCTGCAGCAGGGAGACCTGGAAAGCGCCGCACGCCTGCTGGGGCGGCCCTACTCCATCTCCGGCCACGTCATTCACGGGCAGAAGCTGGGGCGGCAACTGGCCGAGTCCCGGCCGGGTGCCCAGGACGGGTTCCGGACCCTGAACCTGCGCTTTGGCCATGACAAGCCCGCGGCGCACGGCATCTTTGCGGTGCGGGTGCATGGCCTGACCGCACCCGACGACGCGCCGCTGGACGGCGTGGCTTCGCTGGGCGTGCGCCCCACGGTGGAAGATGCCGGACGGGTGCTGCTGGAGGTCCATGCGCTGGACTGGCCGGCCGATCTGGCGGCCCGGCTGGGACCGACCGAGGCCTACGGTAAACTCGTCCGGGTGGAACTGCTGCACAAACTGCGTGACGAAGCCCGTTTTGACGGGCTGGACGCCCTCACCGCCGCGATCTGGGAGGACGTCCGTCAGGCACGTGCGTACTTTGCCCATCAGGCCAGCACCCATGCAGCGGTGCGGCGCCAGACCACGCGCGACCGAATTTGAATCGCCCGCGTCCGCCATGCTTCTGGCACTGCGCGGACCCTGGCTTCCTCCCCTGCTCGCGCGCCGACCGCCGCTCGGACGCGCATCCCCGCTTCCCGGCGCCTGTGGGCGCCGCTCCTGATTGCCACGCACCTCTATGACCGACGCCGCCGACGCCTCCTCCAACGGTTCCACCGCTGCCCCGACCGCTGCTGCCACCGACTACCGGGCCACGCTGAATCTGCCGGACACGACCTTCCCCATGCGCGGGGACCTGCCCAAGCGTGAGCCGGGCTGGGTCAAGGAATGGGAAGACCAGGGCATCTACAAGAAGCTGCGCGACGCCCGCTGCGGCAAGCCCAAGTTCGTTTTGCATGACGGCCCGCCGTATGCCAACGGCCAGATCCACATGGGTCATGCGGTCAACAAGATCCTGAAGGACATGATCGTCAAGGCCCGTCAGCTGGAAGGCTTTGACGCGGCCTACATCCCCGGCTGGGACTGCCACGGCCTGCCGATCGAAAACCAGATCGAAAAGACCTATGGCCGCGGCCTGCCGCGCGACGAGGTGCAGGCCAAGAGCCGCGCCTACGCCGCGGAGCAGATCGACCAGCAGCGGGTGGACTTCAAGCGTCTGGGCGTGCTGGGCGACTGGGACCATCCCTACCGCACGATGGACTTCAAGAACGAAGCCGGCGAGATCCGTGTGCTCAAGCGGCTGTTCGAGCGTGGTTTCGTCTACCGCGGCTTGAAGCCGGTGTACTGGTGCTTCGACTGCGGCTCGTCGCTGGCCGAGTTCGAGATCGAATACG
>CBIHOT010000080.1:0-15377 GCA_966211495.1 uncultured Roseateles sp. | reverse complement strand
TCGACGCCGAGAAGAACCGCGTCTCGCTGGGCCTGAAGCAGCTGGGCGACGACCCGTGGCACGGCGTGGCCCGCCGCTACCCCACCGGCACCCGCCTGTTCGGCAAGGTCACCAACATCGCCGACTACGGCGCGTTCGTCGAGATCGAGCCGGGCATCGAAGGCCTGGTGCACGTCTCCGAGATGGACTGGACCAACAAGAACGTCGCTCCCGCCAAGGTCGTGTCCCTGGGCGAGGAAGTCGAGGTCATGGTCCTGGAGATCGACGAGGACAAGCGCCGCATCTCCCTGGGCATGAAGCAGTGCAAGGCCAACCCCTGGCAGGAATTCGCGCAGAACACCAAGCGCGGCGACCGCGTCAAGGGCCCGATCAAGTCGATCACCGACTTCGGCGTGTTCGTGGGCCTGGCCCAGGGCATCGACGGCCTGGTGCACCTGTCCGACCTGTCGTGGAACGAGCCGGGCGAAACGGCTGTCCGCAACTACAAGAAGGGCCAGGAAGTCGAAGCCATCGTGCTGGCTGTGGACGTCGAGCGCGAGCGCATCTCGCTGGGCATCAAGCAGCTGGACGGCGACCCGTTCTCGACCTTCGTCTCGGTCAACGACCGTGGCATGTCGGTCACCGGCAAGGTCAAGACGGTGGACGCCCGTGGCGCTGAAATCGATCTGGGTGAAGACGTCACCGGTTACCTGCGCGCTTCGGAAATCGCCCGCGACCGCGTGGAAGATGCCCGTAACGTGCTGAAGGAAGGCGAAGAAGTCACCGCGATCATCATCAACGTCGATCGCAAGACCCGCAGCATCCAGCTGTCGATCAAGGCCAAGGACAACGCCGACCAGCAGGAAGCCATGCAGCGTCTGTCCCAGTCGAACGAGCGTGAGAACGCTGGTACGACGAGCCTCGGCGCGCTGCTGCGCGCCAAACTGGACCAAAACTAAGCCCCCCAGTCGCTTACGCTCCTGCCCCCAGGGGGCGCCATCCAGGAGTCAGGGAGACCCTGACTCCGGATGTGGCTTGAGGGACGGCCGGTGGGCGGTGCCCACCGAGCCTTTCTTCAAGTGCAGCGTAGCGACGGTGGTTTGAGGCGGAGTGCGGCTTTGCTGCATTTTTCGCGGAGAATCAGGCTTTTACTGGTACAGAGCGGCGACGGCCTGAGGTAGGCTGGTGCCGCTGTAGTCCCCCTCGACAGGCTCGCATGTGCGGGCCTGTTGTTCTTCAGATTCCAAGAACCATGACCCGATCCGACCTGGTGGCCCACCTGTCCGAGCGCTTCAGCCAGCTCACCCAACGTGACACGGAATTCGCGGTCAAAACCATCCTCGACGCCATGTCCGATGCCCTGGCCCGCGGCCACCGCATCGAGATCCGTGGCTTCGGCAGCTTCTCGATCAACCGCCGCCCTCCCCGCACCGGTCGCAATCCGCGCTCCGGCGAGCAGGTGCTGATCCCCGAGAAACTCGTCCCCCACTTCAAGCCGGGCAAAGCCCTGCGCGAAGCCGTCGACGCCCAGTTGCCCGCCGACGTCAGCCCTTCGGAATAATCCGCTCCGCGGCGCCTAGAATCGCGCCCATGCGAATCCTGGTCTGGCTTTTTCGTGCCTTCCTGTTCTTCACCCTCTTCGCCTTCGCGCTGAACAACAGCCAGGAGGTCGTCGTGCACTGGTTCTTCGGCCAGGCCTGGCGCGCTCCTCTGGTGATCGTGGTGCTCCTCGTGTTTGCCGTCGGCTGCGCCTTCGGCGTGCTGGCCATGGTGCCCGCCTGGTGGCGCCACAAACGCGCCGCCGCTCGCAGTCTGCCCCCCGCCGCCGACCTGCCCTCTCCCCCCTCCCCCGATCCGAAGCTCCCCGATGGAATTTGATCTCACCTGGCTGCTGATCGGCGTCCCCGTCATCTTCGGCCTCGGGTGGCTGGCCTCCAAACTGGACTCCCGCCAATGGAAACGGGAACAGCGCGACGCCCCCCGTGCCTATTTCAAGGGACTCAACCTGCTACTCAACGAGCAGCAGGACAAAGCCATCGACGCCTTCATCGAAGCCGTCCAGGCCGACCCCGACACCTCCGAACTCCACTTCGCCCTGGGCAACCTGTTCCGCCGCCGCGGTGAATACGAACGCGCCGTGCGCGTCCACCAGCACCTGCTCTCCCGCGGGGACCTGCCCAAGGACGAACGCGACCGCGCCCAGTACGCCCTCGCCCAGGACTTCTTCAAGGCCGGCCTGTTCGACCGCGCCGAAACCGCCTACGAAGCCCTCAAAGGCACCGCCTTCGACCGCGAAGCCGCCCTGGCCCTGCTGTCGCTCTTCGAGCGCTCCCGCGAATGGGCCAAGGCCGCCGATGTGGCCGAGTCGCTCGAAGCCAGCGGCACCGGCTCGTTTGCCAGCCGCATCGCCAATTACTGGTGCGAACTCGCCCTCGAAGCCCAGAGCAACCAGGACCTGCCCGCCGCCCGCCAATGGCTGGAACGCGCCCGCCAGCGCGCCCCCCAGTCGGCCCGCGCCTACGTGCTGCAAGGCCAGATGCTGACCCGTGACGGCGACCAGGCCGGCACCCTCGCCGTCTACGGCGACCTGCTCAAGGCCAATCCGGATGCCTTCAATCTGGTCGCCCGCGATTACGCTCAGGCGGCTTTGGCCACCCAGTCGGTGCCCCAGGCCCTGACCCTGCTCGAATCCCAATACCGCCGGCATCCCAGCATGGCGATGCTGCAGGCGATTGCGCTGCTGGAACCCGATCCGGCCGCCCAGCGCCGTCGGCTGGCGGACCATCTTCGGGTGGAGCCGGCCCTGTCCGCCGCGACTCAGCTGCTGCAACAGAGCCAGACCCGCCAGCAACCGCTGAATGACGACGAAGCCCAGCTGGTGGGAGGCGCCCTGCAGCGCGCGGTGCGTCCGCTGCAGCGCTACCGCTGCGCCGCCTGTGGCTTTGAATCCCAGCACTATTTCTGGCAATGTCCAGGCTGCCTGAGCTGGGATAGCTATCCGCCGCGATGGGTGGAGGAGTTGTGACCGCCCGCCCCGCGTCCGCATCGATTTCAGACCCGCATCCCGCCATGTCGACGAGCCCCGCCCCCACCGACGCCGACCGCGTCATCCTCTGCATGAAGTGGGGCACGAAGTACGGCCCCGAATACGTCAACCGGCTCTACGCCATGGTGCGTCGCCATCTGCGCGGCGACTTCCGTTTCGTCTGCCTGACCGACCGCACCGAAGGCATCCGGTCTGAAGTGCAATGCCTGCCGATTCCGGCGCTGGCCCTGCCCGAAGGCATTCCCGAACGCGGCTGGACCAAGCTGACCACCTTCGAGGCCGACCTGCACGGCCTGCGGGGCACCGCCCTGTTCCTCGACCTGGACGTGGTGATCGTGGACGACATCACCCCGTTCTTCGAAGTGCCCGGTGAGTTCCTGATCATCCACGACTGGAAACGCCCGTGGCGCATCACCGGCAATTCGTCGGTCTACCGCTTCACCCTCGGCGCCCACGCCGACGTGCTGGCCAAGTTCCGTCGCGAGTTCGAATCCATCCGCCAGACCTTCCGCAATGAGCAGGCCTACCTCTCCGATGAGATCCATCGCAAAGGGCAGTTGCAGTATTGGGATCCGCGCTGGTGCGCCAGCTTCAAGTACCACTGCATTCCGCGCTGGCCGCTGAACTATTGGCAGGCGCCCCGCATTCCCGCGGGCGCCCGCATCCTGATTTTCCACGGCGTGATGAATCCGCCGGACGCGCTGGCCGGCCGCAGCAATGGCAACTGGCGGCGTCCGCTGCCTGCGCCCTGGATCGCCGATCACTGGCGGGAATGAGCGGGTCGCTCATGTCGCGCCCCTGGCTCAGCTTCCTGATCCCTGCCTACAACGTGGAGGGTTACCTCCGCGAGAGCGTGGCGTCAGCGCTGTCTCAAGCGGATACGCTGTTGCAAGCCGACCCGCAAGCGGGGTCGCAAGCGGCGTTGCCTACGGGGGAGGATGAGCCATCAGCTTCACGAACGGCCGCGTCCACCGCTGCGCAAGTGGAAGTGCTGATCGTCGACGACTGTTCCACCGACGGCACGCCCGACCTGATGCGGCAGCTCGCGCTGGAAGACCCGCGCGTGCGCTGCCTCTTCCATGAGCGCAACCAGGGCGTCTCGGTCACCCGCAACACGCTGCTCGACAACGCCCGTGGCGACTATTTCTGGTTCCTCGACGCCGACGACTGGCTGATGCGCGGCGCGGTCCAACGCCTGCGCGCCATCGTCACCGAGCACCAGCCGTCGCTGGTGATGTGTGACTACCGCATGATCCGCGAGGCGCCCAAGCTCAAGCACCGCCTGCGCGGCCATCCGCGCAAAAGCACCTTCAAGGGTCCGGCACGCCAGCGCATTACCGATCCGAGCGTCATCATGGGTGGCACCTTCCGCGGCGGCCAGATGCACCCGTGGTCCAAGATCGCCCGTCGGGAGCTGTGGGGCAGCGATTTGCGCTTTCCGGCGGGCCGACATTTCGAGGACATGCACCTGCTGCCCTTCATCGCCCTGCGCGCGCCGGACCTCTGGTACGAACCGGAGGTCTGGGTGGCTTACCGCCAGCGCGCCGGGTCCATCATGCACACGCTCAACCCCGACAAGGCCGGAGATCTGGCCTGGGCCATGACGGGCCTGAAGGAAGCCGCTGAGTCCACCCGAGCGGGCGAGCGCAGCCCGCAGCGACTGAGTGCCGAGGCGTGTTTCGCCTGGGCCAACACGGTGGCGCGCAAGTTCATTGGGGCCTCACGCATGATGTGGCGATTCGATCCGGCGCGGGCGCCGGCATTGATTGATGAGTACCGCGACCTGATGCTGGCGCAGTTGCCGATGCCGCTGGACGCCCTGCTGGCCGGTTATCGTCGACGGGGCTGGTGGCTGCGCGCCTGGCGCCTGGAGCGGTGGCTGGGCCGCGCGCAGACGCCTCATCGTTGAACGTTGAAGGGCGTCACGACGCTGGGCGTGGCTGCGTGACCCTGTCACTGCGTCTGCCGGCGGTCCCTTTGTCAGGCCCTAGGAGTCGGCACGCGTCGTTGCAACGCCAGCCCTTCGCGCCCTTTGATCGGGGCGCTCGCGGGCACAGACCCGGCCCCGGCGATCAGCGCCGCGCCGACGGCAACGGCGGCAGGCTCATCACCAGATCTTCATACCGCTGCATCATCAGCTCGACACTGTGCTCCTCAAGGGCACGCTGCCGCGCCGCCTGTCCCAGCCGCTGGGCCAGCGCTTCATCCCGCAGCAGCTGCTCCAGCGCATCGGCCAGCGCCCGCGCATCGCCCTCGGGCGTGAGCAACCCGGTCTTGCCCGGCTCCAGCACGCCCTCCACCCCAGGCACCAGGGAGGCCACACAGGCGCAGCCCGCCGCCATGCCTTCCAGCAGCGCCAGCGGCATGCCCTCCCAGTGGGTGCTGAGCACGAAGATGCGTTGGCTCATCAAGAGCTTGGGCATTTCCTTGTGATAGCCCAGAAAGCGCACCTGCCCTTCCAGCCCCAGGCGCTTGACCAGCCGCTCGGACTGGCCCATGTAGAGCGGATGACCACTGCCGGCCAGATAGACCGGCGGCCGCAGCCCGCGCTCGGCCAGCAGCGCAATGGCGCGGATCAATGTCGGTTGGTCCTTCTGCCGGGCGAAACGCGCGGACATGACGATGCCGGCCTCCCGCTGTGCATGCGGATGCGCATCCGCCTCGGCAAACCGGGCCAGGCGGATGCCGTTGGGAATGGCCATGGTGAGGTCTTCCGGCATGCCCAGCGACACCAGCCGCTGCCGCACCCCTTCCGACACGCCCACCAGCTTGGAGCTGCGCGCCGCCAGCCGCCGAGCCTTGGCGAGCGAGAAGAATCGATACCGTTCCCGGGCGCTGTGCTCCACCTGCACGATCACCGGCACACCGGCTTCCAGTGCCGCCTCGCGGCCCAGCAGATGTTCGGGGAATCCGTGGGCCATCATCACATCCGGCCGCAGTTCCTCGCAGAGCCGGCGCAGCGCGGAGACGGTGGCGAAGTGGGCCCAGCCCGGGACCAGATGAACCTCCAGCCCCTGGTCGCACAGCGCCTGGACCTTGGCCGGATCGGTGGTGCGCTTCTGGCGCAGCACCAGGATGGGCCGCAGCCGTCCCGCCTTCTGCTGGGACAGGCACAGCTCCACGGCGACCTGGGTGGCGCCGGAGAAGCCGCCGGTGACGAAATGCAGCACGCGGCGGGTCCCACCCGCGGGCGTGCCCGAAGCGGGAACGGTCATGGAAACAGTGTATCGGACGCTTGACGCTGCCGAGTCCCCTATCCCGCGCTCACGCCCCCTCGTTCACCCCGACCCGGCCCGTCCCTTGCCGGGTCCACCTTGGCGCACAATCTCCGCCAGCCCCATCACAACCACGCCACGCGGACCCTTCATGACCCCAGACTTCCTGATCGTGGGTGCCGGTTATGCCGGCTCCGTCTGTGCCCGAGTGCTGGCGGACGCCGGCAAGACCGTCCACCTGATCGACAAGCGCCCCCACATCGGCGGCAATGCCTACGATGAGCGGGACGCCCACGGCGTGCTGATCCACCCCTACGGTCCGCACATCTTCCACACCAATGCCAAGAAGGTGATGGAGTACCTGTCCCGCTTCACCACCTGGCGCTTTTACGAACACCGGGTGCTGGCGCAGGTCGGCGAGCAGCTGCTGCCCATTCCGATCAACCGCACGACCATCAACCAGCTCTACGGTCTCTCCCTGACCGAAGACGAGGTGCAGGGTTATCTGGACACCGTCCGCGAACCGCGCGAGCCGCTGCAGACCAGCGAGGACGTGGTGCTCAACAGCGTCGGCCGCGACCTGTGCGACAAGTTCTTCCGCGGCTACACCCGCAAGCAGTGGGGACTGGATCTGTCGCAGCTGTCCGCCGGCGTGGCGGCGCGCATCCCCACCCGCAGCAACGACGACGACCGCTACTTCGCCGACACCTATCAGTTCATGCCCGCCGACGGCTACACCGCCATGTTCGAGCGGATGCTGGACCATCCCGGCATCACCGTGCGCACCGGCGTGGACTTCAAGACGGTGCGCGGCGACTTCACCGGCAGCCACATCATCTACACCGGCCCGATCGACGCCTTCTTCGACCACTGTTATGGCCCGCTGCCCTATCGCAGCCTGCGCTTCGATCATCAGCATCTGCCGGACACCGAGCAGTACCAGGCGGTGGGCACGGTCAACTATCCGAATGACCACGACTACACCCGCATCACCGAATTCAAGCACCTGACGGGTGAGCAGCATGCCGGCACGTCCATCGTGCGGGAGTTTCCTCAGGATGCGGGCGATCCGTATTACCCGGTGCCACGCCCGGAAAACGAAGCGCTGTTCAAGCGTTATGCCGCGCTGGCGGAAGCGGCGGAGGGTGTGACCTTCGTGGGCCGACTCGCCCAATACCGCTACTACAACATGGACCAGATCGTGGCGGCCGCGCTGAAGACCGCTCAGGACCTGCTGGAGACCAACGGCGGCGGCCAAGCGTCGCCGACCTGAGGCGCGGCCTCACCGCTCGCACGCCTGAGCGACCCGCCCGGCGCGGCCCGCAGGGTCGTCCGGATTCCGGGCACAATCCGTTTTTCGCCTTTTTGCGGATGCGGCCTTCGCGCGTCCGCCGCCCTGCATCCATGAGTGCACCCTCTGCTTCCACCCCGCTTGAACCGCTGGGCCCGACGGCCAGCCGTCTGTGGCGCTTCATGAAGCCTCACCGTGTGGGGCTGTTCCTGACGGTGCTCTCCTACCTGCTGGTGGCCGCGACCGAACCGCTGATCCCCAACCTGATCAACTATGCGCTGGGCGAGGGTTTCAATCCCAAGACCGGGGCCGTCGGCAACACCCAGTACAGCTTCCCCATCTGGATGGTGCCGGTCACCCTGATCGGCCTGTTTGCCCTGCGCGGCCTGTTCAGCTTCTGCGGCCAGTACCTGCTGAACTGGACCATCTCCCGCACCGTCATGGACATCCGCGCCGCCCTGCTGCAGACGCTGCTGCGCGCCGATGCCCGGGTCTACACCAACCTGCAGCCGGCCACCGCCGTGAGCAAGGTGGTGAGCGATCCGCAGCAGGTGGTCAGCCTGGTCGCTGGCTCGCTGGTGACCATCCTGCGGGATGGATTGCCGGCCCTGTCGCTGATGGGCTACCTCTTCTTCCTGAACTGGAAGCTGACCCTGCTGTCGCTGATCACGGTGCCGGGTCTGGCCTTTGTCGTGCGCAAGGTCAACCGCCGGGTGCGCCGCATGGGCACCTGGGCCTACGACTCCCAGCTGCGGTTGGTGTCGGTGATCGAGGACGTGACCCGCGCCTGGCGGGTGGTGCGCAGCTTCGATGCCGCCGACCATGAGCGCGCCCGGTTTGCCGAGCGGGCCAAGGAAGTGCAGCGCAGCGCCCTCAAGACCGCCGCGGCCAATGCCCTGGCCCAGCCGCTGTCCCAGCTGATGGCCAGCGTCGGCATTTCCATCATCGTCAGCCTGGCGCTGCTGCAGGCGCGGGAGACGGGCACCGGCGTCGGCGAATTCGCCGGCTTCGTGACCGCCCTGCTGCTGATGAGCTCCCGCCTGCGCCACCTGAGCGACGTGATGCAGCCCATCACCAATGCCCTGGTGATTGCCCGCGGCTGCATGGGCATGCTGGACCTGCCCGCCGAGCGGGACACCGGCACCCTCGAGATCCATGACGGCCGCGGCCACATCCAGCTGGAAAAGGTCACCCTGCGTTATCCGGGCGCCAACCGCGATGCCCTGCGTGCGCTGGACCTGGAGATTCCTGCTGGCCGCACGACCGCCTTGGTCGGCAGCTCCGGCGCCGGCAAGACCTCGGTGGTCAGCCTGCTGCTGGGCTTTGAGCATCCGGACGGCGGCCGCGTGCTGTTTGACGGCGTGCCGATCAACGAGCTCACCAAGGCCAACCTGCGGCGGCAGTTCGCGGTGGTGTCGCAGGACATCGTGCTGTTCGACAGCTCGGTGGCCGACAACATCGCCTATGCCCAGCCACGGGACGATGCCAAGCTGGAACAGGTCCTGCGCGCCGCGGCGCTGTGGGACTTCGTGCAGGGTCTGCCGGAAGGGCTGGATACCAACATCGGCGCCAACGGCAGCAAGCTCTCCGGTGGCCAGCGCCAGCGGGTGGCGATCGCCCGCGCGCTGTACAAGGACGCGCCGGTCTGGATCTTCGATGAAGCCACGTCTGCCCTCGACACCGAAAGCGAACGCGCGGTGCAGCAGGCGCTGGAGCAATGGCAGGGTCGCAAGACGCTGATCGTCATCGCCCACCGTCTCTCCACCATCCGCCGGGCCGATGTGATCCAGGTGATGGCGGACGGCCAGGTCATCGAACGCGGCAGCCACGACGAACTGCTCGCGGCGGGTGGCACCTACGCCAGCATGGTGCAGGTGCAGCACTGAGGCGCTGCGAAGACTCGGCGCCGAGTTGGCGGTCAGCCCACCGTGCGGCGACTCTGCGGCATTGCGGCGCTGCGGCGCGTCCCGGCATGTTTCGACGCTGACACAAACTGGCTAAGTCGCCGACATTCTGCGTCGCTCCAATGAGGACTCCTTCGACGGAGTTCCTCATGCCTCTTAGCCGACCCGACTTCCGCCCTTTCGCGCTCGCGGCCACCGCTCATGACGATGCTCACGGTGGCCACGGCCACGACCATCACCTCGGTCTGGCCCATGACCTGACGGTGATGACCCGGCAGCAGCAGCGCCGTCGCGCCCTGGGCCTGCTGGCGGGTGTGGCCGGGCTGGGCGCGCTGCCGCTGATCGGCTGTGGCGGTGGCGGGTCGGAGGACAGCAGCACCAGCACATCGAGTGGATCCAGCAGCTCCGGAAGCGGCAGTACGGGCACCGGCAGCGGCACCGGCTCCACCGGTACCGGCACCTCCAGCTGCAGCGTCATTCCGGAAGAGACGGCCGGCCCCTACCCCGGGGACGGCTCCAACAGCACCAGCAGCGGCGTGGTGAATGCACTGGCCCTCTCGGGCATCGTTCGCAGCGACATCCGCAGCAGCGTCGCATCCGCCAGCGGCACGGCTGACGGCGTGGTCCTGACCGTCACCCTCACCCTGGTCAACGCCGCCAACAGCTGCGCCGACCTCTCCGGCTACGCCATCTACCTCTGGCACTGCGATCGCCTGGGCCGTTACTCGCTCTACAGCAGCGGCATCACCGGGGAGAACTACTTGCGCGGCGTGCAGGTCACCGGCAGCGACGGCACCGTCACCTTCACCACCATCTTCCCCGGCTGCTATTCCGGCCGCATGCCCCACATGCATTTCGAGGTCTATCCCAGCGTCACCGCGGCCACGTCGTATGCGAACAAGGTCAAGACCTCGCAGATCGCCTTCCCGACCGACGTGTGCGCCGCCGTCTATGCGCTGTCCACCTACAGCAGCAGCCTGAGCAACTTCAACCAGATCAGCTTCGCCACCGACAACATCTTCAGCGACGGCTACAGCACCCAGCTGGCCGCCGTCACCGGCAGCACCACGGCGGGTTATGCCGCCAGCCTCACCGTGGGAATCTCCGCGTGACCCATCCCCCGTTCCCCTCCGCCTGGCCGCCCGACGACGCCCCAGGGCGGATGTCCCGCCCTCCCGCCCTGCCTGCCGGTCGTGTATCGTGCGGCGACGCACCGGCCTCACGGCCGGCGCCTCTGGTGGAGGAACGAATGACCCGTTGTCTGGTGGTCGATGACGATGCGGAGATCCGTACGTCCTTGCAGGACTATCTGCAGAAGTTTGGCGTCACGGTGAGCGCTGCGGCCGACGGCCGCGAGATGCGCCGGCTGATGGCCGCGCAGGTGTTTGATGTGGTGGTGCTGGACCTGATGCTGCCGGACGAAAACGGCCTGAGCCTGTGCCAGTGGATCCAACAGCACCACGCCAGCGTGCCGGTGATCATGCTCACTGCCCATGGCGACCCGATCAGCCGGGTGCTGGGTCTGGAGATGGGCGCCGACGATTACCTCGCCAAGCCCTTTGAGCCTCGGGAGCTCGTCGCCCGCATCCATGCCATCCGTCGCAGGGCCAAACGGGGCGAGAGCGAGTCCCAGACCCGCCGCGAATTCCGCTTCGAAGGCTGGAGCTTTGATCGGCTGCTGCGTCAGCTGGTGTCGCCGCAGCAGGTGGTGGTGCCGCTGTCCAGCGCCGAATACCGCATGCTGACGGCGCTGGTCGAGCGGCCCGGGCGAGTGCTGTCCCGCGAGCAGTTGATCGAGCTGACCCGCGCGCCCGGGGTGGAGGTCAATGATCGCAGCGTCGACCTGACCATCTCCCGCCTGCGCCAGAAGCTGGGCGATTCCCCCAAGGAGCCCCGCCTGATCCGCACCATGCGCGGCGAGGGTTATCTGTTTGACGCCCAGGTGCAGTCTTGAGTGAACCCGTGGCCTCGCATGCAGGGCTGAAGGCCTGGATCGGCCGCATCCTGGGCGACACCCTCGCGCGGCGGATCTTTCTGCTGCTGTGGATCACGCTGGTGGCCGCGCAGGTGCTGGCCATCCTGACGGTGCAGTGGGTGGAGGGCTGGAACATGCCGCTGACCCACATGCCGGTGGCGCCGACGCTCCCACCGATGGGGCAGATGGGCCCGCCGCCGGGTGGCACAGACACTGACGCGAGCCGGCGTCCTGGCACGATCGAGCCCGCCATTCCCGGCGCGGGTTCGGACCTCATGGACGGCGGCCCCGGCTTTCGTGACGGCCACCGGGACTTCGACAGTCCAAACGCAGGCTTCAACAACGACTTCAACGGCGGCCCGGGACGGGAGCGCGGCCCCTTCCGCGGTCTCAGCAACAAGGCCCTGATGGTGGACTACGGCATCCGGCTGCTGGTCACCGCACTGGCGGCCTGGCTGGCGTCGCGCTGGCTCGCGCGGCCGATGCGAGATTTGGTGCGGGCCTCCCGCACCCTCGGCAGCTCGCTGCACAAGCAGGACAAGCTGCCGCTGCTGGACGAACATCAGGGCACCCTGGAAGTGCGCGAGACCGCGCAGGTGTTCAACGCGATGGCGCGCCAGCTGCGGCGCCAGTTCAATGAACGCGGCCTGATGGTGGCCGCCATCTCCCACGACCTGCGCACCCCGCTCACCCGGCTGCGGATGCGGCTGGAGACGCTGGACATCGACGAGCACCAGCGGGTCCGCTCGGTGGAGGACATCCGCGAAATGAATGCGCTGGTGGATGCGGTGATGGAGCTGTTCCGCGGTGACGGCCCGGGCGCGTCCGAGGACCCGCGGGACGTGGACCTCAGCGCGCTGGCGCAGTCGCTGGTGGACGATCTCGCCGAACAGGGCCAGTCGATCAGCTTTGAACTGCAAGGCGAACCGGTGGTCGCCAAGGGTCAGCCGATGGCCCTGCGTCGGGTGCTGGGCAACCTGATCGGCAATGCGATGCGCTATGGCGGCCAGGCGGAAGTGCGGGCCGGTCGCGACAGCCGCGGCGCGTGGGTCCACATCTGCGACCACGGACCGGGCATTCCGCCGGACAAGCTGGACGCCGTCTTCGAGCCGTTCTACCGCCTCGAAGATTCGCGCAACCGCCACACCGGCGGCGCGGGTCTCGGGCTCTACATCGCGCGTGAACTGACGCAGCGCCAGGGCGGCGAACTGACCCTGACCAATCGCCCCTCAGGCGGACTGATGGCCGAATTGCGCCTGCCTTGAACACGAGGGCGCCGTGCGCCTCGGTTCCGACCACATATCTGTTGCACCGGGGGCCTTAGCACGCCCCCATCGGCGTCACCGACGGCGCGGCCGACTGCGCCTCCGACCGGCCTCAAGCCACCAGTCGCGGCGGCCCCGGCGGATTCGGCGGCATCTGCAGCGCAAAGCCGCCGGCGCGCTTGCGCATCGAGGCCGGATCGATCTGCGGCGCCTGCGCCGGCCAGCCGAAGAAGCGCTGGATGTCGCTGCGCCGCGCCAGCGTGTCCGCCATGCCCAGCGTGATCAGCTCGGTGGTGTAGGCCGGCTCGAACAGCAGATAACTCAGCAGCGCCGATCCGCTCGCGCTGGCCCCTTCCCCGGACACGCCGACACTGCGCAGCAAGGCGCGGATCGGCGGCGGCAGATGCCCCACATGGTCGGACGCCAGGCTGTCCAGCGGGCGGCTGGGGGCAATCACCAGCGCTTCCAGCGGACGCAGCGGCGTGCTGCGCAGCGCGTCGGACGGCAGCAGCGACAGCGTCTTGTTGATGCGCTGCATCCGCTCGATGTCCACCGCCAGGGCATCCAGAAAGATGTTGGACAGGGCATGCCCGGCGATCTGCGCCAGACTCGGATGGCCGGACGGTACCGGGCTGGCTGAACCTTCCCCGCCCGCCTCATGCATCCGCCCCGCACCGATGATCAGCACCTTGTGCGCGCCCAGGTGCACCGCGGGCGAGATGGGCGCCGTCTGGCGCATCGACCCGTCGCCAAACCACTCCATGCGGCCCTGCAGGTCCAGCGGCTCGGCCGGAAAGATGAAGGGAATGGCCGATGAGGCCATCAGATGCTCGATGCTGAGCCGCTCCGTCTGTACCGCCAGCCGCTGGCTGCGCACCCAGGGCGCCCGCGGCTCGTGGGTCTGATAGAAGGTGACGTGATGGCCGGAGGTGTAGCTGGAGCCGGTCACCGCCAGCGCATCCAGATGGCCCTCCGCCAGCATGCGGTCCAGCCGGTCCAGCTGGATCCAGCGGCTGAGCAGGCCGCGCAGCGGCGTGTTGTCCAGCAGACTGCGGGGCCGTGTCCGCCGCCAGCGGGCCAGTGCCCAGCCCAGGCTCATCATCGTGAGCCAGCGGGCGCCGCTGCGGATCACACCGAAGGAATCGGCCGCATAGACCTGATCCACATGGATGTTCTGCCAGATGTACATCAGCCCATCGACGGCGGAACAGAAGTCGTCCGCCTGGCAGGCCAGCGTGGCGGCATTGATGGCACCGGCAGAGGTGCCGGCGATCACCTGGAACGGGCTGCCCTCGGTGGCGCAGGCATCGCGCCGCAGCTGCGCAATCGCCGCCAGCACGCCCACCTGATAGGCCGCACGCGCCCCGCCTCCGGTGAGGATCAGGCCGGTCTTGGTGGGGGCGTCCATGATGGGATCAAGCTTACGCTCGACAACCCACACTGAACGGCGGAATTGATCCGTCAAATGGGGGATCGACAGCCGATCCCCCGGGCCTCAACCGCCCGAGTCGTACACGATCTCGGCCGGAGCCAGCTTCTTCAAGGCTTCATCGCTCGGCCAGAACTTGCCGGCACCGCCCAGACCCAGTTCGGCCACGGCACCATCGCGGCGGATGGGGATGCGCAGCTCCAGGCCCTGGCTGAGGACGCCCTGCTCGGTCTCCACCCGCTTGGCCGGCCAGTTGCGGATCAGCTCCAGCACTGTGGCCGCCGGCAGATTGGGGGCCGTGCGCAGGAAGCGGCCAAACTTGGCGCGGGCCGCCGGCAGGCTGTAGACCTGCTGGATGTTCATCCGCAGGCCACCGGAGAAGCGGTCGTTCTGCACCTTGCCCACGGCGATGACAAGCTCATCTTCCGTCAGCAGCTCCTTGTGGGTGTTGAGCATCTCTTCATTGGCGACCGCCTCGATGGCATCGGTCTTGTCGTCCAGCTTGAAGATGCCCACCCGGCCGCGCTGGCCGTTGATCACCCGCATGTCGCTGACGATGCCCGCCACCACCACCGGCTCGCGGCTGTCCTGCAGATCGACAATGCGGCGCCGCACCATCTTGCGCAGCTCCGGCTCGTGCTCATCGAACAGGTGGCCGGAGAGGTAGAACCCGATGGCCGTCTTCTCCAGGCTCAGGCGTTCCTTGATGCCCCAGCTCGGTACGTCCACCAGCTCGGGTTCGGCGGTGGAGCTGCCATGGGTGTCGTCGAAGTCGAACAGGCCGCCCTGGTTGACGTTCTGGGCCAGGTTGTCCGCATAGGTGTAGCCCAGCGAGACGCTGGCCAGCAGGCGTGCCCGGTCCGGCTCCAGCGCGTCGAAGGCACCGGCCTTGATCAGTGCTTCCACCACCCGCTTGTTGACCGACTTGCGGTCCACCCGGGCGCAGAAGTCGAAGAAGCTCTTGAACGGACCGCCTTCGCTGCGGGCCCGCACGATGGCCTCGATCGCGCCGGCGCCCGTGCCCTTGACGGCGCCCAGGCTGTAGTTGATCTTGCGCGAGCGGGGCGTGCCGCCGCGCTTGTCGGAGCTGTCGGTGCCCGCCGCGGGCGGCATCGGCTCGAAACGGCCGACGCCCAGGTTGATGTTGGGCGGCTCGAATTCGATGCCGAACAGCTTGGCGTCCTTCATCAGGACCTTGAGCTTGTCGGTGTCGTCCGATTCGATGGTCATGTTCGCGGCGAAGAACTCCGCCGTGAAATGCACCTTCAGCCAG
>CBIHOT010000079.1:0-15795 GCA_966211495.1 uncultured Roseateles sp. | reverse complement strand
CGAATCAGAGGTCTGGATGCTCCCTATTGGCGACTCCAATTACTACATTTACTTGTCATTCGGCTATGTGAGCGGAGCGCGTGCCGCCAACGGAGTTGAATACATGCGCACCCGGGCTTTGGTCGAGCAGATTATCGACACGGTGCGTATTGAGAAAATTTCCGATAAGGCGGCTGAGTAGTGACAGGTGTTTGACACGTTGCCAGTCGACCCTGATATCGGGTGGACGAATTGCAAAAGCTCACGCAGCGACGACGGTGCGCTCTTGAATCCCACATCGCATGTGGATGAAGCCGAGAAAGTGGAGCAGAACCATGAACATCAAAATCGGCATCGCCAGAAGCGCGGCGTTAATACTACTTCTATCCCAGCTTGCTGGATTGTCTGGTTGCGCTCGGGGACCCAATCAAAATGGCGCCCGCAGCGGGCAACCCTTACCCGCGTCTCCCACATCGCCCCGCGAACTATCGTTAACTCAGTACTCAATCAATATATTCGGCGAGTACCGGCTAATCCACTCATATTTTTCTGGGATTAACATCAGCCAATGTTATTCAGGTGCAAAGCCCGACGATGTAAGGTTCGTGAGAGTGTGGACTTCGGACAATCCACAGTCCGCAGCATACGTTGGAAACGCAAACGACGATCAGCGGTCAAATGGTAAACTGCCGCGCTACTCCATAGACGACAGTCTGACTGGTTACAAAAAGCGCAAAGCCGATTTCCTCGGTTGGCCATACGACAACGTTACCTTCAGGAAGCTCTGCGGCGATTGGACTGCTGGTGGCGCGGTCACTTTCGGTATACGTGACAAGCGCTCTGAAACATGCGCACCCGAGCTTTGGTCGAGCAGATCATCGACACCGTCAGGATCGGCATGGCTCCCTGCCGCCGCGCCCCCGCTCTCACCCCTGCCGCTTCGCCAGAATCGCCTTCGCCACCCGCGATGCTGGCGGACGTCCCAACACCCCGGAAATAAACGCTCCCGCGTCCACCAGCAGGTCCAGATCGATGCCGGTGTCGATGCCCAGCCCCTGCAGCATGAACAGCACATCCTCGGTCGCCACATTGCCGGTCGCGCCCTTGGCATAGGGGCAGCCCCCCAGGCCGGCCACGCTTGCATCGAAGCTGTGTATGCCCATCTCCAGGCAGGCATAAATGTTGGTCAGCGCCTGACCATAGGTGTCGTGGAAATGTCCGCTCACTTCCACCAGCGGGAAGTGCCGCAGGGCACGCTCCATGGCCGCCTGCACCTGGCGCGGAGTGCCCACCCCAATGGTGTCGGCCACGCCCAGGTGGTCCACCCCAATGGCCCGCAGCAACCCCGCCACCCGGTCCACTTCGTCCGGTGACACGGCCCCCTGATACGGACAGCCCACGGCGCAGGACAACGCCCCGCGCACCTTCAAGCCCGCCTCATGCGCAGCCGCCACCACAGGTGCGAAACGCTCGATGCTCTCCGCAATCGAACAGTTGATGTTCTTCTGCGAAAACGCCTCGGACGCCGCCGCAAACACCACCACTTCATCCGGGCGGGTCGGCAGGGCAGCTTCCAGCCCCTTCATGTTGGGCACCAGCACGCTGTGCCGCACACCCGGGCGGCGCTCAATCGCCGCCATGACATCGGTGTTGTCCGCCGTTTGCGGAATCCACTTCGGCGAGACGAAGCTGGTGACCTCGATCTCCTTGAGACCCGCCGCCTGCAGCATCCCCACCAGCCGTGCCTTGTCCGCCGTGCCGACCTGCGCCTTCTCGTTCTGCAGCCCGTCCCGCGGGCCGACATCCACCAGGGTCACGCGGCTGGGCAGGCCGCCCGAGCTCCGATTGAAGTTCGCACTCATGCCGTGCTCCTTCAGGCCTGCGCCCGCAGACGCAGCAGCTCGGCGCCATCACCGACCTGATCGCCCACGCCAAACAGAAGCTCGTCCACTACACCGTCGCGCGGCGCCGTGATCGTGTGCTCCATCTTCATCGCTTCCATCACCGCCAGCGGCTGGCCCTTGCTCACCGTGTCGCCCGGCTGCGCCAGGAAGGCGATCAGCTTGCCGGGCATCGGCGCGCTCAGCCGTCCGCCCTCCCCACTGCCCTGGCCCGCATGCGCCAGCACATCGACCTCGGTCACCAGCGCCGAACCGTCCGCTCCAAACACCGCCACCTGCTCGCCGACCTTGTAGGTCTGCACCCGCACGCGATGGCCGTCCAGATACAGCTCATGCTGCTGCGCCCCGTCCGAGCGGATGCTCAGGTTGAGCGTCTGGCCACCCACCGTCAGTGTCTGGCTGCCTTGATGATGACGGGCCAGCAGCACCGTCTGGTGCTCGCCGTGGATGTCCAGCTCGAACCGCCGCTGGGCGGCACCGAAGAGGCGCCATCCGTCGCGGCGGCTCCAGGGATCAGCGCTCTCCGTCAGGCCTTCTTCAGCCAGCGTGTGCGCCACCACGGCCGCGGCCGCTTGCGCCACCGGCAGGCCCGGCTGGTCGAACAGCACCGCCCGCTCGCGCTCGATCAAGGCCGTGTCCAGGTCCGCCCCGGTGAACGAGTCCGTCGCCGCGCATCGGCGCAGGAAGGCCACGTTGGTGTGCAGACCGACGATGTGGGTGTCGCGCAGCGCCGCATCCAGACGGGCCAGCGCCTGCTCGCGCGTGTCGCCATGCACGATCAGCTTGGCGATCATCGAGTCGTAATAGGGGCTGATCTCGTCGCCCTCCCCCACACCCGAATCAATGCGCACCTCGGCCGGCCGGAAAGCCTCATGCGATGGCCAGCGGGCCACCGAGAGCCGCCCCGTCGCTGGCAGGAAGCCCCCGTCCGGGTTCTCTGCGCAGATGCGCGCTTCAATCGCGTGACCGTGGATACGCAGGTCCTGCTGCCGCAGTGGCAACGCCTCGCCCGCGGCCACGCGCAACTGCCACTCCACCAGATCGAGTCCGGTGATGGCTTCGGTGACGGGATGCTCCACCTGCAGCCGGGTGTTCATCTCCATGAAGTAGAAACGTCCATCCTGCTCGGCGATGAATTCGACCGTGCCCGCGCCCTGATAGCCCACCGCACGCGCGGCAGCCACGGCGGCCGCACCCATCTCGGCGCGTCGCTCAGCGGTCATGCCCGGCGCGGGCGCTTCCTCCAGCACCTTCTGATGGCGACGCTGCACCGAGCAGTCCCGCTCGAACAGATAGACGCAGTCGCCATGGCTGTCACCAAAGACCTGAATCTCGATGTGCCGCGGACGCTGCACATACCGCTCGATCAGCACCGCGTCATCGCCGAAGCTGCTGATCGCCTCGCGTTTGCAGGATGCCAGCGCCGCATCGAATTCTTCATCCCGATGCACCGCCCGCATGCCCTTGCCACCACCGCCGGCACTGGCCTTGATCAGCACCGGATAACCGATGCGGGCCGCCTCGCGGCGCAGCAACGCCGGATCCTGGTCGGCACCGTGATAACCGGGCACCAGCGGCACCCCGGCCTGCTCCATCAGGCGCTTGGATTCCGCCTTCAAGCCCATCGCGCGGATGGCCGATGGCGGCGGGCCGATGAACACCAGCCCCGCATCGGCGCAGGCCTGGGCAAACTCTTCGTTCTCGCTCAGGAAGCCATATCCCGGATGCACCGCTTCGGCGCCGGTCTGGCGTGCCGCCTCCAGGATGCGCTGCCACTGCAGATAGCTGTCTCGCGGGGCCGGGCCGCCCACATGCACCGCTTCATCACAGGCCCGCACATGGCGGGCCTGCGCATCGGCGTCGCTGTAGACCGCAACAGTCTTCACGCCCAGGCGTCGGGCGGTGGCGGCCACCCGGCAGGCGATTTCGCCGCGGTTGGCAATCAGGATCTTCTTGAACAAGGTTGTCTCCTCAAGCCCCGGGTGCCTGGCGCGCCGCCGCTTGTGGCTGCGGCTGCCGGCACGCTCCGGTGGTGGTGGTGGTCGGGATATCGGCCGCCCGACGCGGCCAGGGTTCGGGGTCCAGTCCTTGCGACCCCGGAAAAGCTCAGTGGCAGTGACCGCAGGCGCCGGCCGAGGCGCTGTCCGCGCCAGCAGCAGCCCCCGCTGGGGCACCGGCAGAACGACCCGCCGCAGGGGCATCCGCGCTCAGGTCTGCTTCGGTGGCGCAGTGCATGCCCAGACGGTCGATCAGGCGGCGGTCCTTCTCGGCCTGCGGATTGCTGGTGGTCAGCAGCTTGTCGCCGTAGAACATGCTGTTGGCGCCGGCCAGGAAGCACAGGGCCTGCATGGTTTCGGGCATCTCCTCGCGGCCGGCCGACAGGCGGACCATGGCGCGCGGCATGGTGATGCGGGCCACCGCAATGGTGCGAATGAATTCAAACGGATCCAGCGCCTCGGTGCCGGCCAGCGGCGTGCCTTCCACCTGCACCAGGTTGTTGATGGGCACCGACTCCGGATACGGATCCAGGTTGGCCAGCTGCGCGATCAGGCCGGCGCGCTGGCGGCGGGTTTCACCCATGCCGACGATGCCGCCCGAGCAGACCTTCAGGCCCACGCCCCGCACGCGGTCCAGCGTGTCCAGGCGGTCCTGGTAGGTGCGGGTGGTGATGATCTGGCCGTAGAACTCCGGCGAGGTGTCCAGGTTGTGGTTGTAGTAGTCCAGACCGGCGTCGCGCAGTTGCTCGGCCTGGCCGTCGCCCAGCATGCCGGCGGTCAGGCAGGTCTCCAGGCCCATGGCCTTGACCTCGGAAATCATCTCGCCGATGGCCTCCAGATGACGCTCCTTCGGCGAGCGCCATGCGGCGCCCATGCAGAAGCGGGTCGCGCCATTGGCCTTGGCGGCGCGGGCGGCTTCCAGCACTTCCTGCAGCGGAATCAGCTTCTCCGCCTTCAGGCCGGTGTCGAAGTGGGCCGACTGCGGGCAGTACTTGCAGTCTTCCTCGCAGCCACCGGTCTTGATCGACAGCAGCGTGGACAGCTGCACCGCATTCGCATCGAAATGCTCACGGTGCACCTGCTGCGCGCGGAAGAGCAGGTCGTTGAACGGCAGCTCGAACAGGGCTGCGATCTCATTCACCGTCCAGGGCTTGGTGTTGCGGCGCTGCTCGTCGGTGGTGGGCGTCAGCGTCTGGATCTGGTTGACGGTCTGCTTCATCGTCATGCTTTCAAGGCGTTCAGCAGCAGGGGCTGCTGCAGGTGCGCGGCCACGGCCGCAGGAGAGGGATCGGTCAGTCGGGGCACATGGCCCCAGCACGGCCCGCCCGCGATCGGGTCCAGGCGCGCGCTCAGTGCGGACAGATTGTCCGTCACATGCGGTTGATGCGGGTCAGCGGTGTTGGCCACCCAGCCGGCCAGGCGCAGGCCGCGGGCCAGGATGGCCTCGGCCGTCAGCAGCGCATGGTTGATGCAGCCCAGGCGAAGGCCGACCACCAGCACCACCGGCAGGCCCAGATCCACCGCCAGATCGGCGGTGTCCCAGGTGTCGGTCAGCGGCACCCGGAAGCCACCCACGCCTTCCACCAGCGTCACGTCGGCGCGGGCTGCCGTGGCGGCAATGGCGGCCAGCAGGGCCTCGCGGTCGATGCTTCGGCCTTCCAGACGGGCGGCGATGTGCGGGGCGCAGGGCTCGCGGAATTGCAGCGGGCCGACCTCCTCCATGCGCAGGCCCAGGGTCTGGGCGGCATGAAGTTGAGCCACATCCTCGTTGACCCACTGGCCGCTGGCATCCTGGGTCTGTCCGGCGGCCAGGGACTTCACCGGCGCCACCCGGCTGCCGAGCTGCTGGAAGGCATGGGTCAGGCCGGCCGTGATGCAGGTCTTGCCGATCTCGGTGTCCGTGCCGGTGATGAAAAATCCATTGAATCGCGCGGCGCTCATGCGCAGTCCTCCAGGGCCGCCAGCAGGCGGTCCACATCGTCATGGGTGTGTGTGGCGCACAAGGTGATGCGCAGGCGGGCCTCGCCCTTGGGCACCGTCGGGGGTCGGATGCCCGGCACCCGCAGGCCCTGCTGCTCCAGCGCCGCCGCCAGCGCCATCACCTCGGCATTGCCACCGATGATCAGCGGCTGGATGGGGCTGTCCGAAGGGGCGAGGCGCCATGGCAGTGCGGGATGGCGATCCAGCAGCGCGGCCATGCCCTGGCGCAGATGCGTCTGCAGGGCGCTGAGCTGCGCACGACGACGCCGGCCCTCGGCCCCGCGGATCAACGCGAAGCTGGTCAGCAGCGCATGCTCAACTGCCGGCGGCGACGCGGTGGAGAAGATGTAGTTGCGCGCTGCCTGCAGCAGGTAGTCGGTGATGGTGGCGTGCGCCACGACAAACGCACCGGCCAGTCCGGCGGACTTGCCCAGCGTGCCCATCACGATCAGCCGCTCGCTGCGCAGCCCGAAGTGCTCGACCGATCCGGCGCCGGTCTCCCCCAGCACGCCGAAGCCGTGGGCATCGTCCACGATCAGCCAGGCATCGAAGGCTTCGGCCAGGGCGAGCAGCTCCGGCAGCGGAGCGATGTCCCCATCCATGCTGAAGACCGCATCGGTGACGATCAACTTGATGCGCGCCGTGCTGGCCGCCAGCAGGCCGCGCAGCGCCTCCAGGTCGACATGGCCGTAGCGGGTCACGCGGGCCTTGGCCAGGCGCGTGCCGTCAATCAGCGAGGCATGGTTCAGCGACTCGCTGAAGATCTCCGCCTGCGCATCACCCAGCGCGGCGACCACCGCCAGATTGGCCATGTAGCCGGCACAAAAGCCGATGGCCCGGGCTTGCGGAATCCACGGCGAGAACCAGTCGGCGAGTTGGGTCTCCACCTCATGGTGGGCCCGCGAATGTCCGCTCACGAGCGGCGAGGCGCCGGAACCACCGCCATAGATCTGCGCGCCTTCGGCCAGCGCCTCGGCAATCTCCGGATGCGCCGCCAGTCCGAGATAGTCATTGCTGCAGAACATCAGCAGCTCCCGCGCCACACCGTCGGCGCCACGCACGATCTGGCGGGGCGCGGTGCCGGTCTCGGCCACGCGGGTGAAACGGGTGAGGCTTTGCGACTTCAGCTCGTCGAGCTTCGCCTGCAGGTGCTCAAGCAGCATGCAGCACCTCCTGCAAGGTGGCCTGCACCGCATCGGCCAGGAAGCCGGCAGTGGGCGCGTCGATCAGATACGGCGGCATCAGGTAGACCGTCTGCCCGATCGGACGGATCAGCAGCTCATGCTCGCGCGCAGCCAGGTGGAAGCGCTCCGAGAAGCGCTCGACCGGTGTCTTCACATCAAACGCCAGGATGGAGCCCCGCTGGCGCAGATGCGCCACTGCCGGATGCGCAGCCAGGGGCGCAAAGGCTTCGGTCAGGAGAGCCGCCTGCGTTTGATTGCTCGCCAGTTGCCCCGCATCGAACCGGTCCAGCACGGCGTTGGCCGCGGCACACGCCAGCGGATTGCCGGTGTAGCTGTGGGAGTGCAGGAACCCGCGGGCCACGTCTTCCGACCAGAAGGCCTGATAGACCTCGTCCGTGGTCAGCACCAGGGACAGCGGCAGCGTGCCACCGGTGATGCCCTTGGACAGCAGCACGAAGTCCGGCCACTCATCGGCCGAGGCGGGCTGGGTCTGTTCCCATGCGAAGAAGGTACCGGTGCGGCCGCAGCCCACCGCGATCTCGTCGGCAATCAGATGCACATTGAATTCGCTGCACAACTGGCGCAAGCGGCGCAGATAGGACGGCGCATGCATCACCATGCCGGCAGCGCCCTGCACCAGCGGCTCCACGATCACCGCCGCAATCTGCGAGGCCCGGTCGCGCAGCAGCGCCTGCAAGTCGTCCAGCGCCTGCTGCTCATTGCCCAGACGCTGGTCCGGCGAGGTGACGATATGGGCGCGCATCAGCAGCGGGTCGTAGGCATCGCGGAACACCGCGACGTCGGTCACCGCCAGAGCGCCGATCGTCTCCCCGTGATAGCCATTCTTGAGGCAGACAAATTCGCGC
The DNA here is from genome assembly GCA_966211495.1 of uncultured Roseateles sp. Classification (GTDB taxonomy): domain Bacteria; phylum Pseudomonadota; class Gammaproteobacteria; order Burkholderiales; family Burkholderiaceae_C; genus Roseateles. The sequence goes on along the minus strand of CBIHOT010000079.1, from coordinate 7,888 downwards.
TTGTCGCTCTGGCCGCGGTTGCGCCAGCTGTGAAAGCTCTGTTTGAGCGCGATCTCCACCGCACTCGCCCCATCGCTGCCGAAGAACAGATGGCCCAGCACGCCCTGCGTGCGCGCGGACAGCCGCTCGGCCAGCCGCACCGCCGGCTCATGGGTGCAGCCCGCCAGCATCACATGCGGCAGGGTGTCGAGCTGATGTTTGATGGCGTCGTTCAGCGCCGGGTCCGCATGGCCGAAGAGGTTCACCCACCACGAGCTGTTGGCATCGAAATACCGCCGACCCTGATGGTCGAACAACCAGGGGCCGGCGCCGCGGGCGATGGGCAGTGGGGGGACCCGCTCGGCGCGTGCCATCTGGGTGCAGGGATGCCACACCGCGCGGAGGCTGCGGCGTTGCCAGTCATGTTGTACTGCTTCGGACATGGGACACGGATATCAAAAGGTCACCGGACTTCCAGCGGCCGCGGCATCGCGGTCGGCGGAAGACCTCGACATCAGCCCAGCCAGCCCGGCCGGGACTTGTTGAGAAAGCTCTGCACGCCGTCGCGACCTTCGCTGCTGGCGCGGATGTCGGCGATGCGACGGGCGGTGTCATCCCGCAGCGCCTGGGTCAGCGGCGCCTGCGCCACGTCCTTCACCAGCTGCTTGCAGGCCCGCACGGCCATCGGACCATTGGCCACGACGGCATTGCACAGCCCCTGGACGGTCTCATCGAGCGTCTCGGCGGTAGCCAGCGCATGCACGAGGCCGAGGCGGTGCGCCTCAGCCGCGGAGAACCGTTCAGCGGTGACGAAGTATCGCCGGGAAGCCTGTTCTCCCATCGCCCGCACGACATACGGGGCGATGGTCGCCGGCAGCAGGCCCAGCTTGGCTTCGGACAGGCAAAACCCCGCCGAGTCCACCGCCACGACGACGTCGCAGACGGACACCAGGCCCACCCCGCCCGCGTAGACATCCCCCTGCACCTGGGCGATCACCGGGACCGGGCAGCTGTAGAGCGTCCACAGCATCTGCGCCAGCCGGGAGGCATCGGCATGGTTGTCTTCCCAGCTGTAGCCGGCCATCGCCTTCATCCAGTTCAGGTCTGCGCCGGCGCAGAAGGCCTTGCCCTCGGCGGCCAGCACCACGGCGCGGAGCGTGGGCTCCTGACCGAGCGCCTCGAAGGTCTGGGTCAGTTCCTGGATGACGACGTCGTTGAAGGCATTGCGCACATCCGGTCGCGCCAGGGTGACGCGGGCCACCGCGCCCTCGCGGGACAGCCGCAGGGTGGTGGTGGATGGCAGGGTGGGCAGGCTCATGGCTGGCTCCAGACAACAGTGCGATTGACCGCGTAAAGGCGGCAGGGATCTTCGGCTTGGGCGCCCTCTTCGCACCGGGCCAGGGCGCGGGACTGGGCGTCGTCCCCGGTGGCAAAAGCGGAGCGGGACTGGCCGTTCATCGCGAAGGCGCGCGGCAACGGCGCCGCGAGGAAGGCGCGATACAGGCGCTGAAGCTCGGGAGAGGACGAGGGCAGCGCGGACAGGTCCGCCACATCGGCACGACCTCGGTCCTGATCCGGGGGATACAGCAGCGCACCGGGGATGTCCACGCCGAGCGGGCGCAGGAAGGCGTCCACCACCGGCTGCCATTGATCGTTCGCGTCGGTGAAGAGCCGGTGGCCGTCCTGCCCGACCGGCGGCAGCAGGCGCCAGGTCATCGATCCGCCCGCGGCCTGATAGGCCTGCGCCCATTGATGCGGCCAGCGGGTGCCGAAGAGATGGTCGTTGTCCGCATAGAGCCAGAGCGTGGGAACGGCTCGTGCGCGGGCACGCTGCAGGCTGCCCAGACGGGCGAGTTCCTGTTCGAGAACATCCGGGCGGCAAGGGCTGGCAGACGCTTCCGGGCGGCCGCCATGACCGCCGGAGAGGTTGATGACGGCGAGCACCGCTGGTCCGGCCGATCCGGTAGGCGCCTGGGGCGTGACGTCCGCCAGTTGCGGCAGGGCCGCCAGCGCCGCAAGCCCACCGACCGACTGGCCGACCAGCACCGTGCGCGAGGCATCGATGTCCGGTTGCGCGGCCATGAAGCGCAGCACGTCGGCCACCTGCTGGCCCGCCGCATTCAGGGCGGCGGTGTAGCGGGGCTGGTCACAGCGGACGTTGGTTTCCGGGTCGCCGGCAGCGGCGAGTTCACCGTAGCCCAGGCGCAGCGGCACGGCGACGGCGTAGCCCTTGCGCACGAAGAACCGCGCGGCGGATTCATAACGCTGCCGTCCGTAGCGACCGCGTTCGCGCCAGTCGCGACCGTGGTTGATGATGGCCAGCGGGAACGGGCCCGGGCCGGCGGGGCGGAAGACGGTGACGGGCAGATCGCCGCTGACGAAGCGGCCAGCAGCGTCGGTGACACGCACCGGGACGCGGTCGATGCGCTCGCGCAGGTCCGGGGCCCAGGATGCGACGGTCGGCACCGAGGGGGATCGGTCGGACCCCGCAGCGGTTCGGTCGGCGGTGGACGCTTGGGAGGTCTGTGCGTGGAGCGCTGTGGCTGGCAGCACGATGGACAGCGCGAACGCGGCAAACGCGGCAAACGCGGCGATGGCAGGCGCAGTCACGCGCTCGACGTGTCTGGCCGTCCGTGCCTCCCCTGATGCGCACCCCTCGCTCATGCCGTCACGCCTCCGCCGCCTGGGCCCCTGGGCCCAGCGCCTTGCGCATCAGCACGCTGCGGTAGGTCTTGCCTTCCCACTGCACCTCGCCCACCTGCACATAGCCCCGGCGTTCATAACGCTGGCGCAACGCCACGGCGGGCATCGCGGTATCCAGCGCCACGGCGGTATAGCCTTCGGTACGCGCCCAGTCCTCGGCAGCATCCATCAGCCGCTCGCCCAGCCCCTGCCCCCGGCAGTCCGGATGCACCGCCAATTGGGAGAGGATGGCCGTGCCGGGCTCGTTGTAGCAAGGCGCATCCAAGGTCCATGCATCCACACCCGGCCGATAGGGGCCGCGCACCATCACCGTTCCCACCAGACGCGCAGACCCCTGCGCATCCAGCTGCTCCGCCAGCAGGCACTGACCGGCCGACACCCGCTTGGCCGTCAGCGACACCGGCTGATCGACCGCCGTGAAGTTCCAGCCCTGCGCCGCCAGGGATGCATAGGCCTGATGCAGCAGTGTGGTGAGCTGTTCCAGCGAGTCGCTGGGCGTCAGCGGACGCAGGCGGACATCGAGCGGAAGGATGGCATTCATCGAAGGGATTCCGGCAGCGGAGAAGCCGCCATCTTCACATGCGGAAGACGCCGAACCGGGTCTCGGGGATCTCGGCATTGAGCGATGCCGACAACCCCAGCGCCAGCACCCGGCGGGTGTCGGCAGGATCGATCACGCCGTCATCCCACAGGCGTGCGCTGGCGTAATACGGATGACCTTGCGATTCATACTGGGCACGGATGGGCGACTTGAACGCCTCTTCCTCATCGGCACTCCATTGGCCGCCCTTGGACTCGATGCCATCACGGCGCAGGGTAGCCAGCACCGAGGCCGCCTGTTCGCCGCCCATCACCGAAATGCGGGCGTTGGGCCACATCCAGAGGAACCGCGGCGAATAGGCGCGGCCACACATGCCGTAGTTGCCGGCACCGAAGCTGCCGCCGATGATCACGGTGAACTTGGGCACCTGGGCGCAGGCCACGGCGGTCACCATCTTGGCGCCTGCGCGGGCGATGCCTTCGTTCTCATACTTGCGGCCGACCATGAAGCCGGTGATGTTCTGCAGGAACACCAGCGGAATCTTGCGCTGGCAGCACAGCTCGATGAAGTGGGCGCCCTTGTTGGCGCTCTCCGCAAACAGGATGCCGTTGTTGGCCACGATGCCCACCGGCATGCCTTCGATATGGGCAAAGCCGCAGACCAGGGTGTTGCCGTAGCGGGCCTTGAATTCATCGAACTCACTGCCGTCCACGATGCGGCTGATGACCTCACGCACATCAAACGGCTTGCGGGTGTCGGTCGGGATCACGCCGTGCAGCTCGCTGGGGTCATGCAGCGGTGCGCGCGCCGGCTGCATCAGCAGGCTTCCCTGCTTGCGCCAGTTCAGCCGCGCCACCGACTGCCGGGCGATGGCCAGGGCATGGGTGTCGTCTTCGGCCAGGTGGTCGGCCACACCGGAGAGGCGGGTGTGCACATCACCGCCGCCGAGGTCTTCCGCGCTGACCACTTCTCCGGTCGCGGCCTTCACCAGCGGGGGGCCGCCCAGGAAGATGGTGCCCTGGTTGCGCACGATGACGGTCTCGTCACTCATGGCCGGCACGTAGGCGCCGCCTGCGGTGCAGGAGCCCATCACCACCGCGATCTGCGGGATGCCTTTGGCGGACAGGTTGGCCTGGTTGAAGAAGATGCGGCCGAAGTGATCACGGTCGGGGAACACTTCGTCCTGATTGGGCAGGTTGGCGCCGCCGGAGTCCACCAGGTAGAGGCAGGGCAGCCGGTTCTGGTCCGCAATTTCCTGCGCACGCAGATGCTTCTTGACGGTGATGGGGTAGTAGGTGCCGCCCTTCACCGTGGCGTCATTGCAGACGATGACGCATTCGACGCCGGACACCCGGCCAATGCCGGCAATCACACCGCCCCCGGGGGCGGCGTTGTCATACATGTCCAGGCCCGCCAGGGGGGCGATTTCCAGGAAGGGTGTGCCGGGGTCCAGCAGCATTTCCACCCGGTCCCGCGGCAGCAGCTTGCCACGCGCCACATGCTTGGCACGCGCCGCTTCACCGCCGCCCTGGGCGATGGTGGTGAGCTTGGCATTGAGATCGTCGATCAAGGCCTGCATGGCAGCGGCATTGGTCTTGAAGTCGGCCGAGCGGGCGTTCAGCTGGGTGGACAGCACGGGCATGAAGTCTCCTGGACGCCTGGCGCCGTGGGTGGGCACTCAGGCTTTGTGAGTATGGCTCAATTCTGGAGGAAGCCGCCGGATGGGCGAGTTCCGCACCCGGTCACTGGTGGCAGCTGATGGCGGATGAGCCGGCTGCGCGTACCGGGCGGCGGCGCGAAGCATACACAAGAATGCGGGGCCTCAACAACCATACTTGAGCTTGGCTCAAGAACTCAGCACAATGCGGGCGCCATGAGTGCTTCCGCCCCCTCACCGTCCGACGCCTTGCCTTCCGACCCCGAGTCTTCCTCGTCGCCGCGCGCTCCCCGGGGCAGCGCTGTCGGCGGCTTGACCAGCGCCAACGGCCTGCCCTCGCAGCGGCGCTCTCCGGTGGGTGCCAAGGCGGAGCAACGGGTGCGGGACATCCTGCGGGAGAGCCGTGCGGTGTTTGCGGAACGTGGCTACGAACGGGCCACCACCACCGAGATCGCGCAGCGGCTGGGCATTTCGGAGGCGACGGTGTTCACCTACTTCCGGGGCAAGCGTGAGCTGTGCATGCGGGTGATCGGTGATTGGTATGACGAGATCATCGACGCCATCGAGACCGGTCTGCCGCGGGAGCGTCCGGTGCGGGACCAGCTGGAATTTGTGGTCCACACTCATCTGCGGCTGTTTCTGATCCAGGGCACCGGGCTGTGTGAACTGGTGCTGTCGGAAGGCCGCAAGCGCGAAGCGACGCTGACCTTGAGCCAAGGTGACGGGCCGTCCTTCGGCGCGGCGTTTGTGGAACTGCAGCGCCGCTACACCGCGCCGCTGATGGACCTGCTGTCTCGCGGACAGAAGGCGGGTGAGGTGCGCCAGGACATTCCGCTGCGGATGCTGCGCTCGCTGGTGTTCGGGCCGATGGAGCACCTGCTGTGGGAGGTGATCATCGCCGGCCGCGAAATCCAGGTGGACCGTGCCGCCCGCGACCTCGTCGCCCTGCTGTGGCCGGCGCTCCAGGCGCCGGATCATGAGCTGCAGTCGCTGCGGCGCTTCAAGGCGGAGGTGAGGCAGGCGCTCGAGCAGGCAGAGCGGTGACAGATCAGCGACCGCCCGCAGGCGCTGACCTGACCTGGGACTTTTGAGACTTGGCCCGACCCGCTCCTGCCACACCCGTCTTACGTCCGCGTCCAGAAGTCGACTTGCGGTCGTCGCCAGCGGACATGGCCAATGAGCTCAAACTGTCCAGCATGATGACGTTCCCACTCTCCATGCGTACGGCGACAGCCAGTTCCCCACCCATTGCCTCGACATATTTGCGCAATGTGGAGATGAGAAGGTCTGACCGTTTCTCCAACTGAGCGATGGCGTTTTGCTTGATGTTCAAGATGCGCGCCACCTCATCCTGCGTCTTCATCAGCGCAGCCCTGACCTGCGCGAGAGATTCCGCATGAGTGATCATCTCCTGCGCGAGACGCTCTGCTTTTTCCTCAACGTACAGCTGATCGTCGGGTGAAAGCTCAGCAATGATGCTTTTCAGTGTCGTAGTCATGACGTCGCTCTCTTGATGCACTCCAGCGCCTTCAGGTGCTGGTCAAAACGTTGATCGGCTTTCTTGATCAAGGCGCGATAGAACTTGGCTTCGTTCCGCCCCTGCTTCTCTCCTGCGACCAGCATGCAAGCATTCCGTTCCGGATCAAATGCAAACGCCGCACGCCATATTTGTCGCCCCCGGTGAGCTTTGAAGCGAAGCTCTTTCATGTTGTCGTGTCGGGATCCGTTCAAGGTGTCCACGTGCGGACGTCCTACCACTGGACCCGCCATTTCCAGCGAACGCGCCGCAGCCACCAGTTCCCGTCGGACGTCAGCGTCAAACAGTCTGAATTCTGCTGCGAACTCATCATGGAACACGACCTGCCAACCGCCAGTGTCTGATGTCGCTTCCGATTGAACCCTGGATCCGGAAGCGCCCGATTCTGCCACGACCATCACTCCAAAGTTATATCACTTTCGGATTATCGGAACACATGCAGCGGTTGTCGGACAGGAACGGTCAAAGTTCCTGTGCATCGCTAACGGTCGTATCGGAGCCTCCGGGACGCTGTTACCCTCCCCCCCATTCGAAAGCCCCTTCCCGATGCAGAAGCTCTCCCCCGTCAAGGTCGTTGCCGGTGTCATTGCCATCCTGATGGCCATCGCGTTTTTGGTCATCGCCACCCGCATGCGGGAGGGCGTTGCCGGCATGTTCGCCGCCGCCCAAGCCAACACCGCCAAGCGCTCCGCCGCCTCTGCGCCGCCGGCCGAGCCCGGCGCACGGGCTTCGGGAAGCCGGGTCATTCCCATCGGCGTCGTGCCGGCACCGGTTCCTGCGCAGCCTCACGCGACGTCATCCGCCCCCCAGCGGTGAACAAGAGGCATCGGCGCCAATACGGCGCCGGCCCCCAGGCGTCCCCGCCACTGCCCCGGGACTGACCCCCGGTTGACCCATCATCGCCCGGGCGATCACGCAATCCGTCCGTAGGATCAGGCAAGCGCGCCCGCCCGTTTTTCGATACGCTTGCCCACCTTCGCCCCGGCGCCGCCGCCCATCCGGGATGGAACGACCGTGGCATTCCCCCCGGAGGAGAGTCATGACAATCAAGCTGACGGTCAATGGAACGCCGGTCTCGCTGGACGCGGACCCGCAAATGCCCCTGCTGTGGGCCCTGCGTGAGCAGCTTCAGCTCACCGGCACCAAATTCGGTTGCGGCATGGCGCTGTGCGGCGCCTGCACCGTGCATCTGGACGGGCAGCCGGTACGCTCCTGCCAGACCCCGCTCGAAGCCGCGGCCGGCAAGAAGATCACCACCATCGAAGGTGTCGGCGCCACGCCCGCCGGCAAAGCCGTGCAGTACGCCTGGCTCAAGATCGACGTGCCCCAGTGCGGCTACTGCCAGAGCGGCCAGATCATGAGCGCCTCGGCCCTGCTGGCCGGCAATCGCAAGCCGACCGACACCGACATCGACAACGCCATGAGCGGCAACATCTGCCGCTGCGGCACCTACAACCAGATCCGCGCCGCC
>CBIHOT010000078.1:0-16141 GCA_966211495.1 uncultured Roseateles sp. | reverse complement strand
TGTCGGGCCGCGGCGTGGGCATGGACGTGGTCAAGAAGAACATCACCTCGCTGGGTGGCACGGTGGAGATCGACTCCGCTGAAGGCTACGGCATGAAGGTCTCGGTCCGCCTGCCGCTAACGCTGGCCATCATGGACGGCATGAGCGTGGGTGTGGGCGAAGAGGTCTACATCCTGCCGCTGTCCTCGGTGGTCGAGTCCTTCCAGGTGCAGTCCGACACCATCAAGACCGTGGGCGGCTCCGGCCGTGTGGTCGAGGTGCGTGACGAGTTCATGCCGGTGGTGGAGCTGGAGCAGGTGTTCAACGTGCCGCGCTTCGACTTCGAGCATGTCAGCTCCATCATGGTTGTCGTGGAAGCCGAAGGCGGCCGCGTCGCGATGCTGGTGGACGAGTTGCTCGGCCAGCAGCAGGTGGTGGTGAAGAACCTGGAAGCCAACTATCGCAAGGTGCCGGATGTCTCGGGCGCCACGATCATGGGTGATGGCCGGGTGGCCCTCATTCTGGATGTCGGCAGCCTGGTGCGCCGGTCGCGTCATTGAACCGGCCCCGCGGATTCCCTCTTGAGGTAGACCTATGAATTTCAGCGCACTGCTTCGGCAGTTCAGCATCAGGACCCGCATGATCGGCGCCATCGCCATCGTGCTGGTGCTGCTGCTGGTGGTCGGGAGCGTCGGTCTGTTCGGCATGCAATCCATGCGCGGACAGACGCAGGAGTTCCTGGATAAATCGTCGGAACGCGGCCGTCTGGTCAGCAATCTGGTGGGGGCGATGGGCCTGGTGCGTGTCCATGAAAAGGACATGATCATCAACTACGAGAAGCCCGAGGTGGTGAAGGAGCGGCATGCCAAGTGGGATACCGCCCGCAGCCAGGCCGCCGGCGTCGTGGCCGAACTGACCAAGCTCAGCGACGACGAAGACAAGGCGCTGCTCGACAAGATCAAGGCCGCCCTGGACACCTACGCGAGCAAGGCCTCGAATGTGGTGAACCAGCTCGAATCGGGCGCGTATGACCACGCGGCCGTCGCGGACCGCCTGCTGCAGCCCGCCAAGGATCAGGTGAAGGAAGCGGAAGCCCAGATCGCCGAATACTCCAAGCGTCTGGAAGCCGAATCCCAGGCGATGCGCGCCGGAATGGAAAGCACCCAGTCCAAGGTGCTGTGGACCTTTGTGCTGGTGCTGGTGTTTGCCGCCGTGGTGGTGGTGCCGCTGACCCTGCTGAACATGAACAGCATCTGCGGCCCGCTGGTGGAAGCCGAAGCGCTGGCCGGTGCCATCGCCGAGGGCGACCTCTCCCGCGTCATGACCCGGGTGGAAGGCAAGGACGAAGCGTCCAAGCTGATGCAGTCGCTGCATCGCATGCAGGAAGCCCTGCAGACGATGGTGGGACAACTGCGCACGGCGGCGGATTCGATCCGCACCGCCTCGGTGGAAATCGCCACCGGCAACCAGGACCTGTCCAGCCGGACCGAGCAGACGGCCTCCAATCTGCAGGAAGCCGCTTCCTCGCTGGTGCAGCTGACCGGCACCGTCAAGCAGACCGCCGACTCCGCACGCACCGCCAACCAGCTGGCCTCCTCCGCCTCCGGCGCGGCGGCCAAGGGCGGTGAAGTGGTCAGCCAGGTGGTCTCGACGATGGACGAGATCAATGCCAGCTCCAAGCGCATCAGCGACATCATCGGCACGATCGACGGCATCGCCTTCCAGACCAACATCCTGGCCCTGAACGCCGCTGTTGAAGCGGCCCGTGCAGGCGAACAGGGCCGCGGCTTCGCGGTGGTGGCCGGTGAAGTGCGCTCGCTCGCCCAGCGCAGCGCCGAAGCGGCCCGCGAGATCAAGTCGCTGATCGGCGCCAGCGTCGAGCGCGTGGAAACCGGTGCCCGCCTGGTGCAGGAAGCCGGCACGACGATGAGCGACATCGTCTCCAGCGTGCAGCGCGTGACCGACATCATTGGTGAAATCACCGCCGCCTCGAGCGAGCAGAGCGACGGCATCAGCCAGGTCAACCAGGGCGTCAGCCAGCTGGATCAGATGACCCAGCAAAATGCCGCGCTGGTGGAAGAAAGCGCCGCCGCTGCGGAAAGCCTCAAGGACCAGGCCGAGCGCCTGGGCTCGGTGGTGGACCGCTTCCGCGTCAATCCGCATGCGGCCGTGGCCACGTCTTCGTCTTCGTCGCTGTTCAGTGGCACCGACAAGCCGGCGGTGAAAGCCCCGGTGGAGCCTAGCTTCAAGCCGACACCAGTGTCGTCGGCCCCGAAGATCAGCACCAGCGTCACCGCTGCGGCCACCAGCAAGCCGATGACGGTCAAGCCGGTCACGGCTGCTGCCAAGGCGCCCGCGTCCACCGCTGTCAAAGCGTCGGTGAAAGCGCCGACGAAGGCTAGCGTGAAGGCGCCCGCCAAGGCAACGACGGCCAAGCCCGTCGTCAAGGCCAGCCCCGCTCCGAAACCCAAGGCGTCCGCCCCCAAGGCAGCCGCTGCTCCGTTTACTCCCGCGCCGGCCCAGCCGGTCACCACCGCCGCCGATGACGGCGACTGGGAAACCTTTTAATCAGCCGCACGAGGTCACTTTATGGAAATCGTCCAACAAACCGGCACGCAAGTCGTGCAAGCAGGCTCCGGCGCGCTGGCCCTCCAGTCCGGCTCGGGCAATGTCGCACCGTCCAATGGTGAATACCTGACCTTCCGCCTCGGCCAGGAAGAGTACGGCATCGACATCCTGAAGGTGCAGGAAATCCGCTCCTACGAGCAGCCCACCCGCATCGCCAACGCGCCGGATTTCATCAAGGGCGTGGTCAATCTGCGCGGCGTCATCGTGCCGATCGTGGACCTGCGCCTGAAGCTCGGTTGCGCCACCGCGGAATACAACAGCTTCACCGTCGTCATCGTGCTGAACGTGAAGAACCGCGTGGTGGGTGCAGTGGTGGACTCGGTGTCCGACGTGCTCGAACTGAGCCGTGAAGCCATCCGCCCGGCGCCGGAACTCAGCGCCAGCGCGGTCAACACCAGCTTCATCATGGGCATCGGCGCCGTCAGCGAACGCATGCTGATCCTGATCGACATCGAAGGCCTGATGAGCAGCGCCGACATGGGCCTGATGGATTCCATCACCGGCTGATCGATCGGCCAGCGGGGGCGCCTATGGGTCGCCCTGCTCCGACGGTCCTGCGCGGACCCACAAAAAAGCGCCTGGCATGCCAGGCGCTTTTGTTTTGGGCAGGCGCCGGCTCAGCGCGCCTCGCACGGGCCGGGCGCCGCTTCAGTCCTGCGCGTCCCGCAGCGTCTGCACCACCGGGCGCTTGAGCACGCCGCGCAGCGCCCACCAGCCCGCCAGTTGGGCCAGCAGCGCGCCGCCCACGGTGGTGCCCAGGAGCACCCAGGGCTTGAACTGCCATTCGAAGTCGAAGGCATAACGCGTCAGCGCCCAGCCCATCGCCTGCGCCGCGCCACCGGCCAGGAAACCGGCGAGCGCCCCCAGCCCCAGCAGTTCAGCGCGCTGCACGGCGGCCATCAAGCCACTGGAGGCGCCCATCGCCCGCATCAGCGCGAACTCCCGGGTCCGCGCTTCGCGCGATCCGACGGCAGCCACCAGCAGCACCACCACACCAAGCGCCAGTGCCACCGCAAACAGCAGTTGCACCGCCATGCTGACCTGCTCCAGCACCGACTGAATCTGCTTGAGCTCGGCCGACACGTCCACCAGCGTCAGATTGGGAAAGGCGCGCACCAGCGTCCGGTCCAGCGCCAGCGCCTGACCGGGCGGCGTATGGAAGGCGGAGATGTAGCTCAGCGGCAGGTCCGGCATCTCGGCCTGCGGGAACAGCACGAAGAAGTTGACGCGCATCGAGCCCCAGTCCACCTTGCGCAGACTGGTGATGCGGGATTCGACAGTGGTGCCCGCAATGTCGAAGGCCAGTCGGTCGTCCAGCTTCAGCCCGAGCTGGTCGGCCAGGCCCTGCTCCACACTGAGACCGTCCTTCTCATTGGCGGTCCAGCGCCCTTGGCTGACTTCATTGTGGCTGGGCAGTTCAGCGCTGTGGCTCAGGTTAAATTCCCGCTCCACCAGCCGCTGGGCGCGTTCTTCCTGGAACTGCCCGGCACGCACCGCCTGGCCGTTGATGCTGACCAGCCGGCCACGGATCATCGGATACCAGTCGTAGTCCTTGACGCCGGCCTTGTCGAGCTCACCGCGGAATGCGGCGCCTTGGTCCGGCTGGATGTTGATCACGAAGCGGTCCGGCGCATTGGCCGGGGTGGCGGCCCGCCAGCTGTCGATCAGGTCGGTCCGCAGCAGCACCAGCAGCGCCAGCGCCAGCAGGCCCAGCGACAGCGCGCCGACCTGCAGCACGGCGAAGGCCGGCCGGGCGGCCACCTGACGAGTGGCCAGCAGCAACCAGCGCGGCGCGCCGGCCTGCGGCACGACCCGGCGCAGGGCGACGACCGCCAGCCAGGCCATCAGCGCAAACAGCGCCAGCGCCACTACGAAGCCGCCGGTGGCGATCAGGCCCAGGCGCCAGTCCGCCGACAGCGCGGTCAGCACCGCCACAAAGCCGAGCACGCCAGCGCCCAGCACCAGGATCGACGTGGCCTTGGGCCGGCCGACGTCCCGGCGGATGACCCGCAGCGGCGGCACCGACGCCAGTTGCAGCACCGGCGGCAACCCGAAGCCCAGCAGCAGGCTCATGCCCATGCCCAGGCCCAGCAGCACCGGCCAGGCGCCGGCCGCAGGCAGGTCCACCGCGATCAGGCCGGCGAGCAGGCCGATGAAGACATAGTGCAGCAGAAAGCCCAGCAGGATGCCCAGGCCGCTCCCCACCGCGCCCACGAGCGCGAACTCCAGGGTGAACACCCGGGACAGCCGGCGCTGCGGCTGCCCCAGCACGCGCAGCATGGCGCAGTCGTTCAGATGGCGATTGGCGAATTCGCGGGCGGCCAGCGCCACCGCAATGGCCGCCAGCAGCGCCGCCAGCAGGGCCACGAGGTTGAGGAACTTGGTGGCCCGGTCCAGCGTCTGGCGCATCTCCGGACGGCCGGACTCCAGCGACTCGAGCCGGATGCCGCGCCAGTTTTGCGTCTTGACCGCCTGCTGCGTCTCCGTGGTGAAGCTGCGTACCGCCGCTTCATTGCCCACCACCCCGAAGCGGTAGGTCACGCGGCTGGCCGGCTGGATCAGCCCGGTGGCTGGAAGATCCGCCTGGGCCACCATCACCCGCGGCATCAGGTTCATGAAACCGGCGCCGCGGTCGGGCTCATTGCCGATCTGGCCGGCGATGCGCAGCGTGGCATCTCCCAGCAGCACCGAGTCGCCCACCTTGACACTCAAGGCCGTCAGCACGCCGGGGTCGACCCACACCGTGCCAGGCGCAGGCGCACCGGTCTTGGTGCCATCGGACAGCGTCAGCTTGCCGCGCAGCGGATAACTGGGGCTGACCGCCTTCACCGACACCAGCCGGCTACCCCCGCCCTGCGCTTCCGGCGCGCGGGCCATGCTGGGAAAGCTGAGGGTGTCCACCGTCTGCATGTTCAGGCGCTGCGCCAGTGCCCGCACCGGGGCGGGTGTGGGCTGGTCGCTGGCGAGCACCACATCGCCGCCCAGCAACTGCGCCGCATCGCGACGCAGACCGCGGTCCAGGCGGTCGGACAGGAAGGCCACGGCGCACACCGCCGCCACCGCCAGGATCAGGGCCAGGACCAGCAGCGAGAGTTCCCCCGCCCGCGCATCGCGCCAGGTCTGGAGGGCCGTCTGGCGCCACAGGGACGGCGGACGGCGGGAGCTGGTGGCTGGGTCGGTGGCCGGCCAGGTGCCGGAAGGCGGAACGGACTGGGACGGAGATTGCGCGCTCATGGGTGCACTGTAGCGAATGACGGGCCCGCACGTCCTCGGAGGTACAAGCAGTTTGAACAGAGCATGCAAGGGGTTTTGATCCCCGACCGGCCGGTCCGCGCTGCAATGAAGGCATGAACATGCACTTCCCTGCCCTCTTTGTCTCGCACGGCTCCCCGATGATCGCGCTGGAGCCTGGAGCGACCGGTGCCTTTCTCACCCACCTCGGCCAGACCCTGGACCGCCGCTTCGGCCGCCCTCGGGCGGTGCTGGCCGTTTCCGCCCACACCACGGCGCGCAGCCCGGTGCTGCTGGGCGGCGCGCAGCATGAAGCCATCTACGACTTTGGCGGCTTCCCGCAGGAGCTGTACGAAGTGCGGTATGACGCGCCCGGCTCGCCAGAGCTGGCGGCCACGGTGGGTGAGCGTCTGCAGGCGCCGGTGCTGGACCGCGGCGGCCTGGATCACGGCATCTGGACGGCGATGCGCTACCTCTATCCCGACGCCGATGTGCCGGTGGTGCCGCTGGCCCTCACGCCGATGGCGTCACCGGCCGAGCTGATGGCGATGGGGGCGCAGTTGAGATCGCTGTCCGAGGACGGGGTGCTGGTGCTGGCCACCGGCAGCATCACCCACAACCTGCGTTTGCTGATGAGCCAGCGCCCCTGGGGCGGCGCGCCCAGCGAGAACGATCCGGAGATGCCGGAGTCCGCCGCGTTCCGGAACTGGTTTGCAGCGCGCAGCGAGGCGCGGGACTGGGACGCTCTGGCGCAATACCGAGCCCAGGCGCCGAACGCGGTGATGATGCATCCGACCGATGAGCATCTGCTGCCCTGGTTCGTGGCCGCCGGGCTCGGCGGTCGGGACGAAGCGCCACGGCGCATCTTCGAGGCCGTGACCTTCGGCTGTCTGGGGATGGATGCTTATGCGTTCGGGCCGCAGGCTGGGGCGCTGCAGGAGGCGCTTTGACGAAGCGCTTAACGCGGCGCTTTAGCGCGGCACTTTAGCGACGCGCTTTGACGAGGCCGGGGATGGCCTCGTCAATGGGAAGCATCAGAGGAAGATCGCAGCCAGAATGCCCAGGATCAGCGCCCACTTGACGATGTAATAACCCAGGCGGGTGCGCTGCTTGAAGGCCTTGAAGAAGATCCGCACCTTGTAGGCGTGGAAGAAGAACTTGTTGAGTCCGCCGATCGGTTCGGACTCCAGGTTCTGCGTGGCCGCAGCGGTCATGACCACCTTGCCGAACCAGCGATTGAGCCAGCGCATCGGGGCGAAGTGCAGCGGACGCTCCACGTCGCAGAACAGGATCACGCGCTGATGCTGGGTGCTGTTCTCGGCGTAGTGGATGAAGGTCTCATCGAACATCACCGCTTCGCCGTCGCGCCAGTGATAACGCTCGCCGTCCACTTCGATGAAGCAGTCAGGATGGTTGGGAGTGGTCAGGCCCAGGTGGTAGCGCAGCGATCCGGCATAGGGGTCGCGATGGCGCACCAGGCGCGCACCCGGCGGCAGCGAGGCAAACATGGCGGCCTTGATCGTGGGGATCCGGCGCAGCAGTTCGACGGTCTTTGGACACAAGGCCTGCGCAGATTCCATGTCCCGGTCATACCACTTGAGGTAGAAGCGCTTCCAGCCGGTGCGGAAGAAGGAGTTGAAGCCGATGTCGTTGTAGCCGGAGGCGGCCTTGATGTAGCCCTCGTCATTCAGGCGCAGCGCTTCATCGCGGATCAACTGCCAGTTGTCGCGCAGCAGGTCCAGTTCCTTGAAGTCTTCGGTCTTCAGGTAGGGGGTCGCAGGCGGCCGCGAGAACAGATACATGGCCGCATTGATGGGCGCCAGAAGCACCGTGAAATCGGTCAGCGCGCGCGCCAGCTTGAAACGCACACGGCCTCGGAAGTGGGCGTACAGCGCGGAAGCGATGAAGATCGCCAACACCCAGTAGCGCACGGGCGGCAGCCATTCAGCCATGTGGACAGGCATGAGAACTCTCTTGACTCAGCAAGCGCGGGATTATCGCAGTGAAGAGGTGGTCACGTGACAGCCTTGCGCGCGCCCGTGCGGCGGTCGTCGGCCAGGGAGAGGCCCCAGACCAGCAGACCGCCAATGGCCAGAGCCAGGCCGACCCAGCCGGTGGACGTCCAGCCGTAACCCGCCGCAATGGCCATGCCGCCCAGCCAGGGGCCCAGGGCATTGGCCGCATTGAAGGCCGAATGATTGAGCGCGGCTGCCAAGGTCTGCGCATCCCCTGCGACGTCCATCAGACGGGTCTGCAACACCGCGCCCAGACCGCCGCCGCAGCCGATCATGAAGACCACCGGCAACAGTGTCCACAGATGGCCGGCAGCAAACGGGAACAGCGCCAGGGAGACGGCGCTCCACAGGAGGATGCCCCCGACGGTGGGCATGAGCGCGCGGTCCGCGGCCCAGGCGCAGGCCAGGGTGCCGACCGTCATGCCCAGGCCAAACACGCTGAACACGATGGGCAGCATCGACGGGCTGGCGCCGGTCACTTCCAGCAGGGTGGAGGCCAGGTAGGTGTAGACCGCGAACATGCCGCCAAAGCCGATGGCGCCGATGCCGAGCGTGAGCCAGACCTGACGCTTGGCCAGCGCGCCGAGTTCGCGCATGGCGCTGGCGCCGGGTTGAACCTTGTCCTTGGGGACCTGGGTCGCGACCAGCGCGGCCGTGCACAGCGACAGCAGCGCGACGATGGCAAAGCCCCAGCGCCAGCCGACCCACTGCCCCAGCGCATTGGCCAGCGGCACACCGATGATGGTGGCGACGGTCAGACCCAGCATCATCATGCTGACCGCCTGGGCGCGGCGTTCCGGGGCCACCAGCGAGGCAGCGACCAGTGCGCCCACACCAAAGTAGGCGCCGTGCGGCAGGCCGCTGAGGAAGCGGAACAGCAGCATCGAGTGATAGCCCGGCGCGATGGCGCTCAGGCCGTTGCCGACGGCGAAGGCCATCATCAGCAGGATCAGGAGGGTACGTCGGGGGAGTTTCGCGCCGAGGGTGGCGAAGATCGGCGCGCCGACGACGACGCCCAACGCATAGGCACTGATCACGCGGCCGGCGGTGGGAACGTCAATGCCCAGGTCCGGGGAAAAGAACGGCACCAGCGTCATCGCTGCGAATTCGGTGGTCCCGATCGAGAAGCCCCCTAGGGCCAACGCCAGCAACGCCCAGACCAGGTGAGGATGGCGACCCGTTTCCACAGCTGCGGGTGTGGCGCCGCGGGAGCCGGAAGCGCGATTGGCCTGGGGCTGAGCGCGAACGGTGTCAGGGACGCCCGGGGCGTGGGCAGACGAGGGAGCGGCCGGTGGAGTCATGGAGGGCTTGCAAGCAAACGTTCAGGTAGCGTTCAGCATTGCAACATGAATCGGACAAACAGCGTCTGAGTAGGGTCGAAGAGCGCCCGCGCGGAGGGATGGTTGCTCCTCGGGCAGTGGGCGGCGGGCGGCTTCAGGCGTGGAAGGTGTGGGCGGTCCGGAATGCTGCGGCGCGCGCGATAGCTCGGCTACAATGGCCAGCGATGCGGGTGTAGTTCAATGGTAGAACGCTAGCTTCCCAAGCTCGATACGTGGGTTCGATTCCCATCACCCGCTCCAGAACCAATCGCGTTACAACGCTCCCGGCACCGATTCAGGCTGTGCTGTAAGCCGTCAGTCGGCTGGCGATCGATTGTTGGCAGGGTTCGACTCAGGCAGCGCTGGGAAGCGACGCCAGACCACCGAACAGGTTCGGTTTCATTTGCGCAATCAGACGAGGCGATGCCACTGGCTACCGTCGTGAACAGCGGCACCGTTGAGTCCGGTCACCATCAAGATGCCGCCGGCGGTTGATAACTTCCCCGCGCAGGCAACCATCGATTAAAAAAAATCTCCCCGCTGTAACCCAATCGCCAAGCGGCACGAACTACCCCTCGTGGCCGGCAGCACACCGCTGCTGAACCGCTCGCCCTCTCAACGATTGGAGAACACCATGTCCAGCAAAGTCACCTTCACCGCTGCCCTGCTCGCTTCCGCCGTCGCTGGCGTTCTGGCCACTTCGGCCCATGCCGGCGCCATGCCTGAGGCCAAGGCGGACACCAAGTCCGAAGCCAAGAAGGAAAAGTGCTACGGCGTCGCCCTCAAGGGCCAGAACGACTGCGCCGCCGGCCCCGGCACCACTTGCCAGGGCACCTCCACCGAGGACTATCAAGGCAACGCCTGGAAGTACGTGCCGGCCGGCACCTGCACCTCCATGAAGGTGCCCGGCGGACAAGGGTCGCTGACGCCCATCATGAAGCGCTGAAACCCGGATGCCCGCCTTCACCAGGCGTCGACGCCTGGTGGGTGGGTGCCCGCAGGCCTGCATGCCTGCGGCCTTCGCAAGGTCTGCGTGCCGCTCCCGCGCCGCGCCCCTCATGCCCAGGAGGTCTCCGTGTTTCGCGCTCCCTCTGCCGCACACGCTGCGCCCGTCTCCGCAAGGTCGGTCGCGGCCACCCGTTCTGCACCTCCATCGCTGCCTGCTTCTTCGCCTTCATCTGCGAGGTCAGCCATGAACGGCACCGGGCCTGCAGCCATCGCGGATGCGCATCCGAACGCGGTCTGGCCCGTCGTGCACAGCGCTTCCCTGCGGGTGGGCGCAAGCTTCAAGCCGGCCTATCTGACCGAGGTTCTCGCGGACTCGCTCCCACACACCTTCTTCGAAGTCCACGCCGAGAACTACATGGGCGCCGGTGGCCCGCCCCACCGTGCGCTGTCGGCCCTGCGTGCAGCCTATCCGCTGTCCGTGCATGGCGTGGGCCTCTCCATTGGCGGCGCTGAGCCGCTGGACGATGCCCACCTCGCGCGGCTGGTGGCAGTAGTGCAGCGTTACCAGCCCGCCCTGGTGTCTGAACACCTGGCCTGGTCGTCGCACGGCGGCCGGTTCTTCAACGACCTGCTGCCGCTCCCCTACACCGCGGCCACCTTGCAGCAGGTCTGCCAGCACATCGATCAGGTGCAGAGCGCGCTCGGTCGGCCGCTGCTGCTGGAGAACCCCGCCACCTATCTGCGTTTCAACACCTCGGAGCTCAGCGAGCCGCAGTTCCTGCGCGAAGTCGTACAACATACCGGCTGTGGCCTGCTGCTCGATCTCAACAACGTGGTGGTCAGTGCGACCAACCACGGCTTCGACGTGCGGCAGTATCTGAGCGAGCTGCCGCTGTCCGCCGTGGGTCAAGTGCATCTGGCAGGCCACAGCGAACAGCGGGACGAACACGGGGAGCGGCTGCTGATCGACAGCCATGATCGCTGCGTCGGGCCGGAGGTCTGGGCGCTGTATGCCGAGTTGATCGCGCAGGTCGGGCCGGTGCCCACCCTCATCGAATGGGACAGCGAACTTCCGCCCTGGGCGGTCTTCAAGGCGCAGATGGCGCAAGCGCTCGACCTGCAGCCATGGCAGCCCCCCTCACCCAACGATTCATCCGAAGGATCGTCGGAGCGACCCGCTGGCGCGCACGGCCCCACCATCCGCCCCCTGATCGCCGAGGTGCTCGATGTCCACTGACTTCGCCGCCCAACTCGCGCCCGGCCTGCTCGACCCGGCCGCACCTCCCCCCGGCATCGTCCTGCAGGCCGATGGCGCCTCGGTCGTCAAACGCTACAACGTCTATCGCAACAATGTGACCGTCAGTCTCATTGCAGCGCTGGCGGCGATCTATCCCGCAGTGCAGCGCATCGTGGGGGAGGACTTCTTCCGCGCGATGGCCCGGTCTCACGTCCGTGAAACGCCGCCGGATTCGCCGCTGCTGTTCGACTATGGGCGGGCCTTCCCGGCCTTCATCGCCGCCTATCCCTACGCAGCCGAGATGCCCTGGCTGGCGGACGTGGCACGCATCGAACGCGCGTGGCTGGACGCCTATCACGCGGCAGACGCCCCTGCGCTGACGGCTGCCGACCTCGCTGCGGTACCGGTCCAGAACCTGCCAGACCTCCAGTTGCGCGCGCACCCTGCTGCGCAGTGGGTGCGATCGTCCTATCCAGCGGTATCCATCTTCGCCCTCAATCGCCAGGAGGGAGCCGTGGGCGCGGTCACCGCCACCCAGGCCCAGACCGGCCTTGTGACCCGCCCTGCAGACGAGGTGATCGTCACTCACCTTCCGGATGACGCGGCACCGTTCCTGCAGTCCTTGCTGGACGGGCAGCCGCTGGCCCGCGCAGCCGAGGCGGGCCTGTCGGCGGATCCGTCTTTTGATCTCACCGATCACCTCGCCGCGCTGATCAAGGCCGGCGTCTTTGCGTCCCTGTCCGAGGAGACCCTCGCATGACCCCGTTCAACAACCGAGCCTCCGGCGCAGCAGCTCCCGCCATGGTTCCCACCGCACAGACCCGCCTCGCAGCCAACGGGGACGCGTCATTGGGCTCCCGGTGGTCGGCACGGCTCGCGCCTCCCGCGTGGCTCGCCCAGCTTGCCCTGCGTCTGGCGATTGCTGTGCCCTTCCTCAAATCCGGACTGCTCAAATGGGACGGCTTTCTGCATCTCAATGATGTTGCCGTTGCGCTGTTCACTGACGAGTTCCAGCTACACCTGCCGGGCGGCCCTTATCCGTTTCCTGCCCCCGCCGTGATGGCGTTTCTGTCGGCCTGCAGCGAGGTGGCCTTGCCCTTGCTGCTGATCGCCGGTCTGGGCACACGCCTGGCGGCTTGCGCCCTGATGGGCATGATCGTGGTGATCCAGCTCACGGTCCCGGACGGCTGGCCGGTGCACGCCACCTGGTTCGCCATGGCGATGGCGATCGCCGCCGGGGGGCCGGGCGCCCTCTCGTTGGATCATCTGATGGACCGGGGTCTGTCTTCACAGAAACGGCGTCGCCATGAACCTCGCTGAGTCCCACCCGTTTGGGGCGACTTACCGCCGCCGCAAGCCAGGATGAGGCCGAGCGACGCACCACCGCCGCAGCTACGCGCGTGGCCGAGTTCTCCGCGACTGCCGGCGCGGCCCTTTGCTCCGTCCCCTGCTCGGGCCCCAGCCCAGGCTCAGCCGCCATCGCCCGCGCAAGCGCCCGCCCCTTCATCCCCCCAGCGCAGGGACGCTATCCCCCGACTCCGCACAACTCCCGACACCTCGATGCCAGGTCGCACGGACAATCGCACGATGGACTCCGCCGCTGGCGCCCCCACCACCGCCCCCGTGCCCGGCCTGAGCCCCGCACAGGCCAGCGCACGGGCCACCGAGCAGCAGCTGAAATCGCTGTTCCTCTCGGCGCTCGACGGGGACACCCGCGCTTACCAATCGTTCCTGCAGGCGATGGGCGGCGTGCTGCGTGCCTTCCTGCGCAAACGGCTGCATGACAAGCCGCAGGACGTGGAAGATCTCGTGCAGGAGATCCTGATCGCCGTGCACAACGGCCGCCACACCTATCTGCCCGAGCAGCCGCTGACGGCCTGGATGTATGCAATTGCCCGCTACAAGACGGCGGACTTCCTGCGCAGCCGTTATCGTCACGAGGCCTGGACGGAGCCGCTGGACGAAGAGGCCGAAGACCTTTTTGCCGCCTCCGATGACGAAGCCGCCCATGCCCGGCGGGATGTGGATCAGTTGCTGTCGCAACTCCCGGACCGTCACCGGTTGCCGATCCTGCATGTGAAGCTGCAAGGCCTCTCGGTGGCGGAGACGGCGCAATTGACGGGGCTGTCCGAGTCCGCCATCAAGGTGGGCATCCACCGCGGGCTGAAGGCCCTGGCCCAGATGATTCGAGGAGTGACATGAAAACCGACGACCTGGTCGCGATGCTGGCTGCCGAAGCCGGCGCTGCGGACCGATCCGCACCGCCGCGTCGATATGCCGCGGCGATGCTGATCAGCCTGCTCGGCGCGACCGCGCTCATGCTCGCGCTGCTGGGACTGCGCACCGACCTCGCGGCGGTAACCACCACCCCGCGCTTCTGGCTGAAGGTCGCCTTTCCGGCGCTGTTGGCGATTGGGGCCGGCCAGATGATGCTGCGTCTGGCCCGCCCGGGGCTGCCGCTGGGTCGCGGCTGGCTGTGGATCGTCGTGCCGCTGGCAGCTCTCTGGCTGGGCGCCCTCGTCACCTTGGCGTGGGCGCCGCTGGATGAGTGGCGGCCGCTGTTGCTGGGCCTGTCCTGGCGGAGTTGCCCATTCAATATTGCGGTGCTGTCAGCGCCCGGATTCCTGGCGCTCTTCTGGGCGGTGCGCGGCATGGCCCCGACGCGGCTGCGGCTGACGGGTGCGGTGATCGGGCTGCTGGCCGGGGCCAGCGCCACCACCGTCTATTGCCTGCACTGCCCGGAGATGCAACTGCCGTTCTGGGCGATCTGGTATGTGGCCGGCCTGCTGATTCCCACCGGCCTTGGCGCCCTCATGGGCCCGAAGTGGCTGCGGTGGTGAGCGGGTCCAGGCCCGCATCCCTCAAATGCCGCCCAGGCAGAGGTACTTGGTCTCCAGATATTCATCGATGCCCTGGTGCCCGCCCTCGCGGCCGAGGCCCGACTGCTTGACGCCGCCGAAGGGCACCTCCGCCGTCGAGATCAGGCCGGTATTGACCCCCACCATGCCGGACTCCAGGGCTTCACCGACCCGGAAAATGCGGCCGATGTCCCGGCTGTAGAAATAGCTGGCCAGGCCGAATTCGGTGGCATTGGCCATCTGGATGGCTTCCGCTTCGGTCTGGAACCGGAAGATCGGGGCCACCGGTCCGAAGGTCTCTTCCCGGGCGCAGAGCATGTCCGAGGTGACGTCCGCCAGCACCGTCGGCTGGAAGAAGCGGTCTCCCGTCCGGCTGCCGCCAGTCACGATGCGGGCGCCCTTGCTGGTGGCATCGGCCACGTGGCGCTCCACCTTGGCCATCGCGGCATCGTCGATCAGCGGGCCCAGCGACACGCCCGCTTCAAAACCGTTGCCCACCTTCAAGGCTTCCACCTTGGCGGAGAGCTTGTCCACGAAACTGTCGTAGACGCTGTCCTGCACATACAGCCGGTTGGCGCAGACGCAGGTCTGGCCGGCATTGCGGTACTTGCTGGCAATGGCGCCATCCACCGCGCTGTCCAGATCCGCGTCGTCAAACACCAGGAACGGCGCATTGCCACCCAGCTCCAGCGACAGCTTCTTGATGGTGGGCGCGCACTGCGCCATCAGGATGCGGCCCACTTCGGTGGAGCCGGTGAACGACAGGTGCCGCACCGCATCCCGTTCGCACAGCACCTTGCCGATGGCCACCGAATGCTCACCGTCGCCGGTCACCACATTGAGCACCCCGGCCGGCATGCCGGCGCGCTGGGCCAGCTCTGCGGCCGCCAGGGCGGTCAGCGGCGTCTGCTCGGCCGGCTTGATGACCACCGGGCAGCCGGCCGCCAGCGCCGGCGCCACCTTGCGGGTGATCATGGCCAGCGGAAAGTTCCACGGCGTGATGGCCGCGCACACGCCCACCGGCTGGCGCAGCACCAGGTAACGCTTGCTGCCTTCAGTGGCCGGGATGGTTTCTCCATAGACCCGCTTGGCTTCTTCGGCGAACCATTCCAGGAAGCTGGCGCCGTACACGATCTCGCCCCGCGCTTCCGCCAGCGGCTTGCCCTGTTCGGCCGTCAGGATGCGGGACAGGTCGTCCGCATGCTGAATCAACAGGTGGTACCAGCGCATCAGGATGGCGGCCCGTTCCTTTGCCGTCTTGGCGCGCCATGCCGGCCAGGCCGCTTCGGCCGCGGTGACGGCAGCGTCCGCCTCGGACGCGCCGAGGTTCGCCACGTGGGTCAGCAGTTCGCCGGTGGCGGGGTCGTCCACATCGAAACGGGCGGCGCCGCCGACCCATTCGCCATTGATCAGGGCATCGGTCTTGAGGAGGCTGGGGTCCTTGAGCTGGGCCAGCGGGGAAACGGGGGTGTCCATCGTCGTTGCTCCGGGAGAGATGTTCGAGAGTGGCTCTCTGTGTGCGGACCATCCTATCGGGTTTGGCATGGGCGCCACGTCACGGAGTTGCCAGGCCGGTGCGAGAGCAAGGGCCGCTCCTATAATGGAAAGCTTCGCGAAAACGACGCTGAATCAAGCATCCGCAGCCCGCACTGCAGACATTTGCTTGCAAAGTCGTTTCGCCAGGAATTCCTGACCGTGTCTGCCGGCGCCCAAGGCCTGGCAGAGGTGCAAACCGCTGGGTGCAACAGCTAAAGGACTGGCATGAAAGCCGCTGAGATCCGCAATACGTTTTTGAAGTTCTTCGAATCCAAGGGCCACCAGATCGTCGCCTCCAGCCCGGTGGTGCCCGGTGACGACCCGACGCTGCTGTTCACCAACGCGGGCATGAACCAGTTCAAGGACGTGTTCCTGGGCTTCGACAAGCGC
>CBIHOT010000077.1:0-16692 GCA_966211495.1 uncultured Roseateles sp. | reverse complement strand
CGGCGGTTGCGGCGGTTGCGGCGGTTGCGGCGGTTGCGGCGGTTGCGGCGGTTGCAGGGGTTGCAGGGGTTGCGGCGGACGGACCCAAGGGACCTGTGGTGGGCGGCCGGTGAGTGGCGATGTTCGTTGTGGACATGTGACCCTCCTCAGACCGGCGTGAGCACGGTGGGTTCGGCCGCCGCAGCCGCTGAGGCCGCTGAGGCTGCTGAGGCCGCTGCAGCCGTTGCACCCGTTGCACCCGTTGCACCCGTTGCAGCCGTTGCACCCGTTGCACCCGTTGAACCCGTTGCAGCCGTTGCAGTCGTTGCCGCCGAAGCGGCTGGGTTGGATGGCATGGAGAGGTCCGACTGGGACGCAGCCTCTTTGCCACTCGTCTTCATCGCCTGCACTTCGTTGACCGACGCGGCGGTGGTCCGCACCGGCACGTGGGATGCGCCTGCCTGGACCTCATCGAGAAACGCCCTGATCGGCGCCCCGAACGCAGCCAGATCGGCCAGAAACGCATCGTGCCCCGCCAACGAATCCAGCGCATGGAAGGTGACCGCCACGCCGCCCGCATCCAGCCCCTCCGCGACGCGGCGCTGCTGCGACACCGGGAACAGGAAGTCGCTCTCCACCCCAATGACCAGCGCGCTTTCCAGCCGCAAGCGGCGTAGCGCCACATCGGCATCCCCGCCCGCCTCGTCGCCCAGATCGAAGGTGTCGATGGCACGGCTCAGCGCCAGATAGGCATTCGGATCAAACGAGCGGACGAAGCGGTGCGCCTGACAGGCGAGATAGCCCTCGACCGCGAAGTCCATCGCCGGTGCGCCCGTCGCGGCCAGCATCGCCGGGTTCAGCCGCTCGCGGCCGAAGCGCGCCGCCCACTCTTCTCCCGACCGGTAGGTGATCAGCCCCAGCTTGCGCGCGGCCACCATCCCCTTCAGCGGAAACCGATGCCCGTCGTAATGCCCGCCCTGCCAATCCGGATCGGACTGGATGAGTTCGCGCTGCAGGGCCCGCAGCGCGATGGCCAGCGGCTGCGCATGCACCGCCCCGGAGAGGTGGATCAGGTGACGGGCGAGGCCGGGATGGCGCGCCACCAGCGACAGTGCCGTCATGCCGCCCATCGACGCCCCCAGCACCACGGCCAGTTGCTCGATGCCCAGGGCGCGCACTGCATGGGCAGCCGCATCGGCCAGGTCTTCCACCGACAGCGCCGGGAAGTCCGGACCATAGGTGCGGCCGGTCGCGGCATTCAACGAAGCCGGTCCGGTCGAACCCTTGCAGCTGCCCAGCGAATTGACGCACACGACGAACCAGCGGTCCGTATCGATCGGCTTTCCCGGGCCGACCATGCCTTCCCACCATCCAGGCGTCGAGTCGCTGTCATGGCTGCACAGATGCGCGTCCGGCGACAGGCCGGTCAGGATCAGCAGCGCATTGCTTCGATCCGCATTGAGCTGGCCGACAGTCTCGTAGGCCAGTCGGGCGCCGGTCAGGATGCCGCCGCGTTTGAGTGTGAAGGGCTCGGGCAAGGCCACGAAGCGCGTGGCCGGTGGAATGAACTCCATCATGGGAGGGCTCCTTGGAGATGCTCTAGAGGGATCGACGACATCAAGCGGACTGCGCGTCAGGCTGCTGGGACGAGGGCGCCGGGGTCTTCGCGTTTGGCTTCGCTTCAGCCTTCGCTTCTGCCGCTGCATCCACGTCTGCATCCGCGTCTGCATCTACGTCCGCATCCGCGGCCGCATCGGCCAGCGCCGCAATGGAGGGCCCACCCAGCCCGCCGAGCCAGTCGTCGTCGGAGCCTTCGTTCACACCATCCATCAGGAAGGTCGAGAGGTAACGCTCGCCGGTATCGGGCAGCATCGCCAGCAGCACCGTTCCAGCCGGGGCTTCACGCGCCACCTCTAGCGCCGTCGCCACGGTCGCACCGGCGGAGATGCCCACGAAGATGCCCTCCTCCGCGGCCAAGCGG
Source organism: uncultured Roseateles sp. (assembly GCA_966211495.1). GTDB lineage: Bacteria > Pseudomonadota > Gammaproteobacteria > Burkholderiales > Burkholderiaceae_C > Roseateles. The sequence goes on along the minus strand of CBIHOT010000077.1, from coordinate 14,732 downwards.
CGCGAGGTGTCGCGTCCGACGATCTCGTCGATCGGACGCAGCTCATCAATCACTGCCGGGTCGAGCACACTCGGCACGAAGTTCGGCGCCCACCCCTGGATCTGATGCACCTGCCACGGCTGCCCCGCGAGCACCGCCGCATTGGCCGGCTCCGCCGCCACCACCCGCACCTGCGGACGCGCCAGCTTCAGCATCTGCCCGACGCCGGTCAGCGTGCCGGTGGTGCCAAAGCCGGTGACGAAGTAATCCAGACGCTTGCCGGCGAAGTCGCTGAGGATTTCCGCGGCGGTGGTCTCCCGGTGATAGGCGGGGTTGGCGGGGTTGTCGAACTGGCGCGCGCGGAACCAGCCATGGCGATCCGCCAGCTCATCGGCGATGCGGTTGCCGCCACTGCTGCCCAGCGCCGCGGGGAACAGCAGCACCTTGCCGCCATAGGCGCGGATCAGCTTGCGCCGCTCCAGCGAGTAGGAATCGGACATCACCGCCACGAAGCGGTAGCCGCGCGCTGCGGCCACCATCGCCAGCGCGATGCCGACATTGCCGGAAGTGCATTCGCAGAGGGTGTCGCCTGGTCGGAGCAGGCCCTTGGCTTCGGCGTCGAGCACGACGGAAAGCGCAAGACGGTCCTTGACCGAGCCGCCGGGATTGAAGGATTCGACCTTCACGTAGAGGCTCACGTGCGGCGGTGCGACGCGATGCAGTTTGACGATGGGCGTGCGGCCGATGGTGTCGAGGATGCTGTTGTACAGAGGCATGAGATGTCCTTGATGTGGGTGTCGAGACGGTCCGGTCGGGCGACCCGTTTCAGCGCGCCGCGTGGCGTTCGAACACGGGCGCCACGATGTCGAGAATCACGTCGAGCGCGGCCGCATTGATCCGCTCATCCAGCGAGGCGTTGAATTCCGCCAGCTCGATGCCGCGCAGCTGCTCCGAAGGAATCGCTTCGAACAGCGCGCGGATCTGCGATGGATGCAGCCCATCGGGCACCGAGTAATCGGCGGGCAGATGGCCCGGGTCCAGCACATCCCAGTCGATATGCACCCAGACCGGCGCCGTGCCGATGGCTGCGAGCACCGCCTCCGGCGTGACCTGCGCGGGCGGCAGGATGCGCACACCGGCTTGCGTCAGCAGGGCCTGCTCGGGCGGGTCAATGTCGCGGGCGCCGACCAAGACCACCTGACTGGGCTTCAGACCCGCACCATGGCCGCTGTCCCAGAGCCCGCAGGCACCGGCCAGCACCATGCCGCCGAGATAGCCGGACCCGGTGGTGTCCGGTGTGTTGAAGTCGCCATGCGCATCGATCCAGAGCACTACCGCATCCGGCATCGATCGCGCGACCTGCGGCAGGCTGGCGAGACTGGCCGAGCAGGTGTTGGACAGCATCACCGTCAGCGGTTCGCGGCGCAGGCTGCTGTCGATGGCATCGCGCAGTCCGAGCAGCGTGTCGCGAGCCTGGGGCAGGCTCTCGCGCCAGTCGTCATGGGCATGGGGCTGCGGCACGCCGACCGACTGGACGCTGCATCCGTAGCGCTGCTGCAGGGCCTGCGCGGTACGCGCCGCGCCTTCGATCATCCGCGGTGCGCGGTCGGCCACTCGGCCTTGGGAAACGATGAGAGGGGTCATGGTGTGGGCGTGGTGGTGGAAGGGTGAGAGGGAGCGCCGCTGTGAACGCCGGCATGAGCGCCGGCATGAGCGCCGGCGGCAGCGCTGGCGGCGGAAGTCGCGCTGGCGCGAACGAGGAAGGGGCAGCGGTCGGCGCGCGGGCCGTTGTGGTCCAGCAGGCTGTACTGCCACCATTCGCGGCTGTCGGCGCCAAAGAACCCCAGCTGCGGCGCATGCGGCTGACCGTCATAGCGCTCGATGCGCTGGCGGATGTTGGTGCGGACCTGACGGCCGCCGGGCGTGTCACCCGCGAACACATCGAAGCGCTCGCGCGGGTTGATCACGAAGAGGAAGTGCCGCCCCAGGTGGCGACTGCGCCGCGCCTGGTGCAGGGGATGGCTCATGTTGACGAACAGCGGCATCCCGTTGAAGCACATGGACCAGTCCGCCGCATTGGCGTCCTGCCCGACATGGGCCGGCCAGGGCGCCGGATCCAGCTCATGCAGCGCCTGCAGCATCCGCCAGCCGAAGGCGTCGTAGCCCTCAGCGGTGTCGGCCTCAATCGCCTCGCGTGAGAAGCCAACCACCAGGGGATACGCCGTATCCAGACTGCCATCCCACTCCCGCGAGAGCTGGACATACTGCGCCAGTCCTTTGGCAAGATGCTCCACCCCATCGCGGTCGGCGGTGCCGACAAATATGAATCGGATGAGTTTCTTCTTGAAGGCGTTCTTTGAAAATACACAGGGAAACCCAGAATCTCCAGCAAGCCTTGATTCCAGATCGCGCAATATCTCGACGCACCACGGAGGGGATTCACTGCATATCTCCGACTGCGTCATCAGCGGTGATGACAACCCGTTCATGAATGACATTTCCGGCAAACGGCCACGGCGGGGCCAGGCCTGGGGCTGATGAGGCCGCCAGGGGCAACTGAACACAGGGGTTTGCGTGGTGCCGGAACCGTCCTTGTCACGTCGACAGGGAATCGACGCGAATATCCTTTTTCTGGAGTCCCGAATATCGAACGGAAATCAGCACCACACGGGATGCAGGATATCCAGGACCGATGGGATACAGAAGGTACGGTAGACAGTAATTAAATGGGTCCGTTACTGCCGTTTAAATCAACGGGAATATGCATATTCGATTCCACTGAATATGACAGATCTGCACGATGGAATGGAATCGAAGGCAGGCGGGCGCGTGGATTGCACGGACAGTTCGGAGCGCAGCGGTCGGAGGTGGCGTGGACGCCCGTCGTCCTCAAAGTTAGGCGTTGACCCAACGCAAGATCGAGCGCACAACGGGTTTGAGGGCCCTTGGACATTGACGCTGCGCAATGCGTGGCCCCGCGTGCAGGCGCACGCTGTCCCCATGCCCTCGCCGCACTGTCGCAGCGAGGGCCTTCAGGAGAACGTCATGATTGCTCTGAGCCTGTTCACCCGTCTGTGCGCTGTGCTCCGTCAGATCGGGTCCGCCCTGGGAGGCGGCTATGCGCGCAGCAACCTGCGCGCGACCTCGGCCCTGTCGCGTGTGATGGAAGGCGGTGGTGCCGGGGCTTGATCGGCGCTCACGCGCGGGAAGCCAGCTCCTGGTCCTTGCGGCCCGCAGTGGCCCACAGGACCAGCGCGAACACGGCACCAATGACACTGCAGGTTCCGAAGAACCACATCATGTCGTTGTAGCCGGCAGGGTTCTGCGCGCTGGCCCCGGCCCGGGTGTTGAGCCATCCCGCCACAAGGTTCGCGCCGCCGATGCCCGCGTTCTGCACCACCCACATCAGACCGATGGCGGTGCCGAATCGCTGGGGCGCCACCACCTTGCTGGCCAGCGGCCACATGACCGCGGGCACCAGCGAGAAGCTCACGCCAATCAGCGCGGTGGAGACCCACAGACCCGAGTGGCTGAGCGCCATCACCGCCAGCGAGATCGGCAGCAGCACCGCACCGAAGGCCAGGAACGGGGCGTACCGCCCGACCCGGTCACACAGCCAGCCAAAGGCGGGCGTGGCAAACACCGCCGCCAGGAACACGTAGCTGTTCATCTCACCAGCGGCCGCCAGATCCAGCCCGTGCACATGCTGGAAGTATTTGATCGAGAAGGTGCTGCGGAACGCCAGGATCACCGAGTACCACAGCACACACAGGATCAGCAGGTACCAATAGGCCTTGCCGAAGTGCAGCAGGTCCCGCCAGACGAAGGGCTGCGCCTGTTTTTCCGCCGCATGTTTGGCGGCGGCGGAGACGCGTCGGTCGATCCACCAGTACACCGCAGCGGCTGCGAAGGAGGCCGCCGCCATCGCGGCTGCGATCAGCAGCGGGGGTTGCCAGCCCTGGGCATAGGCGTTGGGGAACCAGGTCGGCGACATGTCGGTGGAATACGACCCCAGCCGCCCCAGCGACAGCGCCAGGCCCATGGTGAAGGCGACGTTGCTGCCAGCGAAGTACTGGGCCAGCACCGCCAGCGTCGAAATGCCGAAGGTCTCCGCGCCGATGCCAAAGAGCAGCCGCCCCGCCACCATGCCTTCGAAGTTCGGGCTGAGCGCCGTGAGCAGCGCCCCCAGCAGACAGATGCCCGCCGTGCCCAGCGTCACCTTCGCGGCCCCGAAACGATCCACCAGCACACCGCCCAGCAGGATCAACACCACATTGGGCAAGCTGTAGACGGCATTGAGCAGGCCGACCTGGGTGTCGCTAAAGCCGCGCTGCGCCTGCAGGGCGTCGGCCACCGGGCCGATGGAGTCGTAGACGTAGTAGTTGCCGTACAGCGCTGCCGCCACCAGGGCGCAGATCCACCAGGCAGTCGCCCGGCTGGGAGTGTTGGGGTTCATTCGGAATGCTTGGAGCGGATCGGGGTCGATCCAGAGTCCGCGATTCTCAAGGATTCCAAGGGATTTCCGCAGCCGGCTGCCGGAAATTCCGATGCCTCCCCGTTGCGGAGGCAAAGCTGGTCCAAAGGGTGCCTCATCCGAGGCGCTCGATGCGACACAGGGTCCCCGCGCGCGCCCACTTTTGCACGCCCACCGCACCAGCGACAGGACCGTCTGCAAGCAAATGTTGTGACTCTGTCACCTGGTTGCAGTTGGAGACCTTCCCCCATCGATCGCCGTGGGCGCGGCGGCTATCCTGCACCTACGTTGTTCACTCCATTTGTGCCCATGCGCTCTACTCTCGCCCGTCACCTGTTTTCGACTTCGATTGGCGCTGCGCTGCTCGCCGCCACCGTCAGTCCTGCCTGGGCCGCCTGCAAGGTGCTGACCGCGCCGGAAGGCTGGTCCGCTGCCGCAGTCAGCTGGGAAGGGGCCTGCATCGGTGACAACGCCGATGGATTGGGTGTGCTGAAGGAGACGCAGGGCGGCGCGGTCAAGCGCAGCTTCCTGGGTCGCGCGTCCAAGGGGGACTTGCTGCTGGGCGTGGTGGAGGAACCTGGCAAGACCTTTGTGGCCGGCCATTTCGAGAAGGGCCGGCTCCTGCCGACGGAGGACCGCTGGCCCGCCATCAGCGCCTTTGAGGAAGCGGCCAAGGCGGCCGCTGAAGCCGCGGGTCGCGCCGAAGCCGCGGGCGACAAGGCTGGCGCGCAGGCTCTGCGCGAGAAGTCGGACGTGCTGCGCAAGCAGATGGACTGACCGGGACGCGGGCCGGTGTCACCGGCTCCACCCATCAGCGGCGCGGACCCAGCGCCCTCACCAGCTGCACTTCGAACAGCTTCGGCCACAGCTTGCCGGTGACGAACAGCCGCTTGGTCTTGGCGTCATACGCGATGCCGTTGGCCACGTCCTCGCCCTGCGCCTCCGGATTGCGTTCGGGCATGAGACCGGCCAGGTCGATCCAGCCGGTGACCTTGCCGCTGGCCGGATCAATCCGTGCAATGCGGTCCGTCTGCCAGATGTTGGCCAGGACCTCGCCTTCCACCCATTCCAGCTCGTTGATCTTCTCCACCGGCTTCCCACCGGCCGTCACCCGCACCCGGCGCGTCTCCTTGAAGGACACCGGGTCAATGAAGCGCAGCTCGGGGGTGCCGTCGCTCATGATCAACGCCTTGCCGTTCTGCGTCAGGCCCCAGCCCTCGCCGGCATAACTGAACTTGCGCCACAGCTTCAGGGTGCTCATGTCGAGCACATAACCGATGCCGTCGGTCCAGGTCAGGCCGATCACCCGGTCGCCCCAGTCGGCGATGCCTTCTCCAAAGATTTCCGCGGGCAGACGGGTCTCCATCACCACCTCGCCGGTCTCGAGCTTCACCTTGCGGATGCTGGAGCGGCCCTTGAGGCCGGTGCTCTCCCACAGGAAGCCGTCCTTGAAGAACAGGCCTTCGGTGAAGGCGCCCCGGTCATGGGGATAGGACTTCACCACCTTCACCGTGTAGACCGGCAGGCCGGCATCCGCCGGAGCGGCAACGGCCGCCGTGGAGGCGGTGAGCGCGGTCAGGGCCGTCAGGGACAGAGCCCCAGCCAACAGGCCCTTGCCGGCCCAGGACATCAGGGCGCGGCGGCCCAGCGGAGACAGGATGGTGCGCATGAGAGTTCCAGAGGAAGGCCCCGCAATCTACACGATTCCGCCCACGGCCCTGGACGTCCGAACGCACAGCGCCCACCCGCCGCTTTCCGCGAACCGAAGCCCCGTTTTTTCTCAAGATCTCGATAGGAATCATTCTCATTGTGTAGGACACTCCGGGCCATGACCTCCACCACCACGCTGAGCCGCGTTCTGCCGGCCCTGACAGCTGTACTGCCAGCTGTACTGCCAGTTGTTCTGCGGATTCTTGCAGCGACCGTCGGCGCCTACCTGTTCTGCTGGGGCTTCATCGCCCTGACGCTGGCGGCCACCTATGCGGCGGGCCTGTCGTTCCATGACGCCGAACACCTGTCGGCCATGCTGGGCATGCTGGTCTATCTGGGGCTGTTCCTCTGGTCGTTCGCGGCACGCAGCACCACGCGGGTGTGGGTCGTTCTGCTGGGCGGCGCGGCGCTGATGACGGGTGCGGCTGCGCTGGTGCAGCGCGCCCTGGTGTGAGGGAGGCCCGCATGTTCCAGAGCTTCCGACTCTCCATGGCCTGGCTGCACACCTGGTTCGGCCTGGTGCTGGGCTTCGTGCTGGTGGTGGTGTTCTTCTTCGGCTCGCTGTCGGTCTTTGACCGCGAGATCGACCGCTGGTCGATTCCGCAGTCGCGCTTCGAGCCGCAGCCGATGCCGTCCTTCGACAAGATGCTGGCACCGGCGTTGTCCTCGATGCAGCCGGATCCGGCCGTTGTCGCCGGGGTGAAGGACCGGGTCAACGGCCCCTTGCCCGAGCGCTTTGACGAAGTGCGCACCTGGGGCATCTACACAACCCACCGCGATCCGGTCACCACGGTGTTTGCCGGCTTTGCGGTGCCGGGCGCCAAGGATCCGGAAGAGACCCTGTGGGCCGTGCATGCACTGGATCCGCGCGACGGCAAGCTGCTGCCGCAGAGCCAGCTGGCCATCGGCAGCCAGTGGTTCTATCCGATGCATTACAGCCTGAACGTGACCTGGAAGGAACTGGGCACCTGGGTGGTCGGTTTTGCGGCGCTGATGATGCTGGCGGCGCTGGTGAGTGGTGCGGTGATGCACCGCAAGATCTTCCGCGAGTTCTTCACCTTCCGCCGCCACAAGAGCACCCAGCGCAACACGCTGGACCTGCACAACCTGACCGGCGTGGTCGCCCTGCCCTTTCACTTCTTCTTTGCCTTCACCGGCCTCGTGATCTTTGCGGGGATCTACTTTCCGGTTGCGCATACGCAGCTGAATGCGCTGCATGAGCTGAGCGAAAAGATCGAAGCGTCCGAGACCGGACTGCCGCATGAGCGTGCAGGCGTGGCGGCCCCGATGGCGTCGGTGGATGCGATGGTGGCCGAGGCGCAGCGTCGCTGGCAGGCCAAGGGCATGGCGGGCGACGTGGGCTACCTGCAGGTGCAGCATCCGGGCGACGCCAATGCCTATGTGAGCGTGTTCCGCGCCGGCACCGACCGGGTGGCCCTCACCGGCGAGGGCATCCACTTCAAGGCCAGCACCGGCGAGCTGCTGCGCGAAGACCCGCCGCGGACCGCCGTGGACAACACCACCGAATTCCTCGAAGGCCTGCATCTGCAGCACTTCCGCCATTGGCTGCTGCGCTGGCTGTATGTGTTGGGCGGCCTGACCGGCTGCGTCTGCATCGCCACCGGCTTCATCTTCTTCGTTGAGAAGCGCAAGGCCCAGCATGCGAAGGCAGGCAGCCAGGGCAGCCGCATCGTCGATGCGATGGCGGTGACGACGATGACCGGCATGCTGGTCGCCACGGTGGCGATGCTGCTGTCCAACCGTCTGCTGCCGGAAGATCTGGCGGGCAAGGGGCTGTGGGAACAGCGCGTCTTCTGGGGCGCCTGGGCACTGGCGCTGCTGCATGCGTTAGTGCGCAGCGCACCGGTGGCGCTGGGGCGGATGAATCCGGCCTGGCGGGAGCAATGCGGCGCCGTGGCGCTGCTGGCGGTGGCCGCAGTGGTGGCCAATGCGGTGAGCACCGGGGACCATCTGGTGCGGACGATCTCCCAAGGCTATTGGCCGGTGGCGGGTGTGGATCTGAGCCTGCTGGCGCTGGCGGGGGTCTGCGTGCTCGCGGCACGCCGCCTGGGCCTGCGCGCCGCCGGGCGGACCAGCGATGCAGCCGCAGCGTCGCTGGGCGCCGCTGGCCTGACGACGGTGGAGGCGAGCCGTGGCTGATCCGTGGATGCTTCAGTTGCTGGCCGCTGTGGTGGCCGTGATCGGCTTTGGCTGGCTGGCGATGGCGATGGACACGCACTGGGAACAGGCGCAGGGGGCGCGGCCGCAGTCGGTTGGGACAGTCCGTGTGATGCGAACACTTGGCGCCGTCGCGCTGGCCGCATCGCTGATGCTGTGCCTCCAGGCGGACCATGTCTCGATGGCGGTGCTGGTGTGGCTAATGCTGCTCGCCGCGGCGGTGCTGACCGTGGCGATGACGCTGTCGTGGCGGCCGACGTGGCTGCGTTTTCTCTGGCCCTGAAAATACCGAGGCTGGCCGGGTGTGATCAGACAGCGGGGCCTGCGGTGCTCGTGCCGTCTGCGCAGTTGACGAATCCGGCATCGCCAGCGTGGCCGGCCTGGCCGAAAGCGCTTACGGCCGCAGTGCCTGCAGCACGTCCTGCAGGTCCACCGGCTTGACGAGATGATCATCAAACCCCGCATGGCTCGCCGCCAGCTTGTCCAGCGGCTGGCCGTAGCCTGACACCGCCACGAGACGCACGCCCGCCAGCGCCGGGTCGCTGCGCACATCCCGAGCCACCTCCAGGCCGCTGAGCATCGGCATGCCGATGTCCAGCAGCACCACCTCCGGCGTCTGCTCGCGGATCAGTTGCAGGGCCCGGAGCCCGTCGTGGGCGGTGGTCACCTCATGGCCCATCGTGCGCAGCAGCATGGCGAGGCTGTCGGCAGCATCGATGTTGTCATCGACGATCAGCAGCCGCCGGGGCGCACTCCCTGTGCCCTGCCCTTCGTGATGGCCGGTGTCGTTCACATCAGCCAACGCTTCGTCCGCAGGGATCAGCGGCAGGCGCAGAGAGACCGTCGCACCCTGCCCCAGTCCGGCGCTGAATGCCTGCACGCTGCCGCCATGGTGCTGCGCGATGCTGCGAACGAGCGCCAGGCCCAGGCCGAGTCCGCTTTCTCCGCGGCTGTAGCGGTGCTCCGCCTGGGAGAACGGTTCGAAAGCGCGCTCCAGCGTCTCCTGCAGCATGCCGATGCCGTTGTCCGACACCGCAAGGCTGGCTTCGTCGCCTTCCCGAACCAGGTGCAGCTCGATCCGGCCCGGAGGAGCGGTGAACTTGGCGGCGTTGTTCAGCAGGTTGGACACCAGCTGAATCAGCCGGGTGCGATCCCCCTGCATCCAGAGCGGCTCGGGGGGCCACGCCCCCACCAGCGTATGGCCCCGTTCGTCCAGCGTCGGCCGCATGCCTTCCACCGCCTCCCGGACGACATCGGTCAGGTCCAGCCGCTCCATGTTCAGACGGACCTTGCCGGTGGTGACACGGCTGACGTCCAGCAGGTCTTCAACCAGCCGGTTGATGTGTCGGACCTGTTTCGCCGCGACGTCCAGGCACCACTGCGAGCGCGGACTCTGCGGCTCACGCGCCATGATGGACAGCACGTTCATGATCGGCGAGAGCGGATTGCGCAGCTCATGGGACAGCATGGCGATGAACTCGGTCATGCGCCGGCCCTCATCCTGCAAGGCGGCCATGCGGCGGCGGTCGCTGAGGTCGCGGGTGACCTTGGCGAAGCCGAGGAAGTTGTCGTCGCTGTCGTAGATGGCGGTGATGACGACATTGGCCCAGAAGGTGCTGCCGTCCTGACGAACCCGCCAGCCCTCGTCCTCGACGCGGCCGCGTTCGCGCGCCAGGGTCAGTTCCTTCTGCGGCCAGCCCGAGGCGACATCGGCAGGTGTGTAGAAGACGGAGAAATGCTTGCCGATGATGTCGGCGGCGCTGTAGCCCTTGATGCGCTGGGCCCCGGCATTCCAGGTGGCGATGAAACCGGCGGGCGTGAGCAGGAAGATGGCGTAGTCGAGGACGCCCTCCACCAGATGGCGGTATGTGGCGTCTCCAGCGCTGCGAAGCCGGCGGATGTCCTGATCTTCGACCTCAGCGGCTGGCGTCTCCGGCTGGCGCTGCAATCCCGACATGTCGCTTCCTTCCCGGTCTGGAGCCGTTTACTTGTTGTGCTGGACTTCGATCTTGCGGCCGGGTCCGCCGAGGTGGCGCCGGCCATGGACCTGAGTGTGCGGCCCTTTGCGGCAATCGGGAATCCCGGGGGCACCGCACCCACAGATTGACAGGTTCCGTGCGCGTCCGCAACGTGACGAGCACCCATGAAAAAGTCCGCCAGCGGCGGACCTTTCAAACGCTTGAGGACGCCCTATCGCGGACAAGCGTGTCAGATGCGGCTCAGGTACGGTTCTGGGGCGACCATGGGCCGCCCCTGAGCCGTTTCAACCGTCAGGCCAGAGCGCGCAGCGGATGCTCGCCCGCTGGCCAGGGGCTCACAAAGAACTTCGCCACCTCGGCCGGATCCACCTGCTCGACGCTGACGGGGTTCCACTTGGGCGCATGATCCTTGTCCACTGCCAGCGCACGGATGCCCTCCACCGTCTCGCTGGCCGCACCCGGCCGCAGGTGGAAGCAGTGATGCACGAGGTCCCGCTCCATGCGCAGATCGTCCGCCAGAGACATCCCCCGGGCACGGCGCACCTGCTCCAGCGTGACCGCCATCATCAGCGGCGAGCGCTTCTTCAGCACTTCCAGCGTCGATTGCGCCCACGGATCCGCATCCGCCGCCAGCGACGCCATCAGCGCCGCGACTGAAGGCGCGCTGAAGTGCTTGTTGATCTTCTTGCGCGACTCCCAATGCTCCGCATCCGGCGCCAGATCGGCCCGTTCCATCACCGTGGCCACCACATGCTCGGCGCTGTCCTGATGCCCGGTGCGGAAGGCCTCGATGATCGCCGGCAGCTCGCTGCTCTTGACGAACACATCGCCCAGGCCCAATTCAATCGCGTCACCCGCGCCGATGACCTGCCCGGTCAGCGCCAGCCATTCACCGCTCGACCCCGGGCAGCGCGACAGGAAGTACCCGCCGCCCACATCCGGGAACAAGCCGATATTCGTCTCCGGCATCGCCAGCTTGGAGTGTTCGGTGACCACGCGCAGCTTGGCCCCCTGGCTGATGCCCATGCCGCCGCCCATCACCACCCCATCCATCAGGGCGATGTAGGGCTTGGGGAACTGGTGGATCAGATGATTGAGCGCATATTCCTCGGTGAAGAACGCACCCAGGGCCGGGTCGCCGGCCAGCGCCGCCTGATGGAAGAAGCGGATGTCGCCCCCCGCGCAGAACGCGGCCGGCTTGCCTTCCCGCCCTGCCCCCAGCACAACGACCGCCTGGATGCGGGCATCCGCGGCCCAGGCTGTCAGCAGCGTGGTCAGGTCGCGAATCATGGCCAGCGACAGCGCATTGAGTGCCTGCGGGCGGTTCAGGGTGATCAGGCCCAGGCAGCCATTGACCTCGGCCAGGACCAGACCTTCAGATTGCAGCGACGGAATCACGACGTCAACTCTCCAGTGCTTTGCCGGGCGGCCCATGGGCGTCCGGCGATTCTTTTATCAAACGATGCGGCCAGCACCATACCACCGCCCACCGGGTCCGGACAGGGACGAAGGTCATCCGCAAAAACAAAGAGCGTCGCAGTGCGACGCTCTTTTTTCATCCCGCGGACACGAAGGTCCGACGGGATACAGCCCTCAGGCCGATGCTCAGCTGCGCTGGGCGCGCTTGCGCTCGTTTTCGGTCAGGAAGCGCTTGCGCAGGCGGACCGACTTCGGGGTGATTTCCACCAGTTCGTCGTCCTCGATGAACTCCACGCCGTATTCCAGCGTCAGTTCGATCGGGGGCGTGATCTTGATGGCGTCTTCCTTGCCGCTGACGCGGAAGTTGGTCAGCTGCTTGGTGCGGGTGGCGTTGACCACCAGGTCGTTGTCGCGGCTGTGGATGCCAACGATCATGCCTTCATACACCGGGTCGTTCGGCTTGACGAACATGCGGCCGCGGTCGTCCAGCTTGCCCAGGGCGTAGGTGAAGATTTCACCGTCATCCATGGAGATCAGCACACCGTTCTTACGGCCGGCGATGTCGCCCTTGTGCGGCTCGTAGCTGTCGAAGATGTTGCTGATGAGGCCCGAGCCGCGCGTCAGGTTCAGGAATTCGTTGGTGAAACCGATCAGGCCCCGTGCCGGGATGCGGTATTCCAGGCGCACGCGGCCACGGCCGTCGGACTCCATGTTCACCAGCTCGCCCTTGCGCTCGCCCAGGGCCTGCATCACGCCGCCCTGGTGGCCTTCTTCGATGTCGGCCGTCACCAGCTCGATGGGCTCGTGCTTCACGCCGTCGATGTCCTTGAACACCACGCGGGGCTTGGACACGGCCAGCTCGTAGCCTTCGCGGCGCATGTTTTCCAAGAGGATGGTCAGGTGCAGTTCGCCCCGGCCCATCACTTCGAACACGCCTTCTTCGTCGGTTTCCTTCACGCGCAGGGCCACGTTGTGCTGCAGTTCCTTCTGCAGGCGGTCCCAGATCTGGCGGCTGGTCACGAACTTGCCTTCACGGCCGGCGAGGGGCGAGGTGTTCACGCAGAAGTTCATGGTCAGCGTGGGCTCGTCCACCTTCAGCATGGGCAGCGGCGCGGGGTTGGCCGGGTCGGTCACGGTCACGCCGATGCCGATGTCTTCAATGCCGTTGATCAGCACGATGTCGCCAGGGCCTGCCAGAGGGGTCTGCATGCGGTCCAGGCCCTGGAAGGTCAGCACCTGGTTCACGCGGCCCTTGGTGGTCTTGCCGCCGGGGCCTTCCATGACCAGCACGTCCTGTGCAGGCTTGAGCGTGCCTTGGCTGATGCGGCCCACGCCGATGCGGCCCACGAAGCTGGAGAAGTCCAGCGCCGAGATCTGCAGCTGCAAAGGTGCGTCAGGGTTGCCGGAGTTCGGCGGCACGTGCTTGAGGATGGTGTCGAACAGGGCGGACATGTCGGGGCCCCACTGCTCGCCCGGTGCGCCTTCTTCCAGCGACGACCAGCCGTTAATGCCCGATGCGTACACGACGGGGAAGTCGAGTTGCTCGTCGGTGGCACCCAGCTTGTCGAACAGGTCGAACGCGGCGTTCACCACCTTGTCGGGGTTGGCACCGGGCTTGTCCACCTTGTTCACCACCAGGATGGGGCGCAGGCCCAGGGCCAGGGCCTTCTTGGTCACGAAACGCGTCTGGGGCATGGGGCCTTCTTGCGCGTCGATCAGCAGCACCACGCTGTCGACCATGGACAAGGCACGTTCCACTTCGCCGCCGAAGTCCGCGTGGCCGGGGGTGTCCACGATGTTGATGTGCGTGCCCTTCCAGCTCACGGCGCAGTTCTTGGCCAGGATGGTGATGCCGCGTTCCTTTTCGATCGCGTTGTTGTCCATCACCGTGTCGACGACCTTCTCGTGGTCGGCGAACGTGCCGGACTGGCGCAGCAGCTGGTCCACCATGGTGGTCTTGCCATGGTCGACGTGGGCGATGATGGCGATGTTGCGGATTTGTTTGGTCGTCGTCATAGTTTTTCCAATGTGCCGCTTAGCTTGTGTGTAGGCGCGGCGTGCCTTCCAGGATCTGTTGAATTTCGAGTGGCGAGAGCAGCCGGTCTGGCACCAGTTCTCCGCCGGTGATGTGCCCCACGCCCAGCAGGGCGCGCGGCTGGTCGCCGAAGACAGCCACAGCGTCGGCATCCGGCCACGAACCGCGGCGGCGTACCCCCGAGAGGAAACGTGCGGCATTGTCGCTGTCCAACGTGACACGCACGTGCTGCGCCAACAGCGACTCCGGAGCCTCGAGCGCCGCCAAGCGGTCTGGCTCAGGCATGGCCTCCAGCTCGGCCAGCGTCACGCAGCGCTCCACGCCGATGCCGCCGGTGTCGATGCGGCGCAGGAAGGTGAGGTGCGCGCCACAACCGAGCGCTGCCCCCACATCCTCACCCAGGGTACGGATGTAAGTACCCTTGCTGCAGGTTACTACCATTTTGATAGCTGGCTGCGCTTGACCCGCTTGCGTCAGCGTGATTTTTAATGCATGAATCACGACGTCGCGCGGCGCACGCTCCACGGTCACGCCCGCCCGCGCGTACTCATACAAGGCCTTGCCGTCCTTCTTGAGCGCGCTGTGCATGGGCGGCACCTGGCGGATGGGGCCGGTGAACTGCTGCTGCACGGCGGCCAGGCGCTCGGGTGTGAGCTGGGCGGGGTCGACCTCGCGGCGCTCCCGCACCTCGCCTTCGGCATCACCAGTGGACGTGGTCACGCCCAGCAAGGCAATCGCCTCGTAGGTCTTGGGCGCATCGAGCTGCAGCTGGCTGAACTTGGTGGCTGCGCCAAAACACAGCGGCAGCACGCCAGTGGCCAGCGGGTCCAGCGTGCCGGTGTGGCCCGCTTTTTCGGCGCGCAGCAGCCACTTCGCCTTTTGCAAGGCGTCGTTGCTGGACAGGCCCAGGGGTTTGTCGAGCAGCAGCACTCCGTGCACCGGGCGCCGCTGCACCCGG
>CBIHOT010000076.1:0-16947 GCA_966211495.1 uncultured Roseateles sp. | reverse complement strand
AGCGCCGATGATAGTGCGGATTCCCGTGTGAAAGTAGGTCATCGTCAGGCTAATAACCCTGCAAACCCCCTGAACTCCAGTAGTTCAGGGGGTTTTGCTTTTGTGGCCATGTTTTCTACACCGTCGCCATATCCCCCAAAATGATGGATCAAGGGGGAAACTGCAGCCAATATGACTAAAGGCCTGTCTACCAGCCCTTCCGTCACCACTCCCCAGGGCTAGACTTCGCAGATAAAGACTTCTGCCGGCTGTGTCATGCGGGACCTGATTCGATCGCTGCTTCGCTCCACCCCCTCTCGATCAGCCGTTGTCGCCGCAGCGCTGCTCGGCATCGCGAGCCTTCCCGCGCAGGCCATTCAGCTGGCCAAGGTTGTGCCGGAAGGGGAGGTCCGCCAACTCGCCAATGTGGTGGTGCAGTTCACCGAGTCGGTCAAACCGATCGGCGATCTTCGTGGAGAAGCCCCGGTCACCATCCGCTGCACGCCCGACGCCGTGGGAGCAGGCCAAGGCCGCTGGACCAACGACAAGGAATGGGTCTTCGATTTCAAACGTCCGCTGCCGTCCGGCGCGCGCTGCGAGATCCACGCCAGTGATTCGTTCAAACCCACGGCGCCAGGTGTCTCCAGCACCTGGGTCGGAAAGCGGGACTTCAAGTTCTACGTCTCTGCGCCTTCGGTGGAACGCACCGTCCCCTGGGAGGGCAGTGAAGTCGAAGAGGAGCAACGCTTCCTGCTGAAGCTTTCCGCAGCCGCCAACGACAAGACCATTGCGGCCGGCATGTGGTGCGAGACCTCGCAACTGGGTGAACGCATCCCCGTCGTCCTGGCTTCGGAGGCCGATCGGAATGAGGCCCTCAAGGCCAACGGCTTCCAACGCAGCAAGGATCCTTGGGTGCTGGTCAGTTGCCAGCGTCCGCTGCCGCCGGGTGGCAAGCTCGGACTGGTCTGGGGTCCCGGCATTGCGTCCTCCGTGGACAGCACCGTCACCACGCGCGGTGAGCAGCGGCTGAACTTCACCATTCGCAAACCTCTGACGGCCGAATTCAGCTGCGAACGCGAACGGGCCAATGCCCCGTGCATCCCGATCCGTCCGATCCAGGTGGATTTCTCAGAGCCCGTCCCCAAAGACCTGGCCATGGCGGTCCGCCTCCGTGGTCCGGACAACAAGCTCTACAGCCCAACGGACGAGAAGTCCTCCGCCAATGAGGACGACAGCGCCAACCGTCGCCGCATCAGCTTCCCGTTCCCATTGCCGGAATCCGCCACCTTCAAGCTCGAGTTGCCCAAGGGCATGAAGGATGTCAGCGGTCGCCCACTGTCGAATGCGGCCAGCTTCCCAATGACCCTTCAGACGGGCCAGGCGCCGCCGTTGGCCAAGTTTGCTGCAGCGCCCTTTGGCATCGTGGAATGGGATCCGCGCGAACCTAGTCTCGTGCCTCTGACGATGCGCCACGTGCAGCCCGAACTGCAAACTGGTGGGCCCGGTAAGGTGCTGATCAAGCGGGTGACGGACGATCTGGAAGTGCTGCGTTGGCTCGGCAAAGTCCGCAAGGTCGTCTACGGCGAGTGGGAGACCCGGGACAAGCCGATGCTCAAGGGCGACCCCACGGCACAGCCGCTGGAATTACCCAAGTCCGACAATCCCAAGGCCGAGATGGAAGTGGTCGGCGTGCCCCTGCGCCAGCCCGGTTATCACGTGCTGGAAGTGGCCTCACCGCGTCTGGGCCAGAGTCTGCTGGAGCCACCGGCCACGATGTATGTGCGTACCGGCGTGCTGGTGACCAACCTCGGCGTCCACTTCAAGCTGGGCCGCGAGAACAGCCTGGCCTGGGTGACCGCCCTGGACAGTGGACGTCCCGTCCCCGGCGCGAAAGTGTCGGTCTACGACTGCACCGGCAAGCCGATCTGGTCCGGCAAGGCGGACGACAACGGCATCGCCCATATCGATCGTCCCAACCTTTATCAGCACCGCTCTGGCGAATGCCTTGGCGACGACGGTCTCTTCGTGACCGCCCGCCACACCCCCTCCGGCCAACCCGAGGACTTCAGCTTCCTCTTCACCAGCTGGAACCGCGGCATCGAAACCTGGCGCTTCAATCTGCCTACGAGCTGGAGCGGCAGCGAAACCACCGCCCGCGCCCACACCATCACCGATCGTCCGCTGCTGCGCCCTGGCGAGAAGCTGTCGATGAAGCATTTGTTCCGGCTGGAAACGCTCCAGGGCTTGAATGATGCGCCGCCGAACGAGTTGCCCACCGAACTTCGCGTCATCTTTGCCGCGACCGGTGAGGAGGTCTACAAACAGACCCTGAAATGGCAAGGCACCCGCTACGCTCTCAGCAACTGGCAAGTGCCGCCCGGCGCCAAGCTCGGCAGTTATCGCTTGGTGCTGCAAAGTGGCGCAGACGGTCAGCACGGCATGCGCCAGTGGGACAGCGGCAGCGTCAAGGTGGACGAGATCCGCGTTCCGTTGGTGGACGCCCGACTGCTTCCACCCAAATCCGCGATCGCCGGCGCTAAGGAGTTCACCTGGGGCGCGCAGCTCAACTACATGGCGGGCGGCCCGATGGCGCAATCGCCGCTGCAGATCAGTGCCGTGCTCCAGCCTCGCTGGAGCAGCAATCCCGGCTATGAGGAGTTCGCTTTCGATCCCCCGCAGACCTTCGATCCCGATGCCGCTGTCTCCAGCCGGAGCGCGGAAGGCGAAGAAGGGGATGACAGCGATGCCGAGACCTCCGACCCCGGCAACCGTGAACTGCTGGTCGACAAGCTCGCGATCCAGACCGACAAGAAGGGCGCCGCGCAGTTCCGCATTCCGCTCAAAGCTCCGGTGACCCGTCCGTCCGAACTGCGGGTGGAACTGACCTACCGCGATCCGGACGGCTCGTCGCACACCCGATCCACCTCGCAGGTGCTGTGGCCGGCCGATCTGCAGGTCGGTGTCCGCGCGCCCACATGGACCACCCGCAACCAGACGCTGCCCATCCAGACGGTGGTGATGGATACCGAGGGCAAGCCCATTGCAGGCCGCTCGGTGGTGGTGACGGCCCGCCAGATCATCACGGTGAGTACCCGCAAACGCCTGGTCGGTGGCTTCTATGCCTACGAGCAGAAGCGCACCATCAAGGAACTCGGCGATATCTGCAAGACCACGTCCGACGCGCAGGGCCTGGCCCACTGCGAGGCCAAGGTCGAGCAGTCCGGACAGGTGGAGCTGATCGCCACCGCAACCGATGGCAACGGCCGCAAGAGCCAGGCCGCCCGTCCGGTCTGGGTGCACAGCGGCAGCGAGCTCTGGTTCTCGCAGGAGAACGACGACCGCATTGACGTCATTCCCGACCGTCGCCGGTGGGAGCCGGGGGAGACCGCCCGCTTCCAGGTGCGCATGCCTTATCGCGATGCGATGGCCCTGATCACCGTTGAGCGCGAAGGGCTGGTCTACAGCCAGGTTCAGCGTCTGTCCGGCCGCGATCCCTGGGTCGAGGTGAAGATCGACAAGGACTGGGCACCGAATGCCTTCGTGGGCGTCACCGTCGTGCGCGGGCGCCTGCACGATGTCCCCTGGTATTCCTTCTTCACCTGGGGCTGGCGGGATCCGGGCGAGTGGTGGCGTGCCTGGCGAGCGTCGGGCGACTATCAAGCCCCGACCGCCATGGTGGACCTGGCCAAACCCTCGTTCAAGATGGGCATGGCCGCTATCGACGTGGGCCGCTCCAAACATGAGCTCAAGGTGGAAGTGCTGCCGCAGCAGGCGCAATATGGCGTGCGTCAGTCGGCGCAGGTCAAGCTGCGGGTCACGCAGGACGGACAGCCGGTGCCGGATGCACAACTCGCCTTTGCCGCGGTGGACGAAGGCTTGCTGACGCTCTCTCCGAACGGCAGCTGGAAGCTGCTCGACCACCTGCTGCAGCAGCGCCCATGGATGGTGGCCACCTCCACCGCCCACAGCGAAATCATTGGTCGCCGGCACTACGGCCGCAAAGCCGTCGCGGCTGGCGGGGGCGGCGGTTTTGCCACACGGGAACTGTTCGACACGCTGCTGACCTGGCAACCCGCCGTCACGCTCAATGCCCAGGGCGAAGCCGTGGTGCAGGTACCCCTCAATGACTCGCTGACCCGGTTCCGTCTGGTCGCCATCGCAGACGCCCCAGGCCAGCGTTTCGGTACCGGTGAAAACAGCATCGCGGTCAGCCAGGATCTACAGCTGCTGTCAGGGCTGCCGCCTTTGGCGCGAGAGAACGACCGCATGGACGCGATGCTCACCGTGCGCAACACGACCAGCCGGTCGATGACGCTGGCCCTGTCGCTCAAGGGCGTGGCCACGCTCGACAGCGGCGACCAGCCGATCCCGCCGCAAACCCGTCAACTGACCTTGGCGGCTGGCGGAGCGGAGGTCGTCAGCTGGCCGGTGGTCATCCCGGAAGGGGCCCAGCGCATCAGCTGGGAAGCGCAGGCCCAGGAGCAGGGGACCGGTGGCGCCAAGGATGCGATGAAGGCCGTGCAAAAGGTGGAGCCGGCCCTGCCGTTGCGCGTTCTGCAAGCCACCTTGCGGCAACTGGATGGTCCCCTGTCGCTGCCGGTCTCCGCGCCCGCGGACGCCTTGCCGCTGCAAGGAATCAAACGCGGCGGCATTCAGGTGGGCCTGCAGCCGCGCCTGTCCAGTGCGCTGCCGGGCATCCGGCGCTTCTTCGTCAACTATCCGTTCAACTGCCTGGAGCAGCAGACCTCCAAATACGTCGCCCTGCATGACGACACCGCCTGGACCACGCTCATGGGCCAGTTGTCGAGCTACCAGGACCGCGACGGCCTGCTGGGCTACTACCCGCTGTCGGCCACCTACAACCAGGGCAGCGACGTGCTGACGGCCTACATCCTCAGCGTGGCGAAGGAGTCGGGGCGCAGCCTGCCGGATGCGGCCCAGACCCGCGCCCTCGACGGCCTGGCCGCCTTTGTGGAAGGGCGCATCGCCCGCCAGCACTGGTCGCCGCGGCCGGATGACGAGCCGCGCCGCGTCAGCGCCTTGGCCGCGCTGGCCCGCTACGGTCGTGCCACCAGCCGTCAGCTCGCCACGGTGGATCCGGCGCGCCTGCCGACTTGGCCCACGGCTGCGGTGATCGACTGGCTGGTGATCCAGCAGCGCCTGCCCGCTTCGCCACAGCGAGACGCTCAACTGGCGGCAGCCCAGAACCAGCTGCGCGCCCGGATGAGCTACGCCGGCAGCACCCTGCGTTTTGTGAATGAGGACACCGACGCCTGGTGGTGGCTGATGGACAGCGGGGACAGCAATGCAGCCCGTCTGCTGCTGGCGGTGATGAACGATCCAACCTGGAAGGACGAAGTGCCCCGCATCGTGACCGGTGCGCTGGCCCGTCAGGACCGCGGCGCCTGGTACAACACGACCGCCAACCTGTGGGGCGCGCTGGCGCTCGAGCGGTTTGGCAGCGTGTTCGAGTCCAGGGCGGTGACCGGCAAGACGGACGCGGCGCTGGGCGGTCAGAAGGCCTCGCTGGACTGGTCGGCATCGCCCAAGGGCGATCAGCTGTCCCTGCCATGGCCCGCCAGCGGCAGCGGCCCGTTGAGCGTCAGCCAGGCTGGCGACGGGCGGCCCTGGGTCACCGTGCAGGCGCTGGCCGCGGTGCCGCTGCGCTCGCCGCTGTCGGCGGGCTACACCATCAAACGCAGCATCGTTCCGGTGTCGCAAAAGGCGGCCCCCGCCTGGACGCGCGGCGATGTGATGCGCGTGCGTCTGGAAGTGGAAGCGGCGGCAGACATGTCGTGGGTGGTGGTCAGCGATCCGCTGCCGACCGGTGCGGCCGTGGTCACCGACACCATAGAAGCCGAAGGCGAGCGCCCGGAGGGGCAGGCCTGGCCCAGCTACATCGAGCGCAGTTTCTCGGCGTGGCGCGGCTACTTCCAGTACCTGCCGCAAGGCCGCCATGTTTTCGAATACACGGTGCGCCTGAACAATGCCGGCCGTTTCCAGATGCCATCGACCCGCGTCGAAGCCATGTATGCGCCGGACCGTTTTGGTGAAACACCGAATGCGACGATGGAGGTGGCGCCGTGACATCAGCACGGCGGGCTGCGCCAGCGCGCCTGGCCGACTGGCCTGCGCTGCTGCTCGCGGCTGCGCTGATGGGCGGCTCGCCCGCCGCCATGGCCGCGGACCTTCCTGCCTTTGCGGAGGTCCGCGCCCAGCACAAGGTCTCCGACTTCGTCCTGCTCGATCGCCGGGGCGAGCCGCTGCAGGGCGCGCGGCTGGACCCTCGTCGGCGCGCGCTGGCCTGGGTGCCGCTGAAGGACATGTCCCCGGCGCTGCTGCGGGCGATGCTGCTGTCGGAAGACCAGCGCTTCTACGAGCACAGCGGCGTCGATTGGTCCGCCGTCGCCAGCAGCGCCTGGGGCAACCTCTGGAACAGTCGCACCCGGGGAGCCTCCACCGTCACCATGCAGCTCGCGGGGCTGCTCGATGAAGACCTGGCCCAGCGCGGCGGCCGCAGCGTGACGCAGAAGCTGGGTCAAGCCTGGGTGGCCAGTCGACTGGAGAAACGCTGGACCAAGGCGCAGATCCTGGAGGCCTATCTCAACCGGGTGCCGCTGCGTGGCGAACTGGTCGGGGTGCCGGCCGCCGCACAGACCTTGTTTGGCAAACGACCCGCGGGTCTGGATGCACGGGAATCGGCCCTGCTGGCGGCGATGCTGCGCGGCCCCAATGCCAGCCAGGCCCGGCTGACTGATCGGGCCTGTGCCCTGCTGAAGTCCATGAACGAGCGCTGCGACGGGCTGGACGATGAGCTCGGCGCCGTGCTGGCCCGCAAGCCGCTGCAGTGGGACGACGCGCCGCAATGGGCGCCTCACTATGCGCGGCTCGCTTTGCGACCTGACGGTCCGCCGATGCAGCGCAGCACGCTCGATGGCCGCATCCAGCGGCTGGCAGTGGCGTCGCTGGGGCGTCAACTGGGGGAGTTGCAGGAGCGCGGCGTCGAAGACGGCGCGGTCGTGGTTCTGGACAACGTCACCGGCGAGGTCCGGGCGTGGGTCGGGTCGAGCGGCCAGCGGTCGGAAGCGGCGCAGGTCGATCATGTACTGTCGCGTCGCCAGCCAGGGTCCGCCCTCAAGCCCTTCGTGTATGAGCTGGCCGTTGAGCGGCGACTGATCACCGCCGCGAGTCTGCTGGATGACACGCCGGCCCAGATTCCGACGGCGGCAGGGGTCTACCTGCCGCAGAACTACGACAAGCACTATCGCGGCTGGGTCAGCGCGCGGGCAGCGCTTGGCAACAGCATCAACGTGCCCGCTGTCCGGCTGGGCCTGATGCTGACGCCTGAAGCTGTCTTCGAACGGCTCAATGCGCTGGGCTTGCAGTTGCCGGAGACGGGCGGCTTCTACGGCCCGTCGCTCGCCCTGGGCAGTGCGGACGTGACCTTGCTGGCCCTGACCAATGCCTACCGCGCGCTGGCCAACGGCGGGGTCTACAGCGAGGTGCCGTTGCCGGCTCCTGCCGCCGCCAGCGCCGCCACCACCAGCGCCACCACCACCACCGCAAACACCACCGCCAAGGCCACCACCACCGCCACCGCCCAGCGCCGCGTCGCAGATGCCCGCGCCAGTTTCGTCATCGGCGACATCCTCTCCGACAACAACGCCCGCGCCATCACCTTCGGCCTGACCAGTGCCCTGGCGTTGCCATTCCCGGCCGCCGTCAAGACCGGCACCAGCAAGGACATGCGCGACAACTGGTGCGTCGGCTGGTCCTCCCGGTTCACCGTCGGCGTCTGGGTCGGCAATTCCAACGGGTCGGCCATGCAGCAGGTGTCCGGTGTCAGTGGCGCCGCGCCGGTCTGGCGGGATGTGATGCTGGCGCTGCATGCCGGTGCGCCGGGGCGAGCATTCCAGCCTCCACCCGGGCTCATCCATCAGCCGGTCCGTTTCGATGTCGGCCACGAGCCGCCCAGGCAGGAGTACTTCCTCGCCGGGACCGAACAAAGCCAACTTCGGGCCGCCGGCACGCCGGTCAGCATCACCAATCCGGCCCCCGGTGCGATCTACGCCCTTGATCCGGACATCCCGCCGGCCCATCAACGCCTGCGTTTCCAGCACCAAGGCGCGCTCGGCGCCGCCGGGCCGGCCCGCTGGCGCCTGGATGGACGGCCGCTGGGGCAGGGCGGCAGTGTGGACTGGATGCCCATGCCGGGCCGCCATGAACTGCAGTTGCTGGATGCCAAAGGCCGCGAACTGCAGCGCGTGAAGTTCGAGGTCCGAGGCGCCTCCATCCGCCCGGGCCGCAAGTCAAGCCTTTGAAGACGCATTTCGTCGCGCGTCTCTGGCATGTCTTTCCCTGACTTTCGATACTCCCTTTCGCCGCTACCATTGGCCAGAGGAAGCTCATGAGTCGCCATCCCCGTCTGTCCTTGAACACCACCGTCCGCCTGCTGGGTCCGGCCCTGCTGGGCCTGTCGTTGCTGCTCCCCATGGCGCCGGCGCAAGCCAGTGAGGTGGTCAAGCTCGCGCGGCTGCTCATCACGGGCAAGCGCCAGCCCAGCAAGCCGCCGGTGGCCCCTCAGTCGGGCACGTCCGACCGCGGTGGTGCCACCGATGCTCCCGGCCCGCAAAGCAAGTACACCGATGGCGATGCACCCGTGCAGCAGGCGCATGTGGTGACCGATCGCCGCGGCACCTCCGACGCCACGGCCTCCACCGCCACCATGTCGATGGGCGACTGACCCTCAGCGGGCCAGCATCAAGGCCGTCGCATGGCCACCACAGATGGGCCATAGACGGGCCGCGGATGCGCCACAAACCGGCGCTGAACGCGTTCCGTCCGCACCACCCGCGTGCCGAAATCGCCCCACCTGCAGACATTCCCGCCCAAGCGCGGTGCCGTCGTGATGGCGGTGTGCGGTAAGTCACCGAGCTCTCTCCAATCACCGGTCTTCCCCTCCTGACAGCAACAGATTGCAACGCCACACTGCGCTGCTTTCGCCCCACAAGGGCCGCTTGAGGATCCCGGAATGACCAAGGTCTGGAGAAAAGGCCTGCCCTTCAGCACGGAAGTGGCACCCCTGCTCGCAGCAATGCCGCTGCTCGAGGAATATCGCGAACCGCTGATGCGCCTGCAGGGCGCCTGGGACAGCCTGTCACTGCTGGGCCAGATGAGCGGCGCTGCCACCGACATGGCCAATACCCGCAGCGCCTTCGAAGCGCTCACCGGTCGTTTGCTGGACAGCCTGGCCCGGCGGCAGTTCGACAATGCCGTGCAGCAGTTGCAGGGGCGGTCGCAGGTAGCGATCGACATCCTGGTCCGCAATCTGTTCGAGCGCACGGCCGACGTGGGCTTCCTTGCCGCAGACGGTCCGCTGAAAGCGCTTCTGGGCGCGGATGGTGATCAGCGCCGCACCAGCCCCGCTGCAGACCCCGCTTTCGACCGCGCCACTGACTCCGCTTTCGATCCCGCCGCCGACGCTGCCGCCGACCCGGCTACCGACCCCGCCGCAGTCCAACAGCGCCTGGCCGATTACGTCGCCAAATACTCCGTCTACGACCAGGTGGCGCTGCTGGCGGCCGATGGTCGCTGTCTGGTGGCCTTGCATCCGGAGCGCTGCGCCGAGCAGGTGCGCGACGAACGCCTGCTGCGCGCGCTGAACCCCGGTCAGGCCTTCGTGGAAGTGCACGGACCCAGCCCGCTGCTGGGCGGCGCCAGCGGCCTGATCTATGCAGCCGCAGTGACTGCAGACAACGGCACGCGCGGCGTGCTGTGCCTGTCCTTCAAGCTCGAGGACGAAATGCTTGGCCTGTTCCGCGCCCTGTGCGCGGGCGTGCCCCGCTCGGTGCTGGTGCTCAAGGACGCCGAGGGCCGCGTGCTCCTCACCTCCGACCCCTGGCAGATCCCGCTGGGCGCGCCGCTGGCCGCGGCCGACCGCGCCCAGGGATTCCGCATCGATTTTGCTGGGCGCGACTATCTGGCCTGCTCCGCCGCCGCCAGCGGTTACGAGGGCTACTTCGGACCGGGCTGGTCTGCGCAGATGCTGCAGCCGCTGCAGCACGCATTTGCCGATGCACCTCCGCAGCGGGGAGAGGCCCGTGCCCGCGGTGTCGATACCCGCGAGCTGTTTGACGAGGAGTTGCGCAGCATCCCGTTGGAAGCCCTGCGCATTCAGCGGGAGCTGTCGCGGTCGCTGTGGAACGGCAAGCTCAAGAGTCGCAGTCGGGGCGCGCAGTTCCGCACTGAGGGCGAGGTCGCCAACGGCAATGCCGACTTCGCCGTCACACTGCTCAATGAAGTCGAACGTACCGGCGAGCAATTGCGGCAGGTGTTCGAGCGCGCCATCCACCAGCTCGAAGAGAGCGCGCTGGGCGCTGTGTTCGACACGGTCGGCTTCCAGTCCGAGCTGGCCATCTCGATCGTGAATCGCAACCTGTACGAACGCGCCAACGACTGCCGTTGGTGGGCGCAGGATGCGCGGCTGCAGCAGGCGCTGGCTCGCGGCGATGCACACGCCGCCACCGAAGTGCTCAGCAGCATCCATGCGCTCTACACCGTGTATTCGCTGCTGCTGGTGTTCGATGCGCAGGGCCGGGTGCTGGCGGTGTCCGATCCGGCTCAGTCGCATCATGTCGGGCGGAGTCTCCAGGGGGAGTGGGTGCGCGGTGCCCTGGCGCTGCGGGACAGCAGCCACTACGTGGTCTCGCCGCATGAGCCCTGCGGTCTGTATGGCGACGACGGCGCATCGCCGTGCCTCGTCTATGCCACGGCGGTGCCGCATCCCGAGCGCACGATGACTCCGACTGGTGGCATTGCCATCGTTTTCGACGGACAGCCACAGTTCCGCGCCATGCTCCAGGCGGCATTGCCCCGTCAGCCGGGATCCGCGGCGTTGCTGGTGACCCGCAGCGGCGAGATCGTTGCCAGCAGCGATGCGCGCTGGGCGGTCGGCCAGTCCTTCCCGCTCGCCCTGCCGGCTCTGGCCACCTTGCTGCCGGATCAGGTGGTGACCGGTGAACTGGAACTGCAAGGCCGGGTGCAGGCGTATGGCCTCGCCATGTCTGGCGGCTACCGCGAATATCGTCGCCAGACGCCGCCGCATCCGCAGGACCTGGCTGCTTTGGTGCTGCTGCCGCTGGGACCGCGTCAGGGGGAGGCCTCGGATGCTCAGCCAGGCGCGGCCTTCCTGCCCTTGCCGCCGTCGGGCCGCCAGATGCTGGACCTGGCCAGCTTCCAGGTGGACCATCAGTGGCTCGGCCTGCCGGCGCCGCAGGTACTGGCGGCTCTGGGGCGGCAGCGCATCACCGCGTGGCCGCAGGCACCGGCGGCGGTGCGCGGCATGCTCGGCTTCGAGGGGCAGATGCTGCCGGTGCTGGATCTGGGGCAGTTGCTCTTCCACCGCCCGTGCGGCGAGGAGGCTTCGCTGCTGGTGTGCGCCACCCGTCAAGGACAACGACTGGTGCTGGCGGTGCAGCAGCTCGGGCAGGTGTTCCAGTCGGGCGCCGAGCAGTTGCAGCCCAGTCCCACACGGCCTGGCTGGGCCGCGCAGGCGCGTGTGCATCTGCTCAAGGGGAAGGGCGCGGACATGCTGACCCTGCTGGATTGCGACGACCTGTGGCGCCTGGTGAGTGGGGGCCCCGACCAGTCGCCGGTCGACGACCTGCCGCTGCTGGCCGCCGACTGACGGATCTGCAGCGACCGCCGACCGGCGGTCGCCTTTGGGCGTTTGAGCGCCTAGCGCGGAGCGGTGGATGGCGCAGCAGCGGTCGCACCACCGGCCGCATTCACTGCTGCGCCACCTGCCGCATCACCTGCCGCGTCGGCTTCCGCGCCTTGCGGGGGCCACACCGGCAACGCCGGTCGCAGACGCGCCATCGAATAGCAGTCCACATACTGCCCATGGCGCATCGCATAGCCGCGCATCCGTCCCTCGATGGCGAAGTCGAATCGCTCATACAGACGAATGGCGCGGGTGTTGTCCACGAACACGTTCAACTCGATGCGCAGCACGCCCAGCCAGTCATCCGCCTGACGGATCACCGCGGACATCAGCGCACGGGCCACGCCCTGACCCTGCACCTGCGGCAGCACACCAATGCCCAGCGACATCGCATGCCGACGACGTGCCTGCGGTCCCGCCGGATGCAGACCGGCGGACCCCACCAACTGACCGTCCACCAGCGCCAGCAGGACCAGTTCGCTGGACTGCACGTCCGGCGTGGTGCTGAAGCGCTGCCGCCAGGCCTCCGGCGACACATGCGGCAGACCCAGCAGCCAGGGCTGCACCTCGGGATGACTCATCAGGGCCGCATGGGCCGGGCCGTCATCGGGGGTGGGGCGTCGCAGGATCAGGTCCATCAAAAGTCTCCCTGTGTGTGGATGGAAGGGCTGAAAACAACAAGGCCCGCGGATCGCGGGCCTTGTCGGGAATTCTGGGGTGGGGGCCGGGAGGGGACCGGCTGGGCGGGGAAGGGCTACCGCGTTCGACCTTCCTGCACCGAGGGGAGCGGCGTCTGGAACGCCTGCATCGAGACTAGGCGCATCAGCGCCTCCGCGACCTGGCAGCGGACTTGCAGATGGGCGGGCGCTTGCGCTGTCAGCAGCGTCTCAGTCATCACGGTGAAGCCAGGGCGGTTCATGCGACCCAGTATGTTGGGGACGGTCCGCCGCAGTCAACCACCCAGCGGTGGGGCATCGAGGGGTGTCGCGTGAGATGCACAGCGGGTCGTAGGCAGGCGACAATGTTGCGGTGCCATCCGGTTCCATACGGCGCCCTCCGGTGCCAACCGGTGCTCTGCGATCTCGTCCGGTTCAGCCGCTACCCCTTCCCTCGACACCCGCCCGCCATGCCGCGCCTGAGTTCCCTGCCGCCTGCTCCTGCCCCCGCTGAGAAAGCGTCGCCGCGGTCCGCGGCTGCCCCGGGTGTGCGCGGCGAGCCGATGCCGGCCGAGAAGTTTGCGCTGCATGTGGCCCCGAGCAGCATCGATGGCCTGGGCGTGTTTGCGGACGAGCCCATCCCGGCCCGTCGCAAGATCGGTGAGATGCGCGGAGAAGTCGTGTCGGTGCGGGAAGCGCGACGCCGCATTGAAGGCAAGCGACGCATCCATGTGGTGGAGGTCTCGGACCGCACCGCCATCGACGCCACGCACGACAAAGGCGTGATGCGGCACATCAACCATAGCTGCGCCCCCAATGCCGTGCTGCGCATCCGTCAGGGGCGTGCCGAGTTTTATGCCATCCGGGACATCGAGCCGGGGGAAGAGCTCTCCTGCGATTACGGCGAGAGCCACCACGAAGGGCGTCTGCGCTGCCGTTGCGGCGCGCCCAATTGCAAAGGGCGCCTGTAGGCGCCCTTCAATGTCCAGCCGTCGTGCTCAGTGCTGCGACGGTGTCTCGCCCTCTTCACTGAAGGCGGCCTTCAAGGCGGCCTGCTGCAGCCAGAACAGGCGCATGTCCTGCACGGTGAACAGCATGTCGTCGATCAGCGCGTCCTGATCGATGCCTTCCGGCTCTTCGTAGGCTTCCTGGATGTAGGTGCTGCGCTCGTCGGAATTCGTCGCCAGCGTCACCGCTTCGATGGCTTCCAGCATCAGCGACAGGTCGCGCGCCGCATCACCTTCCGGCAGTTCCCACGAGCCGGTGTCTTCCACCGCCTGCAGGAACCCCTGGGCCCACAGCGCGCCAGCCGCCGGCAGACGCTCCAGCAGGTCTTCCGTCAGCGAGCCGTCGGCCAGCAGGCGGGCCTTGGTCTCGTCGTCGAAGTCGGAGATCAGCGGCACCAGTTGCATCTGCTCCGGCGATTCCACCAGCGCCTGCGGGTCCAGGCTGTCGGCGATCTCGTTCCAGCGCAGATGCAGCACGTCCATGAAGGCGTCGGTCTGTTCCTGCGATTCGAAGATGCCGGGCCACTCGTCGCCAAACAGGGCATCCATCGCCTGGATGGGCGCGCTCGGCGGCGGGCCCACCAGCAGGGCGGTCATGTAGCCGTCCAGCGTGTCCAGGGTGATGGCGGGGGCGTCGGGATCGGCAGCGGCGGCCAACTGGGCAATGAATTCGCCGAGTTGCTGGGCGTTGTCGATGTCGATGGGTTGATCTTGTTGATCGCTCATGAAGGGCTCCAGAGTGCGGTCCGAGTGCGGCGCGTGTGTCGCTCCGCGGGGTGGTCCGTGGGCGATCCGGACAGGGATCCGGAAGGCGGTCGGTGAAAAGATCCGGACCGTGGGCCGGCACCGGGATGAAAAACACAAAAACAAAGGGCCCGGACCGGGCCCTTCGAGAGCATCGAACGGCGCCGCATGCAGCGGCAGCGGTCATGATGCATCAAGCTTGATGACGCCGTGGTGGCAATGGATGGAGCAAAGCAGGGGGCACAGCTCGGGGGAGCGGGGCAAGAACCGGGCCTGACACCGGGCCTGAACAAGCCCGGCGCCAAGCCGCAGCCTTCAGACCCGCTCGCCGACCCAGCCCTGCACGCTGGCCAGCGCCGCAGGCAGGTTCTTCGGATCGGTGCCGCCGGCCATGGCCATGTCCGGCTTGCCGCCGCCCTTGCCGCCGACCTGCTGCGCCACGAAGTTCACCAGCTCGCCGGCCTTGACCTTGCCGATGCTGTCGGCGGTCACGCCGGCCGCGATCTGGACCTTGTCGCCGTCCACCGCGGCCAGCACGATGGCGGCGGTCTTCAGCTTGTCCTTGAGCTTGTCCATGGTTTCGCGCAGGGTCTTGGCATCGGCGCCGACCAGCGTGGCCGCCAGCACCTTCAGGCCCTTGACGTCCACGGCCTGGCCCAGCAGCTCATCGCCCTGGGCGGAGGCCAGCTTGCTCTTGGCCGCGGCCAGTTCCTTCTCCAGCGCACGGACCTGATCCAGCACGGCCTGCACCCGCGGCTCGAGTTCCGACGGGGCGGCCTTGAGCGTGCCGGCCACCGCCGCGACGGTCGATTCCAGCGATTGCAGGTAGTGCAGGGCGTTGTCGCCAGTGACGGCTTCCACCCGACGGATGCCGGCCGCCACACCGCTCTCCGACACGATCTTGAAGAGGCCGATGTCGCCAGTGCGGTGCACGTGGGTGCCGCCGCACAGTTCCTTGGAGGTGCCGATGCTCAGCACCCGCACCGATTCGCCGTACTTTTCACCGAACAGCATCATGGCGCCGCTCTTCTGAGCGTCGTCCAGCGCCATCACCTGGGCATTGGTGTCTTCATTGGCCAGGATTTCGGCATTCACGATGGCCTCGACGCGACGGATCTCGTCCTGCGTCATCGGAGCCGTGTGGGCGAAGTCGAAACGGGTGCGCTCAGCGTTGACCAGCGAGCCCTTTTGCTGCACGTGGGCGCCCAGCACTTCGCGCAGGGCCTTGTGCATCAGGTGGGTCGCACTGTGGTTGCGCACGGTGCGGCCGCGACGCTCGGCATCCACGCGGGCGACGAAGCTGTCACCCACCTTGATGGAGCCTTCCACCACTTGCGCATGGTGGCCGAACACGTCCGCCTGGATCTTCAGCGTGTCGTCCACCACCAGACGGGTGGTGGCATTGCGCAGTTCACCGGCATCGCCGACCTGACCGCCGCTTTCCGCATAGAAGGGCGTGTGGTCCAGCACCACCACGACGTCGTCGCCGGCGTCAGCGCTCTGCACGGCGCTGCCATCGACATACAGCGCCACGACCTTCACATCGTCGCGGGCCAGCAGGTCATAGCCATGGAAGGTGGTGGCCGAGCCGGTGTACTCCAGGCCCTGCGCCATCTTGAATTTGCCAGCCTGACGGCCACGCTGCTTCTGCTCTTCCAGCAGGCGGTTGAAGCCGGCTTCGTCCACCGTCACGCCGCGCTCGCGGCAGACGTCGGCGGTCAGATCGACCGGGAAGCCGTAGGTGTCGTGCAGCTTGAAGGCGGTCTCGCCGTCCACCTGCTTCGCACCGCCGGCCAGGGCCGATTCCAGCAGTTCCATGCCGGTGGCGATGGTCTTGAAGAAGCGTTCTTCTTCCTGCTTGAGCACTTCGGTCACGCGGGCTTCGTCGCGGCGCAGTTCCGGATAGGCGTCGCCCATTTCCTTGGCCAGCGCGGCCACGAGCTTGTGGAAGAACGGGGTGCGGGCGCCCAGCTTGTAGCCGTGGCGGATGGCACGACGGGCAATGCGGCGCAGCACATAGCCGCGGCCGGCGTTGCCGGGGATGACGCCGTCCACGACGGTGAAGGAGCAGGCGCGGATGTGGTCCGCGATCACCTTCAGCGAGGGGGAGGTCTTGTCGCAGTCACCGCCGCCCGGCGTGGCTGCGTCCACCGCCTGCTTGGCCGCGTCCAGCAGGTTCACGAAGAGGTCGATCTCGTAATTGCTGTGCACATGCTGCAGCACGGCCGCCAGACGCTCCAGGCCCATGCCGGTGTCCACGCTCGGCTTGGGCAGCTTGTGCATCACGCCGTCTTCGGTGCGGTTGAACTGCATGAAGACGTTGTTCCAGATCTCGATGTAGCGGTCGCCGTCCTCATCGGGCGATCCGGGCGGGCCGCCGGGGATCTCGGGACCATGGTCGTAGAAGATCTCGGTGCAGGGGCCGCAGGGGCCGGTGTCGCCCATCATCCAGAAGTTGTCGGACATGTAGCGGCCGCCCTTGTTGTCACCGATGCGCACGATGCGCTCGGCGGGCACACCCACGACCTTGTTCCAGATCTCGTACGCTTCGTCGTCTTCCTGGTAGACGGTGACCCACAGCTTGTCCTTGGGCAGCTTGAAGTGCTCGGTCAGCAGTTCCCAGGCGTAGCTGATGGCGTCCTTCTTGAAGTAGTCGCCGAAGCTGAAATTGCCCAGCATCTCGAAGAAGGTGTGGTGACGCGCGGTGTAGCCGACGTTGTCCAGGTCGTTGTGCTTGCCGCCGGCGCGGATGCACTTCTGGCTGGTCGTGGCCCGCGTATAGGGGCGCTTGTCGAAGCCCAGGAACACGTCCTTGAACTGGTTCATGCCCGCGTTGGTG
>CBIHOT010000075.1:0-16959 GCA_966211495.1 uncultured Roseateles sp. | reverse complement strand
CGCAACCTTGCCAAGGTTGAGGTCGCGAGTTCGAGCCTCGTTTCCCGCTCCAAATTCCAAAAAGGGAAGTCATTGAGACTTCCCTTTTTTCATTGGTGCGTCGCACGATAATGCGGGCCAAGCATGGCTACGCAAGCGGCCTGGGTGGTGAAATCGGTAGCCACAGCAGACTTAAAATCTGCCGCTGTCACAAGCGTACGGGTTCGAGTCCCGTCCCAGGTACCAGCCTTGCTGCGGGTGTCGCCCCACTTCTCAAAGTCAGCAGGTTCCCCAGCCCAGTCAGCCTTTTGCTGCACCGTCGGGCCGACCTTGATCGGATCGATCTTCTGGCGCGCGTTTT
Organism: uncultured Roseateles sp.; assembly: GCA_966211495.1. GTDB lineage: Bacteria > Pseudomonadota > Gammaproteobacteria > Burkholderiales > Burkholderiaceae_C > Roseateles. The sequence goes on along the minus strand of CBIHOT010000075.1, from coordinate 16,619 downwards.
GACGTAGCTCAAGCGCCTCCCTTCATAGCATCACCGAATTCCCCGCCGCTGGCGGCCCAATTCATGTAGCATTCGGTGGCACGTTATATGGTGCAGATTGAGCGTCCTCCCAAGGTTCCGATGGTCTTCTATCGCTCTCGGTCCGGCAATGAGCCGGTGCGGGAGTGGCTCAAGGCTTTGGATCGTTCCGACCGGCTGGCGGTAGGTGCTGATCTGGAGCGCGTGCAATATCGCTGGCCGGTCGGGATGCCGCTTTGCAGGTCCTTGGGCCGCGGTCTCTGGGAGGTCAGAACGGCCTTGCCGAGCTGCGCGATTGCTCGTGTGCTGTTCTGTTTTATGCGCAGGTGCTCTATGCCTTGCACGGATTTGTGAAGAAAACGCAGACGACGCCAACAGAAGTACTGACGCTGGCTCGTGAGCGAATGAAGGAGATACAACATGGTGAACCCACATAAAGGCTCCAGCCTTGACGACTTTCTGGCCGAGGAGGGGGTACTGGAGGTCTTTGAGGCGCAGGCCATCAAGGAGGTGATCGCCTGGCAACTCCAGGAGGCGATGAAGACGCAAAAGCTCAGCAAGCGCAAGCTCGCCGAACTGATGCACACCAGCCGCACCCAGGTTGATCGGGTTCTGGATCCTTCGGACGGGAATGTCACGCTCACCACGCTGCAGCGCGCGGCCGAGGTGCTTGGCCGCCGGGTGCAGGTCGCACTGATCTGACAGGGGTTCAATCCTTGACGACGGAGTCGCTTCTTCGCTGGCGATCGCCTCGTCCGTGCGCATGCACGCCCCCCGGGTAGTTCCGGGCGCTCCTCGCGTCTGGATGAGCAGCGGGTGCTCTTACACTTGACCGCATGTTCGGTCAGGACCTGTTGAACCCAGGCGTGCGTCGCCGGGAAGTGTTGGGATGGTCGATGTACGACTTCGCCAACTCCGGCTACACGACGGTGGTGCTGACCGCCGTCTACAACGCCTACTTCGTCGCCGAGGTCGCCAAAGGCCAGCCGTCCGCCACCCTGTTGTGGACGGTGCTCATCGCGCTCTCCAGCCTGATCGTCATGGTCACCATGCCGGGGCTCGGCGCCTGGGCGGATGCGCATGGCGCCAAAAAGCGGCTGCTGGCGCTGTGCACCGGAGGCTGCGTGGTCACCACCGCGGCATTGGCGTTCTTCGGTCCGCATGCCCTCTGGTGGGCGGCCGGGGCGGTGGTGCTGTCCAACGTATTTTTCTCCTACGGCGAATCACTGATCGCCGCCTTCCTGCCTGAACTCGCCCGCCGCAATGCGCTGGGCCGGGTGTCCGGCTGGGGGTGGGCATTTGGGTACCTGGGCGGGATGCTCTCACTGGGCATCTGCCTCGCCTACGTGCTTAACGCGCAGGCGCACGGCCAAGCCGCTGACGATTTCGTCCCGGTCACCATGGGCATCACCGCCGGGCTGTATCTGCTGGCAGCCATCCCCACTTTCTTGCTGCTGCGCGAGCGCGCAGATCCGTGTTCGACGCGTCGCGCAGGCCGTCAGCGCTCCGGTGTGGCGGAGCTGGTCGCCTCATGGCGGCGGGCGAGGGCCTATCCCGACTTCCTTCGACTGCTCGCCTGCGGCACGTCCTACCAGGCGGGCATCGCCGTCGTGATCGCGCTGGCCGCGGTGTACGCCGACCAGGCACTGGGCTTCAGTCAGGCACAGACCATGGCGCTGGTGTTCCTGGTCAACATCGCGTCCGCGGTCGGCGCCTTTGCGTTTGGCTATTACGAAGACCGCATCGGTCATCAGCCGGCGCTGGCCGTCACGCTGGTGGGCTGGATGCTGATGACGGTGCTGGCGTTTGTGGCCACCAGTGACTGGCTATTCTGGGTGGCGGCGCTGATTGCCGGGCTTTGCATGGGATCCAGCCAGTCCTGTGGTCGGGCGCTGGCCGGCGCATTGGCCCCGCATGACCGGCTGGCGGAGTTCTTTGGCCTCTGGACCTTCGCCACCCGTCTGGCGGCCATCATCGGCCCGCTGACCTATGGCGCGGTGACGGTGCTGACCGCCGGCAATCACCGGCTGGCCATCTTGTCCACCGGCGTGTTCTTTGTCGTGGGCTATGCGCTGCTGCGGCGGGTGGACATGACCCGGGGCATGGCGCGCGCACTGGTCTGAGGGCCGAACCCTCACGCTTGGGTCACAGGCGTGGTTCAGGCGATGCGCAATCGCTCCGCATCCGTCCTAAAGACGTCCCTCACACGTCGATATGCGACGCCACCGCGTCCCGCCACCCCAGAGCGACGCGCGCCAGATGCTGCAACGGCTCCGGATCGCCCGTGCTCTGCAACACCAGCGGCGCATCCGTCTGAGCGGGCAGGTGCAAGGACTCCCACAAGCGCTGCGCCTGCCGCGCCACCGCGTCTTCAATGTTGAGCAACTGCACGCCATCGCCCAGCGCCGCCTGGATGCGCCCCTGCACCAGCGGGTAGTGCGTGCACCCCAGCAGCACTGTATCGACACCCGCCGCCTTCAGCGGCTCACAGTACCGGTCGATCAAGGCGCCTAATTCCGGATTGTCCAGGTGCCCCTGTTCGATCAGCGTGACCAGGCCAGGACAAGGCTGGCTCACCAGCGAGACCTCCGCCGCATGCGCCGCCACCAGCGCTTCATATCGTCGGCTGGCGATCGTGGCCGTCGTTGCCATGACGCCGATGCGTCCATTGCGGGTCGCGGCGACGGCCGGTTTGACGCCCGGCTCGATCCCCACCACCGGCCAGTCCGGCCACCGCTCCCGCATGGCGTTCACTGCATGCGCCGTGGCGGTATTGCAGGCCACCACCACCATGCGGGCGCCCGCAGCGCGCAGATGCTCCGCGACGCGCAGGCTGCGCTCCCGGATGTACTCGCTGCTGCGGTCTCCATACGGCGCGTGACCGGCATCGGCCACATAGTGCAGCGCCACCTCAGGCATCCGCGCGCGCAGCGCCTGCAGCACCGTCAGCCCGCCGACCCCGGAGTCAAACACACCCAGGGTGGGCGGCCCTGACCGATCGCTGTGCAAGGCATTCTCGGAACTGGAAGCAGGTGAGGAAGGCGTTGAAACAGGCATCACAAGGGCAAGAGACAAATGGAGGGTCGGGCGAGCGCCGCAACAGTCGCGACGCGCCATTGCCACCGCATCAGGGTGGGCAGTCTAGAAGATTCCCGGACTTTCACTTGGCAGCCGAGATCTGATGGCTAGAATAGAACGATCGTTCGTTTTATTTTCCGATCTTCGTCCCGTGATCGGACCGCGTCGGCCCTTGGGCCTGCCGGTCTTGATGGATCGGTGACACGGGGACGGCGCAGGCCTCCCATAGAATCGAATTAACGTTAACGTCAATACGCCTGGAGTGCTTCGATGAAGGTATTGGTCCCCGTCAAACGAGTCGTCGATTACAACGTCAAGGTGCGCGTCAAAAGCGACGGCACCGGGGTCGACATCGCCAATGTGAAGATGTCGATGAACCCGTTTGACGAAATCGCGGTCGAAGAAGCCGTGCGCCTGAAGGAAAAGGGCGTCGTCACCGAAGTGATCGCCGTGTCCTGCGGCGTGACGCAGTGCCAGGAAACCCTGCGCACCGCGATGGCCATTGGCGCAGACCGCGCCATTCTGGTCGAGACCGACGCTGAACTGCAGCCGCTGGCCGTGGCCAAGCTGCTGAAGGCGCTGGTCGACAAGGAGCAGCCGCAACTGGTCATCCTGGGCAAGCAGGCCATCGATGACGATTGCAACCAGACCGGCCAGATGCTGGCCGCGCTGACCGGCCTGCCGCAAGGCACCTTCGCCTCCAAGGTGGAAGTGGCCGACGGCAAGGTGGCGGTCACCCGTGAAGTCGACGGCGGCCTGGAAACGGTCAGCCTCACGCTGCCGGCGGTGGTCACCACCGACCTGCGCCTGAACGAGCCGCGCTACGTCACGCTGCCCAACATCATGAAGGCCAAGAAGAAGCCGCTGGAAACGGTCAAGCCGGCGGACCTGGGGGTGGATGTCACGCCGCGCATCAAGACGCTGTCGGTGGCCGAGCCGGCCAAGCGCGGTGCTGGCGTGAAGGTGCCGGACGTCGCGACGCTGGTCACCAAGCTGAAGACCGAAGCCAAGGTCCTCTGATCCCCTACAGCTGTCTGAATGGAGCCAAGAATGACCATCCTCGTCATTGCTGAACACGACAATGCCTCGCTGAAGGGGGCTACCCACAACACCGTGAGCGCTGCCACTGCCATCGGCGGAGATGTGCATGTGCTGATCGTCGGCGCCAATGCGTCGGGCGCTGCCCAGGCGGCCGCCAAGATCAGCGGCGTGTCCAAGGTGCTGCACGCCGACGGCGCCCAGTTCGCCGACGGTCTGGCCGAGAACGTGGCCGCCCAGGTGCTGGCCATTGCCAAGGACTACAGCCACCTGCTGTTCCCCGCCACTGCCGCCGGCAAGAACGTAGCGCCGCGCGTCGCGGCTCTGCTGGATGTGGGCCAGCTGAGCGACGTCACCAAGGTGATCAGCGCCGACACCTTCGAGCGTCCGATCTACGCCGGCAATGCCATCGCCACCGTGCAATCGACCGATGCGATCAAGGTCCTGACGGTGCGCACCACCGGTTTTGACCCCGCAGCCGAAGGCGGCAGCGCCGCAGTGGAAAGCATCAGCGCCGTGGCCGACAGCGGCAAGAGCAGCTTTGTCGGTCGTGAAGTGACCAAGAGCGACCGTCCCGAGCTGACCGCTGCCAAGATCATCGTGTCCGGTGGCCGCGCCCTGGGCAGCAGCGACAAGTTCAATGAAGTGCTGACGCCGCTGGCGGACAAGCTCAACGCCGCCCTGGGTGCCTCGCGCGCCGCGGTCGACGCGGGTTATGCCCCCAACGACTGGCAGGTGGGCCAGACCGGCAAGATCGTTGCGCCGCAGCTCTACATTGCGGCCGGCATCTCCGGCGCCATCCAGCATCTGGCCGGCATGAAGGACTCCAAGGTGATCGTGGCGATCAACAAGGATCCGGAAGCGCCGATCTTCTCGGTGGCCGACTACGGCCTGGAAGCCGACCTGTTCACCGCCGTTCCCGAACTGGTCAAGGCGCTGTAAGCGCGCCATGCCGCATCGCTCAGTTGGCGATGCGGCCACGGCCACCGCGAGGCCGCCAGCCCGCACTGCGGATGGCAGCCGCCTCGCCGACCGATCCAGGGCGCCCCGTTGTTCATACGCGGCGCTCTTTTTTCATCCGGAGACAAGACCATGACATACCGCGCCCCGATCAAGGACATGCTGTTTGACATGCAGGCCCTGGCCGGCCTGCAGACGCTCGCCGAGCAGATCCCCGCCTTTGCCGACCACGGCCTGGACACCGCGCAGGCGGTGCTGGAAGAAGCGGCCAAGCTCAATGAGGATGTCATTGCGCCGCTGAACGTCGAGGGCGATCGGAATCCGTCGTTCTGGAAGGATGGTCAGGTCTTTGCCACGCCCGGCTTCAAGGATGCCTTCCGCCAGTACGCCGAGGGCGGCTGGCAGGGGCTGCAGCATCCGGAGGCGTATGGCGGCCAGGGGCTGCCCAAGACCATCGGCACCGGATGCGCGGAAATGGTCCAGGCGGCGAACGTCAGCTTTGCGCTGTGCCCGCTGCTGACCGATGGTGCGGTGGAAGCGCTGCTGGTGGCGGGTACCGAGCAGCAGAAGCAGCTGTTCATTCCGCGCCTGCTGTCGGGCGACTGGACCGGCACCATGAACCTCACCGAGCCGCAGGCCGGCTCGGATCTGGCGCTGGTGCGCAGCCGTGCGGAGCCGCAGGGCGACGGCACCTACAAGATCTTCGGCACCAAGATCTACATCACCTGGGGTGAGCACGACATGACGGACAACATCGTCCATCTGGTGCTGGCCCGTGTGCCGGGCGCGCCGGAGGGCGTGAAGGGCATCAGCCTGTTCCTGGTGCCGAAGTTCCTGGTGAATGACGATGGGTCCCTCGGCGCTCGCAATGACGTGCACTGCGTCTCCATCGAACACAAGCTCGGCATCAAGGCCAGCCCGACGGCAGTGCTGCAGTTCGGCGACCACGGCGGCGCCATCGGCACGCTGATCGGCGAAGAGAACCGCGGCCTGGAGTACATGTTCATCATGATGAACGCCGCCCGCTTCGGTGTGGGTGTGCAGGGCCTGGCAGTGGCGGACCGCGCCTATCAGAAGGCCGTGGCCTATGCCAAGGACCGTGTGCAGTCGCGCCCGGTGGACGGCTCGTCTTCGGCCCCGGTGGCCATCATTCATCACCCGGATGTGCGCCGCATGCTGATGACGCAGCGGGCCCTGGTGGAAGGCTGCCGCGCGATGGCCATCGATGCTGCCGCCGCGTATGACATCGCCCATCACCACAGCGATGCCGAAGCCCGCAAGGAAGCGCAGAGCTTCTACGAATTCATGGTGCCGCTGGTCAAGGGCTACAGCACCGAGATGAGCCTGGAAGTGACCTCGCTGGGCGTGCAGGTGCACGGCGGCATGGGCTTCATCGAAGAGACCGGCGCGGCGCAGTACTACCGCGATGCCCGCATCCTGCCGATCTACGAAGGTACCACCGCCATCCAGGCCAATGACCTGGTCGGCCGCAAGACGATGCGCGACGGCGGTGCCTTTGCCCGCAGCCTGGCTGCGCAGATCGAAGAGACCGAGGGAGCGCTGGCAGCCAACGGCAGCGAAGCGGCTCAGGCTGTGCGTCAGTCGCTGGCGCAGGCGCGTGCCTCGTTCGTGCAGGTGGTGGACTATGTGGCAGCGCACGGCAAAGCCAAGCCGAATGCGGCTTTCGCCGGCTCGGTGCCCTATCTGATGCTGGCAGGCAACCTGGTGGCGGGCTGGCAACTGGCGCGTTCGCTGCTGGCCGCGCAGGAGCTGCTGGCCGCGGGCGAAGACGTTGACTTCATGCAGGCCAAGATCACGACCGCGCGTTTCTACGCCGAGCACATCCTGCCGCGTTGCCAGTCGCTGCGCGATGCGGTGGTCCACGGCGCGGACAGCGTGATGGCCCTGCCCATCGAAGCATTCTGATCAACCCCATTCCCATCACCACGAGGAGACACGAGGTGGCACTTCCCCCGCTGTTCAACAAGCTGCGTCTGCCGGTCATCGGCTCGCCGCTGTTCATCATCAGCAACCCGAAGCTGGTCATTGCGCAATGCAAGGCCGGCATCGTGGGCTCCATGCCGGCGCTCAATGCCCGGCCGGCGGAGCAGCTGGAGGATTGGCTGGCCGAGATCACCGAGACGCTGGCGGCGCACGACCGTGCCCATCCAGAGTCTCCGGCCGCGCCTTTCGCCATCAACCAGATCGTGCACAAGAGCAATGACCGGCTCGAGCACGACATGGAGATGTGCGCCAAGTACAAGGTGCCCATCATCATCACCTCGCTGGGCGCCCGTGAGGATGTGAATGCGGCGGTGCATGCCTGGGGCGGCATCGTGCTGCACGACATCATCAACAACAAGTTTGCCCACAAGGCGGTGGAAAAGGGCGCGGACGGCCTGATCGCCGTGGCGGCAGGGGCGGGTGGCCATGCGGGCGTGAAGAGCCCGTTTGCGCTGATCCAGGAGATCCGTGAGTGGTTCCAGGGTCCGCTGGCCTTGTCCGGCTCGATCGCCAGTGGCGATGCCATCCTGGCGGCCCAGGCGGCGGGTGCGGACCTGGCCTACATCGGATCGGCCTTCATCGCCACCGAAGAGGCACGGGCCAGCGATGACTACAAGCAGATGATCGTTGACAGCAACAGCGACGACATCGTCTACAGCAACCTGTTCACCGGCGTGCATGGCAACTACCTGAAGGGTTCGATCGTCAAGGCGGGCCTGGATCCGGACCACCTGCCGGAGAGCGATCCCACCAAGATGAACTTTGGCGGCGGCGCTGCAGCCAAGGCCTGGAAGGACATCTGGGGCAGCGGGCAAGGCATCGGCGCCATCCGTGAAGTGCTGCCGGCCGGTGAGCTGGTGGCGCGCTTCGGGCGTGAGTATCAGGCGGCGCGTCAGCGACTGGGGCTGGCGGCGGCTTGAGGCTGGCGGTGTGCTGAACGAGAGGCTCCTTCGGGAGCCTTTTTTTGTGGCCGCTCTGACCTTTTCTGCGGGCGTTTCCACCCGGGCGTGGGGTGCGAGGAGGTTTGACGAACGACAAACGCTGCACGGTTGTCAGCGGAGCCTTGCTGTCAGATGACCCATGGATGCTGGTCCACAGGGGCGTGCTGACCAATGTTTGGCATTCGGTTCTCGAGAGTGCGATTTCTAGACTGCATGGGCACTTCCCAAGGGAAGGTCGTTGCCCCGCAATGCGTCGAACCGCGTCTCAGACACTCCAAGGAACATCATGAGCAAGCAGCTTTTCCAGGTCTCCTCCACGTCGAACCTGACTGCCAATTCCGCAGTACAACCCGCAGCAACCACCGGAGCCACCTCCGCAGCCACCTCCGTAACGTCACCAGGCGCCAAGGGGACAGCCTCCAGCGTGATCAAACGCAAGCCGGAGGCGGAGACGATGTCGAGTCCCCAAGATGTGGCCGTCACCGACACGGGCGCTGTCGCCGACACGGGCGCGGTCGCCGACACCGGCGCCGTTGCTCAGGAAGTACCGGTGGACTCGTCGGCGAGCGCCTCCAGTGGATCCGATGCGTTTTCGGAAGCACGCACGGGCAACCTTCTGCCGGCTGGCACGACCGGGGCGGCCGCTCCGACTGCGTCCATCATCAGCTATCCAGCAGGGGCCTCCCTCGTCGGCGGGCTCGCTGTCGTCGCGGGCGTCGGCGCATCGGTGGCCGGCGGTCACTCGTCCGTGCCAACCGCACCGCAAGCTCCCGCAGGCACCACCCCGGCGAATGACCAGATCCCCGCAGAAACCCCGGGTGGGGCAGAACTCATTACCCCGGCAGACAGCACAACGCCGGCCGCTGCTCAAGCCCCTGCTGAAACCGACACCCCGGCCGAAGATGCAACCTCCGCCGATGTCAATCCTCCGGCCTCCACCGCTCCTGACACTGGAAGCGCCACTGAGGCGGAGGGCGTTCCGATCGTGCTGCCTCTTGCCCCGCGTGTGACGGGCGGCACCGGAACAGGCACGGTTGACAACCCACTCTTGATCAATGGCAAGGGCTCACTGCAGATCAGTGTTGAAGGCAATGACAGCTGGTACTTCAGCAAGGATGGCGGCCAGACCTGGACCTTGGGCACGGGCAGCAACCTTTCTGCGGCAGACCTGGAGGAGGGGAATCACCAGATCCTGGTGGTGGAGGAGGATACCGCTGGCCACCGCGGCCCGGCCACCACGATCAACGTGGTCAAGGACAGTGTGGCGCCGCTCGCGCCGGCCACGGAAGTGTTTGCGGTCCGACCCACGGGGACCGGCACCGATGCCGACCCGATCCTGATCAATGGCAGCGGCAGGGTGAAGGTCGTGACAGAAACCGGGGCGGACTGGAAGTTCAGCCTGGACGGCGGCACGACCTGGCGTGACGGCAATGCCGACGGCCTCAACGCGACGCATCTGCAAGAAGGCAGCAATCGGGTCCAGATTGTCCAGAGCGACCAGGCAGGCAATGTGAGCGACCCAGTCTCGCTGACGGTGGTGGTGGACACCACGGCTGCCGCGGCCCTGCTGGTCCAGGCCCAGTCGCCAGTCCAGGTGAATCACTATATGGCGTTGCAGGTGGCTGAAGTGCTCGATGTCCGCAAAATCTCCGACATCGATTTCGCCAACAGCAGCTTCACCTTTGGCGGCACCTGGGCACGGGTGAGTACGCCAACGGTGCTGCGGAGCAACCAGATTTCCGCGACCGAACTGGAGATCTGGGTTGGACAGGAATACGTCGCGGGCACCTATCACGCCGTGAAGCTGAGCTTGGTGGAACGGCCTGAAGGGGGCGTCAGTGTGACGCTGCTCCAGATGAGCTACGGCAACAACATTGACAACTGGACCAACTCCAATGCGAACCTCGCGACCAGCGACGGGGCGACGGGAATGGGTCTGAAATCCATGGCCATCGCCATCAAGCCGGATGTCATCAAGCTCGATGGTCTGGAATCGGGGGCGGTGTGGGAGTACAGCACGGACGCGGGCCTCAACTGGACGTCCGGCACCGGGCTCTGGCTCAAGGCCAGCGATGTCGGCGGCACGCTGGACACAGTGGAACTGTCACAGGTGGATGCAGCGGGCAACCGGAGCGAGGCGATCTGGATGAACGGTTCGCCGGTCTTCCTGGACCAGGGGGCGACCAATGCCGTAATCATCGCCTGATCAAAGCGCGCTCCTCCGCCCGTTCGGGCGATGCGGCATCGGGATGAAAAAGGGGCCTGTCTCACGACAGGCCCCTTTTTCATTTGATCGTCGTAAACCTCGCCTCCGGCCGATCATTCGACCGATGCAGCGTCTCCACCGTTGTCTTCATGGCCCACGGGCGCACCTGATGATGCAGCGGAATGAAGAGGGCCTGATCCCGCACCAGAATCAGCGCTTCGCGGATCAGCGCATTGCGCTTGCCCACATCCATTTCGCTCTTCATCGCATCGATCAGCTTGTCCAGTGCCGGATCGCTGACCTTGGAGAAGTTGAAGCTGCCATCGGCGCCGCCGCTGCGGGTGCGCGCCAGCGCCTGTAGCGTGTAGAGCGCATCGTTGGTGGACACGCCCCAGCCCAGCATGTACAGCGGGGATTCAAACCGCTGGAACTGCTGGCTGTGCTGCGACATCGGCTGCGCAGTCAATCGCGCGGTGATGCCGATCTTGGCCCACATCGACACGACCGCCAGACACACTTCCTCGTCATTGATGTAGCGGTTGTTGGGGCAGTTCAGCGGAATCTCAAAGCCATTGGGATAGCCTGCATCGGCCAACAGTTTCTTGGCCTTGGCCAAGTCGGGCGGCTGGGGCTTGTCCAGGTCAGTGGAATAACCATTCACACCGGGCGGCACGATCAGCGCTGCCGGCACCGACATGCCCCGCATGATGCTCCGCTTGATGGCTTCCCGGTCCACGGCGATGCTCATCGCCTGCCGCACCCGCACGTCCTTGAACGGATTCTTGCCCTTGACCGACGAGCCGCGCAATTCATCACTGCCGAGGTCCGGCGCAAAGAAGATGGTGCGGGTCTCCGGCCCTTCGATGACCTTGAGCTTGCCATCATTCTTCAGGCGCGCAACGTCCTGCGTCGGCAGGTCGGTGAGCAGGTCGACTTCGCCGGACACCAGTGCCGCCACACGGGTGGGATCGGACTTGATCGGCAGGTAGGTGATCTCGGTGATGTTGCCCTTGGGCTTGTCCCACCAGTCCTTGTTGGCCACCATGGTGATGCGCTGGTCCGGCTGCCAGCCGGTGATGCGGAAGGCGCCGGTGCCGATCGCATTGCGGCTGGCGTAGTTCTCATCCTTGGACTTGTAGTCCGCCAGTTGCGTGGCCTTGTTCTTCTCCGCCCAGGTCTTGCTCATGATGCGGAAGTCGATGAGATTGCGTAGCAGGATCGGTTGCGGCGAATCGAGCACCACGTCGATGGTGTAGTCATCAACCTTCTTGATCTCCTTGATGCCGGTCACATAGATCTGCATCGTCCCCTGCGGCTGGCGGATGCGCTGATAGCTGAAGATGACGTCGTCGGCGGTGAAGGGAGAGCCGTCCTGAAACTTGACGCCTTTGCGCAGTTCAAAACGCCACAGGGTGGGATTGACCGTCGTCCATTTGGTGGCGAGGCAGGGCTCGACCTCCCACTGTTCGTTGTAGCGGGTCAGGCCTTCATAGCTGTGCTGCAGGATGGCGCTGGTGGTGCTGTGGTCCTGCGAGTGCGGGTCCAGGGTCAGGATGTCGTTCTGCGCAGCCCAGCGCAGGGCGGCGGCATGCGTCGGGCTGGCCAGCGCCAGCAGGATCGCGGCGGCCGCGGCGCTACCGGTGGCCGAGGCCTTCAGGGTGTGGGTCCAGGCGTGCAGCCGCTGGGAGCTGGACAGCAAGGACCGGGCAGACTGGGAAGCACGGGCGAAACAGACCAAGGGCATGACGACTCCTGAGCAGGTTCTGATGGATGCACCGGGCGGTGCAGGCAGAGGTGCAAGTCGAGGGCCATGCTAGTGGCTGTGGCCGGGGTGGGCGCTTAGCGATTCTCCTTAGAAGACCCGGACGGGGAGGGCGGCGCGGAAGGTGGAAACAGCGACGGAGCCGACGGGGTCGGGGCCGGGGACGGGGCGACATCCAGTGCCGCGTCGCAACCGATGCCGGCGGCAATCATGCGGGCGGACCAGCGGCGCAGGAGGCGGTTCAGTGGCGATTTGGGAGACATGCGCTCCAGGCCCAGAAAGCCCAGCCAGCGAGGCAAACCGAGATGGTGGGTGGGATGAGTGAGCATGCCGCACTCATACCGGGCCGCCGTGGCCGACCATTGAAGCGCCTGGCATGCGCCAGTGGTGCGGCGCGTCACCAGCACACCGACGGGGCACGGCTCGGCGAGGCAGCACAGGCCACAGCCATTGCAAGGCGCGCCCACCGCAGGTTTGGGCGGGGCTTCCGGCTGAATCCAGACAACGCGCGAGGGCATGGGGGGACTGTACGCCCCGATGCCGTTTGATGAATCACAAACTCTGAATGGTTGTCACGTGAGTCATGCTGGTGGATGAGTGATTGATGGGGGTTGGTGCCGCTCAGCTACTCAGAGTTTGCTATTCGGCGGATCGACATGCGCTTCCTAGACTGCTCGCATGCCCTTCAAAAGAAGGGGATCTCCCCGCATTTCTACCAGTGACTGTCATGAATCAATCCCCGACGCATTCCGAAAACTTGTCTTCGACGCCCATCATCCACCCCGCTCGCGACTCACAGCCGCGCGCCGTATCCGCGAGGTGGCGCAAGGGCCAGCAACAAGAGCTGCAGATGTCCGACGAAGTTCGGGCGGTGGAGTCCATGGAGGCCGTGGCGGGCGGTATGGACGGCGCGCAGACGCCCACGATCCTCACTGTTGCCGAGTCGGGTGACGCCGATGATGTCTCCTCCGCGGGCGAGGCGGGTGGCCGGCCGCCGGAAGGCGGCGACCTGGCTCAGGGGCCGGTGCCCGATGACACGTCGTTGCGATCTGGCATGGGCCTGCTGGGTCTCGGCGCTTCCGGCGCTTCCGGCGGTCTAGCCGGGCTCGGCGGTTTTGGCGGTCTTGCTGGTCTCGCAGGGATCGCTGGGATCGGGGGGCTTGCTGCCGGTAGCGGCTCGTCGTCGTCCCCGCATATTGCACCGCCGGTCGCCGATCATGACACCACACCGCCCCTGACGCCGTCTGCGGCGACCACCGATCCGGTCGTGGGCCCATCTGCCGGCGAGGCCGGCAGCGGCTCCCATTCGAGTGACATTCCGGTCGCACCGTCGAATCCCGCTGACGACACGGCGCATACCGTCCCCGCGGCAGCGCCCGAAGCTGAGCAAGCTCCCGTCGGGCTCTCAGCGCCGTCCGTGCAGGTCCTGCGCGGCAGCGGCGCGGGTACGTCGGCGGATCCGATTCTGATCAATGCCCAGGGAGCGCTGACTGTTCAGGCCGATCCGGGCGCCGAGTGGCTCTACAGCACGGATGGGGGTCAGACCTGGAAGCTCGGTGCCGCGTCCGAGCTTGCGGCAGACGAGCTGCTGGAAGGCACGCACCCGGTGCAGATCATCCAGCGGGATGCAACCGGTCGCAGCAGTCCGGTCACCGTGTTGGAGGTGGAGCGCGACACCCTCGCGCCTGCGGCCCCGCTGGTCGAAGTGATGGGGGGCTCCGGCACAGGCACGGAAGCGGATCCGATGCTGATCAACGGCCGCGGCACCCTCTCGGTCTTGGTGGAGCCGGGTACGCAGTGGCACTACAGTCTGGATGGAGGCCAGACGTGGCGCGGCGGCGGAACGGTCGGCATCGCTGCGGCCGATCTGCAGGAGGGGCACAACCACCTGCTGGTGGCCAGCTACGACGCCGCCGGCAACCGCAGCGAGCCGGTGACGCTCGAAGTGACCAAGGATGGCATCGCCGAGCGCCTGGGCTACACGATTTCCGGCATGGCGGGCATGGATAACGCCTGGACGCTCTACTTCACGAACCCCTCCGCCACGCTCAGCCTGACCTCTCTGGAGTCCGGGGCGCATGTCGAGGTGAGGAACGGCCCCACGGGGACCTGGAACGACCTGGGAACCGCCAGTTCTTACGAGCTGAAGGATCTGGGGTTGACGCAGGATGCCACCAACACACTGGCCCTCCGTCAGGTGGATGCGTGGGGCAACATCAGTGACGAGCGTGGGCTGACGCTGGTGTACATGCCCAGTTCGATGCCGGAGTTGCCGTGGCACCCCTCCAGCATCAGCGTCGCCGGCTGAGGCTCCGGACTGTCGCATGCCGATTGAGGCCGATTGAGGCCAATCGAGCGCTGACTCGACCTAGGCAGGGGCCTGTCTCACGACTGGCCCTCGTTGCATCTGTACGCCGTGAACCTGCCCTCGGACGCCCAGCGAGGCAGGGCAGATCAAGGGGGGCAAGCAGCCCCCGGTGCACGTTACTTCTTGACGCCCAGCTCCCGCAGGCGCTCTTCCAGGTAATCGTGCGCGGTATAGCGATCCGACAGCACCACATCCTCCCGCGGATGAAGGAACAGCGGCAACGACACACGGCTCTTCTTGGCGCCGTCCCCCGTCGGGTTGACCACCCGGTGCTGGGTCGACGGGTAGTAGCCCTGCGAGGCCTCCTGCAGCATGTCACCAATGTTGATGATCAGCATGCCGAAGTCGCTGGGCACATCCACCCAGCTACCGTCCTTGGCCTGCACCTGCAGGCCGGGCTCATTGGCCGCCGGCAGGATGGTCAGCAGATTGATGTCCCCGTGCGGCGCGGCACGCAGCGACCCTTCCGGCTCATTGCCGGTCAGCGGCGGATAACGTAGCACCCGCAGCAGCGTCAGCCGGCTGTCCTTGATCATGTGCGACAGCGGCTCCCGGTAGTTGCGCGCAATGTCCGCCGGGGTGTGACGCTCCACCCAGGACAGCAGTTCCGCCGCCAGATCGTTCGCGATCTCGTAATACCGCAGCGCATCCGCCTTCAGCGACTCAGGAATCCGGCCCCACGGATAAATGTGGAAGTACTCCTTGATGTCCTTTTGCTGATGACCTTTGGCGGTCTCCGAAATCTCGGTCGAGAAATATCCGTCCTGGGTCTCAGCCGAAAAGGCGAAGTCGTTTTTGCTGGTCCCGTTGAAAAATCCCAGCCAGTCGCCGTAGATCTTCTCGACCAGACTTTGGGGGAGGGGATGGTTCACCAGCACACCAAAACCGGTCTCGTGCAGGGAACGTGTGAACTGCTCAGCCGCATCCGCAGCTTGATAGTCGACGACTCGAACTTGCATTGGGATCTCCTGTGTCCCGGCGGCCCACCATTCAATCGCGGGGCGGAACCGCGGGCGCAAGTCTAGAGGATGGCCCGGGGGGTCGCAATCGTTTGAGCCCCCGGCCCGTGGCGCTTCGAGGCGCTCATGAGCGCTCCGATGCAGCCGATTTGACCGAGTCGGTCACCCCGCCCGCAGCAGGGGCTCCTGGGGCCGCTTTGTATGTTTTGTGTCACCGCCGTACTTAGCGCGTACCGGCATGTACCCATGTGCGGTTGGCGGCCAACCCGCGGCCTGGCTTGTCCGCAGCCCCTGGGCGGCCAACGTTGTAGCGGTTAGCCGCCAATGCCGTCCAATACCTGCTCGAAGAGCGGGGTGGTCCGTCGTTTTGCGGCCACGACCTTCCGCCACATGGGCTAGAGTTTTCAGTGAAAAGTGGACGCCTTCAGTAACGCGCCGGAATTGCCGAAGTGCTACAGTGCGGCGCTTGTGACTTGAGGTCCTTCCCGTCCCCTTTTCTGGCAACAGTGAAGGCGGGTCGCAATCCGCCAACCGGTCAAGCCGTGTCGCGGAAGGTTTATCAACCAGCCGATCGCCCTGGAAGCCGGGGCAAAAGGTGAGCGAAGATGATGCAGCAATACAGGTCGAATTCCTACCTGTTCGGGGGCAATGCCCCTTATGTCGAGGAAATGTACGAGCAGTACCTCGACAACCCTGGCGCAGTGCCCGACAACTGGCGCGCCTATTTCGACGCCCTGCAGCATGTGCCTGCAGTGGACGGCACCGACAAGCGCGACGTCGCTCACGCCCCGGTCATTGAGTCCTTTGCGCAGCGCGCCAAGGCCAACGCCTTCAACACCAAGGTCTCCAGCAACGAGCTGGCCGTCGCCGGCAAGCAGGTACATGTGCAATCGCTGATTGCCGCCTACCGCTTCCTGGGATCGCGCTGGGCGGATCTGGATCCCCTCAAGCGCACCGAGCGCCCCCAGATCCCTGAGCTGGAACCGGCGTCGTATGGCCTGACCGAAGCTGACATGGACATCAGCTTCAGCGCCACGAACACCTATTTCACCAAGGCCGAGAACATGACCCTGCGCGAGATCGTGCAGGCCTTGCGTGAAACCTACTGCGGCAGCATCGGTGCCGAGTTCATGCACATCAGCGATCCGGTCGAGAAGCGCTGGTGGCAGGAACGCCTGGAAGCTCCCCGGAGCAAGGCGAACTATCCCGCCGAGAAGAAGAAGCACATCCTCGACCGCCTGACCGCGGCCGAAGGCCTGGAACGCTACCTGCACACCAAGTACGT
>CBIHOT010000074.1:0-17076 GCA_966211495.1 uncultured Roseateles sp. | reverse complement strand
CGGCGGGAGGCAGACAGACGCGCATTGAACGTCCCATCGTCGTAATACAGCGTGGCATTCCAGGAACGCGGCGACATGTTCAGCAGATCGTCGGTGATGACGGCATTGCTGGTCGGCGAGACCAGGTAGGTGATCTTGCTCTTCACATAGGTGTAGTTGAGCACCGTGCCGAAGTTCTTGCCCCAGGCCGGCAGGAAGCTGAACGGCTGCTGGAAATTCAGCTCGATGCCGCGCAGCTTGCCCCCCGGGGTGTTGATCGGCGTCGTGACCTGGAAGACCTCTTCACCGGTGAAGTTCGAGGGCAGCAGCGACAGCGGGAAGCCGGTGGCGCTGAAGGGGACATTGGTCCGCAGGCTCTGGATGTAGGTGTCGATGTTCTTTTGGAACAGACCGATGCCCACAAATGCATTGCGACCGTGATACCACTCCAGGCTGCCGTCAAACGTCTTGGCGCGGAAGGGCTTGAGGTACGGATTGCCGCTGGTGATCGACAGCGTGCCCGTCGTGCTGATGGTGCCGCCCGGGTTGAGGTTGCCCAGTTGCGGACGGGCCATCACCTTGGCCGCTGCAAAGCGGGCCACCAGGTTGCGGGTGAGGTTGGCCGACACGTTCAGGGACGGCAGCCAGTCCTTGTAGCTCTGGCCGACCACCACTTCGGTGCCGCCGCCGCTGGCGAGGTATCCGGTCGCTTCCTGCTCCGTCTTGACGTAACGCACGCCGACGTTGCCCATCACCTGGATGCCCATCACGCGGGTGTCGAAGTCGGCCTGCACAAAGCCGCCGGTATCGGTTTCAGACACCTTGCGATTGTTGCCGCGCGCATTGCCGTTGGTGATGGACGACAGGGTGAAGTCGCCCGGGCCGCCGGCCGGTCCGCTCTTGATGCAATTGCAATAGATGTCGTAGGCCGCGGCGATGGCATTGAGGTCGGGCATCACCCAGGAAGTGGCGGTGCCGGCGGGCAGGCTCAGGTTGCGACCAAAGCCGTTCAAGGTCGTCGTCAGCCCGTTCATGCCATTGGCCGGCGCGAAGATCGTGTCGTTCTGGTTGACGCGGCGGAACTCGTAGGTGTCGAAGGTGTAGCGCTTGTAGTCGGCGCCGCCCTTGATCGTCAGCACGTCAGGAATCCAATCCCACGCCAATTCCACATGTCCCACATCATTGCGGTTGTTCGCGCCCTGCGGACGGATGCGGATCTCGCTGGTGGTGGTGTTGGTGACGGTCGTGGCCTGGTTCGACGCGGTGCGCGGAACGCCGACAATGGTCAGCGGATTGCCGGTGGTGGCGGCCGGGTCGAACGGGTAGGTGATCACCGGCAGGCGGTCATTGCCGCGGAAGTCCAGTGCATAGCCGTTCACATTCAGTGCATCCAGCGTGACGGTCGTCTGCACCGGATTGCGGAAGCGCGATTCGGCGCGGCCGCCTGATGCGGACAGTCGCAGGCGATCCGTGATTTCCTGGTCGATCTTCAGGCTGGGCTGGGTGAATTCGGTGCTCAGCTTGTCGAAGCGTGATTCCGCCCGGACGTCGACGCCGTTGTAGCGGCCGTACAGCAGGCTGCCATTGGGGGCGTATTGCGCCTCGACCACGCTGGTCTGCGGCTTGCCGCCCTGGCTGGCGGTTCGGCTGAAAGAGATCGCTTCCAGGAAGTCCTCCTGCCGCGTCGCCTTGAGCTTCGAGTAGAGCATGTCGCCCGTGATCAGCGTCTTCTCAAACGGCTTGAACTGGATGGACGCGGTCATGCCCAGACGGTCTTGGTCATGGGTCAGGCGACCATAGCGGGGCAGGCGCGGGTGGAAGTTGTCCGCGCTGTTGGCAGCGTTGTAGGCATCGGTGGCCCCCTGGGAGGCCGGCAGGCGCGGCACGCCTTGAGCGGCCGGGCCGCAGGTGCCGGCTGCGGTGGTGGGGTTCAGCGGAGAGACGCCCACCGGCGAGCACCAGCCGCCCGAGGAGGGGCCGTTGTCCCAGCGCACCGTGGAGAAGCCTTCTTCCAGCAGACGCCGCTTGGAGTAGGCGCCGGAGACGAGCACGCCGAAGCGCTTGTCCGGCGTCACGTCGCTGTAGAGGAAAGCGACGCGCGGATCAGTCTTCTGCGACAGATCGTTGTAGCGGCCCTTCACCGAAGCGGTGATGACACGCTTGTTGAAATCAAAGGGTCGAGCCGTTTGCAGGTCGACCGTGGCGCCCAGCGAGCCTTCATCCACATCGGCCGAGCTGCTCTTGCGCACGGTGATGCTGTTGAAGAGTTCCGACGCAAAGACGTTGAAGTCAAAGCCGCGTGAGCGGTTGGCGCCGCCGGAGCTGTCGGTGCCGCCGGTGGTGGCCAGTGCTTCGATGCCGTTGATGCGCACGCGGGTGAAGTCGGCGCCCAGGCCGCGCACGGTGATGCTGCGACCTTCGCCGGCATCGCGGTCAATCACCACGCCAGGCACGCGTTGCAGCGACTCTGCCAGGTTGGTGTCGGGGAATTTGGCGATGTCTTCGGCCTTGACCACGTCGACGATGCCGCGGTCCTGGCGCTTGGCATTGAGCGCGCTTTCCAGCGAGGCGCGGATGCCGGTGATGACGACGGTGTCCAGCGCCTTGGCGTCCGGATTGGCGGCATTCGAGGCAGAGGCGGCAGCAGAGGCCGCGGACCCCGGCGCGGCCGGAGCGTCCGACTGCGCCCAGGCCGGCAACACGGCGCCGCCCAGCAGGCAGGCCAGCAGCGGGGTCAGGCGGGACGGGGGCAGCAAGCCGCGGGTCCGGCATGAGGCCAGCGCGGATGCAGCGGCTGATTCAGGGGCGGATGAATGGACGGAAGAGGCATTGGACGCGATCGTCCCGAGGCGGTTCCCGGTGGAAGGGGGCATGACTTGTCTCCGTAGGGTTCTTCTTCCACCGGCACGGGAACGTGGCCCGCGGCTCTGGTGGTTGCTGTGTCAGTCACGGGCGCACGTAGGGCGCCGGGGCACGGAGCGGCCGCCGCTGCAGTGCGGCGCCGCCTCGGTACTGCGGATGGTTCTGCGCGTACTACTGGGGTCCTGCCGGGGCAGGGGTACTGCTCAGGTACTACTAAGCGACTGCTGGGGTACTGCTGGGTTCTGCAGAGGGCAGGACGGCCCCTCAGAGATAGTCGTCGCGTCGCGGCGAGAACTGGTCGAGCAGGGTGCTGTCCTGCTCCAGAGCCACCACACCGTGTTGCATGCCGTGGGGCGCCACAAAGGCGTCCCCGGCTCGCAGCACCTTCTTGATGCCGCCCACCTCACATTCAAACGAGCCGCGGATCACATAGGCGATCTGGTCGTGCACCTCATGGGCGTGAGGCGTGCCGATGGCGCCTTTGTCGAACTGCACCAGCACCGACATCAGTTGCTCGGTGTGCCCGACGATCTTGCGGCGGATGCCGTCGCCCAGGTCGGTCCAGGGCGTGGACTCGGAGTCGAAGTAGGGATTCATGGGACGCTGTTGACCAGTGGATGCAGGCAACTATAGCCACATCGCAGAAAAATGAAACGCCGGTTCACTAGATAGAAACCATAGTTTCGTGAGTTCTCGCGGACGCTTACGCTTCGCCCCATCAAGCCGCAGACCGCCTGCTACAAGCCGGCTGCATCGAGTCGCCTGCATCAAGCCAATTGCGTTCAGCACTGGCGTTACCGAGGACCCCCATGGACATCCGCCAACCCCTGCATAGTGAACACGCCCGCACCCTGGATACGGAAGGCCTGCGCCGCCATTTCCTGGTGGAGGAGATGTTCGTGCCGGACCAGGCCACGCTGACCTACAGCCAGATCGACCGGATCATCGTCGGCGGCATCATGCCGGTGACGCGTCCGGTGACCTTCGCCCCTGAACTGGGCAAGCACACCGGCACCGATTTCTTCCTGCAGCGCCGGGAACTGGGCCTGATCAACATCGGCGGCGCCGCTCGCGTGCTGGTGGACGACCAGCAATTCGACATCGGCCCGCGCGAAGCACTCTACATCGGGCAGGGCGCCCGCATTCTTGAATTCAAGAGTGTCGACAGCAGCCAACCCGCCAAGCTGTATTTCAACAGTGCGCCCGCCCATACCGCCTATCCGCACCGGAAGGTGACGCTGGCCGAGGCCTCCCCGGAAACCCTCGGTTCTCCGGAAACGAGCAACCGCCGCACCATCTACAAGTTCCTGGTGCCGGATGTGCTGCCCACCTGCCAGCTGCTGATGGGCATGACCCAGCTGGAGCCTGGCAGCCTGTGGAACACCATGCCCTGCCACATGCACGACCGCCGGATGGAGGTCTATTTCTACTTCGACATGAACGAGAACGCGGTGGTCTTCCACATGCTGGGCGAGCCGACCCAGACGCGTCACCTGGTCGTGCGCAATGAACAGGCGGTGATCAGCCCGAGCTGGTCCATCCATTCCGGTGTTGGCACCCAGGCCTACACCTTCATCTGGGGCATGGTGGGTGAGAACCAGGTCTTCAAGGACATGGACCACGTGCCGATGACGACGCTGCGCTGAGCCGCCCCGTCCGCATCCGCACCCCTCATCGGCTCTTTTGAAGGAACTCTCAACATGATCCTGGATCAATTCCAGCTGGATGGACGCGTGGCCATTGTCACGGGCTGCAATACCGGCCTGGGGCAGGGCATGGCGGTGGCACTGGCGCAGGCCGGTGCCGACATCGTCGGTGTCAATGTGTCGGACCCGGTGCAGACCCGGGCGGAAGTCGAGGCGCACGGGCGCCGCTTCATGGACCTGCGCGCCAATCTCGGCGATATCAGCTGCATCGAAGGCCTGGTGGCCGAAGCACGCTCGCTGACCGGGCGGGTGGACATTCTGGTGAACAACGCCGGCATCATCCGGCGCGAGGACGCCATCCGCTTCAGCGAGCAGGACTGGGACGACGTCATCAACCTCAACCTGAAGACGGTGTTCTTCTTCTCGCAGGCCGTGGCCCGGCAATACCTGGCCCAGGGCAGCGGCGGCAAAATCATCAATGTGGCCTCGATGCTGTCCTTCCAGGGCGGTGTGCGGGTGCCGTCCTATACCGCCAGCAAGAGCGGCGTGATGGGCATCACCCGGCTGATGGCCAATGAATGGGCTTCGCACGGCATCAATGTCAATGCGATTGCCCCCGGCTACATGGCCACCAACAACACCGCGGCATTGCGTCAGGACGAGGCCCGCAATGCCGCCATCCTGGAACGCATTCCCGCCGGCCGCTGGGGTGTGCCGGACGACCTGGCGGGACCGGTGGTCTTCCTGGCGTCCAAGGCCTCGGACTATGTCAACGGCTACACGGTGGCCGTCGACGGGGGCTGGCTGGCCCGCTAGACGCATCGACAGGCAACGAGCGTCTGCCGCCCGGCGCCCCGCCGGCGGGCGGCAGGCCGACCGATGAGACAACGGGAGGCCGCGTGTACGAGAATAAAAAGTTGGGGTTCCTTTTCGTCCTGCCGTTTGTGCTGGGCGTGCTGCTGTTCAAGCTGTTCCCCTTTGTGATGAGCTTTGCGCTCAGCTTCACCCAATACGACCTGATCGACCCGCCCCAGTTCGTGGGCCTGCAGAACTACCGCGAGCTGGCGACGGAAGATCCGCTGTTTCGCAAGTCGCTGGGCATGACCCTGCTGTTTGCGGTGCTGGCGGTGCCCCTGCGTGTGGGCTTTGCGCTGTTCATTGCGCATGTGCTGAACTTCAAGCTGCGCGGCATCAACTTCTTCCGCGCGGCTTTCTACATTCCGTCCATCCTGGGTGGATCGATTGCCGTGGCGGTGCTGTGGCGATTCGTCTTTGCCCGTCAGGGGCTGGTCAATCTGGTGCTGGCGCAGTTCGGCATCGACCCGATTCCGTGGCTGGCGGATGAGCACTATTCGATGTGGACCATCGTGCTGCTGTTCACCTGGCAGTTCGGCTCCGCCATGGTGATCTTCCTGGCGGCGTTGCAGAACGTCTCGATCTCGCTCTACGAGGCGGCCGAATGTGATGGTGCCAGCAAGACGCAGCAGTTCTGGAAGATCACCGTGCCGCTGATCACCCCGGTGATCTTCTTCAACGTGATCATGCAGATGGTGCACGCCTTCCAGGAATTCAATGGCCCCTACATGATCACCGAGGGCGGCCCGCTGCATTCCACCTATGTGCTGGCGCTCTACATCTACGACCAGAGCTTCCGCTTCTTCAACCTCGGCTACGGGGCGGCGCTGTCCTGGGTGCTGTTTGCCCTGGTGGGCGGACTGGCGCTGCTGTCATTCTGGAGTTCGCGTTACTGGGTCTTCTACTCCGGGGAAAAGGAGCAGAAGCGATGAGCACCGTGCAGGTGGAACCCGGCCGTCCGGGAGGGACAGGCAAGATGACTGAGACAGGTGGCACGGCCGCGCCGCTGGTGCTGGGCCGTGACCGCGGCAATCCCTGGCTGCGCTATGCGGCGCTGGGGGCGGTGGCGGTGGTGATGCTGTATCCGCTGCTGTGGCTGGTCGGCGCGTCGTTCAAGAACAATGCGGAGATCTTCAGCTCGGCCGGGTTCTGGCCCAGCCGTCTGGACTTCGATGCCTACGCCAAGGGCTGGAAGACCAGCACGGAGTACACCTTTGCGACGTACTTCCTGAACAGCTTCCTGATCACCATTCCGCGCATCATCGTCACGGTGATCTCCTGCGTGATGGTGGCGTATGCCTTCGCCCGCTTCGAGTTCTGGGGCCGCAAGACGCTGTTCAGCATCATGATCGCCACGATGATGCTGCCGCTGATCGTGCTGCGTCTGCCGCAGTACCTGGTGTTCCGGGAGATCGGCTGGCTGGATTCCTATCTGCCGCTGATCGTGCCGTCCGCCTTTGCCACCGACACCTTCTTTGTCTTCATGCTGGTGCAGTTTCTGCGCGGCATTCCCAGGGACATGGAAGAGGCCGCGCAGATCGACGGCTGCAATGCCTGGCAACTGCTCTGGCACATCATCGTGCCGCTGCTCAAGCCGGCCATCATCTCGGTGGTGGTGTTCCAGTTCATCTGGACGATGAACGACTTCATGGGCCCGCTGATCTACCTGGCCTCGGTGGAGAAATACCCGGTGTCGCTGGCGCTGAAGATGAGCATCGGCGCGACCGAGGAAGTGGAATGGGCCAATGTGATCGCCATTTCGGTGGTGGCACTGATTCCCTCGGTGGCGGTGTTCTTCGCGGCGCAGAAGCACTTCATCGAAGGCGCCACCTCGTCCGGGGTCAAGGGCTGATCAAAAGATAAAAACATTGGAGACAGACAGGTGGCAAGACTTTCGCTGAACAAGGTCGAGAAGACCTATCCGAACGGCTTCAAGGCGGTCCACGGCGTGGACCTGGAGGTGAGGGACGGGGAATTCATGGTGTTTGTGGGGCCGTCCGGCTGCGCCAAGTCGACCTTGCTGCGCATGATTGCCGGGCTGGAAAGCATCACCGCCGGGGAACTGCGCATTGGCGAGAAGACGGTGAACAGCCTGGCGCCCAAGGAGCGCGGCATTGCGATGGTGTTCCAGAACTACGCGCTGTATCCCCACATGAAGGTCTACGACAACCTGGCCTTCGGTCTGAAGCTCGCCAAGACGCCGCCGGATGAGCTGGACCGGCGCGTGCGCCACGCCGCGCGCCTGCTGGAAATGGAGCATCTGCTGGATCGTTATCCCAAGCAGCTGTCGGGCGGGCAGGCGCAGCGGGTGGCGGTCGGGCGGGCCATCGTCAAGAAGCCGGACGTGTTCCTGTTCGACGAGCCGCTCTCCAATCTGGACGCCAAGCTGCGCGCCGCCATGCGGGTGCGGCTGACCGAACTGCACCGCACCCTGCGGGAGAGCGATCAGCCGGCGACCACGGTGTACGTGACCCACGACCAGGTGGAAGCCATGACCATGGGCGAGCGCATCTGCGTGCTCAAGGACGGCGTGATCCAGCAGGTGGATACGCCAACCGCGCTGTATGAGCGACCCGCGAATGCGTTCGTCGCCGGCTTCATCGGCTCGCCGGAGATGAATCTGCTGCCCGCGCGCCTGGAAGCGACCGACTCGGGCCTGACGGTGCAACTGGCCGGCACCCGTCTGCTGCTGCCGGCCGCGCGTGTTGCCACGCTCGCCGGGCTGGCGCAGCGCGCCGACGGGGCGGTGCAACTGGGTCTGCGGCCCGAGCACCTGACGCTGTCACCGCGCGCTCAAGGCGACAGCCAGCCCCTGCCGGCCCGGTTGCGCTTCACCGAGCACATGGGGTCGGAGGTGTATGTGCACGTCGACCTCGGCGACCTGGTGATGACCGCCCGCATTCCCGCTGAGCAGGCGCTGCCGCTTCAAGGACTGCAGCGCGGCGAGCCGGTGACCCTGCATGCGCAGATGTCGGCCGCGCATCTGTTCGACGCCGAGACCGGCGTGAGTCTGCTCTCATGAAGGCGACCCGAAGACAACTGCTGGGGACTGCAGCGGGTGCGGCGGTCGCCGCTGGCGCGGGCCTCGCACTCGCGCCCGCCTTTCTCAAAGCGCAGGAGCCGCGTGTGCTGCGCTTTGCCTGGTGGGGCGGGGCAGGGCGGCATGAAGCGACGCTCAAGGCGCTGGCCCTGTTCGAGCGGCGCTACGGCGTGCGGGTGAAAGCCGAGTACATGGGCTTCAACGGCTATCTGGAGCGGCTGACGACCCAGATTGCCGGCGGTTCCGAGCCGGACGTCATGCAGATCAACTGGGCGTGGCTGGCGATGTTTAGCAAGCGCGGCAACGGCTTCTTCGACCTCCGCCAGCACCGCGCCCTGCTGGACCTGAGCCAGCTGGACGCCGAAGACCTGGCCTATGGCGATGTCGCCGGCAAGCTCAATGCGGTGCCGGTGTCCTTCAGTGCCCGCGTGATGTTGTGGAACGAAGCGGCTTTTCAGCGCGCGGGTCTGGCCTTGCCGACGACCTGGGAAGAGCTGTTCGCCACCGGCCCGGCGTTCCGCAAGGCGCTGGGAGAAGACGCCTATCCGCTGGACGGGGAGCTCTACGACATGATGCTGCTGTCCCAAGCCTGGGTGCAGCAGAAGCACGGCACGCCGTATGTAGACCCCAAGCAGTCGCGGGTCGCGATGAGCGATGCTGCCGCGCTGGACTGGGTGCGCATCTACCGCCGCCTGATCCAGGAGCATGTGGCGACGCCTTTGCCGCTGCGCGCGAGCCTGGGCGGCGCCGAGAAGCCGACCGAGCAGCAGCCCGACTGGGTGAACGGCCGCTGGGCCGGCAACTACACCTGGGATTCGGTCATCGGCCTGCGCTCGTCGACGCTGGACAAGCAGCAGCGCCTGACCCTGGGCGACTTCCCCACCTTGCCCGGCGCCAAGGAAAGCGGCATGTTCGGCCGTCCGACGGTGATGTATGCGGTCAGTCGCCATGCCGCCACCCGGGGACATTCGGAGGAAGCGACCCGCCTGGTCAACTTCCTGCTGACCGATCTGGAGGCGGCCTCCCTGCTGGGCCGCACCCGTGGACTACCGTCGGCGCGCGGCCCCTTCGAGCAACTGCGCAGCGGCCCGGGCGTGCCGCCCCTGGAGCTGGCCGCCCACGAGCAGATCCGCGAACAGCGGCTGGCCGGCCGCCTGACACGTCCCGCGCCGCTGTTCGAGCATGCGCGGCTGCACAAGTTCATGCGCGAGGTTTTCGAGACCGTCGCCTACCGCAAGACCACCGACGAAGCCGCTGCGCAGCGTCTGGTGACCGAGGGCCAGGCCCTGTTGCAACGCATCAAGTGAAGACACGCGCCGCCGTGTGAAGACCCGTATGAAAGCCACTGAACGTCAACTCTGCTTCGTCACCCGTCAGGACCCGGATACCGGCGCCCGCGTCACCCGCCTGACGCCGACCGACGTCACCTGCCATCGCAACTACTTCTATCAGAAGGCCTTCACCAACGACGGCCAGCGCCTGATCTTCGGCGCGGAATTCGGTCCGGGCAGCAGCTGGAACTACCACCTGCTGGACCTGAACAGTCAGGTCGCCACCCAGCTGACCGACCAGGCCGGGGAGAACACCTTCGGCGGCTTCCTCAGCCCGGACGATCGGCACCTGTACTTCGTGCGGGCCGAGCGGCAGTTGATCCGCCTGTCGCTGGCCGATCTGAGCGAGGAAGTGGTCTACCGTGTCCCCGAGGGCTGGGTCGGTTATGGCACCTGGGTAGCCAACTCGGCCTGCACCCGCATGGTCGGCATCGAGATCGCCGCCAGCGACTGGTTCCCGCTGAGCGACTGGCAGAAGTTCCATCAGATGTTCCATGCCAAGCCCCGCTGCCGGCTGATCCGCATCGATCTGGCCACCGGCGAGCGCGAGGTCATCATGGAGAAGCAGGGCTGGCTGGGTCATCCGCAATACCGGCCCTTCGACGACCATACCGTCGCCTATTGCCACGAAGGTCCGCATGACCTGGTGGACGCCCGTATGTGGTTCATCAACGAGGACGGCACGAACATCCGCTGTGGCCGTCAGCAGGATCCCGGTGAGAGCTGCACCCACGAGTTCTGGGTGCCGGACGGCTCCGCCATGATCTATGTGTCCTACCTCAAGGGGCAGCGGGACCGCTGGATCTGTTCGCTGGATCCGGTGACCCTGGAATCGCGTCGGCTGATGCGGATGCCGCCGTGCTCCCACCTGATGAGCAATCACGACGGCAGCCTGCTGATCGGCGACGGCTGTGACTCCCCGGCCGATGTGGCCGACACGAGCAGCCATCAGATCAAGACCGATCCCTACCTGCACCTGTTCGACATGAAGGCCGGCACCGAACGCAAGGTGGCGCGACACGACAGCAGCTGGCGGGTCTACAAGGGCAATCGTCAAGTGACCCATCCCCATCCGTCCTTCACGCCGGATGAACGGCAGGTGCTGTTCAGTGCCGATGCGGAAGGGGAACCGGCGCTGTATCTGGCGGACCTGTAATGCGGTCGCGCTGGTGGAAGCAGGTCCGGCAGGGGCTGGCCATGGCGGTGATGGGCGCTTGCGGCGGCATCGCGACCTCGGCAGGGGTGGGCGCAGCGCTGGCACCGTCCGTGGCCGGTTCTGCGCCGTGGGATGCGCCCCCGCCGGCAGGAACGCCCGATCCTCGCGCAGCAGCGCGTCCGCAGTTGAGCGATGCCGCAGCGGCCGCGTTCACGATGGATCAATACCTCGGGGACTGGCAGCCGGCCGATCTGGGTGACCCGGCGCAGCTGCGCCCTGATTTCATTGTGGCGGCCGATGGCAGTGGCACCCATCGCTCAGTGCAGGCCGCGCTCGATGCCTTGCCGGCGGCCGGCGCCAATGCGCATCGGCACAACATTCTGATCCGTCCCGGGGTGTACCGCGAGGCGCTGTGCGTGCAGGGCAAGGCGCCGTTCCGTCTCTATGGACTCGGTGCCCCGCAGGACGTCGTGATCGTGGCGGGGCGATATGCCGGCCTTGCGCGGCCGATGCCGCCCGCCGCCACCGCTGCGGACCGGCAAGCGGCGTCCGAGCAGGTGCGGCGCGTCGCATTGCCGAACGGTTGCCAGGTGCCGCTGGGCACAGCGCCCATCGCCGAGGCCCGACAAGCACCCCTCCATTCCGGTGGTGTGGGGGGCACGGGCGGCGCTGCCAGCATGGGCGGCGGGAGCAGTGCCACACCGGGTAGCGCCGCAGGCGTCACCAAGCCCGCCGAGACCGCATCACCCGCGCCGACCTACGGCACCCCAGGCAGTGCCAGCGTCACCCTGCTGACGGATGACGTGCAGCTTCAGCGCCTGACCATCGCCAACGATGCGATGGACCAGGTCCGGGGCGGCCACGGTTATCCCACCGGGGCCGGCGAGAAAGGCGGCGCCCAGGCCGTGGCGCTGCTCACCCGAGGGGATCGTGTCCAGCTGGAAGAGGTCCGGTTGCTGGGTCACCAGGACACCTTCGAGGCCGAGCGCGTCACCGGCCGACCCGGTCGGGTGCTGGTGCGTCGCAGCGAGATCCGTGGCGATGTCGACTTCATCTTCGGCGGCGCGACGCTGGTCATTGACGACAGCCTGATCGTCAGCCGCGCCGGGCGTCGCCAGGCCGGCAACGGCGGGCATGTGATTGCGCCCAGCACGCCGCAGGACGAGCGATTTGGCATGCTGATCCAGCGCAGCCGCTGGCTGGCCGAGCCGGGTGTGCCGGCGGCGAGCATCAGCCTCGGCCGCGCCTGGGACCGAGGGGTCACACCGGGCACCTGGTCGCCGGGCGCCGCCGTGCCCAATGGCCAGGCGGTGCTGCGGGACAACCTGCTGGGGCCGCACCTCACGGGCTGGGCGTCGTCCACGTCGCGGCGGGCCTTCAGCATCGAAGGGGTGGCCGCCAACCGCATGGCGGAATATCGCAATCAAGCGTTGCCACTGGCGGCGTTTGAGCGCCTGCCGGACGGCGACGGCTGGGCGTCCATCGACGGCGGCACGCAGGGCGGTTCCCTGGCGCGCCTCGACGCCATCCGCTGGGTCCGCACTCGTGCCGAGCTGGATGACGCATTGGCATTGGGCGACACGCCAAAGATCCTGGCCATCGCCGGGCGCATCGACCTCGCTGCCAACGCCGCCGGCCAGCGTCTGGGCATCGACGCCTTACGCGATCCTGCCTTCGATCTGGCCGCCTTTGCCAAGGCCTACGACCCGGCCACCTGGGGACGCAAGGCGCCGGAAGGTCCGCTGGAAGAGGCCCGCCGACGGTCGGCCCGCAACCAGGCGAAGCAGGTGCTGGTGCGCATTCCCTCCCACACCACCCTCATCGGCATCACGCCCGACGCTGGCTTTGACGGCGGCTCGCTGATGCTGGAGCGGGTCCGGCAGGTCATCTTGCGCAACCTGCGTTTCTCCGATGCCTACGACTATTTCCCGGCCTGGGACCCGATGGACAACGGGCACGGGGAATGGAACTCGGAATACGACACCGTGTCCCTGCGCGAGGCGGATCAGGTGTGGGTCGACCACTGCAGCTTCGACGACGGTCAGCGGCCGGACCGGGAAGAACCCACGGTCCTGGGCCGACCGCTGCAGCGTCACGACGGCTTGCTGGACATCACCCGGCAGTCCGACCGGGTGACCCTCTCCTGGAATGTCTTCCGCCAGCACGACAAGACGATGCTGATCGGCGGCAGCGACAACCACCGCGACGACCAGGGGCGGCTGCGCGTGACCCTGCACCACAACCTCTGGGAAGCGGTGAAGGAGCGGACCCCGCGCGTGCGCTACGGCCAGGTGCATGTGGCCAACAACCTATATGTGGTGAAGGCCGACCAGCCCGAGGGCTACACCTATTCGCTGGGCGTGGGCTTCGAGTCCCGCCTGCTGAGCGAGCACAACGCCTGGGAGCTGCCGGCCACGGTGCCGCCGACGCAGGTGGTGCGCTTTCTCAAGGGTCAGCGCTTTGAGGACCACGGGTCGATCATCAACGGTGCGCCGGTGGACTTTTCTCGCATCCTGACCTCCACAACTGCCTCCAGCGCCGCATCGCCACGGTCCGGGACGCCAGCCCCGGTGGACTGGACGCCCCCGTACGCTTGGCGCCCGGACCCCGCCTCTGAAGTGGCCTCCCACGTTCGCCAAGGTGCGGGCGCGGGGCGGCTGTGGTGAAATCCTCCCTTTGACCAGACACACCGCGCATGGACGACGATCTGAACGATGGCAAACAGCAGCCCGAGTCGGTGGCCGCCGTACTCAAGGTCTTTGCCATCCTGCAAGCCCTGTCCGAGCGCAGCGACACCGGAATCTCAGAGCTGTCGGTGCGGCTGGCCATGCCCAAGGCCACCGTCTATCGCTTCCTGCAGACGATGAAGACGCTGGGTTATGTCCGCCAGGAATCCGACAGCGAACGCTACGGTCTGGCGATGAAGACCTTCGAGCTGGGCGCCAAGGCGCTGCAGTATCCGGATCTGGTGGAGCTGGCCAAGCACCACATGCAGATGCTGGCGGATGCCACCGGCGAAACGGTCCACCTGGGCACGCTGATCGACAGCGAGATCATCTACGTGCACAAGGTCGATTCGCGCCACATGCTGGGCATGTACTCGCGGGTGGGGCGCCGGGCACCGCTGCATTGCACGGCCATCGGCAAGGTGCTGATGGCCTGGGAGCATCCGGACCGCCGTCAACGCGTGCTGGCCGGCGCCGAGTTCAAGCGCTTCCGCGACAAGACCATCACCAACCTGGACGACTTCCAGGTGGAACTCGACCGGGTGAAGGCCCAGGGCTTCGGCGAGGACCGCGAGGAATTCGACGATCACATCCGCTGCCTGGGCGTGCCGATCTTCGACCGGCTGGGCCAGCCCATCGCCGGCATGAGCGTCAGTTTTCCGACCTTCCGCTACGACGACGAGAAGGCGCCGGAGGTGGTGCGCATGCTGCAGGAGGCCAGCCGGGACATTTCGTCGCGGCTGGGGTGCGTGCGTTTTCCGCTGGACGAAGGGAAGTAATCCTCAGGCGCCCGGCGCGACGGTGCCCACCGCCTTCAGCGCCGACAGCGCACGCGCATGCGCTTCCACCAGCTCGGGAGAGCCGTCGAAGTGGCTGAGATACCGGACCATGAAGGGCAGGGCGCTGTCCCGGTCCAGGGCCAGCAGGTCACGGGCCCGCTGGGCGACCGGGAGCGGCGTCAGGTCCGCATCGCCGTGGCCATCGAGGGCTTCGTCCAGCATGACGATCAGCCGGCTGAGCGGATCCAGCCACCGCATGTCGTCCGAATACGCCATCACTTGCAGAAAGTCGCCAGCGCCCATGGGGCCGTTGCGCTTTTCGTAGTCGCGGCGTTCCAGCGCCACCAGCGTGCGATGAAGATCCAGCAGGGTGGTGCGAAGGTGTTTGCAGGTGTCGAAGGCCATGGTGGGGAGTGGGACTGACGAAGGTGCCAGCGTAGCGCGATACAGGCGTCCTGGACCGTTTGCAGAAGGGGCAGGTCTTCCAGATGGGGGAGGCGCTTCTACCCCGAGATGCCGCGCGGCCTCCGGTGTCACCACTGCTGGCGGTGTCACAACTTTCAGCGGTGGCCCGGACGGCGCTAGTGGCTGTTGAGGGTTTTGAGTCCTTTGGCGTCTTGGGAATCTCCGGGTGCAAGGTCGCTCCCGGCATCCCCGCTCAGCAGTTGCCCCACAAACGCCTGCAGCGCAGCGGTCGGCTGCTTGTCCCGATGCACAACCAGATGGCATTGGCGCAGCAGCCGGGGCAGGGTGGTGACCAGTTTGCACAGGCGGCCGGTGTCGAGCGCATCCTGAACCGCCCAGGTGGAGAGGCAGCCGACGCCCAGTCCTTCCGCCGCAGCCAGTTTGATCGCTTCCGAGCTGCCCAGTTCGATACAGCGGCGGTAGGTGTTCAAATGCGGCAACAAGGCCTGGTCGGTCGATTCACGCGTTCCTGAACCGGGCTCCCGCAGCAGCCAGACCTCCTCGCGCAGGTCCCGCAGCGGGATGCGCTCTCCCGCCGCACTGCGACGCGCCAAGGGGCTGTCCGAGGCGGCGACCACCACCATGTCGTCCTTCAACCAGGGTGTGACCGCCAGCGACGATTGGTGACTCGGGCCCTCGATCAGCCCGATGTCCAGATCGAACGCCGCCACGGCATCGCAGATGGCGGCCGTATTGCCGATGACGATGCGGGACCGCCAGGCGCCAGCCTCCCGCGGCGGCTGCGGGCGCAAAAACCGCGCCAGCAGCCCGGGCAGCACATAGTTGCCCAGCGTGGTGCTGGCGCCGATGCGCAGCGACTGCAGCTGATCGCCCGCCTGCTGCGCCATCTGCTCGATGCCGGCTGCGGCATCCAGCATGGCCAGCGCGCGGGGCAGCAGTGCGCGGCCGTTGTCGTTGAGCAGCAGGCGCTTGCCGGAGCGGTCGAACAGCCGCAAGGACAGCATGCGCTCCAGCTCGTTGACCGCCGAACTGGTGGCCGACTGGGAGAGGGCGATGGCCTCGCTGGCCGCCGTCGTGCTGCCGGTGTTGGCAACGGCCACGAAGATCTGCAATTGACGAAGGGTGAGGCGAAGGACATCCATGTGGGGCCGGGCCAGCGGTGGCGATATAACGATTCAATAGATCGATATTACATAAATAACCCGTTGGACCGGCAACGACGCGCTCCCTACAGTGCGGACTCAGGGCGACCGACGGCGGTGGCCCGTGATGCGCGCCGCGCTGACCCGACTGCGGCGCTGAAATCCTGGTGGTGGTATGTCCTCGTCCGTCTCGTTCGTTCGTCCTCTGGCATGGTGGTCCTGGCAGCGGTGGCGCCCGGTGATGCCCGGTGCAGCGCTGTGCCTGGGACTGGCGTCGCTCACCCTGATGCTGGCCCGCCTGCCGGCGCTGCAGGCCCACGGCGTCAGCGCGCTGACGCTGGCCATCGTGCTCGGCATGGCGGTCGGTCACAGCGGGTATGGGCGTGTGGCGGGCCTGGCCGAACCCGGCGTGCAGTTCAGCCGCCAGACGCTGCTGCGCCTGGGCATCGTCCTGTACGGACTGAAGCTGACGGTGCAGGACATTGGCCAGATGGGCCTGTCCGGTGTGGTGACCGATGCGCTGGTGTTGACCTCGACCCTGCTGCTGGGCGCCTGGGCCGGCCGTCGGTGGTTCAAGCTGGACCGGGAACAGGCGCTGCTGATCAGCGCGGGCAGCGCCATCTGCGGCGCCGCGGCGGTGATGGCGGCAGCGCCGGTGCTCAAGGCGAGGCAATCGCAGGTGGCGCCGGCCATTGCCACCGTGGTGGTCTTCGGCACCCTGGCGATGTTCCTCTACCCCTGGCTGTACCACTGGAACCAGGCGCTGGGCTGGATTCCGGGGGGCGACCGGGGGTTCGGCCTCTACACCGGCGCCACGGTGCATGAGGTGGCGCAGGTGGTGGTCGCCGGACGCGGCATGAGCCCCGAGGCGGCGGACGCGGCCGTCATGGCGAAGATGGTGCGGGTGATGATGCTGGCGCCATGCCTGCTGGGACTGAGCGTGTGGATGGCGCGGCGGGAAGCAGGGACACGCGCCCGCGACCCGTTGCACACGGGCGCGTCCGGCGCGCAGGCGGCTCGCCTGCTCTTCGGGCTCGAGACGATGGGCCGCGAAGAAGCTGAACTGGCGGAGGTCGTCGCGGTTCGTGCCGTCGAACGGGATGCCGTTCAGCGCGTTCGGGAACACGACCGCGC
>CBIHOT010000073.1:0-17777 GCA_966211495.1 uncultured Roseateles sp. | reverse complement strand
AGGCGTTCAAGCGCCACATCCTGACCAAGAAGACCACGAAGAACAAGCGTCAGCTCCGCGGCGCCGCGAACGTGCATGAGACCAACATGGGCCACATCGCTGCGATGTTGCCTTTCGCTGGTCTGTAATCCAGCTGTAGAGAAGGAGATACAACATGCCTCGCGTCAAACGTGGTGTTACCGCACGTGCTCGTCACAAGAAGGTCCTGGCTCTGGCCAAGGGCTTCCGTGGTCGTCGTAAGAACGTCTTCCGCATCGCCAAACAGGCGGTGATGAAGGCGGGCCAATACGCCTACCGTGACCGCCGTGCCAAGAAGCGCGTGTTCCGCCAGCTGTGGATTGCCCGTATCAACGCGGCAAGCCGTGGCCTGGGTCTGAGCTACAGCAAGTTCGTGGCTGGCCTGAAGAAGGCCCAGATCGACATCGACCGCAAGGTCCTGGCTGATCTCGCCGTCAACGATCCTGCTGGTTTTGCCAGCATCTTCGCCAAGGTGAAGGCCGCTCTCGCTTAATTGCCGCCGGCCGTCCGCGCAAGCGGGTGGCTGTGGCAGCCTCGGTTCGCCGAGGCGCCCTTTTCAAAGGCCGACACCTCGGTGTTCGGCCTTTTCTTATTGTCTGTTCCGAATTGAGTCGCCCCGCGATGAACGATCTCGATCAATTGCTGCAACAGGCCCGCGGTGAATTCGCCGCCGCCGCCACCCCCGCCGACCTGGAAAATGCCAAAGCCCGATTTCTGGGCAAGACCGGCCAGGTGACCGAGCTGATGAAGGGGCTGGTCAAGCTGCCGGTCGAAGAAAAGAAGACGCGCGGCGCCGATATCAACCAGCTCAAGCAGGGCATCGAAGCGGCTCTGACCGCCCGTCGCCAGGCTCTGGCCGATGCCGAACTCGAGCAGCAGCTCAAGGCTGAAGCCCTGGACGTCACCCTGCCGGGTCGTCAGCGTGGCACCGGCGGTCTGCATCCCATCACCCGCGCCATGGAGCGTATCGAAGCGATCTTCGGTTCGATGGGATTTGACGTGGCCGACGGCCCGGAAATCGAGAACGACTGGTTCAACTTCACTGCGCTCAACACGCCGGCCGACCACCCGGCGCGGTCGATGCACGACACGTTCTATGTCGAGAACGGCTACGTGCTGCGCACCCACACCAGCCCGATGCAGATCCGCTATGCGGTGCAGCATGTGAAGAAGCATCGGCATCTGATTGATGCGGGTCAGGCCATGCCCGAGATCCGGGTGATCGCGCCGGGCCGCACCTACCGCGTGGACAGCGATGCCACCCACTCCCCCATGTTCCACCAGGTCGAAGGCCTGTGGGTGGGCGAGAACATCAGCTTCAAGGATTTGAAGTCGGTCTACATCAACTTCATGCAGCAGTTCTTCGAGACGACTGACATGGAGATCCGCTTCCGCCCCAGCTACTTCCCCTTCACCGAGCCGAGCGCCGAGATCGACATGATGTTCGGCTCCGGCCCGCTCAAGGGCCGCTGGCTGGAAGTGTCCGGCTCCGGCCAGGTGCATCCGCAGGTCATCCGCAACATGGGCCTGGATCCGGAGCGCTACATCGGTTTTGCCTTCGGCTCCGGCATCGACCGTCTGGCGATGCTGCGTTATGGGGTCAACGACCTGCGCCTGTTCTTTGATGGCGATCTGCGTTTCCTGTCGCAATTCAAGTAAAAAAGCCCGAAAGACATCGACATGCAATTCCCTGAGTCCTGGCTGCGGGCCTTTTGCAATCCTGCGCTGAACACCCAAGAGCTGGCCGAGCTGCTGACCATGTCCGGCCTGGAAGTGGAAGAACTCCGCCCGGTCGCGCCGCCGTTCCACGGCATCGTGGTGGCCGAGATCGTTGAAGCCGTCCAGCATCCGGATGCGGACCGCCTGCGTGTGTGCAAGGTCAATGCCGGCGGGCCGGAGCTGCTGCAGATCGTCTGCGGCGCTCCCAATGCGCGCGTCGGCATCCGTGTGCCGCTGGCCACCGTCGGCGCCGAACTGCCCCCGGGCGAGGACGGCAAGCCGTTCAAGATCAAGGTCGGCAAGCTGCGTGGCGTGGAGAGCTTCGGCATGCTGTGCTCGGCCCGCGAGCTCAAGCTCTCGGAAGATCACGGCGGCCTGCTGGAGCTGGCGGCGGATGCGCCGCTGGGCCAGAACATCCGCGAGCATCTGAAGCTCGACGACACGCTGTTCACCCTCAAGCTCACTCCCAACCTGGCGCATGCGCTGAGCGTCTACGGCATCGCCCGCGAAGTGTCGGCACTGACCGGTGCGCCGCTGATGGCGCCGCAGATCACGCCCGCCGCCGTGGCTCACCAGGACAAGCTGCCGGTGCGCGTGGAAGCGGCTGACCTGTGCGGACGTTTCTCCGGCCGCATCGTGCGCGGCGTCAACACCAAAGCGCAGACCCCTGCCTGGATGGTGGACCGCCTGGCCCGTTGTGGTCAGCGTTCGGTGTCGCCGCTGGTGGACATCTCCAACTACGTGATGTTCGAGCTGGGCCGCCCGTCCCACATCTTCGATCTGGACAAGATCCACAACGAACTGGTGGTTCGCTGGGGCCGCAAGGGCGAACAGCTCAAGCTGCTCAATGGCAACACCATCGAGCTGGATGACACGGTGGGCGTGATTGCCGACAGCCAGCAGGTCGAGTCCCTGGCCGGCATCATGGGCGGCGACGCCACCGCCGTCTCGGACGACACCACCAACGTCTATGTGGAAGCCGCTTTCTGGTGGCCCAAGGCCGTCATGGGCCGCTCGCGCCGCTTCAACTTCTCGACCGATGCGGGCCACCGCTTCGAGCGGGGCGTGGATCCGTCGGGCACGACTGACCACATTGAGCGCATCACGCAGCTGATCCTCGAGATCTGCGGTGGTCAGGCCGGCCCGATGGACGATCACGTCGTGGCCCTGCCCGAGCGCAAGCCGGTGGCACTGCGTGTGGAGCGGGCCGCCAAAGTCATCGGCATGCCGGTGACGCAGGCCGACTGCGAAACCGTGTTCACCCGTCTGGGCCTGGAGTTCAGCGTCACCGCCCCCGGCGTGCTGACGGTGGTGCCGCCGACCTTCCGTTTCGACATTCAGATTGAAGAAGATCTGATCGAGGAAGTGGTGCGGGTGCTGGGTTACACCCGTCTGCCCGCCACGCCGCCGCTGGCCCCGGTGGTCGGCAAGGTGCCGAGCGAAACGCGCCGCAGCGTGCACGCACTGCGCCACGCCATGGCCGCACGCGACTACTTCGAAACGATCAACTTCAGCTTCGTTGAGGCGCGCTGGGAGCGTGAACTGGCCGGCAATGAACAGCCGATCCAGTTGCTGAACCCGATTGCCGCGCCGCTGGCGGTGATGCGCAGCAGCCTGATGGGCAGTCTGATCCAGGTTTTGCGCAACAACCTGTCGCGCAAGGCGCCGCGGGTGCGTGTGTTCGAGATCGGTCGAGTCTTCCTGCGGGACGCCTCGGTGCAGGAGAGCGACACCACCATCGCTGGCGTGCGTCAGCCGCTGCGCCTGGCCGGTCTGGCCTGGGGGCCGGCCGAGCAGCAGCAGTGGGCCGAGCGGGACCGCCCGGTGGACTTCTTCGATGTGAAGGGCGACCTGGAAGCGCTGTTCGCACCGCGCCAGCTGCAGTTTGAAGCGGCCGAGCATCCGGCGCTGCATCCGGGCCGCAGCGCCCGTGTGCTGCTGGACGGTATCGAGATCGGCGTGGTGGGCGAGCTGCATCCGAAGTGGCGTCAGAGCTACGAGCTGACGTCGGCACCGGTGCTGTTCGAGCTGTCGCTCGATGCGGTGCTGACGCGCCTGGTGCCGCAAGGCAAGGGCGTGGCCCGTCTGCAGGCGGTGCAGCGCGACCTGGCCGTGATCGTCAGCGAGCAGGTCACGCATGCCGCGCTGATGAATGCCATCCACGGCAGCGGCGAGACCCTGGTACGCTCCGCCCGGTTGTTTGACGTCTTCAAGCCGGCGCAGCCGACCGCCGAGCTCAAGGCCGGCGAGCGGAGCCTGGCGGTGCGCCTGGAACTGCTGGACGAGGACAACACCCTGACCGATGAGCGGATCGAACAGGCCGTCAGCAAGGTGGTGAACCAGCTGTCGGCGCAGCTCGGCGCTCGTTTGCGGGGCTGACGCCGGGCCAGGGAGCGGCACGACTTCGGTGAGGACCCCCGCAAGCAGGGGGCTCCGACCGAGGGGCGTGCGGAACGAGGACGCGGGAGAGGAGAGGGAAGCCGATGAGCGACGATGACATCAAGGAACAGGCGCGGGTGCTGCTGGGCAGCCTCGAAACGCCGACGCTGACCAAGGCGGAGCTGGCCGAACTGCTGTTCGACAAGCTCGGACTGAACAAGCGTGAATCCAAGGACATGGTCGAGGCTTTCTTCGACATCATCCACGACAGCCTCTCCAGCGGTCGTGAGGTGAAGTTGTCCGGATTCGGCAACTTCAACATCCGCCGCAAGGCGCCGCGCCCCGGGCGCAACCCGCGTACCGGCGAATCGATCCCCATCAAGGCGCGCAACGTCGTCACTTTTCACGCCAGTCACAAATTGAAAGAAGCTGTGCAAGGGAACGCGCCCGCTGCCGGAGACTTCGAGTAGAGTCTGACCTCCGTCCCAGCTGCCGGAGCACCTGATTCCAATGGACATCACGCTTCCCGCCATTCCCGCCAAGCGCTACTTCACCATCGGTGAGGTGAGTGAGTTGTGCGGCGTGAAGCCGTATGTGCTGCGCTATTGGGAACAGGAATTCACCCAGCTCAAGCCGATGAAGCGGCGCGGCAACCGCCGCTACTACCAGCATCACGAAGTGCTGCTGATCCGCCGCATTCGCGACCTGCTGTATGACCAGGGCTTCACCATCAGCGGGGCCCGCAATCAGCTGAGCGAAGCAGCGCACGGCATCCACGCCGGTCAGAGTCCGGCCACCCAGGCTCAAGAGTTCCGTGCGGAAGCGATGGCGGCGGCGGAGCAGTCCGCGCAGTTGCATTTGCAGGACCCGCATCTGCAAGCGTCAAATTTGCAAGCGTCGCATCTGCGCGATCCGCTGCCACGCGATGGCTTCCGGGAACCGTATCGGGCCCGTGCCGCCGGCGTGTCGGATGGCGCTGCCTACACGACCGTGCCGCTGGACAAACTCTCTCTCGAACAGGTGAGAGAAGAATTGTTGGCCATTCGCGAGAGTTTGCTTGCGTGAGCGTTCAAAACGCGTATAGAATCTAAGTCTTCGTCGGGGTGTAGCGCAGCCTGGTAGCGCACTTGCATGGGGTGCAAGGGGTCGCGAGTTCGAATCCCGCCACCCCGACCATTTATAAGAAGACTGAACGCCTGGTACTGCAAAGTACCAGGCGTTTTGCTTTGTGCGCTGCGCTGGTGGCATTGCGCGCCGAGCTGGCGGCTGTGTGCGCTGCGCTTTTGGCTTTGACCCCGCAACGGTCTGACCGCAACCCGGGGCCGTTATGCTGTGCGGGTCATGGAGCCCACGCCCCCAACTCCCGCACCGTCGCCAGCACCGCCACCGGCTCCCGCCTCCAGGACGGCCGGCACCGATACGTCCGCGTCCAACGCTGCTGCGGCCCGCGCCGCCTCGGTCACCTCGACCGACAGCACCCCTCGGCTGCTGCGAAGCGACGCTGGCAACGAAATCCAGGCCCGCCTCGAAGGCGACTGGACGCTGCTCGCCCTGCGTGATCGGGTGGAGTCGCTGCGGGCGGAGCTCGGCACGCTGCCCAGGTCAGGCGTGCGCTGGGACCTCAGCGCCGTGGCCCGCATGGACCCGACCGGCGCCTTGCTGCTCTGGCAGGCCTGGGGTCGCCAGCAGCCTGCCGACCTGCAGTGGCCCACCACCGCGGCCGCCGCCATGTTCCAGGCCCAATTTGCACGGCTGAGCGCCAAGTCCGGCAAGGCCACCCGGCCGCATCGCAAGGAAAGCCCGTGGAAGCTGGGCCAGACCCTGTTCCATCTGGCTGAACATCTGATCGACGCCATCGCCCTGTTTGGTCAGGTCGTCCGGGACTGCGGCCGCATGGCCCGCCATCCGGGTCTGGTCGCCTGGTCCGACATCTCGGCCCACATCTACCGCAGCGGCGCCCAGGCGCTGGGCATCACCGCCCTGGTGGGCGTGCTGGTCGGCATCACGCTGTCCTACCTGATCGCGCGGCAACTGCAGAACTTCGGGGCCGATATCTACGTCATCAACATCCTGGGCATCAGCGTCTGGCGGGAACTGGGGCCGTTGCTGGCGGCGATCCTGGTGGCCGGCCGCAGCGGCTCGGCCATGACGGCCCAGATCGGGGTCATGCGGGTGACGCAGGAGCTGGATGCGCTGTCGGTGATGGGCATCTCCCACACCGTGCGGCTCGTCTTCCCCAAAATGGTGGCCCTGGCTATCTCGCTGCCCCTGGTCACTGTCTGGACCAGCAGCATGGTGCTGCTGGGTGGCATGCTGGCTGCCCGTGCCACGCTGGGTCTGGACTACGTGCAGTTCCTGCAGGGCCTGCCCGCCTCGGTGCCGATTGCCAATCTGTGGCTGGGTGTGTCGAAGTCGGCGGTATTCGGCGTGCTGATTGCCTTTGTGGCCTGCCACTTTGGTCTGCGCATCCGGCCCAACAGTGAAAGCCTGGCGGCCGGAACCACCCAGTCGGTGGTGGCCTCCATCACCATGGTGATCGTGGTGGATGCGATCTTTGCCGTGATGTTCTCCAACGTGGGGCTCAAAGTATGAGTGGCGTCATCGATTCGATCTCCGGCGGCTGCGAGGAACCGCGCGACGCGGTGAACGACGACGTGGTCATCTCGGTGCGGCATGTCGGCACCGTGCTCGGCGGCGTGCGCATCCACAAGGACATCAGCCTGGATGTGAAGGCCGGTGAGGTGCTGGGCATCATCGGCGGCTCGGGCAGCGGCAAGACGACGCTGCTGCGCCTGATGCTGGGGCTGGAGCGGCCCAGTGAAGGGGAGGTGCTGGTGCTTGGCCACCGCCTGGGCAACTGCGAGGCGACAGACCTGGCGCAGGTGCGTCACCGCTGGGGCGTGCTGTTCCAGCAGGGCGCGCTGTTCTCAGCGCTGACCGTCTTCGACAACATCGCGCTGCCGCTGCGCGAGCTCAAGTCGCTGCCTAAGGACCTGATCGCCGAGCTGGTGATGCAGAAGCTGGTGCAGGTCGGGCTCAAGCCGGAAGACGGCGTGAAGATGCCCTCCGAGCTGTCCGGTGGCATGATCAAGCGGGTGTCGCTGGCACGTGCGTTGATCATGGACCCGCAACTGCTCTTCCTCGACGAACCGACCGCCGGGCTGGACCCGGCCAGTTCCAAGCGCTTTGTGCAGCTGATCGAAAGCCTCAAGCGCGAGATGGCACTGACGGTGGTGATGGTCACCCACGATGTGGACACGCTGTTTGCGCTGGTGGATCGCATCGCGGTGCTGGCGGATCAGCAACTGGTGGCGCATGGCGGGCTGGAGCAGGTGGTGCAGATGCAGCATCCGTTCATCCGCAATTTCTTCCTCGGGCATGTGCAGCGCTGCGCGGAGGAAAGCCTGCGCAGCTATCGCGATGCGCTGCATCACCAGGACGATCCGCAACCCGCGTGAGCGTGGGCCCGCGCGCTGATTCACTGACCTTCACCGAACGCCAAGAACTCGATCGATCTCATGGAAAACAAAGCCCACGCCCTGGCCACCGGCCTGTTCGTGCTCCTGCTGAGTGCCGCCCTGGTGGCCGTGGTGCTGTGGTTCCGCGGCGATCGCGGCGCCACGCAGTCCTTCACCGTGGTGTCTCGCGCCGGCGTGCCGGGGCTTAACGTCAAAGCGCCGGTGAAGCTGCGCGGCGTCGTCATCGGCAAGGTGGACAGCATCCGCTTCGATCCGGCCGAGGCGCGTCAGATACTGGTCGACATCGAAGTGGATGCCGCCGCTCCCATCGCCCCGGGCACCGTCGCCAAGCTGGGCTACCAGGGCATCACCGGTCTGTCCTTCATCGACCTCAATGATGGTGAACCGACCGTGGCGCCGGAACAGAGCGTGGTGCAGACGCGGCGCATCCCGCTGGCACCCTCCATCCTGGATCAACTGACCGACATCGGCCCCAAGCTCGCCGCCAATGCGCTGGAGACGATGAAGCGGATCAACCTCGTGCTCAGCGACAACAACCAGCAGCAGTTCAGCCAGACGCTGGCGCAGCTGAAGGAAGCCTCGGCGGGTCTGAATCAGCTGGTCAATGAGATGCATCCGACGGCGCAGGCGCTGCCGTCGCTGGTGAAGAACGCGGATGGTTTGGTGGTGGCGGGTCAGAAGACTCTGGGGAATGTGGACCAGCTGACGGTTAAGGGCGGCGAGATGGTCGATGCCTACAAGGCGCGCGCCACCGAGATCGAGAAGATCGGCGACGCGGCAGCGCAGTTGCAGGCGTCGATCAAGCGGATCGAGCTGTCGCTGGTGGGCAGTGGGGAGCGTCCGCGGGAGCATGCGCTGCTGGAAGACCTGTCCCGCGCCGCGCGTGCGCTGGAGAAGGCGGCCCAAGGGCTGGCGGATCAGCCGCAGAGCCTGTTGCTCGGGCCGCAGCCAGGACCCGCCGGCCCCGGAGAAGCGGGTTTCGAGCCTGCGCGCAAGGAGAAATGAGCGAATGGCCCTCAAGCATATGAAATGGGGAATGTCTTCTGAGCCGGTCACGCTGGCGGCGGCAGTGACGGCGGCAGCGGGGACGGCCGCAACGGGGAGCGCGTCGTCAGCGGCAGCACCTGGCGTGCCTCGTCGCCGTCGTCTGCTGATGACGGGTCTGGCAGTGAGTGCCGTCGCCCCGCTCCTGGCCGCCTGCGGCAGCAAGCCGGCGCCGGCCCGCGCACTGGATCTGGGCCCGGCGCCAACGTGGCCCACAGGCATGACGCTGCCCCGCCGGGTGGACATCCAGGTGGTGTCCAGCTCGGAGCTGATGCAGGGGCGGGATGTGGCCTACCGGCTGGATGACACCGATCCCTTCACTCGCCGGGTCTATCGCGACAGTCGGTGGGCGGCGCCACTCTCCACGCTGATGAGCGACCGGCTCAAGCAGCTCAATGCCCGGTCCGTCCTGGCGGCGGGGGCGGAGCAGGCGGAAGCGGTGGCGGTCCGGATTGATCTGGAAGACTGCTTGCAGCGCTTTTCCAGCCCGACGCAGAGTGAGGTGTCGCTGCGATTGGGCGTGACGGCAGGTACGCAGCGACGGGTGTTCGAAGCGAGTGCTCCGGCTGGGGGTAACGCCGAGGGCGGCGCGAGGGCCATTGCGCAGGTGCTGGACCGGGCGGGTATGGAAATGCTGGCCTGGGCGGCTGCGAACGGGATGCCGGGGTCAAAGCGTTGATGGGCTGAGGCGCTGGTGCGCTGATGTGCTGATGCCTTAACGTGCTGGTGCGCAGATGTGCCGGCGCGTACATGTGCTGGTGCATTGATGTCGCCGGGTATGGTCGTGCACTGCGCCTGACGCTGCGGCCGGAAATCGTCAGTCGTTGTACGGAGCCACGATGGTCCGCCAAGTGTGGCCGTCGAAGGTCATCAGGCTCCAAGGGCTGGCGACGGCCAGCAGGCCATCGCGCGCGTCCATGTGTCCGTAGGCGGCGACGGTGTCGCCGAGATGTTCGACTGCGGCCAATGTGCGGCCGTTCAGCGTGCGCAACTGGTAGTCCGAGGCCAGCCAGAGCCGGCCGTCGAACCACAGCACGTCGTTCCACAACACGCTTGAGCTGCCCTCGTACAGCAGCTCCCAGGTGGACCTCTGCCCCACCCACAAGCTGCCGCCTTCACCGGAGATGTACACCTTGCCGTCTCCGGCGCAGGTGACCGTGGCGAGCTGCATGTTGGAAGGGAATGCCATCTGCGTCCATGTGTTGCCATCGAAGTGCCACACGTCCCCGTGGCCGCCGACGGCGTACATGTCGTGGTCGGAGAAGACGTCCAG
The DNA here is from genome assembly GCA_966211495.1 of uncultured Roseateles sp. Taxonomy (GTDB): domain Bacteria; phylum Pseudomonadota; class Gammaproteobacteria; order Burkholderiales; family Burkholderiaceae_C; genus Roseateles. The sequence goes on along the minus strand of CBIHOT010000073.1, from coordinate 7,865 downwards.
GTCGTTGAAGCCTTGTGCCGTGCTGACCTCGATTTTGGGCACACCCTGGTCGATCTTGACCCACTTGCCGATGTCCACTCGCTTGTAGATGGAGCGGCCGCCCCCTACAGAATATGCATAGCCGCCAATGGTCTTGACCCGATAGGTCATCGGCACCTTGCCGGGATCGATGAATTCGTCCGGAAATTTGCCACCGCCCCCCATCACGCTGACCTGGCCATCGTTGTTTCTCGCAACCAGCAGCGCCTGACGCAGCGGCGTGACACTGACGCCCAGACGTGGCTTGTTGTAGCCGGTCAGAAAGCGGCAGCCAAACGAGTCGTCGGACTTCCCGTCGCTGTCCAAATGGGCGAGAAACAGGCGAGTCTCAATATCGTGATCCCACATCCTGGATGCCTGCTCGTGCTCGACGTTCTTGCGCAGACAAAGTGCAATGGTGCTTGCAGAGCGCACCGCGCAATCAGTGATGGCGAAGCCACTTAAGCACTCGTCCCATATGCGCTTGCCGATATAGGTGGGATTCATTTTGCGCTCATCCTTGTTCATTCGTCGCGACCACGAGTCCGTCTTTATGCGACGCGCTTCACGCCTCGTTGAGCTCTTGTGTCAGTCGTTGTACGGAGCGACGATGCTCCGCCAGACCTGGCCATCAAAAGTCATGACGCCCCAAGGTGCTGGCGACCCGACACTCATGTGGAACTGAGCCTGATCGACCCATCCGGCGTGGTGCGGGCGTTGAGCCTCTCGATCCCCAGCGTCTTCGAGCGCGAGGGCGCCGCGGGCGTCGTCAAGCCCGGACCGTGGAAGCTGCGGGTGCGCGGCGACAACGTGCCGACAGGCGGGCAGACTGTCTCCTGAGCCGCACACCTGCGCATGCACTGAGCGGGCTCGTCATCCTTGCACCGATTCAGCGCTCGGCGCCATCCTTGGGCAGGACGCACACACCCGTCGCACACACGAAGTTCCCATCGCCTGGCATCTGCTGGCAGAACAACACCAGGTACTCGTTCCCCAGGTCCCACACGACGCGTTGGTCGATCTCCGCCTCGTGGTAGCCGCCTTCATAGGACGGGGTCCAGGTGCCCGAGCCGTCTTCGAGCTCTTCGTCCTCCCGCTCTTCGCCATCGAAGTCGCTCGACATCGGCATGTCAGCAGGCCAGGCATCCTTCAGCGGCGTGCGGTCGCTCAGCCATGCGGACAGTTCGGCCATGACGGCCTCGAAGACCTGCTCATTGGCCAGTTCGCTATTGATCTGGTCGTCCGGCGTCAGGTCCTCGTCCTGCTCGAAGTCGCCGCTCTCATCGTGAAGGACCGCGATCTTGCGGCGGGGACCGCTGCGGAAGAAGTTGTGGTCGCTCTCGTGGATGCCGTAGAGCAGGACATCTCCGATCTGGTCGGGATACGGTGCGGCAACGAGCTGTTTGACGATGTCGAGAGGGGTGGAGGGCTGAGTCATGGCCGCATTGGAGCCGATCCCCCCCAGCCCGGCGAGTGGCTTAGGTCATCTGGTCGGGACTGCGCGGCCAGCACCGAGGCTGCAATAGGGCAGATGATGGCGCCATGCTCGACTCCATCCATGTCAGACGCGCAGCTACCACGGTCTTGGCTGGAGCCACAGATTCAACGCCCTCGGCCGCGCCCCCAGCACTTGGACTTGCCGTGTGCGGGAATGCATTCGGCCCAGCCGCCTGGTATCTGGCACGACGTCGCTGACAGGCCTGGGGCCGCAGGGCAGTTTCGTGCACAGTCCTTGATCGCGGCGGCAGGAGGTTGAGTCAGTCGTTGTACGGAGCCACGATGGTCCGCCAGGTCTTACCGTCGAAGGTCATCACGCTCCAAGGGCTGGCGACGGCCAGCAGGCCATCACGCGCATCCATGTGTCCGTAGGCGGCGACGGTCTCGCCCTGATGTTCGACTGCGGCAAGGGTGCGGCCGTTCAGGGTGCGCAACTGGTAGTCCGAGGCCAGCCACAACCGGCCGTCGAACCACAGCACGTCATTCCACAACACGCTCGAGCTGCCCTCGTACAGCAACTCCCAGGTGGACCTCTGCCCCACCCACAAGCTGCCGCCTTCACCGGAGATGTACACCTTGCCGTCTCCTGCGCAGGTGACCGTGGCGAGCTGCATGTTGGACGGGAAGCCCATCTGCGTCCAGGTCTTGCCATCGAAGTGCCACACGTCGCCGTGGCCGCCGACGGCGTACATGTCGTCGTCGGAGAAGGCGTCCAGATCGTTAAAGCCTTGTGCCGTACTGACCTCGACCTTGGGCAAACCCTTGTCGATCTTGACCCACTTGCCGATGTCACTCCGCTTGTAAATAGAGCGACCGCCCCCCACGGAATATGCATAGCCGCTGATGGTCTTGACCCGATAGGTCATCGGCACGTTGCCGGGGTCGATGAATTCGTCAGGCTGATCCCTCCCCCCGCCAAACACGCTGACCTGGCCATCGTTGTTGCGTGCTGCCAGGAGGCTCTGAGCCTTTGGGACCAGGGAGATGCCGAGCCGGGGCTTGTTATAGCCCACCAACGTCCTCGCTGCATACGGATCATTTGGCGTATCGAGGTAAATGGCGGCCTGTCTGGTCTCAATATCGTGATCCCACATCCGTGATGCCTGGCTTTCCGGCAGGTTTTTGCGGAGGCAGAGATAGATGATGTTTTGATCACGTACGGAGCAGTCCGTGATCGTCCAGTCCTTCAGTTGGTCGATCCAGATGCTGCGGCTCAAATAGGACACTTCGGTTCACTCCTCAATTAGCGTGCGCCGCCATCACCGATATCCGGAATGGTCGGATTCCCAAACTTGTTCACAGCCTTCGGCCGCGCCCCAGGGCATTTGTAATACCCCTCCAGCTGCGCCCGGATGCACTCTGGCGAGCAGCGGGACAGCGGAAACGCCTCCGAATGTGAGCGTGTTGCGGCGTCCAGCGCCTGCTGCATGCTCATCGTGCCGTTCTGCAATTTGCCGTTCTTGGCCAGTGCGGTCACTTCCCGATCCATCGCGTCATGCACCCGCCCATGGCTGCCATGGTTCTGGCTGAAGCCCTCCACGCACACCGTGGGGGCCGTCTCGTACTTGTAGCCCGGGCAGTCGAGGCCGTCCATCATGGCGCCGTAGATCAGGTGGTGGCCGGTCTGACCGGGGCAGCAACCCTTGCCGTCTGCGGTTTCGACGTTGGGCGACCTGTCCTTCTGCGACTTGGGCACCAGGTTGCACTTGCGGGCACGGGTGCATTCGTTCAGCGTGGCCAGCACCTCCTGCCCTTCGGCCGCCAGCTGAAGGATTTCCTTTTCGTCGGTGATGCCGTCCAGGTTTTTGAATCGGGCACTCAGCGATTGCAGATCCGACGCCTTGGACCGCAAGACCCGCAACTGCTCCAGCGACTCCGCAGCCACCCGGCGGATTTCGTTCACGTTGCCGATTGCAAGGGCAGCATCCACCACCGACCAGACCGCCATCAAGGCATTGCCGATCACCGGCAGTGAAGTGCCGGCCACCTGTTTGACGCCTGCCTTGGCCGTCCACTTGGCCAGGGCCTTGGCGCCCGCCTTGGTCACCATCTCCTGCAGCTCGGACTCCAGCGCGCCCATCACATTCAGCATTTCCGGCAGTTCCTGATAGGCCTGCTTCATCTGCTGCGCGTAGTCCTTGGCCTTCTGGTAGCTGTTCAGGTTGATCTGGAGGCCGTCGCAGTGGTCGTCGGTCCAGTGCCAGTCATGCGCGCTGGTGCTCTTGTTGTTGCTGCCCTCGCGCCGGAGCAGGCTGCGAGCGCGGCTCTTGCTGCGGATGGCCTTGCGCGAGTCAGAGTGCTCGCTCTCCTTGGCGCAGGCCCGATCGATACGCCGCTTTTCAGCGGAGCAATCGCTTGCCGTGGCCCGGGACAGGTATGGGAACAGCGGCGTGTTGCTGGGCATCGAGCCGTGGTTGTGACCCACCAGATCCTGGTCACGCGGCACGCCGAAGCCCTCAAAGCTGACGTTGTGCGACCACTGCGTGAAGTAGCCACGGCCGGTGATCACGTGGCTGGCCACGCCCTTGCCAAAGGCCTGCGTGGCCGCCTCATTGCCGATGCTGGTGGCGAAGTACGACCGGTCCTCGATGGCCACCTGCTGGCCGCCGATGAACACCGTGGACGTGCCATGACTGATGCTGTCGGCGGTGCAGGTGTTGGGGTAGGGCACGACCACCGGCCCGGCACCGGGGGCGGGCGGGCTCCAGCAGGGGTCTGGCGTGGCGCTGGACGATGCGCCGGCTTTGCCGACCGCTTTGGCAGCGATCTCATGGCCGTTGGCGTAGACGTGGGGGGGCATGAAGGCTCTCGTCGGAATGACTCAATTTTTGAGCCAAATAGCCGCGCGAGTCTCTGGCAAAGCAGCGTCCCGATGAAGTGACCAAGGTCACGTACTTCCGGGCAGCCGCCTGAGCGACGGCTGCCGCAAAAGCTTCCGCGACGGCCTTTGACCGCCGCTCAGAAAGCCGATGAACCGCCGCCGCTCCGACGCCGCCGCTCAGAACGACGCCGCGATACCGCCGCCCAAGCGCTGCTGACGCTGCCGCAGGAAGGCCTCCGCCATGCCGGATTCCGGCTGCAGGCGCTGGCCGATGTACAGCTCCTGACGACGCTCGGTGATCTGCGCCCGAAGCCGGTTGGCCATGATGGTCAGCGGCTGCAGGCCCTTGCGCTCCGCGCGTTCGATGGCCTGCCCGAGCTGGTGCATCGGGTGGTTCACCAGCAGGGCGGTGTGGGCCTGCACCACGCGCAGGCGACCCTGCACGCTGCGCTCGGCATGCCGCAGCCAGGACAGCACGGCATCGGCGTCGCCGCCCTTGACCTTGAAGGTGCTTTCGCCGGAAGCGAGCAGCAGCTGTTCCAGTCGATGCCGGTCCGATGCCGCGTAGGCGTCGTTGACCTCGACCATCTTCTGCTCGCGGATGCGCCGCTCCGAATCGTCCGGCGCCAGGTCCGGATGCAGGCGCATCGCGGCGCGGCGGTATAGGGTCTTGAGGGTGGGCGGGCCCACCTGCACCAGTCCCCCTTCCGGCTGCGGCGGCAGCGGCGCCCCCGGCGGCAGGTGCGGCAGCAGCGGGGTGGAGGTGGCACGTGGCGGTTCCGGCGCGCGGGCCTCCACGCCATTGCGGCTCAGGGCGTCATGCAGGTAGCGCATGGCGCAGTACAACTGGGATTCCAGGGCGTCCAGCTCCATGTAGAGCGGACCCAGGCTGGCCACATACCGGTCGATGAAGGCCTGCAGCCAGCTGCGGGTGGTGGCATAGGCCTGCTCTTCGTCCGCCAGCTGGCGCTGGAGGTCGGCCAGCGCTTCACGACGGGCGTCGAGTTCGCGAGGCGTGATGGCCTGGCTGGTCATGGTGGCAAGCGTCCCTGAAAATTCTTTGGTGGAGTTTGCCTGATTCTGCCGTGGGTGGCGCCCGGGACAAAGCCCGAAGTGGCCGTCCGGAGGCGGTATTTCTTCGCGTTCTGTCGCTGGTGGGCGGGGCAGGGCTGCAGCCCCGCCAAACCCCGCCAGCCCCGCCCGTCAGGGCTGAGACGCGGCCGATGCGGCTAGCGCACTGCCGCTGGCCATTTCCATCGGCCCGCTGGCCACCGCCTCCGGCACCGTGGCCGGTGTGGACACCTCCGGTGCCGGGGCGCTGATCGGCGCTGGTGTCATCGCCGGACTGCCGCTGGCGGGCCCGGGGGTGCCGACCGCCGGCAGCAGCGGCACGATCAGCAGGGCCACGATGTTGATGATCTTGATCAGCGGATTGACCGCCGGACCCGCCGTGTCCTTGTACGGATCCCCGACGGTGTCCCCTGTGACGGCGGCCTTGTGAGCTTCACTGCCCTTGCCGCCGTGGTGCCCATCTTCGATGTACTTCTTCGCGTTGTCCCAGGCGCCGCCGCCGGTGCACATGGAGATCGCCACAAACAGGCCAGTGACGATCGTGCCCATCAGCAGGCCCCCGAGCGCGGCCGGCCCCAGCACCAGTCCGACCACGATCGGCACGATGACCGGTAGCAGGGACGGCACGATCATCTCCTTGATGGCGGCGGCCGTGAGCATGTCCACTGCCTTGCCGTACTCCGGCTTGCCGGTGCCCTCCATGATGCCCTTGATGTCCCGGAACTGGCGGCGCACTTCCTCCACCACCGAGCCGGCTGCGCGGCCGACCGCCTCCATCGCCATCGCCCCGAAGAGGTAGGGAATCAGGCCGCCGATGAAGAGGCCGACGATCACCATGTGGTTGCTGAGGTCGAAGCTGACGGACAGGCCGCGGCTTTCAAGGGCATGGGTGTAGTCGGCAAAGAGCACCAGCGCCGCCAGGCCGGCGGACCCGATGGCATACCCCTTGGTGACGGCCTTGGTGGTGTTGCCGACGGCGTCCAGCGGGTCGGTGATGTCCCGCACGCTGGCGGGCAGGTCGGCCATTTCGGCGATGCCCCCGGCGTTGTCGGTGATGGGACCGTAGGCGTCCAGCGCCACGACGATACCGGCCATGCTCAGCATGGCGGTGGCCGCGATGGCAATGCCGTACACACCGGCCAGCTTGAACGCGGCCACGATGGCGACGCAGACGAAGAGCACCGGCCAGGCGGTGGAGCGCATGGAGACGCCCAGGCCCGCAATGATGTTGGTGCCGTGGCCAGTGGTGGAGGCCTGCGCCACATGCTGGACCGGCTTGTAATCCGTGCCGGTGTAGTACTCGGTGATCCAGACCATGGCGGCGGTCAGTAACAGGCCGACGAGGCAGGAGAAGAAGAGGGCGTTGGCCCCGATGGTCTGTCCGCCCGGCAGGGTGAGGTCCTGCGGGAAGAGGGCGCGGGTGATGAAGTAGAACGCGACGGCGGAGAGCACGCCCGCGACGATGAGGCCCTTGTAGAGCGCCGGCATGACGTTCTTCATGCCGGGTGTGGCCTTGACGAAGCTGCAGCCGATGATGGAGGCGATGATCGACACGCCCCCCAGCACCAGCGGGTAGACCAGCGCCGCGGTGGACATGCCGCCGAAGGTGAGGGCGCCCAGGGCGATGGTGGCGATGAGGGTGACGGCGTAGGTTTCGAAGAGGTCGGCCGCCATGCCGGCGCAGTCGCCGACGTTGTCGCCGACGTTGTCGGCAATGACGGCCGGGTTGCGCGGATCATCTTCCGGGATGCCGGCCTCGACCTTGCCGACAAGGTCGGCGCCCACGTCCGCCCCCTTGGTGAAGATGCCGCCGCCCAGGCGGGCAAAAATCGAGATGAGGGAGGAGCCGAAGGCCAGACCGAGCAAAGGCTTGAGGGACTGGCTGTCGGTCTGCTGAAGGTCGTGGCTGATCCAGAGGAAGAAGAGGCCGACGCCCAGCAGCCCCAGGCCGACGACCAGCATGCCGGTGATGGCGCCCCCTTTGAAGGCGACATTGAGCGCCGGGGCCATGCCTTGGGTCGCCGCCTGGGCGGTGCGGACGTTGGCACGAACCGAGACATTCATGCCGATGAAGCCGCAGGCGCCGGAGAGGACGGCACCGACGACAAAGCCGATGGCGGTGGTGAGGTCCAGCGCCACACCGATGAGAATCGCCAGGACGACGCCTGCGATCGCAATGGTCCGGTATTGACGCGCGAGGTAGGCCGCAGCCCCCTGCTGGATGGCCAGCGCAATCTCCTGCATGCGGGCATTGCCCGCGCTCTGGGAGAGGATCCAGCTCCGCTGGATGAAGCCGTAAAGCACCGCGGCCAAGCCGCAGGCCAGCGCAAAGTACAGCGCCATACTGATCGACATGTGTTGTCTCCTTGGTTTGAGACGCCCTGATGCCCACAGCGCCGGTCCTGCGCGCAAGCACACATACAGGCCGTGAATTGATGCTAAAGCGGGTGGGGGGTGG
>CBIHOT010000072.1:0-18136 GCA_966211495.1 uncultured Roseateles sp. | reverse complement strand
ACCAGGCGATCTGGAGCGTGCACTGCCACAACGACCTCGGCATGGCGGTGGCCAATTCGCTGGCCGGCGTGAAGATCGGGGGCGCCCGGCAGGTGGAATGCACCATCAACGGGCTGGGTGAGCGGGCGGGCAACTGCTCGCTGGAAGAGGTGGTGATGGCGGTGAAGACCCGCCGCGACTACTTCGGCCTGGAGGTGCGGGTGGATCCCTCACAGATCGTGCCGGCGTCGCGGATGGTCTCGCAGACCACCGGCTTTGTGGTGCAGCCCAACAAGGCGGTGGTCGGGGCCAATGCCTTCGCCCATGCCTCCGGCATCCACCAGGACGGCGTGCTCAAGGCCCGGGACACCTACGAGATCATGCGGGCTGAAGATGTCGGCTGGTCGGCCAACAAGATCGTGCTGGGCAAGCTCTCCGGCCGCAATGCCTTCAAGCAGCGCCTGCAGGAACTGGGCGTTGAACTCGGCTCCGAAGCGGACGTCAATGCCGCCTTCCAGCGTTTCAAGGATCTGGCCGACCGCAAGGCCGAAATCTTCGACGAGGACATTCTGGCCCTGGTGATGGACGAGTCCGCCGCCCATGACCAGGAGCGCTACCGCCTGGTCGCCCTGGCGCAGCGCTCGGAAACGGGGGAGCGGCCCCATGCCCAGGTCGTCTTCTCCGACGCCGATCAGGAGGTCCGCACCGAGAGCGAAGGCAATGGTCCGGTCGACGCGGTTCTCAGAGCGATCGAGACAAAAGTGCAAAGTGGTGCCGAATTGGTGCTGTATTCAGTGAACGCGATCACCAGCGGAAGCACAGAATCACAGGGTGAAGTCACGGTGCGTTTGCAGCATGCCGGGCGAGTGGTGAACGGGGTCGGGGCAGATCCTGATATCGTCGTCGCTTCCGCCAAAGCATATTTGAGTGCGTTGAACAAGTTGCAAAGCAGGACGGAACGGGTCGCGGCCCAGGGCTGAAACAGTCGAGGATTCTTCACTTTAAGAGCGTGAAGTAAGTCCTTGATCTTGCCGGTCTTTCTGCGATCCTCTAAACTCAGGCCCGACTGATCTGGGGACCGGATTGAAGACCATAGCGACATTGCTGTCTGGTGCCGCGCTGAGCGGAGTGCTACTGCTGGCGGGTACTGGCGTCATGCTGCTGCCTGTTCAGACGGCAGAGGCGGCGACGTCCTCCAAAGCCGGCACCAAGACCTCCAAGACTTCCAGCAAGACCACCACCGCGCGCAAGGCCAAGCCGGCGCCGCGTTCGCCCCGCAAGGTCGCCGCTCGTGCGGCTGCCCGCGAAGTGGCGGTGGTCGTGCCCCCCAAACCTTCGTTCGGCCAGATGTACGGCCTGCATGACACGGAAGATCCGCTGGATCTGAAGTCGAGTGTCGCGCTGGTGCTGGACCAGGACACCAACGAAGTGCTGTTCTCCAAGAATCCTCAGGCCGTGCTGCCGATCGCCTCCATCACCAAGCTGATGACGGCGCTGCTGGTGGTCGAAGCCAAGCAGGATCTGGAAGAAAAAATCACCATCACCGACGACGACAAGGACACCGAGAAGTTCACCAGCTCGCGTCTGGCGGTCGGCACCACGCTGACCCGCGGCGAACTGCTGCATCTGGCGTTGATGTCCTCGGAAAACCGGGCGGCCCATGCCCTGGGTCGCAACTATCCCGGGGGTCTGGAGACCTTCGTGGCGGCGATGAACACCAAGGCCCAGCTGCTGGGCATGGGCGACACGCACTATGTGGAGCCCACCGGACTTTCCAGCCGCAACCAGTCCAGCGCGCGTGACCTGGCGGTGCTGGTCAAGACGGCGCATCAATTCCCGCTGATCCGCGAACTCTCGACCTCTCCGGAATACACCGTGGCCCTGGGCCGCCGTCAGGTGCGCTTTGGCACCACCAACGGCCTGGTGCGCAAATCGGATTGGGACATCGGCCTGCAGAAGACTGGCTTCATCAACGAAGCGGGTCAGTGCCTGGTGATGCAGGCGCAGATGGCCGGCCGCAAGCTGATCATGGTGTTCCTGGATTCGGCCGGCAAATATTCCCGGATCGGCGATGCCGAGCGGGTGCGCAAGTGGCTGCTCGGCACCACCTCACCGATTGGCGGTCCGGCCACGGCCCTGACCGCCGCGACGGCTGCCACGGCAGTACAGACGCCCACGGCGGCGGTAGTGCTCACCCCTGCGGTCAAATAAGACGCGCGAGCTGCGGACTCCTCCGCACGCAACAGACAGCGGGCTTCGGCCCGCTTTGTTTTTCGTCGGGCATGATGCTTGCACAACCCGGCCCAGACACAGGAGCTCCCATGAAAACGATCGATGAAATGCTGAGTCTGGACCTGCTGACCGCCGAGCAACATCAGCAGATCGGCCTGTGGATTGCGGAGGCGGATTCGCCGGAAGCGATTCTTCAGATGCCCAGCGAGCTCTGGCAGGCGGTGGAGCGCGCCAGCGAGATCATGGGCGTGGATGCCGACCTGCTGCGGCCCCCGGCGCTGGATGCGGGCGGGGTGGTGACAGGCTGAGCGCCTGTTCAGCGACTCAGCCGCGAAAACCCAGCGCTGCGGAGATCCTCGACGCCGTCTCCTTGAGCTTGGGCATCCAGGCCTCTTCCAGCCGGTCCGCCGGTGCGGAGATGGACAAGCCTGCGACCAGCTTGCCCTGGTCGTCGTAGATGCCGGCGGCCATGCAGCGCACGCCCAGTTCCAGCTCTTCGTCGTCCCGCGCCACGCCGCGCTGGCGTACCAGCGCCATTTCGCGCTCCAGCAACGCGACGTCGGTCAGGCTGTTGCGGGTATGGCCACTCAGGCCTGTACGGGTCGCATAGGCGCGCACCCGCTGCGGATCGTCGCTGGCCAGAAACAGCTTGCCCACCGAGGTGAGATGCAGCGGCGCACGACCGCCGACGGCCCGCACCACCTGCATGCCGGAGCGCTCGCTGTAGGTCCGCTCGATGTAGACGATCTCGTCCCCTTGCCGCACCGACAGGTTCACCGGCTGATGGGTCAGCTTGTGCAATTCGCGCATCGGGCCGATGGCGGCCTCGCGCACATCGAGCCGGGCCTTCACCAGATTGCCCAGCTCCAGCAGACGCATGCCGAGTCGGTAGCTGCCCGCTTCGGGCCGGTCCACGAAACGGCCCAGGGCCAGGTCGTTCAGGATGCGGTGCGCGGTGGAAGGATGAAGACCGGTGGTCTCACTGATGACTTTCAGCGAGACGGGATCCTGATGCTGGGCCAGGACGTCCAGCAGGGAGAACATCCGCTCCAGCACCTGGATGGCGGGGGTCTGCAGCTCCTTGGATTTCATGCGGCCATTGTGAAGGATTTCCCTTCGGTTGCGCATGGCGAAAACTAGGGCAGCGGCTCCAGCGTCGTTTCTGCCCATCAGTGGGGCACAGGCCCCGATGGTTATCGCATGACGGAACGGGCGGCGGCCAGGCCGCTCATCACCGCGCCTTCGAGCGTCGCGGGGTAGGGGCCGTCGAGGTAATCGCCCGCTGCCACCAGCCCCGGCAATAGGGCGGCTGGCGGACGCTGCAGGCCGGGGGTGCAGGCGAAGGTGGCCCGCTTCTCGCTGAGCACGCGATGCAGCCGTGGCGGCGAGTGCCAGGTCAACACCCGGCGCGCCTGCGCCAGTGTGGCCTCGGCCGCGGCGTCCAGTCCACGCTCCACCCAGGGCGCCGCGCCGCTGATCACGAAGCTGAAGAGGCCGGGGCGCTGCGCCAGCTGGCCCAGATCGAAGGCGAACTGCGCGGGCTCGTCGGACGATTCGTGCAGGGCCACCATCGGCGCGGGCAGGTGGGATCCCGGGCTCTCCAGGTAGACGGTGATGATCGGCTGGAATTCGAAGGCCGCGGTGCGTGCGCTCCAGTCCGGGGCCAGGGTCTCAGTGAGGCGGGCGGCTTCCACGGAACTGGTCGCCAGGACCACGGCATCGGCGGTCAACGCGGTGTCGCTGCCGATCTGGAGCGTCCAGCCGTCCGCCGATCGCTGCAGCGCCTGGACCCGCGCGTGATGGATATCGGCACCTCGCGCCAGCAGGTGCGCCCGGGCCGGTTCCGGCAGCAGGGCGCTCAGGCCCTGGCTGGGCAGCAGCAGATCCGCACTGCCGGGGCCGCTGAACAGGGCGTCCTTGAGCACCCGCAGAAAGACCTGCGCGCTGGCCTGAGACGCCGGGGTGTTGAGGGCCGCGACGCACAGCGGATCAATCAGATCCTCGCGGACCCGTCGGGGGAGGGCAGCGGTCAGCGCCGCCACGCTCAAGGAGGGATCGCAGCGGAAGCCGGTGGCCATCCAGCGGCTGCTCTGCAGCAGGAAGCCCAGCCGGTCGGACCAGGACCAGGCGTTGCAGGCCAGCACGCCGCGAGTGAAGGCGAGCCACGGCGGACCGCCCGGCAATGTCAGCGTCTCCCGATCCGGATAGCGCAGCCGCAGCCGGGTGCGCAGCAGCGCCTGCGACGGATCGACGCCCACGCGGCGCATCAGCCCCAGGCTCTGGGTGTAGGCGCCGATGAGGATGTGCTGGCCGTTGTCGAGCGCGTCCGCGCCGTCGCCCAAACTCCGTGCGCGGCCGCCCAGGCGCGGCGCCATCTCGATCAGCGTGACCCGCGCGCCGAGGTCGCTGGCCTCGACTGCTGCCGCCAGGCCCGCCCAGCCGCCGCCGATGACGGCGATGTGTCGGGCTAGCGCGGCCGACGCTGTGGAAGCGACCCCGCCCGCGGCCCTCGGCGCTGCGTCCTCGCTCACCGCCCGCGCCAGTTCGTCCGCATCGCGATCCAGAGCTTGCGCACCGGCGTCAGCGAGATCCGCTGATGCAGCACCTGGAAGTTCTCCGCCTCGATCTCGCGCAGCAGCGTGCGGTAGATGTTGGCCATCATCAGCCCCGGCTTCTGGGCCTTGCGGTCCTCGTCTGCGAGCAGGCTGAAGGCCTCGTCGTACAGCGCGTGGGCGCGCTCCGCCTGGAACTTCATCAATGCGGTGAAACGGTCGCTGTAGCCCCAGGGTGCTTCGCGCTTGAGGATCTCGTGCGCCTTCACATCGAACTGCTGCAGCTCCGACACCGGCAGATAGATGCGGCCGCGGCGCGCATCATCCCCGACGTCCCGAATGATGTTGGTCAGCTGCATCGCCAGCCCCAGCTTGTGGGCATAGTCCACCGTGCGGGCCGCGCGGCGGCCGAAGATGCCCGAGGCCACTTCGCCCACGACGCCGGCCACCAGATGGCAATAGCGCTGCAGGCCGGCGAAGTCCAGGTAGCGGGTCTGGTCCAGGTCCATCTGGCAGCCGTCGATCACCGCCAGGCAGTGCTCGGCGCGGATGTCGTAGTCGGCGCAGTGCGGCATCAGGGCCTTCATGGCCGGATGCTGCGGCTGGCCGGCAAAGGCGCCCATCACTTCCTTGCGCCACCAGGCCAGCTTGGTTGCAGCCACACCGGGGTCGGAGACCTCATCCACCACATCGTCCACCTCGCGGCAGAAGGCATAAAAGGCGGTGATCGCGGCGCGGCGGGGGGGCGGCAGGAACAGAAAGGCGTAATAGAAGCTCGAGCCGCTCTGGGCGGCTTTCTGTTGCACGTACTGTTCGGGCGTGGACGGGGCAGTGGGCGCGTTCATGGGGTGATCTCCGGATGCCGAGTCCCGGTCTGCGGCTCAGGGGCTCGCATGCGCAGGGCCGCCCACAGCAGCGCCGGCGCGTCTGAAGCGCGCAGGCGGGGGCGTTGCACCAGGGCAGCAAAGTGCATGGCTTCCAGTTTCTGAAGAATTCGCAGGCCGCCTTGTACCACCAAGCGCAGCTCCCAGCCGGCACGGCCGGGCAACTGGAACACCAGCGGGGCGCCTTCCAGCATCAGAGCGCGGGCCCAGCCGCAGAGATCGGCAATCAGAGCGCGGGCGGCCGGGCTGTCTTGCAGCGCCAACAGTTGCTGTCCCGTGAGGCCATGACGCTGCAGATCGGTCTCGGGGGCATACACCCGGCCCCGCGGACCATCGATGGTGAAGTCCTGCCAGAAGTTGATCAGTTGCAGCGCGCTGCAGATCGCGTCCGACCGAACCAGCGCCACCGGGTCCGTCACGCCGTACAGATGCAGCAGCAGACGTCCCACCGGATTGGCGGAGCGGCGGCAGTAGTCGAGCAGCTCGGCCCGGTCCGCATAGGACTGCTTGACCAGGTCCTGCTCGAAGGCGTCGAGCAGATCCTCAAGCAATGTCACCGGTAGCCGGTGTTCGGCCAGCGCCACACGCAGACCGCGAAACACCGTACGCTCCCAGCGTGCGGACGGCGCCTGACCGGCCGCCACGGCGCGCAGATCGGCACGGTAAGCGGCCAGGTCCGCCAGCCGCTCGGCCGCAGTCGCATCGCCCTCGTCAGCCAGATCGTCGGCCGTGCGGGCGAAGTGATAGATGGCGGTGATCGGCGGCCGCAACGCAGGCGGACACAGCCAGGAGGCCACCGGAAAGTTTTCGTAGTGCTCTATGCTCACGGGCCGGATTGTCCGCGACCCTGGCGGGTCCGGCAGAACCGGAGAGGGGCCAGATCGTCTGAGGAGCAGTTTGACACTTGGATACCCTCTGAATACATTACTGACCGGTCAGTCAGTTACTGCTTGCGGCGGCTCTTCGGGCGCCGTTTTCACGTCGAGGTGCTTCATGCCCCATCAGTTTCTTGTGTCGTCGGGTTCGCGGCTGCTCAGCCGGGTGTTGCTGTCCCTGCCCGTGGTGGCGCTGGTCGCCTGCGGTCAGCATGAACAGCCGCCGGAACCCGATCGCTATGTGCGCACCCAGGTGCTGACCGCGCAGTCGGCCGGCATGCAGCGCGAATATGCGGCGGAAGTGCGGGCCCGCGTGGAATCGCGCTTGTCCTTCCGCGTCGGCGGCAAGCTGCTCGAGCGCAAGGTGGATCTGGGCACGGTGGTCAAGCCGGGGCAGGTGCTGGCGCGTCTGGACAGCCAGGATCTGGTGCTGGCGCAAGAGGCAGCCAAGGCGTCGGTGCTGGCTGCCAAGGTCAATCGCGACCAATTGGGCGCCGACTACCGTCGCTACATCGATCTGCACCGCCAGGGTTTCATCAGCGCCGCCGAACTCGATCGCCGGGATGCCGCCTTCAAGGCCGCCCAGGCGCAGTATGAACAGGCCCGCGCTCAGTCCGATGTGCAGCGCAACCAGTCCCAATATTCCGCGCTGGTGGCCGATGCCGCCGGTGTCGTGACCGGCGTGGACGCCGAACCCGGCATGGTGGTGGCGGCCGGCACACCGATCGTGCGGGTGGCCAATGACGGCCCGCGGGACATCGTCTTCTCGGTGCCGGAAGACCAGGTGCCGCTGGTGCGCGCTGCCGCGGCCCAACCCGGCGGACTGAGCGTGCGCCTATGGACCGATGCCAAGGACACGCCGCGCCCGATCGAACTGCGCGAACTGGCGGCCTCGGCCGACCCGGTCACCCGCACCTTCCTGGCCAAGGCGGAGCTCAAAGGCGCTGATGTGCGCCTGGGCCAGACGGCCACGGTGGTGCTGACCGGCACCCAGTCCGACCAGGCCATCAAGCTTCCGCTGAGCGCAGTGGCGGAGATCCAGGGCCGCAGCGCCGTGCTGCTGCTCGACGGCAAGACGATGACGGTGCAGCCGCGTCCGGTGCAGGTGGTCGGCGCCGAGGGCAACGACCTGATCGTGCAGGGCCTGGCGCCCGGCATGGAAGTGGTGACCGCCGGGGCCCATGTGCTGACCCCCGGTCAGAAGGTGAAGCGTTTCCGTCCGCCCGGCCCGCCGGCGGAAGGCACGTCGCCGACGGCTGCCGCGCCCACCGCTTCGGCGGTGCCTGTGGCCGGCGCCTCGTCGCAGCGCTGATCGGAGCGGTCCCATGAGCAACCCGAGCCGCGCCGGATTCAACCTCTCGCGCTGGGCGCTGGAGCATGCCCCCCTGACGCGCTACCTGATGGTGGTGCTGATGATCCTGGGCTTTGCCGCCTACTTCCAGCTGGGGCAGGACGAAGATCCGCCCTTCACCTTCCGTGCCATGGTGGTGCAGGCCTATTGGCCGGGTGCCACGCCGCAGCAGATGGCCGAGCAGGTGACCGACAAGATCGAACGCACCCTGCAGGAAGTGCCGCATGCGGACAAGATCCGCAGCTACACCAAGCCCGGCGAATCGCTGACTATCTTCCAGGTGAAGGACAGCACCTCCCCGGGTGAGGTGCCCAACCTCTGGTACACCGTCCGCAAGAAGATCGGCGACATGCGGGCCACGCTGCCGCAGGGTGTGCTCGGTCCGTTCTTCAACGATGAATTCGGCGATGTCTACGGCTCCATCTTTGCGCTGAATTCCGATGGCGGTTTCAGCATGGAAGAGCTGCGCCAGCAGGCGGAGGCGGTGCGCTCTGAGCTGCTGCGCCTGCCGGACGTGGCCAAGGTCGATCTGTTCGGCGTGCAGGCGGAAAAGCTCTACGTCGAAATCTCGCAGAAGCGTCTTGCCGAACTGGGCCTGGACTTCAACCAGGTCGTGGCGCAGCTCAATGCGCAAAATGCGGTGGAGAGCGCCGGTGTGATGAACGCCGGCACCAGCAAGGTTGAGATCCGTGTCGAGGGCCAGCTCAATTCGGTCCAGGCGCTGAACGAGTTCCCGATTCGCGGCGTCAACACCACCACCGGCGTGGCCAGCAGCTTGCGGCTGGGCGATATCGCCACGGTGCGTCGTGGCTTTGTCGATCCGGCGTCCACCATGGTCCGCTACCAGGGTCATCAGGTGGTCGCGATGGGCGTGTCGATGGGCAAGGGCGGCGACATCATCGCCCTGGGCAAGGCCCTGAAGAAGGCCACCGAACGCATCCAGAAAACACTGCCGGCCGGCATGTCGCTGGCGCAGATCCAGGATCAGCCCCAGGCGGTGAAGACCTCGGTGGGCGAGTTCGTGCACGTGCTGATCGAAGCCGTGGTCGTGGTGCTGGGCGTGAGCTTCATCAGCCTGGGCCTGCACACCAAGCCGCTGCGCATCGATGTGTGGCCGGGGCTGGTGGTGGGCATCACCATTCCGCTGGTGCTGGCCATCACCTTCGTCGTCATGTATTACGCCGGCGTGGGCTTGCACAAGATTTCGCTGGGCTCGCTGATCATCGCGCTCGGCCTGCTGGTGGACGACGCCATCATTGCGGTGGAGATGATGGTCCGCAAACTGGAAGAGGGCTACGACAAGATGCATGCGGCCACGTATGCCTATGACGTGACCGCCAAGCCGATGCTGACCGGCACGCTGATCACCGCCGTGGGCTTCCTGCCCATTGGTCTGGCCAAGTCGACGGTGGGTGAATACACCTTCGCCATCTTCGCGGTGACCGCTGCGGCGCTGGTGATCTCGTGGTTCGTCTCGGTCTACTTCGTGCCGTATCTCGGCGCGCTGCTGCTGAAGACCCGTGCCGGACACGAGGGGGAATCCCACGAAGTCTTCGACACGCCGTTCTACACCCGCTTCCGCCGTGTGGTGGCCTGGTGCGTGCATCACCGCTGGAAGACCATCGCCACCACCATCCTGGTGTTCGTGCTGGGTCTGGCCGGCATGGGCAAGGTGCAGCAGCAGTTCTTCCCCGATTCCAGCCGCCCGGAAATCCTGGTGGACCTGTGGCTGCCGGAGGGCGCCACCATCGAGGAAAGCCATGCGGTGGCCAAGCGATTCGAAGCCCGCATGATGAAGGACCCGCTGGTGGGCAGCATCACCACCTGGGTGGGCTCCGGCGTGCCGCGCTTTTATCTGCCGCTGGACCAGATCCTGCCCAACTCGAATGTGAGCCAGGCCATCATCCTGCCCAAGTCGCTGGCCGACCGGGAGGTGCTGCGCAAGCGTCTGCCGACCCTGCTGGCGTCGGAGTTCTCCGAGGTGCGCGGCCGTGTGAAGCTGCTGCCCAACGGGCCGCCGGTGCCGTATCCGGTGCAGTTCCGCATCGCGGGGGATGATCCGGCGCTGCTGCGTCAGGCCGCCGACAAGGCCAAGGAAGTGATGCGCGGCAATCCCAACATGCTGGGCGTGAATGACGACTGGAACGAAGCCATCAAGGTGCTGCACCTGGATGTGGATCAGGACAAGGCCCGTGCGCTGGGCGTCACCAGTCAGGGCATCTCTCAGGCAGTGCGACTGCTGCTGACCGGCAACACCGTCGGCCAGTATCGGGAAGCGGACCGGCTCATCGACATCGTGCTGCGCCAGCCGGTGACCGAGCGCGACACGCTGACCAAGCTGGCCAATGCCTATGTGACCACGGCCTCCGGCCGTGCGGTCCCGCTGACGCAGGTGGCCAAGCCGCGCCTGAGCTGGGAGCCGGGCGTGATGCACCGGGAAGGGCGCCAGTACGCCATCACCGTGCAGGGGGACGTCATCGAAGGCCTGCAGGGCGCCACGGTGACCGACCAGGTCTGGCCCAAGATCCGCGACATCGGCAAGGAACTGCCGCCCGGCTATAACATCACCATCGCCGGTGCGGTGGAGGAAAGCAGCAAGGGCACGGGCTCGATCGCCGCCGGTGTGCCGATCATGCTGTTCATCACCTTCACCTTGCTGATGCTGCAGCTGCACAGCTTCTCGCGCGCCATGCTGGCCTTCCTGACCGGCTTCCTGGGCATTGCCGGCGTGTCCGCCGCACTGCTGCTGCTGAACCGGCCGTTCGGCTTCGTGGCGCTGCTGGGGGTGATCGCGCTGATGGGCATGATCCAGCGGAATTCGGTGATCCTGATCGACCAGATCGAGCAGGACCGCAGCCGCGGCGTGCCGCCGGCGCAGGCGATTGTCGAGTCGGCGGTGCGCCGTCTGCGCCCGATCGCGCTGACCGCCGCCGCCGCCGTGCTGGCCATGGTTCCGCTGTCGCGCAGCGTGTTCTGGGGCCCGATGGCGGTGGCGATCATGGGCGGTCTGATCGTGGCCACCGTGCTCACCCTGCTGGCCCTGCCGGCCATGTACGCGGCCTGGTTCCGCATCGAGCGGGACCCCTCCGTCGGCCGCGGCTGACCCCACCCCCGGGCTTACCCGCCCCCGGGGGCGCGGAAACCGCGCTTCTAACGGCTACAATCGCCGGTTTCCCGGATTCAACGCCGGATCATTACCAAGGGGCAGCCGGGGCGCTGCGCTGCCCTTGTTACCCAGCGCGGGTGGCGAAATTGGTAGACGCACCAGGTTTAGGTCCTGACGCCTTCACGGGCGTGCCGGTTCGAGTCCGGCCCCGCGCACCACTCCAACTGTTTCCGAGTCCACTATGGCTGTCACCGTCGAAACTCTCGAAAAGCTCGAACGCCGCATCACGCTCACGCTGGCGGCCGCTGACATCAACAGCGAGGTCGAGGCCCGCCTGAAGAAGCTGGCCCGCACCGTCAAGGCTGACGGCTTCCGTCCCGGCAAGGTGCCGATGTCCTTCGTCGCCCAGCGCTACGGCGCCTCGGTGCAGTACGAAGTGGTCAACGACAAGCTGGGCCAGGCCTTCAGCCAGGCGGCCAATGAGGCCAAGCTGCGCGTGGCCGGCATGCCCCGCATCGAACAGAAGGACGGCGCTGCCGAAGGCGATCTGGCCTTCGACGCCACCTTCGAGGTCTATCCCGAAGTGAAGCTGGGCGACCTGGCCGAGGCCACCGTCGAGCGCGTCTCCGCGGAAGTCACCGAAGAAGCCATCGACAAGACCGTCGAGATCCTGCGCAAGCAGCGTCGCAGCTTCGCCCAGCGTGGCGCCGCCGATGTGGCCGCCGATGGCGACCGCGTCACCATCGACTTCGAAGGCAAGATCGACGGCGAACCCTTCGCTGGCGGCAAGGCCGATGGCTTCCAGTTCCTGCTGGGCGAAGGCCAGATGCTCGAAGCCTTCGAAAAGGCCGTGCGCGGCATGAAGTCGGGCGAATCCAAGACCTTCCCGCTGGCCTTCCCCGAGGACTACCACGGCAAGGAAGTGGCCGGCAAGGAAGCCGACTTCCTGGTGACGGTCAAGAAGATCGAAGCCCAGCATCTGCCGGAAGTGAACGAATCGTTCGCCAAGGCCCTGGGCATCAAGGAAGGCACCGTCGAAGCCCTGCGCGCCGACATCAAGAAGAACCTCGAGCGTGAAGTGAAGTTCCGCGTGCTGGCCCGCAACAAGGCTGCCGCCATGGACGCACTGGTCGCCAAGGCCGAGCTGGATGTGCCCAACGCCCTGGTCGAAGGTGAAGCCGAGCGCATGGTCGGCAATGCCCGCGAAGACCTGAAGAAGCGTGGTGTGAAGGACGCCGACAAGGCCCCGATCCCCGTCGAACTGTTCAAGGACCAGGCTGAAAAGCGCGTCCGTCTGGGCCTGGTCGTGGCCGAGCTGGTGCGTTCGAACAACCTGCAAGCCAAGCCCGAGCAGCTGCAGGCGCACATCGAAGAAATCTCGCAGAGCTACGAGAAGCCGGCGGAAGTGGTGCGCTGGTACCTGTCGGACCGCGAGCGCATGGCTGAAGTCGAAGCCGTCGTCATCGAAAACAACGTCACCGACTTCGTCCTGGGCAAGGCCAAGGTTGAAGACAAGCAGGTGCCGTTCGACGAGCTGATGGCCAACGCGTAATCGCCGTTTCGGGTCCTCCCGCCTGAAGGCGCCGCGCCGCGAGGCCGGCGCCTTTGTTTTTCGCGGAGTCACCCCCATGTAGGTCAGTCCTGCGCCTCAGGGCAGGGACTTGCATCGCGGGACATAATGAGTCACGTGACGCCAACCACAACAGAGGATTTCATGAGCGCTCTGGAAACTAGCAACCTGGGCATGGTGCCCATCGTCATCGAACAGTCGGGCCGCGGCGAACGCGCCTACGACATCTACAGCCGGCTGCTGCGCGAGCGCATCGTCTTCCTGGTGGGCCCCGTCAACGACGCCGTGGCCAACCTCGTGGTGGCTCAGCTGCTGTTCCTGGAGAGCGAGAACCCGGACAAGGAAATCTCGCTGTACATCAACTCCCCGGGCGGCAGCGTCTCGGCGGGCATGTCGATCTACGACACGATGCAGTTCATCAAGCCGCAGGTCTCGACGCTGTGCATGGGCATGGCCGCCAGCATGGGCGCCTTCCTGCTGGCCGCAGGCGCCAAGGGCAAGCGTTTCTCGCTGCCCAATGCCAAGATCATGATCCACCAGCCGCTGGGCGGCGCACAGGGCCAGGCCACGGACATCGAGATCCACGCCCGCGAGATCCTGAAGACGCGCGAGCAGCTCAACCGCATCCTGGCCGAGCGCACCGGTCAGCCGCTGGAAAAGATCCAGGCCGACACCGAGCGGGACTACTTCATGTCCGCGCCGGAAGCCCAGACCTACGGCCTGGTGGACCAGGTCATCGAAAAGCGCGGCTGACACCCGCGCTGCCGCCGCGGGGCGGGTCAGCGAACGGAGGGCGAACCCGCTTCGCGCTGCGCTGACTCACCCCACGGCTGGCCTTTTCAGGCCCTGCCAGGGCCTGGTCGGGTGCTCCCAGGCCCGCCCGGCACCACGGATTGCCCAGGACCGTAACTAAGCCACCTTAGGGGCTTTTATCCCCACGCAGACGGTCCCGGCAATTGAACTATCATCAATGCAGGCACAACGCCTGTATCTAGCAGCACTCCCATGGCCGAGAAAAAAGGCAACTCCAGCGAAAAAGTCTTGTATTGCTCCTTCTGCGGCAAGAGCCAGCATGAGGTCAAGAAGCTGATCGCGGGTCCGTCCGTGTTCATCTGCGACGAGTGCATCGAGCTGTGCAACGACATCATCCGCGATGAAGTGCCGGCCGAAGCCGCACCCGGTCGCGCGAGCAAGTCGGACCTGCCGGTGCCCAGCGAGATCAAGACGACGCTGGACCAGTACGTCATCGGCCAGGACGTGGCCAAGCGGACGCTGTCCGTGGCGGTCTACAACCACTACAAGCGGCTGCGGCATGCGGCGGACACGAAGGACGGCGTGGAGCTGTCCAAGAGCAACATCCTGCTGATCGGCCCGACTGGCTCCGGCAAGACGCTGCTGGCCCAGACGCTGGCCCGTGTCCTGAACGTGCCCTTCGTGATTGCCGACGCCACCACCCTGACCGAAGCCGGTTATGTGGGTGAAGACGTCGAGAACATCATCCAGAAGCTGCTGCAGAACTGCAATTACGACGTCGAGCGCGCGCAGCGCGGCATCGTCTACATCGACGAAATCGACAAGATCAGCCGCAAGGCGGACAACCCCTCCATCACCCGCGACGTGTCGGGCGAGGGCGTCCAGCAGGCGCTGCTGAAGCTGGTCGAAGGCACGATGGCGTCGGTTCCTCCGCAGGGCGGCCGCAAGCATCCCAACCAGGACTTCCTGCAGATCGACACGACCAACATCCTGTTCATCTGCGGCGGCGCGTTCGATGGCCTCGAGAAGGTCATTCAGAACCGCACCGAGCGCTCGGGCATCGGCTTTGGCGCCACGGTGCACAGCAAGAGCGAGCGCAAAGTCTCCGAGACGTTCCGCGACGCCGAGCCGGAAGACCTGATCAAGTTCGGCCTGATCCCTGAGCTGGTTGGCCGCCTGCCGGTGGTCGCCACGCTCGGCGAGCTGACCGAGGATGCGCTGGTGCAGATCCTTACCGAGCCCAAGAATGCGCTGGTCAAGCAGTACCAGAAGCTCTTCGGCATGGATGGTGTCGAGCTCGAGATCCGTCCGTCGGCGCTGCAGGCAATCGCCCGCAAGGCGCTGGCGCGCAAGACCGGTGCGCGTGGTCTCCGGTCGATCATGGAGGCCTCCCTGATCGACACGATGTTCGATCTTCCCAATCTCGATGGCGTCGCCAAGGTTGTGCTGGACGAGCACAACATCGAAGAAAACGCCAAGCCGCTGCTCGTCTATCGGGAGCAGGCTAAAGCAAGCGCCTGAATTCCGGGCATCGCACTTGCGACTCCGGGCCATAGCGTCAGTCAAGGCTTCTTGCAAATTGTTCCTCGGGCCCTACGTAGGCTCGAGAAAGAGAGGTTCCAATGTCCGGACATCCTGTTTTGCCCGCTGAACCCATCACCCTGCCGCTGCTGCCGCTGCGCGACGTGGTGGTGTTCCCCCACATGGTGATCCCGCTGTTCGTCGGGCGCCCGAAGTCGATCAAGGCTTTGGAGGCGGCGATGGAGGCGGGTCGCCAGATCATGCTGGTGGCGCAGAAGGCTGCCGGCAAGGATGAGCCCAAGCCCGAAGACATGTTCGACGTGGGCTGCGTCTCGACCATTTTGCAGATGCTGAAGCTGCCCGACGGCACCGTGAAGGTGCTGGTCGAAGGCATTCAGCGTGCCAACACCAACTCGATCTCGGACAACGGCGAGCACTTCGTCGCCGACGTCACGCCGATTCCGCCGGCGGCCGACAGCAAGCCGGAGATCGAAGCACTGCGCCGGGCGGTGACGCAGCAGTTCGACCAGTACGTCAAGCTGAACAAGAAGATCCCGCCGGAAATCCTCACCTCCATCGCGGGCATCGACGACGCCGGCCGCCTGGCCGACACGATTGCTGCGCACCTGCCGCTGAAGCTCGAGGCCAAGCAATCGGTGCTCGACCTTTTCGAGGTCGACAAGCGTCTGGAGAAACTGCTCGAGCTGTTGGAGCATGAGGTCGACATCCTCCAGGTCGAAAAGCGCATCCGCGGCCGCGTCAAGCGCCAGATGGAGAAGAGCCAGCGCGAGTACTACCTGAACGAGCAGGTCAAGGCCATCCAGAAGGAACTGGGCGACGGCGAAGAAGGCGCCGACCTGGAAGAGCTGGAGAAGAAGATCCAGGCCGCTCGCATGCCCAAGGAGGCACGCAAGAAGGCCGAGGCCGAGCTGAAGAAGCTCAAGCTGATGTCGCCGATGTCCGCTGAAGCCACGGTGGTGCGCAACTACATCGACACCCTGGTCAACCTGCCCTGGAGCAAGAAGACCAAGATCAAGCACGATCTGGCCAATGCCGAAGCGGTCTTGAACGAAGACCACTACGGCCTGGACAAGGTCAAGGAACGCATCCTCGAATACCTCGCGGTGCAGCAGCGTGTGGACAAGGTCAAGGCCCCCATCCTCTGCCTGGTCGGCCCTCCGGGCGTCGGCAAGACCTCGCTGGGGCAGTCGGTGGCCCGTGCCACCGGCCGCAAGTTCGTTCGCATGGCCCTGGGTGGCGTGCGCGACGAAGCCGAGATCCGTGGTCACCGCCGCACCTACATCGGCTCCATGCCGGGCAAGGTGCTGCAGAGCCTGTCCAAGGTGGGGACGCGCAATCCGCTGTTCCTGCTGGACGAGATCGACAAGCTGGGCATGGACTTCCGGGGTGACCCGTCGTCCGCGCTGCTGGAGGTGCTGGATCCCGAGCAGAACCACACCTTCGCCGACCATTACATCGAGGTCGATTACGACCTGTCCGATGTGATGTTCGTCGCGACGTCGAACTCGCTGAACATTCCGCCGGCCCTGCTGGACCGGATGGAAGTGATCCGCCTGTCCGGCTACACCGAGGACGAGAAGGTCAACATCGCCCAGCGTTACCTGCTGCCCAAGCAGCGCGGCAACAACGGCGTCAAGGATGAAGAGCTGGACGTCACCGAAGCGGCCATCCGCGGCGTGATCCGCTACTACACCCGTGAAGCCGGTGTCCGTTCGCTGGAACGTGAGATCTCCAAGATCTGCCGCAAGGTGGTCAAGGGCCTTCAGCTCAAGACCTACCAGGGCCGCGTGGTCGTGGACGAGGACAACCTGAACGAATTCCTGGGCGTTCGCAAGTACGACTTCGGTCGTGCCGAGAAGAAGAACCAGGTGGGTCAGGTGGTCGGTCTGGCGTGGACGGAAGTGGGCGGCGATCTGCTGACCATCGAAGCCACGTCGATGCCGGGCAAGGGCAACATCATCCGCACCGGCTCGCTGGGCGACGTGATGAAGGAATCGGTCGAAGCGGCCCGCACGGTGGTGCGGTCGCGGGCTCGCCGCCTGGGCATCAAGGACGAAGCCTTCGAGAAGCGCGACGTACACATCCACGTGCCCGATGGCGCCACGCCGAAGGACGGCCCCAGCGCCGGTATCGCGATGACCACCGCCTTCGTCTCTGCGCTGACCGGCATTCCGGTGCGTGCGGACGTGGCGATGACCGGTGAGATCACGCTGCGCGGCGAAGTGACGGCCATCGGCGGCTTGAAGGAAAAGCTGCTGGCGGCCCACCGCGGTGGCATCAAGACGGTGATGATTCCGGAAGAGAACGTCAAGGATCTGCAGGACATTCCTGAGAACGTGAAGAACCAGCTGGAGATCGTTCCGGTCCGCTGGATCGACCGCGTGCTGGAAGTGGCCCTGGAGACCGTGCCGCAGCCGATTCCGGAAGAAGAGGTGGCCGCAGCGCCGCCTGCCGAGAAGGTGGCTGAAGCCAAGCCGGATGCTGGTGGCGATTCGCTGAAGCACTGAGCCGGCAGCCTGGCGGCATGCCCGCCGGCTTGACCTGACCGAAATGCCCGCAGCCTTGGCTGTGGGCATTTGTTTTTGTGGGCTGAGACACCGCGTCGGAGAGCCTCGCTGTGCGATAGGTGCACGGTCCTGCGACTTCTTCTCTCAACTCTTGCGCGCCCCTGAAAAATCGTTCTATACTCTCGGCTTCAGCGCAAACGGTGCTGCAGACGAATCGAAGAACAAGACGTCAGTTGAGTTCAAGAAGCGTCAACACTGTGGTCAAAAGCAGTGAGGCAGCAAGCAGTGCGTTGAAGTTCAACGAAAGTTGAAATACGCGGGAATAGCTCAGTTGGTAGAGCGCAACCTTGCCAAGGTTGAGGTCGCGAGTTCGAGCCTCGTTTCCCGCTCCAGGTTCTGAAAAGGATGGAAGCCTTGGCTTCCATTTTTTGTCGAAGCTGAGGCGACCAAACTTCAGTTTCGATCAGGGGCGCGATAGCAAAGCGGTTTATGCCCCGGATTGCAAATCCGGTTAGTCCGGTTCGACTCCGGATCGCGCCTCCAGATCGCTTCATGCGGGTGTAGCTCAGTTGGTAGAGCGCAACCTTGCCAAGGTTGAGGTCACGAGTTCGAGCCTCGTTACCCGCTCCAAATCACGGGAGATTCGAGAAATCGGATCTCCCGTTTTCTTTTGTGTCGCCGCCGATAATGCGGACGCCGCCCGGGTGGCGAAATCGGTAAACGCAGCGGACTTAAAATCCGCCGCCCTCAACAGGCGTACGGGTTCAAGTCCCGTCCCGGGCACC
>CBIHOT010000071.1:0-18137 GCA_966211495.1 uncultured Roseateles sp. | reverse complement strand
GATGATGGAGGCATGGTTCAGCTCGTCGCTGATGATGGCGTCCTGCTCGCCGAGCAGCGGCTCGAAAAGGCCACCGTTGGCGTCGAAGGCGGCGGCGTAGAGGATGGTGTCCTCGGTGCCCAGGAACCGGGCCAGGCGCTGCTCCAGTTCCTTGTGGATGTCCTGCGTGCCGCAGATGAAGCGCACCGACGAGAGTCCGTATCCATGCGTGCGCAGCGCCTCATGGGCGGCTTCCAGCACCTGCGGATGGGCCGACAGACCGAGGTAGTTGTTGGCGCACAGGTTGATGACCTCACGGCCATCGCGGGTCGTCACCACCGCGCCCTGGGGGCTGGTGATGATGCGTTCGCTCTTGAAAAGACCAGCCTCGCGGATGCCCTGCAGCTCGGTCTGCAGATGGCGGTAGAAGTCCTCGGTGGAGGGAGTCTGGGGGGCCTGGGTGGTCATGCGGGGAGCTCCTGCGGCACAATCCGTTAAATCGAACACGTTCGTTATATCGAACAGTCGTGCAGTATCAAGGAATCAAAGAAGCGGGTCAAGGTGGCGGGTCCAGCGGGCACGCCGGCGGGGCGCGCCTGATCTGAGTGAGCCATGTCCGCCAATCCGTCTGAAAAACTCGAACCCCCGCGCGTCGGCGCCACCTTGCAGGCCTTACGTCAGGCGCAGGGCCTGTCGCTGGACGAACTGTCGCGGCGGGCGGGGGTGTCGAAGTCGATGCTCTCTCAAATCGAGCGGAATCAGGCCAATCCCACGGTGGCAGTGGTGTGGCGATTGGCCAATGCGCTGCGGGTGGAGCTGTCCGAGCTGCTGGGCGGCGAACGACCGGCAGCACCGCCGATCGAGGTGGTGGCGGCGCATTCGACGCCAGGGCTATCCAGCCCGGATGGGCTGTGCCGGCTGCGGATCCTGGGGCCGATCGACCTCGCGGGGCAGTTCGAGTGGTATGAACTGACGGTGCAGCCGGGCGGCGCGCTGGAATCTGAAGCGCATGAGCCGGGCTCGCGGGAGCATTTGAGTGTGCTGAGCGGCGAACTGGAAGTGACTGCCGGGGGCAGCCGCCAGATCGTCAAGGCCGGGGAGACCGCCCGCTACGCCGTCGATGGCGCCCATGCCATCCGCAATGTGGGCAAAAAAGCGGCGACCGCCATGCTGGCGGTCATTCACGCCTGAGCGTCAGGCCATCGACTTCCATGGGTTGATCAGTTCAACGCCCGCGCGGTCGAAGTCTTTGACATTGCGCGTGGCCACGGACATGCCGCGCGCGGCGGCGATGGCCGCAATGGCGGCATCCGCAAAATTCATTTTGCGCCCCGCCGCGGTCGTGCTCGCATGAATACTTGCGAACGCGTTGGCGGCGTCCAGATCGAAATCAAGGACCTGCCCTTCAAACAGCGTGATCACGTCGTCCACGGCGCGCTGGAGTTCATTTCGACGCCGCCCCCGCGGCAGCAACTGCACACCGGCCAAGAGCTCCGCGACAGAGATGCTGGTGAGAAACAGCGACTGGGGATGCTGAGCATCCAGCCAAGTCAGCACCTCGGTGTTGGGCTGCGCCCGAAGCGGCTCGGACACCACGTTCGTATCGAGAATGATCATTCGAACTCCGCGGGTCGAATGGGAGACTTTCTTGCAGGCAGGTCGAGTTCGACACCGCCCGCCCGTCGACCGATCGCTGCGAGCGCCGAACCGAGCCCCGGCTGGGGCTGGCGCACGGCGTCTTCCAGAATCTGCCGGACCTCGGCCTCAGTGCTTCGGCCGTGGCGTGCGGCACGACGCTTGAGCGCTTCATGAGTGGCATCGGGCAGGTTGCGGACAGTCAAGGCGGCCATTGATATCACTCCAGTTGACTTTGATATCAATTCTAAATCACAACGCTCTGTTACCGACTTCCCGGTACGATCCCTTCAAAATTGTCGAGAAGAGAGAGGGAGCGTTTCAGGTAGTTCCATTGATGCAACAACGCTCATTGAAGTCCGTCCCCGTTTCTAATCCGGGTTCCGAACCCATCGAGGATCAACCCGCCGCGCCCACCAGCATCCGGCCGGCGCCTGAGGACCAGTTGCAAAAACTGGCCATGCTGGAAGGGTCCGCCCGCTTGCGGGTGGCCGAGCAGCGCGTGCGCCACGGTCTGGAAGACCCGGCCATTCGCGTCCAGCCGTCCGCCTCCACGCCCCTGCACACGGCGCGGCACACCCGCACGTCCGGCAACAGCTACGCGCCCACCGCCCAGGGCGCCAGCAAGACTTCGCGCTGGAGGATCGGGCTGCTCGTGCTGGCGATGCTCCTGCTCGGCGGGGCCGCTGCGGTGCACTGGCTGCGTTGATCAACGTTCCACGTGATCACGAGCGTTCAAGCGGTTCATGGAGTGCATCGAATGCAGCGAGTTCATGGGCCGTATCCACGCGCCGCGGATCACCGCGAATGTGCCTTCTGACGGTTGCTACATGACATCCGTCAAATTCCAAGGTTGTCATTTGATCCCAGCGCCAACTGAAAACCTGCTTCTTCGCACCCATGAGTCTCTGCATTTTTCCGAGATGACTCATGATTCTTTCTTCGCTGGTCCGATTCTTCAGCCCGCAGACGTCGCAGCTACAGGCGAATCAGGCACCTCACCGCCCCACGCTCAATCTCGCGGCGCCCCTGGGCAACCGGCAGGATCTGCAGCTCTGGAGCGCCCAGTTGCCGGCCGCGCTCGCGCTGATCAATGAACTCGACGCGGCCCTGCCGCCCTCGCACCTGGCAAAGTTGGGCGGTGTGGGTCGCACGTCCACCAAGCCCGAAACGGCCAACGCCCCCTTTAGCCTGGGCGGCGGAACCAGCAGCCACCCGGTCCACATCAAGCCCGGCATGGGGAACCAGACGGGCGTCCCGCTCAACGCCTACGAATTGAGCCATGACAGCATCGTCATGAACCGTCCCGACAATGCGGCTTCCGCTGCCTTCGGGGCCATGTGCCTGCAGAAGAACGTGCGCGCGGTGATCGACCTGACCAGTCCCGACGCCCCCGGACGCCATTGCATGAAGAGCAATGCCCCCTGGGTGAAAGCCGATACGCGGGTGGAGTTCCGGTGCCCCATGCACAACGGCTTCCCAATGGAATCCCGCGTTGATGTCGGGGGGCTTCAGGCCACGCGCCGGGAGGTCGGTGTCCGGATGGAGGTGGATGGCAAGGGCTTGCCACTTCTGCGCCCGCAGGAGCGACAGCCCGATTGGAACAATGGTGAGAATCCAGCCTCTTCACGGCTGGAATGGTTCCGACTGCCGCTCGAAACCGGACGGGCCATCCCGCCCCGGACCCTCCTGGCTCTCAGTGAGCGCGCGGAGGCCATGGGCCAGGGCGGCGAAGGCGCCTGTGTCTTTCAAAGTGCAGACGGCGGCCGCACCGCTGCCATGGCCGCGGCGGCCCATGATCTCTATCGCCTCTTGAAGAATCCGGCACGCATGAACCGGCCGGTCATGGACTCGGTCACCGAGGTCTGCCTGCGCGGACGCGCGCGCTTCAGCCCCGATCTCTTCACCGCGCCGGAAGAAGTGTCCTCATTGATTGCCATGGCCCGGCTGATGGAGAAGGAAGGCCAGTTACCGCGGGCAATCCGCGCCCACGCCTGAGCGCGCCTTCCGCCGGCACTGCAGCAGCCTCTCCAAGTTCGTCTGCAACGCCTGTGGTTGCGGTCGATGAGGAGATTCAGATCCCTCAGCGCTGCAGCAAGGTGCGCAGCGACAGCTGATCCCACTGCGCGCCGGCCCACAACGCACCGAGCCCTTCGGTGCGCGGCAGCAGCAGACTCTGGATCAAGGGCTCGGCCCGGGTGGCTGCGGGGTCGCACAGCAGCACCAGCCGCTGGGCGCCCTCCTCCTCCAGCCGGCCGACCCAGTCCAGGTCGAGCAATTGATCCACCACCGGCTCCAGTTGCAGCGGGTCCACGCACAGGCGCTGGGACAAGGCCAGCATCGTCAGACCTGTCTCCCCGGACGCGCGTGCCGTTTCCAACTCCCGCAAGATGTCCAGGGCCAGCTCCAGCTGCATGCCCGGCGCCTGCCGGCGCACGCTCACACCGCCCGCCAGCGCCGGTGCATTGGCCGCCAGGATGGCGCCCAGCAGCACGATGGACCAGCCCACATAGATCCAGATCAGGAAGATCGGCACCGTCGCGAACGCGCCATACAGGGTCGAATAGGTCGGCACCTGCTTCACATACCAGGCCAGGGCCTGCTTCGCCAGGTGAAAGGCCACCGCCACAAAGCCCGCCCCCACCAGCGCATGGCGCCAGCGCACATCGGTGTTGGGAACGTAATGGAACAGGGCCGCCATCGCCGCCCACAACACCATCAGATCCACACTGGACAGCAGCACCACCATCGCCCGTGGCAGGTTGTCCACCAGATCCTTGCCGCTGGTGATCAGGTAGCTGGTCAGTGTGAGGCTGCCGCCCAGCAGCAAAGGCCCGAGCGTCATCGCCGCCCAGTACACCAGCACCCGCTGCGCAATCGGCCGCGGCCGCTGCACCCGCCAGATCTGGTTGAGGGTGCGGTCGATGGTCAGCATCAGCGACAGCGCCGTCACCGCCAGCACCACCAGACCCACCGCGCCCAGCCGGTTGGCCTTGGCCGCAAACTGCGTCAGCGAGCCCAGCACCGGACGGGCGATGGTGTCCGGCACCAGCGACTTGAGAAAATATTTCTCGAGCGCGCCCTGGAAGGCCGAGAACATCGGAAAGGCGGTGAACAAGGCCAGCGCCACCGTCAGCAGCGGCACCAGCGAGATCAGCGTGGTGAAGGTCAGACTGCCGGCGGTCAGACCCAGGCGCTCTTCCCGGTAGCGCTGCACGAAGATCCGGAACGTCTCCAGCCATGGCCAGCGGAGCAGGCTCTTGCCCAGCTCTCGCAACCCCTCCCGCCAGCCCTGCTCTGGCACACGCATCCTGATGTTCATGGTGGCTATGATGCCAGCCATGTCAAGTTCGCCTGCCCAGCCGCCGATGATCGACCGCTCCCACGCCCGGCCCAATCCCGCGCAGCGGCTCAGTCGGAACGTGGCGCTGGGCGCCACCATCGCGCTGGCGCTGCTGTGCCTGGCCTGGGAAGCCTGGCTGCTGCCGGTGGGCCGCGGCACGCTCGCGCTGAAGGCGCTGCCGCTGCTGCTGCCGCTGGCTGGCCTGTGGCGCTACCGGCTCTACACCTTCCGTGCGCTCAGCCTGTTCGTGTGGTTGTACGCGATGGAAGGTCTGGTGCGCGCCACCTCAGAGCCGGGTCTCGGCGCGGCCCTGGCGGCGGCGGAGGTGCTGCTGTCGGTGGTGATCTTCGTGGCCTGTGCAATGCATGTGCGGCAGCGCCTGGCTGCGGGCCGCGCGGGGGCGTCGCTGCCGCCGTCGCACTCCCCGTCGCCGTCGCCATCAGTGCCACAGCCCGGGGCCGACGCCACGCCTGGCGCGCCCACCTGAATTGCGTGCGACCGGTCAGCGTCGCCACCCGAAGGATTTGAGCATGAACCACCCTCTGATCGACGCCCTGCGCCAACTGCTGGGCGATGCCCATGTGCTCGTGCCCGGGGCCCTGCCGGATACCGAACTCACGCCCTATCAGCAGGACTGGCGCAAACGCTACAACGGTCGCGCGCTGGCCGTGGTGCGCCCCGGGACGACCGGCGAGGTCGCCGCCGTGGTGAAGCTGGCGAGTGCGCATGGGGTGTCGGTCGTGCCTCAGGGCGGCAATACCGGATTGGTGGGCGGCGGCGTGCCGGATGACTCCGGGACGCAATTGCTGCTGAGCCTGCGGCGGATGCAGAAGGTCCGGCAACTGGACGCGGCCAACCTGACCCTGACCGTCGACGCCGGCTGCGTGTTGCAGCAGGTGCAGGACACCGCGCGCCAAGCGGGCCTGCTATTCCCGCTGAGCCTGGCGGCGGAAGGCAGTTGCACCATCGGCGGCAACCTCTCGACCAATGCCGGCGGCACCCAGGTGCTGCGCTACGGCAATGCTCGCGAGCTGTGCCTGGGGCTCGAAGTGGTGACGGCGGAAGGCGAGATCTGGGACGGACTGTCCGGCCTGCGCAAGGACAACACCGGCTACGACCTGCGAGACCTGTTCATCGGCGCCGAAGGCACGCTGGGCATCATCACCGCGGCGACGCTGAAGCTGTTCCCCCAGCCACGTGCGCGAATGACGGCACTCGCGGCTTGCGAGTCGCTGTCCGCCACGGTGGCCTTGCTGAGCATGGCGCAGTCGCGATGCGGCGCGACGCTGACCGGATTCGAGGTCATGAATGCCCAGTCGCTGGGGCTGGTGGCCAAGCATTTCCCGCAACTGGCGCAGCCGCTGGGCACCCGGGCGTGGACGGTGCTGCTGGAGCTGTCCGACAACGAGGGCGAGACACATGCCCGCGAGCAGTTCGAGGGGGTTCTGTCCCAGGCGCTGGAAGACGGCGTGATCGAGGATGCGGCGGTGGCGGAGAGCCTGTCGCAGAGCCAGTCGATGTGGCATCTGCGGGAGTCGATTCCACTGGCGCAGAGTGAGGAAGGACTCAACATCAAACACGACATCGCGCTGCCGGTGTCACGGATTCCCGCCTTCGTGTCGGCGTGTGATGCGCTGCTGGCCGAGCAGTTCCCGGGGTCGCGGCTGGTGAATTTCGGCCACCTGGGCGATGGCAACCTGCACTACAACGTGCAGTCGCCGGAGGGTGTCTCGGCAGCGGAGTTCCTGAGGACGCATGAAGCGGCAGTGAATGCCGTGGTGTACGACCAGGTGATGGCCCACGGCGGCTCGATCTCGGCCGAACACGGCATTGGTCAGCTCAAGCGAGAGGAACTGGCACAGCGCAAGAGCCCGGTGGCCCTGGCGCTGATGCGGCAGATCAAGCAGGCGCTGGATCCGAGGGGGTTGTTGAATCCGAATCGGGTGGTGTGAACCAGGCGGCTGTCCGTGGTGAAGACTGCGGTGAAGTCGTTGGTGAATGGCGGCTGGTGCGTTGCGACAGGTCGGGTGCGCTGGTTTCGACGCCTTGCCGTCGCGACTGCCGGTAGATCGCATAGCCCTCGCTCGTCTCCGTGCGCTGCCGGCGCTCCTGCATCCCCAGCAGATGCGCCATGTCCTGCGCCCCCGCCTCCCAGCGCTCCCGGAGTGATCGCCCGGAAAAGTCCAGCGCCTTCAGACCGGTTGCCGCAGGCGGCGCTCGGTAATTGGCGAGCAGCAACTCAAGATGCTCGTCGCCGGACAGGCGCGGCGCCGCAGAGCCGGCCGGCTTCCCGTCGGTGGCCCGGCCTTTTGCCGGACGTGCTTGACGGTCATTCAGCTGCGCCCTGAGTCGCTGCTCGCGACGCAACGCCTCGAGCGTCCGCTCGGTCTGGGCGCTGAATGCCAGGTCCTGCGCCCGTTGGGCACTTTCGTCCAACGATGTGGGCGCGGCACCGGCCAGGCAAAAGGGGTCCACCGCATAGACGGTACGGCGACCGGAAGCTTCAAACAGTGCGAGGTCCAGCGGCACATTCGCGACCAGTCCCGCATCCACCAGCGACCGTTGTCCGAGCCGGACTGGCGGAAACGCCGGCGGCAGACTGGCGGCCGCGACCAGATGTTCCGGCGTGATGCGGTCCCTGCGACTGTCAAAGCGCACCGTCTCGCCGGTCTCCACGTCGACGGCATCGATCACCAGTCGCGGGCCCTCACGATGGAGCCATTCAAAGTCGATGAAAGCTGGCAGTGTCTTCAGCAGCGGATATGGATCGAACAGGCCAGGGTCGGGCGGCATGAACGGCAACAGCGAAAGCACGCCCGGCCACCGCGGACGAAAGAAGCCCGGACGCCTCGCCATCAGGCTCGACATTGCATGCAAGGCGTTGCTGCCGGCTCTCCACGCTGCCGGGGTTGCTGCATGCCAGGCCGGAAGCGATTGGAGGGACGAGGCGCTGTCCGCCTCGGACGCCGGCAACGCCATACCGGCCATCGGCATATCTCCGGACTGTGCGGCATGCCAATAGTCCCGCAGACGCGGCAGGCGATCCTAGGGCCGGTTGCCCGCCACGATGGCAGCCACGGTCGCACCGACCGATACACCGCACAGCACATCCGGCGCAATGCCGCGCTCCAAACAGGACATGACAGCGTCTGAGTGGAAGGAAGGCATGGGCTGGCCAGCACATGGCGCGCCTGAGCGCATCCTGCCGTTGCACGCAGGCACTGATGAATGGCTACGCTCGGGAATCAGGCTTGCCGCGACCGCTCATTCCCTCCTGGAGATCGCATGCGCTTCCGAACAACTGCCGTTCTGTCGTTCTCATGGATCCTGCTCGGCGTCGCCGCACTCTCGGCGTGTGGAGACCGGGGAAGTCCGTCGCAGGTGGAATCTCCAGGCCAGCCGGCCAGCGCCTCGACACGGGTGCTGGAAGCAGGTGCGGTCGTCCTGCAGGACAAGCCGCCCATCGACGCCCTCAATGTCTATCTGGACGGCTTTCATTTTTACAACGGCCGTCCGAAAGAGCAGATGGAGGCGCATCACTTCTGTTCAGTGCTCAATGCTGATGTCATTCAATGCGTCATCTTTGACGGCAGCCGCAAGGACGCCAAGCTGATGGGCGTCGAATACGTCATCAGTGCTGCACTCTTTGCAGGCTTGCCGCCCGACGAAAAACCGCTGTGGCACAGCCATGTTAACGAAGTGAAATCCGGACAACTCGTGGCACCGGGCATCCCGGCTGCGGCCGAGGTGCAGCTGATGAAGCAGCTGGTGGGGACCTACGGGAAGACCTGGCACACCTGGCACACGGATCGGGAAAAGTCGCTGCCGCTCGGCATGCCGCAATTGATGATGGGCTTCACGGCCGACGGTCAGGTGGATGCCGCGCTGGTGGAGCAGCGTGACCAGCGTCTGCAGATCCGCAGCGCCAGGAAGCGGGAGGAACGGGACGGCATTGCGGCGCCACCCATCGATCCCGGGGCGGATGCGTGGCAGCGCGGTCAGGTGATTCAGTTACCGGACGGCGGCGGCATGTCGCATGCGGCTTCAGGGGCTGGGCACTGAATAAGTGATTGGCGGAAGCGCGCATTCAGTCAAGGCTGGTACGCTGAGAGTTGTGTGGATGCAGAAACAGTCCATGTCCTCGCCCGAGTGGTGGGGACCGCTCAACCAGCCGGCAAGGCTAAGATTTGGGCATGCTGAGCTCCAACGCGGAATACCTTGCCGTCATCGAACTTCAGTGCACCTCCGCCGTTGGCGATGGGATGCACGTCGAAATCACTGGACAACCCAGCAGACCCCACGAGCCGCTTGTGACCTTCCGCGCAGACGAGCAGCTCGGGATGCTGGTGGTGCTCCACGGCGACTCGGACCTGGCGCTTCCCCTTTCAGAGCTCAAGCGCGCCATTGCGTTTGCTGAGGCAGAGGTGCATCCCGAGTCCTTTTACGATTGATCGCCTTGCTGACTCGCGTACCCCTTGGGGTGCCTCGCGAGTTCATCAAGCACGCCCCTTCGGACGACTGACACGCACGCAAAGGCGACGAACCGGCCGCAAGCGGTCTGCTGCGCAGATTGCAGCCATGGCCCCACGCCTTCAGCGACAAAGCGCCATCAATCGTCCCCCAAACCCGGTTGCTCACGCAGCGCAGGAGCGTCAGCATGCTGCACCGGCGCCTTGGGCTTGCGCCTGTTCAGCGCCGCCTCGACCACCCACCAGACGAACAGCAGTCCGGTGATCAGCGCCAGGAACACCAGCAACGTCTGCACCGCATTGAGGGCCCAGGCCACCGGCGCCTTGCCCCGTTCGCTCCAGCGCGCCGTGCGTGCCTTCTGCCGATCAAAGAACAGTTCGATGCTGTCGTAGAAGCACGGCACCATCAGCAACGTCAGCACGGTGGAGGTGATGGTCCCGCCAATGATGGCCACCGCCATCGGCCGGTAGAACTCACCGCCCTCCCCGACGCCAATGGCCACCGGCAGCATGCCGGCGATCAGGGCGAAGGTGGTCATCAGAATCGGGCGGAAGCGCTTGCGACCCGCATGCATCAGCGCCTCTTCACGCGGCACGCCTTCCGACTCCTCATGGCGGGCAGCATCCAGCAGCAAGATCGCATTTTTGGCCACCAGACCCGCCAGCATGATCACCCCGATCAGGCTCATCAGGTTCAGACCGCCATTGCTCACCAGCAGCGCCACCACCACGCCAATCAGAGACAGCGGCAGGGACAGCATCACCCCGGCCGGCGCGGTGAAGCTGCCGAACTGCATCACCAGGATCAGATACATCAGCCCGATGCCGGAGGCCAGCGCCACGATCATCGCGCCGAACACTTCCTGCTGACTCTTGGCGTCACCCGCCAGGGCGATGCCGTAGCCGGGCGGGAAGTTGATGGTCTTGGCCAGCGCCGTGGCATCTGCGGTCACCTCGCCGGACGAGCGGCCGTGCGCATTCGCAGACACCGCAATCATCCGCTTGCCGTCCGCATGCTGGATCTTGGCGGGGCCCTTGCCCATCGTCACCGTGGCGATCTGCTCCAGCGGCACCATGACGCCGGTCCCCGTCACCGAAATCGGCAGACGCTCAATGTTGGACGCATCCACACGGTCCTGCGGCGCCAGCCGCACCGCCACATCGCGGGTTTCGCCGCTCGGGTCAACCCAATCGCCGACTTCCACGCCGGCAAACGCCACCCGCAGCGCATTGGCCGCGTCGCCCACCGAAATGCCCAGCGAGTTGGCCAGACCGCGATTCAGCTCGATCTGCAACTCATCCTGCGGATCCTGCTCCGACAAACCCACATCCACCGCGCCCGGCACCTTGCGCAGCTTCTCCATGAACTCGGTCGTCAACTCCATCAGCTTGCGTGAATCCGTGCCCGAGAAGCGGATCTGCACCGGCTTTTGCGCGCCGTTGTTCAAATCGTCCAGCACCGTGTATTCCGCGCCGACCAGGCGGGACACCCGCGAACGCAGGTCCGCCGCAATCTCTGCCGCACTGCGCTTGCGCTGCGTGCTCTTCCCCAGGTCCACATAGATGCGGCCGCCGCTGACGTTGACCGTCTCATTGGTCGCTTTGGTTTCCGGAATCTCCCGCGCCAGCGCCGCCGCAGCGCCCACCTTCAGCCGCGAATACTCCAGGCTGGAACTCGCCGGCGTGCGCACATCCACCGCGATGTTGCCCGAGTCCGTCTTCGGCAGAAAACTGCTGCCCCCAAACTTGGACTGCAGCACGATGGCCAGGATGAAACTCAGCACCGCAAAAAATGCCATCCAGCGGCGGTGATGAAGCGCCCAGGCGATGACGCGGCCATACCGGTCCGCCTGATGGTCGAACCAATGGTTGAAGCGCTCCAGCAGGCGCGAGATGCCGGTCTTCTTCTGCTCGTGATACCCGGGTGGGTCGCCCCAATAGGCCGACAGCATCGGGTCGAGCGTGAAGGAAATGAACAGCGACACCAGCACCGACGCCACCACGGTCAGGCCGAACGGCCGGAACCATTCGCCAGACACACCCGGCATGAAGGCCACCGGCACGAACACCGCCACGATGGAGAAGGTGGTGGCCGCGACCGCCAGACCGATTTCAGCCGTCCCCTTGAGCGCCGCCGTGCGGCGATCCGCCCCGCGCTCCATGTGCCGGACGATGTTCTCCCGCACCACGATCGCATCGTCGATCAGCACCCCGATGGCCAGCGACAGACCCAGCAGGCTCATGAAGTTCAGGGTGAAGCCGCACAGCCACACGGCAATGAAGGCCGCCACCACCGAAGTCGGCAGCGACAGCGCCGTGATCAGGGTGGAGCGCCAGGAGTTGAGGAACACGTACACCACAAAAACAGTCAGCCCGGCGCCGAAGACCAGCGCGTGGATGACGTTATTCAGGCTGTCCTGCGCATCCTTGCCGCCGTCCTGCGTCACCTCCAGCTTGGTGCCCGGCTTGAGCGTCTTGTTGATCTCGTCGACCAGCTTGCGGGTTTCATTGGCCACCGAGACGGTGGACGCATCCCGCGAGCGGGTGACCGCCAGACCGACGTTGGGATTGCCGTTGCGCACCGACAGACCGGTCTGCTCGGCAAAGCCGTCCTGCACCGTGGCCACCTGACCCAGCCGCACCAGCTCATTGCCGGAGCGCTTGACCACGATCTGGGTGAAGTCCTCGGGCGATTCGAGCCGTCCCAGCAGCCGGATGCTCTGGTCTTCCATGGTGCCGCGCACCTTGCCCACCGGCGCGGTGGTGTTCTGCATGCGCAGGGCCTGCACCACCTCGGTCACCGAGACATTGAACTCTCGCAGCTTCTGCGCATTCAGCAGCACCGACAGCTCGCGCTTGAGCGCGCCGTTGACGGTGACGGTGGCCACACCGGACAGCGAGCGGAACCGGTCCGCCAGCTGATCTTCCGCCAGGCGGGAAATCTCCGCATGGCTTTCGGAGCTCGACGACAGCGCCAGCTGCATCACCGGCTCGGAGGCCGGGTCATAGCGCTGCAGCACCGGCTCGCGCATCTCCGTCGGCAGCTTGTGACGGACCGCGCCAATCGCATTGCGGATCTCG
The DNA here is from genome assembly GCA_966211495.1 of uncultured Roseateles sp. Classification (GTDB taxonomy): domain Bacteria; phylum Pseudomonadota; class Gammaproteobacteria; order Burkholderiales; family Burkholderiaceae_C; genus Roseateles. The sequence goes on along the minus strand of CBIHOT010000071.1, from coordinate 5,630 downwards.
TCGGCCGCCTCGGCCATGTTCTTGTTGAATTCGTAGATGAGGATGAACTGGGCCGTGCCTTCATTGGCGGTGGCCCGCACCTCGGTCACCCCGGGAATGCTCTGCATCGATTTCTCGATGCGGTTGATCACCTCGCGCTCCACCGTCTCGGGGGAGGCACCGGGATAGGTGATGGCCACCACCATCACCGGCTCCTGCACATCCGGAATCTGGTTGACCCGGAGTTTGGACAAGGCCAGCAGCCCCATGCACATCAGCATGATGATCACCACAATCATGGCAACCGGCTTTTTGACCGAGAAATTGGAAAGGAACATGGTCGTCTCCGTGCGGATCAGGCAGCCCGCGAACGCAGGGGCTCACAGCCCTGCGCAGAGGAGGTCATGGTGGACGGCTTGGGGGCCGACGGCGCTGCGGGCGGCGGCAGAGCCTTGGTGAAGGTGACCGCCTGGCCGTCCTGCAAGGTGCTGTTGGGATGGCGCAGCAGCCGGTCCCCGCTCTTGAGGCCGCCGGCCACCACATACAGGCCTTGCCGCTCGTCGCGCGCGCCGAGCTTCACTTCCACCTTGTGCAGCGTGGCCCCGTCGATACGCCAGACGTAACTGCGGTCGCCCTCACGCACCAGCGCGTTGTCGGCCACCATCAGGGCGGAGACGCTGGTGGCCTGCACCCGGCCTTCCGCATAGAGGCCCGCCACGCCGGGCTGCTGCGCGCCGCTGAAGTCCACCAGCACTTCCACCTGACGGGTGTTGGTGTTGGCAGCCTGCGCAATGCGGCGGATCTTGCCCTGGAAGTCCACCTGCGGATATCCGTTGACCTTGAAGTAGACCACCTGGCCCAATTTGAGCTCGGACATGCGGTCGGCGGACACCAGGCCCTCGAAGCGCATGCTGGCCGGGTCCATGACCTTGATCAGTTCCTTGCCCAGCTGGGCCGAGTCGCCGGGCGACACCTTGCGGTCGCTCACCACGCCGTCGAACGGTGCACGGATCTCGGTGCGCTGCTGTTGCTGGCGGGCGGTGGCCTGACGGGCCTTGGCGGCCACCAGATCACTCTGGGCGTTGTTGCGGCGGACCTCGGCGTCTTCCATCGCCTGGATGGAGCTCATACCTTGCGCCTGCAACGTCTTGAGCCGCTGATACTGACGCTCGGCCTGCTCGAAGCTCTGGCCGGAGGCCCGCACCGCTTCATCGGCAGACTGCACGCTGTCGCGGATGGCGGTGTCGTCCAGGCGGACCAGCAGGTCGCCCCGTTTGACGCTCTCGCCATTCTCCTTGTGAACCGACAGCACGACGGCCTGCAGTTCGGCCCGCAGATCCGCACGGCGTTCTGGCTGGATGGACCCGGTGATCACCGGGCCGCTGGCGTACTGGCTCTCGCCGAGCGTCTGCACGTCTTCCGGCGCCACGATCAGGCTGGCAGCGCCTGCCTCGGCCACCGCCTTCGCATCCTTCTTGGCGCTGTCCCCGCCCGCCTTCGCATCAGGACGGCTGCAGGCGGTCAGAACGGCCAGGGAGGCCAGGGCAATCAGCGACAGGCGCGACAGAGGCGGCATGAATCGAGCTCCGAAGAATCAGGCGGGTGAACAGACGGTCTGAGGTGTTCGCACGCCTGCGCACACGCCTGGAACTACAGCGTGTGCACGTCGGTCTTCGGAGTCGGGATGGTTCCGACCCATGCCGGGTTCGTGCGAAAAGCGCGCTAGCTTAACGCCTAAGCGGACCCGTGATGATGGTCACACCCGCCAGGGGGTGCGGTTCGCCTATTGAAGGGGATCCTTGAGCGCCTCGGGGACGGCCAGCGCCACCACATCGATGCCCTCTTCCGCCAGCGCCTGGGCCTCATCGGGCGTGGCCTGGCCGCGAATGCCGCGGGCTTCGGTCTCGCCGTAGTGGATGCGGCGGGCCTCTTCGGCGAAACGATCACCGACGTCTTCGGTGTTGGCCATGATCTGGCGCACCGCCTGCATCACCTGGCGTTGGAGCTCGGCGGGGGTGAGGCCCGTGTGAGGGCCCGTGGCGGGGGCGATGGGACCATCGCCGGCGCGCCCGTCGTTGCCGCCAGAGGGGATGTCGGTCGGTCGGCCCCCATGGGTACCTGCCCGAACGCCCGCACTGTGGTCCGCATCCCGGTCCAGGTGTTTGCCGCCCTGACCACCGGGGCCAACGCCCCCACCGCTTCCGCCGGAAGATGTGCCCATCGGGCCGGCCGGCTCCCGCGCGGACGACAGATTCAACCGTGGCGCGCTCGGCATGCGTCGCACCTGCGCGCTGCTGCACAGCGGGCAACTCAGCAGCCCACCCTGCTGCTGCGATTCAAAGTCAGTGGCGGAGCCGAACCAGCCCTCAAAGCCGTGGCCCGCCTCACACGCCAGATTCAGTACCAACATGAGCGCAATGCTAGCCGTTCCCGCCCGGATGTGCCGGGGCTCAGGCTTGGGGGGTCCAGTTCAGCGGCCAGGCGCCGTCCCGCCAGCGGGCCAGCCACAGCAGGCAGGTCAGCGATTTGGCATCGGTCAGCTCGCCACGGATGGCCATCTGCTCCAGCGTGGCCTGGTCAAACGCAACGACGTCCAGGAACTCCCCGACGTCCAGCTTGCGCTCCCCGGCCACCAGCCCGCGGGCAAAGAAGATCTCGATGCGCTCGGTGGAATAGGCGATCGCGTTGTGCATCACCCCGGCATACGCCCACTCGGTGGCCCGATAGCCGGTTTCCTCCAGCAACTCGCGTTGGGCGCAGACCATCGGCGCCTCGTCCGGGTCCAGCTTGCCAGCGGGAAACTCCAGCATCACCCGCCCCATCGGATACCGATACTGCCGCTCCAGGAGCAACCGGCCATCGTCCAGGATGGGGACGATCACCGCCGCGCCGGGGTGATGGATGTACTCGCGGGTGGTTTCCCGGCCGTCCGGCAGTTGCACCCGGTCGCGGGAGACCTGAAGAAAATTGCCGCGCAATACCCACTGGGCACTGAGCGGCAATTCACGGAGGTGGGGGTCGGCGTCCGCGGCGGGCGGGATGCCGTCAAAAGGGGTGTCAGCGGTCGTCGTCATCGAACTCTCGAACACGGGTCCGGGACCGACGCAGGTAGCGCCAGACGAAACCCGGAAAACCCAGGGTGATGAACAGCGCCAGGGCGGCAGCGTAGAACTCCCAGCCCTGCGGATACCGCTGGCCGAGGCGGGCCTCCAGACCCACCCCGATGGCCAGCGTGAGCAGCGCCAGCAAGAACAGTTCCAGCAGGCGCCAGCCGGCGGCCTTGGGCTCACGGCGCGGGCCGACCAGCAGCACCCGGGAACTGAGGTAAGGCAGGTTGGCGGCCACCAGGGCCACCACCAGCACGGTCCAAACCGACGCGCTTTGCTCCATGCGGAAACGTCCCTGCCCTCTTTCGGTGCTGCTTCAGTGCGTCAGTGCGCGAGTCAGCGCCTGGCTGCACAGGGTCAGCAGGCCGCCCGGCAGGATGCCCAGGACCAGCACGGCCAGGCCGTTGATCGACATCACAAAACGCGCATCGGCAGGCGCCGTCAGGCCGGCACGGTCGGTCGGTTCATCGAAGAACATGACCTTGACCACACGCAGGTAGTAGAACGCGCCGATCAGCGACAGCATCACCGCAATCACGGCCAGCCAGATGTACAGCTCGGACCCGGTGGTGACCATCGCCTGCAGCACCGCCAGCTTGCCGTAGAAGCCGGCTGTCGGCGGGATGCCGGTCAGCGAGAACATGTAGATGGCCATGACCAGCGCATACCAGGGGCTGCGCTTGTAGAGACCGGCCAGATCGCTGATCTGCTCGGACTCGAAGCCCTGGCGCGACAGCAGCATCACCAGACCGAAGCTGCCCAGCGTGGTCAGCACGTAGGTGATGGCGTAGAACATGGCCGAGCTGTAGGCATTCAGCGCGAAGTCGCTGGAGCCATTGACCACGCCCGAGGCCAGACCCAGCACCACAAAACCCATCTGGGCGATCGTGGAATAGGCCAGCATCCGCTTGAGGTTGGTCTGCGCAATGGCGGCGAGGTTGCCCACCACCAGCGAGGCCACCGCCATCACCAGCAGCATCTGCTGCCAGTCATTGGCCAGGCCCAGCATGCCGTCCACCAGCAGGCGCAGCGTGATGCCGAAGGCGGCCAGCTTGGGCGCGCCACCGATCAGCAGCGTGGCGGCGGTCGGAGCGCCTTGATAGACGTCCGGCACCCACATGTGGAAGGGAGCGGCGCCGAGCTTGAAGCCCAGACCTGCCACCACGAACACCACACCCAGCACCAGCACCGCCTTGTTGGGGGCGCCAGCGGCGACCACTTCAAAGACACGCGGAATGGACAGCGACCCGGTGGCGCCGTACATCATCGACAGGCCATAGAGCAGGAAGCCCGAGGCCAGTGCGCCCAGCACGAAGTACTTCATGGCCGCTTCGGTCGAGACCGTATGGTCGCGGCGCAATGCGGTCAGGGCATACAGCGACAGGCTCATCAACTCCAGACCCAGATAGATCATCAGGAAGTTGTTGGCCGCCACCATCACGCCCACGCCCAGCAGCGACAGCATGCTCAGCGTGAACAGCTCGCCCTTGAGCATGTCGCGGGATTCGGCGTACGGACGGGCATACACCAGGGTGACGATCAGCGCGATGGCCGAGACGCCGGAGAGCAGATGGCTCATCGGGTCCACGATCATCATGCCCTGCATTGCCACCGCGGGCGCATCGCCCAGGGCCGCGAAGTGCATGGCCGCCACCACCGCCAGGCTGAGCTGGCTCAGCCAGTAGGTGGGCGTGCGACGCGGATCGGTGACGAACAGGTCCACCAGCGCGACCACACAGGCCATCACCAGCAGCGCAATTTCAGGGTAGGCAGCGACCCAGTTCATTTCAGTCATTGTGGTGGGCCCTTATTGAATCTTGGACACCGCGACGTGCTTGAGCAGCTCGGTGACCGATTGGTGCATCACGTCGGTGAAAGGCTTGGGATACACGCCCATCCACAACACGGCGACCGCCAGGATGGCCAGCATCAGGAACTCACGTGCGTTGATGTCGGTCAGGGCCTTGACGTTGTCATTGCCCACCGGACCGAAGTAGACGCGCTTGATCATCCACAGCGTGTAGGCGGCACCGAAGATCAGGGCCGTCGCAGCCAGCAGGCCGATCCAGAAGTTGAACTGCACCGCACCGAGGATCACCATCCATTCGCCGACGAAGCCGGCGGTGGCGGGCAGACCGCAGTTGGCCATGCCGAACAGCACGGCAAAGGCGGCGAACTTGGGCATGGTGTTGACCACACCGCCGTAGTCGGCGATCTCACGCGAGTGGACGCGGTCGTACAGCACGCCGATGCACAGGAACATCGCGCCGGACACGAAGCCGTGGGCAATCATCTGCACGATGGCGCCGGACACGCCCAGCTCATTGAACAGGAAGAAGCCCAGCGTCACGAAGCCCATGTGAGCCACCGACGAATACGCCACCAGCTTCTTCATGTCGCGCTGGACCATGGCCACGAGCCCGATGTAGATCACCGCGACCAGCGACAGCGCCACGATCACCCAGGCGTATTCACGGGCCGCATCGGGGGCGATGGGCATCGAGAAACGCAGGAAGCCGTAGGCGCCCAGCTTCAGCATGATGG
>CBIHOT010000070.1:0-18743 GCA_966211495.1 uncultured Roseateles sp. | reverse complement strand
CCGCTGACCTCTTGCATGCCATGCAAGCGCTCTCCCAGCTGAGCTATACCCCCTTTTTGAAACCTGATTCATCCATGACTGGCTGAATCAAACTTCTCAATTCGGGCAACTTCGTCATCCACATACTGGTGACTGCTGAGCCTCATATTCTAAACCAGATTTTCACTGATTTTAGAAACTAACGCTGCGAGCTGTTTGCTGAAGGTTGCTTGGCTTCCCTCTTCAAACTCATCAGTTGTTTCTGATTTCGTTTCGCGCTGTTCAAGCGAGAACGAGAGTATAGAACGAGTTTTAAACGGAACGCAAGCGGTTCACCAAAATTTCTTTGTTGAACAGTTCCAACACCGCATCCACCGACGGCGTCTGTGCACGACCGCACACCAACACCCGCACCGGAATCGCCAGTTGCGGCATCTTCAGGCCGTGCGCCGTGATGGTTTCCTTGATGGCTGCGCTGATGGCCGCCTTGGTCCAGTCCGCCTGTGCCAGAGCGTCCAGCTTGTCGGCCAGCGTCAGAATCGCCGGCTTGACCGCCTCGGTCAGATGCGCGGCCTTGTCTTCCGCCGACGGCGAGACCGGGGCCACATACATCGACAGCCAGTCCGCCAGTGCCACCGTCGTGCTGCAACGGTCCTTGAACAAGGCGCACAGTGCAGGCAGGCGTTCCGGTGCCGACAGACCCCGCTTGGCCAGTTGAGCGGTCACCAGCGTGGCCAGCCGCTCGTCGTCCGCCTGCTTGATGTAATGCGCATTGACCCATTCCAGCTTGGCCGGATCCCACTGGGCCGGGCTCTTGTGAATGTGGGTGCCATCGAACCACTGGACCAGCTGCTCGCGGGTGAACAGCTCGTCGTCGCCATGGCTCCAGCCCAGGCGCGCCAGATAGTTCAGCATGCCTTCGGGCAGGTAGCCGTTCTCTTCATAGGCGGTCACGCTGACCGCGCCGCGGCGCTTGGACAGCTTCAGACCGTCGTCGCCCAGGATCACCGGGATATGGCCGAACTGCGGCAGCGGCGCGCCGAGCGCGCGGAAAATGTTGATCTGCCAGGGCGTGTTGTTGATGTGCTCGTCGCCACGGAAGACATGGGTGATGGCCATGTCCCAGTCGTCCACCACCACGGCGAAGTTGTAGGTCGGCACTCCGAGTGCTGCCGGCGCGTCCGCACCGCCATCGGCCGGTCGCATGATGATCAGGTCATCAATCTCACGGTTGTTGATGGTGATCGGACCCTTGACCAGATCGTCCCAGGTCACATCGCCTTCCAGCGGATTCTTGAACCGCACCACCGGCTTCACGCCAGCCGGGACCGGCGGCAGCGTCTTGCCGGGCTCCGGACGCCAGCGCCCGTCGTAGCGGGTCTTTTCGCCGCGGGCCTTCTGGCCTTCACGCATCTCGTCCAGGTCTTGCGGGGTGCAGTAGCAGTAGTAGGCGGTGCCCGCCTCAATCATCTGCTGCACGACCGCGTGGTAACGCTCCAGGCGCTGCATCTGGTAGATGGGCCCCTCGTCATATTCCAGGCCCAGCCACTTCATCGAAGCGAGGATCTGCTCGACCGAGTCCTGCGTTGAACGGGCCACATCGGTGTCTTCAATGCGCAGCACGAACTGACCGCCGTAATGGCGGGCATAGGCCCAGGAGAACAGCGCCGTGCGGGCAGTGCCCAGGTGCAGGAAACCCGTCGGGGACGGTGCAATGCGGGTGCGGATCACAGTGGAGGTCATAGCGAATTCAGGCCACGGGCCAGGTCGGCCTTCAGGTCTTCAATGTCTTCCAGGCCGACCGCAACGCGGATCAGTCCCTGGGTGATGCCGGCAGCCTGACGCTGCGCCTCGGTCAGGCGCCCGTGCGAGGTGCTGGCGGGATGGGTGATGGTCGTCTTGGTATCACCCAGATTGGCGGTGATCGAGCAGATGCGGGTGTGGTCGATCACATGGAAGGCAGCGGCTCGGCCCCCATCGTCGGCGCCAGCGGCGCTGCGAACGACGAACGACACCACCGCCCCGCCCTGCCCGTTCTGCTGGCGCATGGCGAGCGCGTGCTGCGGATGCGACTTCAGCCCCGGGTAGTAGACCCGTTCGATCGAAGGATGCGCTTCCAGCCACTCGGCCAGCGCGGCGGCGCCTTCGGTCTGCGCCTTCATTCGCACGCCCAGCGTCTCCATGCCCTTGAGCACGACCCACGCATTGAACGGCGACAGCGACATGCCGACGCTGCGCATCACCGGGGTGAACACGTTGTCAATGTAATGCGTGCTGGCGCAGATGGCGCCGGCGATCACCCGGCCCTGGCCGTCCAGATACTTCGTGCCGGAGTGGATGATGAAGTCGGCACCCAGGCGCGCCGGCTGCTGCAGCGCCGGCGAGGCAAAGCAGTTGTCCACCGCCAGCAAGGCGCCATGACCATGGGCGATCTCGGCCAGTGCGGCCACGTCGCAGATCTCGGTCAGCGGATTGGTCGGCGTTTCGGCGAACAGCAACCGGGTGTTGGGCTGCAGCGCGGCCTTCCATTCAGCCAGGTCGGTCTGTGACACGAAACTGACCTGCACCCCGAACTTGCCGAACTCACCTTGCAGCAGCTTGATGGTCGACCCGAACACCGAGCGCGAGCACACGACATGGTCGCCGGCCTTGAGCAGTCCCATGACCAGCAGCATGATGGCTGACATGCCGGAGGAGGTGCCGATGCAGGCTTCCGTGCCTTCCAGCGCCGCCAGACGGCGCTCCATCATCATCACTGTGGGGTTGGAGAAGCGGCTGTAGACAAACGCTTCTTCCTCGTTGGCAAAGCGGCGTGCGGCGGTGGCCGCATCCGGATGCACGAAGGAACTGGTCAGGAACAGGGCCTCGGAGTTTTCGCCCCAGGGCGTCGGCGGCAGGCCTTCGCGCACGGCCAGCGTGGCCATGCGGGCGTCTTCCGGCAGGGCCACGCGCGGGATGCCACCCGTCTTGCCGCCGTTTTTGGCGGTCGGGGTTCCGTCCTGCGTGCTCACTGATCCCCTCCACTTTGCAGCGCCAGGCGGCTGCGCGCCGGCAGGTCGTCTTCTTCCGCCTGCGACTTGCGCTGGGCCTGCATGGTGGCGAAGTCTTCAGCGCTGACGTCACCCGTGATGTAGCGACCATCGAAGCAGGACGCCTCGAAGCCGTTCAGACCCGGACGCAGCTGGGCGACGACCCGCTTCATCGCATCCACATCCTGATAGATCAAGGCGTCGGCACCGATGAACTGGCGGATTTCCTCGATCGAACGGCCATGGGCGATCAGCTCTTCCTTGGTCGGCATGTCGATGCCATAGACATTGGGGAAGCGCACCGGCGGCGCTGCGGAGGCCAGATAGACCTTGCGTGCACCGGCCTCGCGGGCCATCTGCACGATTTCCTTGGAGGTGGTGCCCCGCACGATCGAGTCATCGACCAGCAGCACATTGCGGTCCTTGAACTCGAGGCCGATGGCATTGAGCTTCTGCCGCACCGACTTCTTGCGGGTGGACTGGCCCGGCATGATGAAGGTCCGGCCCACATAGCGGTTCTTGACGAAGCCTTCCCGATACGGCTTGCCGATGCGGTGCGCCAGCTGCATGGCCGACGGCCGGCTCGATTCGGGGATCGGGATGACCACGTCGATCTCCGAGGGCGGGATGGTGGAGATCAGGCGCTGGGCCAGCGTCTCGCCCATGTTCAGGCGGGACTGGTAGACCGAGATGCCGTCCATCACCGAATCCGGGCGCGCCAGGTAGACGAACTCGAACATGCAGGGGTTGAGCGTCGGGTTCTCGGCGCACTGCTGGGTGTGGATGGTGCCGTTGGTGTCGATGAACAGCGCTTCGCCCGGCGCGACATCGCGCGTCAGCTGATGTCCGGTGCCTTCCAGGGCCACGCTTTCGCTGGCCACCATCACATCGCCCTCGGCCGACTGGCCGAAGCACAGCGGACGGATGCCATACGGATCGCGGAAGGCCAGCAGGCCGTGGCCGGCGATCAGCGCGATGACGGCATAAGAGCCCTTGATCCGCTTGTGCACCTCGGCCACCGCCTTGAACACGGACGCCGGCGTCAGCGGCAGTTCGCGGCCGGCCATTTCCAGCTCGTGTGCCAGCACGTTGATCAGCACCTCGGTGTCGCTCTCGGTGTTGATGTGGCGGCGATCCACCTCAAACAGCTGGTCCTTCAGCGCGTGGGCATTGGTCAGATTGCCGTTGTGGACCAGCACGATGCCGTAAGGGGCGTTGACGTAGAAGGGCTGCGCCTCTTCTTCGCTGTAGGCATTGCCGGCCGTCGGATAGCGGACCTGACCCAGACCCACCGTGCCGGGCAGCGCCCGCATGTTGCGGGTGCGGAACACGTCCCGCACCATGCCGCGCGCCTTGTGCATGAAGCACTTCTTGCCCTGCATGGTGACGATGCCGGCCGCGTCCTGCCCACGGTGCTGCAACAGCAGCAGCGCGTCATAAATGAGCTGGTTGACCGGCGCTTTGGAGGTTACACCGACGATGCCGCACATGGCTGATCCTTCAAATCACAGAGAAACGATGAGACCTGACCACTTGTGATGGTGAGGCCGGAATGGGAATGTAGTTGTGCAGAGCCTGCGGCAGCAGCGGCCGGATCTGCACCAGGGTGCCCTGCAGCCAGGGCGCCAGCAGCGATTCGTTCCAGGCTGCAGATTGCGCGGCGGGCGTCATGCCCACGACGACCGCGGCCACCAGCCCGAGCAACACTCCTCTCAGCACGCCAAAGACCGCGCCACCCAGCCGGTCGATGATGCTCAGCGGCGTGGCCTGAATCAGCGCCCGCACCAGCTTGGCGCCAAGGCCCCACAGCAGCAGCACCAGCAGGAAAGCCAGCACCAGACCCAGCGCATGCAGCAGCGTCGGGCTCCATTTGTCCTGCGGCAGCAGTTGCTCGATCCACGGCGCGACAAACGGTGCGGCCATCCACGCCACCAGCCAGCCCACGATGGTCATCACCTCGAACACCAGCCCCCGCCACACGCCCAGCAGGACGGAGATGACCAGCATGGCCAGGAGTGCGAGGTCGACCCAGCTCATCATGCGCCGTCAGAGCGTCAGCACGGCGGAACTGAGGCCGCCACTGCGCACCTTGGCGGCCACCTTGTCCGCCTCATCACGGCTGCCAAAGGGACCGACCCGCACACGAATGCGTTTGCCGTCCGGCGTTTCCACCGCCTGGGTGTAAGTCTTCAGCCCCATGCGTTCGACCTTGCTGCGCGCGTCCTGCGCGGCCTTGGCATCGGCGTAGGCGCCGACCTGGACGATGAAGCGGCTGCCATTGGGGGCCGCTTCCGCCGCCTTCCGATCGGCTGCGGCGGCATCGGCGGCCTTGCGGTCCGCAGCATGGCCGTCCAGCATCGCCTGTACACGGGCGGATTCATTGGTCGCAGCGGGGCGCTTGGCCTCGGCCTTGGCCTCCACCTTCGGCTCGGGTTTCGCTTCCGCCTTCACCTCGGGCTTCGTGGGTTTGGCTTCGACCACACGGATCTGCGACGGCTTCTCGACCGGCTTGTCAGCGGTCTTCGGACTCGGTTCCACATGCGCCGGTTCCGCCATGCGGGCCTTGGCCTCCGGCTTCACATCGCTGCGGGCAGCGGGATCGTTCGGCAGGTCGCGCGGGGCCTGGGCAGTCTCCGGCGGCGGCACCGGCCGGTCGGCAGCGACCTGCTCGGCAGTCTCCTGGATGATGGCAGCGCGGCCGGCTTCCTTCGGGTCGACCGTGTCATCGGTGCGAGCCACCTTGGGCCCCGGCACGTTCAGGGGCGCGGCCCCCTCCTTGCGCGGGATCTCAATCGGCAGATCGACGGGGATGGGGCGCGGATGGGTCTCGAACAGCAGCGGGAAGATCAGCACCGCAGCCACCACCAGCACCACCGACCCGATCAGCCGGCGACGCACCCGCAGCCGCAGCTGCTGCACATCATCCACCGCCTCGGACGAGGCCCGATTGCTGCGGGCCTGTCGACCGGCGGGGGCGGTGCTGGCCGCCTTGGCGCCATCATCAGCACCACCGCGCTTCAGAAAAGACAACAGACCCATGGAGCTTCAATGCCTATGCTGGCGTTAAGGGAGCAATTCCTCTGGCACCACCCCAGCCCCCAGGCGGGGCAGCCCATGCTTGAGCACGCCCCCGACGGTATAGAAGGAACCAAAGACCAAAATTCTATCAGCGGGGTCTGCCTGCGACGCGGCGGCGGCCAATGCCGTGGCCGGGTCGGGATGCACACTGGTGCCCACATCCGCCGGAGATTTCAGCAGCCCCTGCGCCCTGCCCTCCTCGAAACGCTGCGCCAACGCCTGGGCGGTCGCCGCACGCGGGATGGGCAGGTCGCAGAAGTGCCAGTGATCGATCAGCGGGGCGATGCGCGAGAGGATGTTGGCCAGGTCCTTGTCCGCCATGGCGCCAAAGACGGCCCGGGTCCGCGGATAAAAGCCCATCTGGTCCAGGTTCTGGGCCAGCGCGGCCACCGCATGGGGGTTGTGGGCAACGTCCAGCACCAGCATCGGCGAGCCGGGCACCACCTGGAAGCGGCCCGGCAGCTCCACCAGCGCCAGTCCGGCGCGCACCGCCTGGGCGCTGATCGGCAGCCGCTCATACAGCGCTTCGAACACGGCCAGCACGCCAGCAGCGTTCAGCAGCTGGTTCACTCCGCGCAGCGCGGGATAGGACATGCCGCTGTAGCGGCGATTGCGGCCGGCCCATTGCCACTGCTGGCGGTCCCCGCTGTAAGTGAAATCGCGACCCAGCTGACGCAGATCCGCGCCGACCGCTTCCGCGTGCGCGGCGATGCTGGCGGGCGGCATCGGATCGGACACCACCACCGGCTTGCCCGGCCGCATGATGTGCGCCTTCTCCCGCCCGACCGACTCCCGGTCCGGCCCCAGGTATTCGGTGTGGTCCAGGTCGATGCTGGTGATGACGCTGCAGTCGGCATCGATCACATTGACGGCATCCAGCCGCCCGCCCAGGCCCACTTCCAGGATGACCAGGTCCAGCGGCTCGGCGGCCAGCCGGTGCAGGATGGCCAGGGTGGTGAATTCAAAATAGGTCAGCGCCAGATCACCCCGGGCCGCATCCACGGCCGCAAAGTGCGGCAGCAGCGACGCCGCATCCACCGGACGGCCATCCACCCGGCAGCGCTCCTGGAAGTGCACCAGATGCGGCTTGATGTAGAGCCCGACCCGGTATCCGGCCTGCAGCGCCACGCTTTCCAGCATCGCGCAGGTGGACCCCTTGCCGTTGGTGCCGGCCACCATCACCACCGGCGTCTCGCCGAAGCTGAGCCCCAGCGCCTCACGCACCTGGGCCACGCGGGCCAGGGTCATGTCGATCTCTTTGGGATGCAGCCGCTCGCAGTGGGCCAGCCACTGGTCCAGCGCCTGCTGGGGATCGGCCGAAAGGTCGCCAGGAGCGGAGGCGACGTGAGGAACAGGAGGAACGCCGGAAGTTGTCATGCGGATCTAGGCCTAAAACAAACACGGCCAGTCCGTTGCCGGCTGGCCATTGATTCAAGGCGCCCTGGAGACCGTCTCCAGGGCTGCGCCAGGCACCTCAGTGCAGGGACGCGGATGATGTGCAGCAGCGACTCAGGCGACCGCGTCAGCGCTTTGGCGCTGCAGCATGGCCAGACTGCGAGCAATGGTCTCGCGCAGCTTGCGGCGGTCCACGATCATGTCCACGGCGCCCTTTTCCAGCAGGAATTCGGCGCGCTGGAAGCCCGGGGGCAGCTTTTCACGCACGGTGTTCTCGATCACCCGCGGACCCGCAAAGCCGATCAGGGCCTTGGGTTCGGCGATGACGATGTCACCCACAAAGGCGAAGCTGGCCGACACACCGCCCATGGTCGGGTCGGTCAGCACGCTGATGTAGGGCAGCTTGGCTTTGGCCAGACGCGTCAGGGCCGCATTGGACTTGGCCATCTGCATCAGCGAGAGCAGACCTTCCTGCATCCGCGCGCCGCCGGTGGCGGTGAAGCAGATGAAGGGGGTCTTCTGCTCCAGCGCCGTTTCGACGCCACGCGCAAAACGCTCGCCCACCACGGAGCCCATCGAGCCGCCCATGAAGTCGAACTCGAAGCAGGCAGCCACCACAGGCACGCTCATCACCGAGCCACCCATGACCACCAGGGCATCGGTCTCTCCGGTGGATTCCAGTGCTTCCTTGAGCCGGTCGGGATACTTCTTGCTGTCCTTGAACTTCAAGGCGTCCACCGGCAGCACTTCCTGGCCGACTTCATAACGGCCTTCGCCGTCCAGGAAGGCGTCCAGACGCGCACGGGCACCGATGCGGTGGTGGTGCGAGCACTTGGGGCAGACGTTGACGTTCTGCTCCAGGTCCGTCTTGTAGAGGACGGTTTCGCAGGACGGGCACTTGATCCACAGACCTTCGGGCACCGTGCGGCGCTGATCCGGGTCAGTCTGTTGAATCTTGGGCGGTAGCAGTTTCTCAAGCCAACTCATGGCGGGCTCCTTGGTGGGCGACAGCCCGCGGATCTGTCGATCAGCGGTCCAGCGCTTGGCGGATGTCTCGGATGAAGGCCGCAGCCTGGTTGGCGACATTATCGCGCGTCTGGACCTCAATCAGTTGGACGAGTGCCGAACCGATCACCACCGCGTCCGACACGCGCGCAACCGCGGCCGCCGTCTGGCCGTCCCGGATGCCAAAACCGACACCCAGCGGGATCTTCACATGGGCCCGCAGGCGCGGCATGGCGTCTGCGACCGCGCTGGTGTCCAGGTGGCCGGCACCGGTGACGCCCTTGAGCGACACGTAGTAGACGTAACCGCTGGCCAGCTCACCGATGCGGCGGACGCGCTCGTCGGTGGAGGTGGGCGCCAGCAGGAAGATGGGATCCAGTCCGCTGGCCTTGAGCGAGGCGGCGAAGGCGTCGCTCTCCTCGGGTGGATAGTCCACCACCAGCACGCCGTCCACACCGGCTTCCTTGGCCGCCGCGACAAAGGCCTGGGGACCCATGCGCTCGATCGGGTTGGCGTAGCCCATCAGGACCACGGGGGTGTCGGCATCCTGAGTGCGGAACTCACGCACCATGGCCAGGACCTGCCGCAGGGTGATGCCCTTGGCCAGGGCCCGCTCACTGGCGCGCTGGATCACCGGGCCGTCGGCCATCGGATCGGAGAAGGGAATGCCCAGTTCGATCACGTCGGCACCGGCGCGGGCCATCGCCAGCATCAGTTCAACGGTCACGTCCGCATACGGATCACCGGCGGTGACGTAAGGGATGAGCGCCTTGCGGCCCTGGGCTTTCAGGCGTTCGAAGGTGGACTGGATGCGGCTCATTGCGCACCTCCCTTGACCGCATGGCCGCCCATGGAGGGACGGTCGAAGTAGGTCGCGCCGGAGAGGTCGGCGACGGTGCCGATGTCCTTGTCCCCGCGACCGGAGAGGTTGATCAGGAGATGCTGGTCCGGACGCATCGTCGGCGCCAGCTTCATCGCATACGCCAGCGCGTGACTCGATTCCAGCGCGGGGATGATGCCCTCCGTCCGGCAGAGGCGATGGAAGGCCGTCAGCGCTTCCGCGTCGGTCGCGCCCACATATTCAGCCCGGCCGATGTCCTTCAGGTAGGCATGCTCCGGGCCGACGCCCGGATAGTCCAGCCCGGCGGAGATCGAGTGCGTTTCGATGATCTGGCCGGCCTCGTCCTGCAGCAGGTAGGTGCGGTTGCCATGCAGCACGCCCGGCGTGCCGGCACTCAGGGTGGCGGCATGCTTAGGCGTGTCAACGCCCTGCCCGGCCGCTTCCACGCCGATCAGCCGCACGCCTTCATGCGGAATGTAGGGATAGAAGATGCCGATGGCGTTGCTGCCCCCGCCGACGCAGGCGATCACCGCATCCGGCTGACGGCCGATCATCTCCGGCATCTGGACGAGGCATTCGTCGCCGATGATGCGCTGGAAGTCCCGGACCATCATCGGATAGGGATGCGGACCCGCGACCGTGCCGATGATGTAGAAGGTGTTTTCGATGTGGGTGACCCAGTCGCGCATCGCTTCATTGAGCGCGTCCTTGAGGGTGCGGGAGCCCGATTCCACCGGCACCACCGTCGCGCCCAGCAGATTCATGCGGTAGACATTGGGCGACTGACGCTTCACGTCTTCCGCACCCATGTACACCACGCATTCCATGCCATAACGGGCGCAGATGGTGGCCGTGGCCACGCCATGCTGACCGGCACCGGTCTCGGCGATCACCCGCTTCTTGCCCATGCGACGGGCCAGCAGCGCCTGCCCGATGGTGTTGTTCACCTTGTGGGCGCCGGTGTGGTTGAGGTCTTCCCGCTTGAGGAAGATCTGCGCCCCTCCCAGCTCTTCGCTCAGCCGGCGGGCGTGATAGATGGGGCTGGGGCGGCCCACGAAATGCGCCAGCTCGTACTGGTACTCGCGGATGAATTCCGGGTCCTTGCTGTACTTTTCGTAGGCCTCGTTCAGCTCATCCAGCGCATGGATGAGGGTTTCGGCAACGAAGCGCCCGCCGTAATAACCGCTGGAGGCCGGCGTCTGCACCGGGCCGAAGCGGCCGGCGGCGTCCGGCTGGGCATAGCCCTGCAGCGGCGTGGTCAGGGAGACGGGCACGTCGGACGTGCGGCTCAGCGCGCCCAGCGGCGCGGAGGAACGGTCAAGCATCGTGGAAGACATGAGGTGTCCTCATAGAGGGCAACGCTCAATGGCCGGAAGACAGCTGGTGGTCTGCCTGGCGCACGGCGTCGCAGAATTGGCGAATCTTGTCGATGTCCTTGAGGCCCTTGGCGACCTCGACACCGGAACTGACGTCAACGGCCCAGGGCCGTACCTTCAGCACGCCATCGATCACGTTGGCTGCACTCAACCCACCAGACAAAACGACCGGAGAGGGAACGCTTGGAGGCAGCAGTGACCAATCAAACACCTTTCCACCCCCACCGTACCCGTCAACGAATGCATCGAGCAGGACAGCCTGGGCGCTGGAGAAACGATGAGCGAAGTCTAACAAATCAAAGCCGGGTGCCATGCGGGCCGCACGCAAATAGGGGCGATTCCAGCGCTGGCAGTCGTCGGGCGTCTCGTCGCCGTGGAATTGCAGCGTCATCGTCGGCAGGGCCTGCAGCGCGGCGTCGATCTCGGCTGTGGCGGCGTTGACGAAAAGCCCCACTGTCGTGACGAAGGGCGGCAGCCGCCGCGCCAGCTCCGCCGCGCGAGCCACCGTCACGGCGCGCGGGCTCTTGTCGTAGAACACCAGCCCGATGGCGTCCGCACCCGCCTGGACGGCGGCATCCACATCGGCCTCACGGGTCAGGCCACAAATCTTGATTCGGGTTCGGGTCATGGCCGGCATTGTGCAACCCTTCGGCCTCCCTGGACGCCGGTGGGGGCCGTTCAGGGCAGCCAGTCCATCGCCGCCGTGCGTTCAGGCAGCTGCAAATGCGGGTCGTAATACGGGCCGACAAAATACAGCCCGTCCGGCGAGAAGGTCGGCGCGGCCGCATCCCGCGAGCGCGCCGCCAGCACCTCGTCCATCCATGCCGCAGGCCGATTGCCGCTGCCGACAGCAATCAGGCAGCCCATCAGGTTGCGGATCATGTGGTGGAGGAAGGCCGACGCGTCGAATTCAAAGCGCCAGTAGGCGCCGCGACGCTGGATGTCGATGCGCCGCAGCTGTTTGACCGGGGACGCCGCCTGGCACTCCGCCGAGCGGAAAGAGCTGAAGTCATGCTCGCCGATCAGGCGGGCGGCCGCATCCCGCATCGCGTCCCCATCGAGCGGACGGAAGGTCCAGCCGACAGCGCCCTGCTCGATGGCGGGCCGCACATTCGATTCCAGCAGCAGATAAAAGTAGCGCCGGCCGCGGGCCCAGTTGCGGGCATGAAAGTCATCCCCGGGGAAGGCGCTCCACTGCACGGCGATGTCCGGCGGCAGATAGCGATTGGTGCCCCGCACCCAGGAGAAGGGTTCGCGGTCCACCGGGGTGTCGAAGTGCACCACCTGGTTGAGACCATGCACGCCGGTGTCGGTGCGGCCGGCACAGATCGTGCGGATGGGCTGCGCGGCAAACTGCCCCAGCGCCGCCTCCAGCGCATCTTGCACCGTGCCGCCACCGGGCTGACTCTGCCAGCCCTTGTAAGCGGTTCCCCGATAACTCACACCCAGCGCAACGCGCATCCCCTGCCCTCGCCAAAAAACAAAAGGCGCCCGGCTGTGGCCGAGCGCCTTTGATCAAGTGTAGCCGCTGCGTCCAGGGCAGCGGCTGCCTTCAGCCTGCGATCAACGCAGCTGGTTCAGCATGGCCTGGGCACGGTCGCGCAGCGGGCCCGAGGCCTTGGCCACCAGTTCCTGCAGCACGTCGCGGGCGCCTTCGGTGTCGCCGATCTGACGGAACTCTTCCGCCAGTTCCAGCTGACGCTGCAGCGCGTCGTCATCGTTGGGGTCGATGCTGTCCAGGTCCACACCCAGGTCGTCCAGGCTCATCGTATCGGCAGCGGGCACCGGTGCGGGAGCGGGAACGTCCAGGTCAGGCAGGTCCAGCGAGCCCATGTCCAGCGTCTGGCCCGGGGCCGGACTGGAAGTGGCGGGCAGGTCCAGGTCGATGCCACCCAGGTCGAAGTCCAGCGACTCCGGCGCTTGGGCCGGTGCCGACTTCGGCGCGGTGCGCGGCGTCTCGTCCAGGTCACCCAGGTCGAACGAGAGTTCGTCACGGGCGGACGTGGCCGGGGTGGAGGCCGGCGGCGTGCTCAGGTCCAGATCCATGCCCAGATCGGGCTGGTTCACGGCGCTGGGCAGTGCTTGCGTCGAAGCCATGGCCGGGGCCGGAGCCGGGTTCGAGCCCAGGTCCAGATCCAGGTCCAGATCCATCAGGCTGGACGGGCCGGCATCACGCGGAGCGGCAGCCACGGCAGCAGCAGCGGCGGCTGCAGCAGCCGGTGCAGCACGGCTGGCAGGCGGCGGCACCAAGCCAGCGGCCGGCAGCGTGCTGGCGTTCATCGGCTCGGGACGGCCCTCATCGTCACCCAGCAGGACGGGCGCACCGCCCGGCTGGTACAGCGGATTTTCCGGATCCACCTGCCGGCCCAGTTCCTGCACCTTGGCCCAGTCTTCACCTTGACCACGGGTCTCGGCATACAGCTGAACGGCCAGTTGCTCGAAGCCCTTGATGTCACGACGCTTGCCGTAGACCTCCAGCAGCTTCAGGCGGATGGCCAGACGCTCGGGGTTGGCGCGCAGCGCTTCCTTCAGGATTTCTTCGGCCTGCAGATCGCGGCCATACGCCAGGTAGACATCGGCTTCTGCCACAGGATCCACATCACCGATGGCATCCAGCTGGCTCAGCGAATAGCTCATCGACGACTGGCCGCTGGCGGCGCCGTCACGTGTGTCCACGCGCTGGCCACCGCTGTGGCCGAAGAACGAGTCCGGTGCCAGGCGGCTTTCGGCGAAGGCGGTCTCACCGCGGTTGGCGGCGTCTTTCTTGGCCTTCCAGGTGCGATACCCGATACCCCCGACGATGACCAGCAGCGCGGCACCGATGGCCGGCAGATAGTCCTTCAGGGAGTCCAGCAGACCCGGCTCTTCCGGCTCGGGCTGCGGCTGCGGCATCGGACGTGCCACCGGCGGTGCCGAAGCGGCGACCGGTGCCGAGGCGGCATCCGCATCCGCCAGCACGCTGGAGGCTTCCGACGCGGCGGTCGGCGGCGTGTTGCCAGCCACCGTCACGGCGGGCACCGACGGCGCAGCCATCGGTGCGGGCGCGGGTGCCGGAGCCGGCGTCGGGGCCGGTGCGGGCGAGGCGGCCGGCGCGGTGGCAGAAGCCGGCTTGGCCGCAGCGCTGAGCTTCTTCAGCTCTTCCACGTTGCGGGTCAGCTCGGCCACGCGGGCGGCGGAGTCTTTCTTCTCGGTGTCCTTGGAGGCCTTGGTTTCGGCCTTGTCGGCGGCAGCCCCCTTGCTCAGGGTCAGCTTGTCCGGCGTCGGCGCCGCAGCGCTCTTGCGCTCGTCCACCGCAGCCTGCACCTGGCCCTTGGCCTGGCGCTCGCTGTCCGTCTGCTTCAGCGTCGGAGCGGCTTCCGCCAGACGCGAGCGATAGCTACCGAAATCGCTGCTCTGCGCCTGGATGACCTGACGGGCTTCCTGCGGCGTGATGCTGTTGAGCGAATCGCTGCCGGGCACCTGCAACACGGCACCGGACTTGAGCCGGTTCATGTTGTTGTTGATGAAGGCGTCCGGGTTGTTGCGGTACAGGCCGACCAGCATCTGGTCCAGCGACACGCCGGACGGCTGCGTCTTGGACGCGATGCGGGAGAGCGTGTCACCCTGCTTGACCGTGTATTCGCTGGCGCCGGTCGCCGGGGCCGGTGCGGGCGCCTTGGCGGTGGCCGGTGCAGGGGCAGACGCGCCGCCCTTCGGACGGGCGGTCACGGCGGGCGCCGGCGGCATCGGGGCTGCCGAGGCGGCGCGGCTGTTGGAACTGGCCACCGGTGCCGTGCCCGAACCCTGGGCGGAGCCGGCCGGGGCGGAGATCACCGGGGAGGTGCCGCTGTCGTTGCTACGCGCCACGTTGCTGGTGGGCGGATCGAACAGCAGCGTGAATTCACGCGTGAGTCGGCCGTTGGTCCAGTTCAGCTCCAGGATCACGTCCACGAACGGTTCCTGCACCGCGCGGTCACTGGTGACCCGCAGATAAGGACGACCGTCGGCACGACGCGCCAGTTGCACCTGGGCACTGGTCAGCACGGCGTTGTAATCCAGACCGCTGGCCCGGTAGGCCTCGGGGTTCGCCACTTTCAGCTTCAGCGAAGCTGCTTCCTCGGGCGTCAGACTGGTGACGTCGATTTCGGCGCGCAAAGTCTCCCCCAGCGCCGATTGCACCGTCAGCTTGCCCAGTCCCAACCCCCAGGCCGAACCCGCTGCGAGACCCAAAGCGGTCACCGCAGCCACTTGGCTCAGGGCAAATCGCGCATAAGCGCTTGCATGTTTTTTCAAGGCGTCCCCCAAAGCAACAAAGCGGCCCCTAAAACTTGGACCGCCTGTCATGACGTATTGTTGTTGTGTGACGCGAGCGTTTGGCAATGCCCGCTCCGTTCCCGCGGTAGAAAATCACAACGGTGGCAAGCATATACGCTCCGTTGCTGAGAAAGACCCTGAATAGCATGGATGAACTGGCCATGGTTCACAGCCGGTTACCAGCTTGTCGCGTACGGGCAACGCGAAGTCTGTGACGAAGGCCCGGAGAGACCCCATAGGAAGCAGGATCGCCCCGGACAAGCCCCTGGAAGAGGGCTCAGCCGAGGCGAGTCTGGTGACAGCCAGCGACCGGTGTTACCCGCTCGCCAGGGTGTTCAGCGGGCCAGCAGGATGCGCAGCATGCGGCGCAGCGGTTCGGCCGCGCCCCACAGCAGCTGGTCGCCGACGGTGAACGCGCCCAGGTATTCAGGACCCATCGCCAGCTTGCGCAGACGGCCGACCGGGATGGTCATGGTGCCGGTCACGGCCACCGGCGTCAGGTCACGGATGGTCGCCTCGCGGGTGTTGGGCACCACTTTCACCCATTCGTTGTCGGCGGCGATCATCGCTTCGATGTCGGCCAGCGGCACATCCTTCTTCAGCTTGAAGGTCAGCGCCTGGCTGTGGCAGCGCATCGCGCCGATGCGGACGCAGAAACCATCGACCGGGATGGCTGCGGTGCCGAAGCCCTCACCCTGCCCCAGGATCTTGTTGGTCTCGGCCATGCCCTTCCACTCTTCCTTGGACTGGCCGTTGCCCAGATCCTTGTCGATCCAGGGGATCAGCGAGCCGCCCAGCGGCACGCCGAAGTTGGCGGTTTCTTCCGCGGAGAGGCTGCGCTGCTTCTGGATGATCTGACGGTCGATTTCCAGGATGGCACTCTTGGGGTCGTCCAGCAGGGCGCGCACTTCGGCGTTGAGAGTGCCGTACTGGGTCAGCAGTTCACGCATGTGCTGCGCACCGCCGCCCGAGGCTGCCTGATAGGTCTGGGTGGACATCCACTCGACCAGCCCGGCCTTGTATAGCGCACCCACGCCCATCAGCATGCAGCTGACGGTGCAGTTGCCGCCGATCCAGTCCCGACCGCCCTTGGCCAGCGACTGCTCGATGACCGGCAGGTTCACCGGATCCAGCACGATGACCGCATCGCTGGACATGCGCAGCGTGGACGCCGCGTCGATCCAGTGACCGTTCCAGCCGGCGGCGCGCAGCTTGGGATAGACCTCGCTGGTGTAGTCGCCGCCCTGGCAGGTGATGATGATGTCGCAGCGCTTGAGCTGTTCCAGATCAAACGCGTTCTGCAGCCGGGTCTCGTTCTTCGCGAACGCCGGGGCCGTGCCGCCAGCGTTGGAGGTGCTGAAGAACAGCGGCTCGATCAGGTCGAAGTCCCGCTCCTGGGCCATGCGGTCCATCAGCACCGAGCCGACCATGCCGCGCCAGCCCACCAGTCCTACCAATGTCGTCATCTTGCGTTCCTTGTTGGATGTCCACAAACCCTCTGACCTGCCCGGCTCGCTTCGCCGGGTTTGTGCAGGGGCGAGACGAACCGGAGCTGTCAGCTCTTGATGGTTTTGGTGGTTTTGGTGGTGGTGGTCGCGCCGGCTGCCGTCCCGGATTGGACCGCAGCCACCACGGCATCCCCCATCTCGCGGGTGCTCACCTTCTGGGTGCCCTCGCTCCAGATGTCCGCAGTGCGCAGACCCTGGGCCAGCACGGCTTGAACCGCCTGCTCGATACGAGCAGCGGCTTCAGGCTGGTGGAGGGAGAACTTGAGCATCATGGCAGCGGAAAGGATTGTAGCCAGAGGATTGGCGATGCCCTTGCCGGCGATGTCCGGCGCGCTGCCGTGGCTGGGCTCATACAGGCCCTTGTTGTTCTTGTCCAACGAGGCGGACGGCAGCATGCCGATCGAGCCGGTCAGCATCGCCGCTTCGTCGGAGAGGATGTCGCCGAACATGTTGCCGGTGACGACCACGTCGAACTTCTTTGGCGCCTTCACCAGTTGCATGGCGGCGTTGTCGACATACATGTGCTCCAGTTCCACGTCCGGATACTGGGCATGCACTTCGGTGACCACATCCTTCCAGAACTGGAAGGTCTCCAGCACATTGGCCTTGTCGACGCTGGTGACCTTGCGGTTGCGCAGACGGGCCGCCTGGAAAGCGACATGGGCGATGCGCTCGATCTCCGGACGCGAATAACGCATCGTGTCGAAGGCTTCTTCGCTGCCGGGGAAATGACCGTCCACTGCGGTGCGGCGGCCGCGCGGCTGGCCGAAGTAGATGTCGCCGGTCAGCTCGCGGATGATCAGGATGTCCAGCCCCGCCACCAGTTCGGGCTTGAGGCTGGAGGCATGGGTCAGCTGCTCATAGCAGATGGCCGGACGGAAGTTGGCGAACAGCCCCAGCGCCTTGCGCAGACCCAGAATCGCCTGCTCCGGGCGCAGCGCGCGTTCCAGCTTGTCGTACTTCCAGTCGCCGACCGCGCCAAACAGCACCGCATCGGCCTGCTGGGCGAGCTTGAGCGTCGCCTCGGGCAGCGGATGACCGGCCGCCTCGTAGGCGGCACCGCCCACCGGAGCCGTCTCCATCTCCAGCGGAAGGTCCAGCACCTTCAGAACCTTGACCGCCTCGGCGATGATTTCGGTGCCAATGCCGTCACCCGGCAGAACTGCAATCTTCATGGGATCTTCCCCAGGGTTTAACGTGGAAGCTGGTGGTTCAGCCAGGGCTTGGTGGCGATGCGCTCGGCTTCGAAGGCCTTGATCTTGTCGGCGTGGCGCAAGGTCAGGCCGATGTCGTCAAAACCGTTGAGCAGGCAATACTTGCGGAAGGGCTGCACCTCGAACGGCAGCTCTTCGCCATCGGGCTTGACCACCACCTGACGCGGCAGATCCACCGTCAGTTGATAGCCAGGGAAGGCCGCGACCTCGTCGAACAGGCGAGCCACCTGATGCTCCGGCAGCACGATCGGCAGCACACCGTTCTTGAAGGTGTTGTTGAAGAAGATGTCGGCGAAGCTTGGTGCAATCAGCGCGCGAAAGCCGTACTGCTGCAGCGCCCAGGGCGCATGCTCGCGGCTGGAGCCGCAGCCGAAGTTGGCCCGGGCGATCAGGATGGAGGCCCCCTGATAACGCGGCTGGTTCAGCACGAAGTCCGGATTGGGCTTGCGGCTGGCCGGATCCTGACCCGGCTCACCGTGGTCCAGATAGCGCCACTCGTCGAACAGATTGGGGCCGAAGCCGGTCCGTTTGATCGACTTGAGGAACTGCTTGGGAATGATCGCGTCGGTGTCGACATTCTCGCGGTCCATCGGCGCCACGAGTCCCTTGTGAATGGTGAACTGATCCATGTCAGGCTCCGATCTTGCGGACATCAACAAAATGGCCTTCCATGGCCGCCGCGGCCGCCATGGCGGGGCTCACCAGATGGGTGCGACCGCCGGCGCCCTGCCGGCCCTCGAAGTTCCGGTTGCTGGTCGAGGCGCAGCGCTCACCCGGCTCCAGCCGGTCGGCGTTCATCGCCAGGCACATGGAGCAGCCCGGCTCCCGCCATTCAAAGCCCGCAGCCTTGAAGACCTGGTCCAGGCCTTCGGCCTCCGCCTGCGCCTTGACCAGCCCAGAGCCCGGCACCACCAGCGCCAGCTTCACATTGCTGGCGATGCGGCCGCCCAGGCGGCGCACCACGGCAGCAGCCTCGCGCATGTCCTCGATGCGGCTGTTGGTGCAGGAGCCGATGAAGACCTTGT
>CBIHOT010000069.1:0-19402 GCA_966211495.1 uncultured Roseateles sp. | reverse complement strand
CACCCGCCCATCGCCATCGCCATCACCGCGCACCACGCACCACGCACCACCCACCACGCATCTCGCACCTCGCACCTCGCACCACGGCAACTGCGTCCGGCTTTCGCACTCGCTGCGGTAATTTCCGTCGCCTCATTCGATCTTGTGGACCATTGGCCCGCGGCCGGGCGATCGGCGGTCAGATCACCGGGTCGCAAAGCCCGTCTCTCTTTAATATCCGCCGCGGAAGACGGCCATGCAGTCTTCATTGCAAGGACCGCAGTCGCCATGAAGGGTTGGAAGTTGTTGGGACGCCGCATTCATTCGCGGCGCAAGTGGGAGCCGCGGCTCCCGGTGCAGACGCTGATCGGCGCTGCCCTGATCAGCATGGCGCTGGCCACAGAGCCGGCCCATGCCGTGAGCTTGTCTCCCACCGCCGTGCAGGCGCAGCTGGACGCGGCCGCGGTGTCGCCGGAAGCTCGGCAGATGGTGCGTCTCGCTCTGCAAGGCGGCGATGCGCATGGCCGGCCCTTCGCCGTGGTAGACAAGAAGGAAGCCCGGCTGCTGGTGTTTCGCGCTGACGGGCGCCTCGCAGGCTCGGCACCGGCCCTGCTTGGCCTTGCCCGAGGCGACACGCTGGATCCGAATGTCGGCCAGATGGTGGCCACCGGCATCCCGCCCGCGCTGCGCACCACGCCGTCCGGCCGTTACGACAGCCAGCCAGGCCCCAATCTCAAAGGCGAAACCGTCATCTGGGTGGATTACGACGCCGCATTCGCCATTCACCGCCTGCGGCCCGCTCCGGCCAGCGAGCGCCGCGCGGAACGGCTGGCCTCGCCTTCGCCCGACGACAACCGGATTTCGCTGGGCTGCGTGATCGTCACCGGCGAGTTCTTCGACCATGTGGTCCGACCGGTGCTCGGCGCAGGACCGGGCGTGGTCTATGTGCTGCCGGAACCGCCGCCGCCCGCCGAGCCGCCGGTGGCGCTCAATACGGCTCCGGCTACAGCTCCGGCCCCGGCTCATGTTGCCGGCGACAGGTCGGTGCAGGCGTCGCCGCCGGTGTTACGGCAGGACACGGGTCGGCTCTGACAGCGCCCCCTGCCGCAGGCGCAGCCGGTACACTTACGCCTTTTCGCAGCCACTGGATCTACCCCATGTATCGCTGTGCCATGCCCGCCCAGCCCGGCCTTCGCGCACCCCGTCGTGTCGCCAGTGCCCTGGCTGCCAGCATCGCCGTCCTGACCGCCACCGTTGGTGCCGCCTTCCTGCCGCAGACCGCGCAGGCCCAGGCCACCATCGGCCATCGCTTTTTCCCGGCCAAGGCCCTGCGGGGCACGCTGGTGGTCGGCACGCCGCCTGAAGTCACCCTCAACGGACGCGACGCCCGCCTCGCGCCCGGCGCCCGCATCAAGGACGCCAACGACATGGTGGCCCTGTCCGCCAGCCTGTCCGGCCAGAAGCTGGTGGTGCACTACACCACCGACCTCAGCGGCCTGATCATGGACGTCTGGGTGCTCAATAGCGTCGAGCTTGAGAACAAACCCTGGCCGACCACCATCAAGGAAGCCTCTGAATGGTCGTTTGATGCGGCCAATCAGAAGTGGTCCAAGTCGTCCTGGTGGTGAGCGTTTTGCTGCCTGCCGCAGACATCCGCTGACGCTCGCGATATCTACTGAATTCCTGCACGGCCCGGGCTGACACAGCACCGGGCCTGGAGCCCTTGCCATGACCAAGAAAGTCTTCATCAAGACCTTCGGCTGCCAGATGAACGAGTACGACTCGGACAAGATGGCCGATGTGCTGCGCGCCGCCGAAGGCTATGAGCCAACCACCGATGTGGAACAGGCCGACCTGATCCTCTTCAACACCTGTTCGGTGCGCGAGAAAGCCCAGGAGAAGGTGTTCTCCGACCTCGGCCGCATCAAGCATCTGAAGGCCAAAGGCACGCTGATCGGCGTCGGCGGCTGCGTCGCCAGCCAGGAAGGCGCCGCCATCATCGAACGCGCGCCCTATGTGGACGTGGTGTTTGGTCCGCAGACCCTGCACCGCCTGCCGCAGATGCTGGCCCAGCGCCAGGAACAGCTGCGCCCGCAGGTGGACATCAGCTTCCCGGAAATCGAAAAATTCGACAACCTGCCGCCCGCCAAGGTGGAAGGCGCCAGCGCCTTCGTGTCCATCATGGAAGGCTGCTCCAAATACTGCTCGTATTGCGTGGTGCCCTACACCCGCGGCGAAGAAGTGAGCCGCCCCTTCGAGGACGTGCTGGAAGAGGTGGCCGGCCTGGTCGATCAGGGCGTCAAGGAAGTGACGCTGCTGGGCCAGAACGTGAATGCCTACCGCGGCCGCATGGGCGACTCGGACGAGATCGCCGACTTCGCGCTGCTGCTGGAATATGTGGCCGAGATTCCGGGCATCGAGCGCATCCGCTACACCACCAGCCATCCCAATGAGTTCAGCCAGCGCCTGATCGACGCCTACGCGAAGATCCCGCAACTGGTGAACCATGTGCATCTGCCGGTGCAGCATGGCAGCGACCGCATCCTCAGTGCGATGAAGCGCGGCTACACCGCCCTGCAGTTCAAGAGCATCGTGCGCCGCCTGCGGGCCGTGCGTCCGGACATCCGCATCGCCAGCGACTTCATCGTCGGTTTCCCCGGCGAGACGGAGGAGGACCATGCCAAGACGATGCAGCTGGTCCGCGATGTCGGTTTCGACGCATCATTCAGCTTCATCTTCAGCCCGCGTCCCGGCACCCCGGCCGCCAATCTGGCCGACGACACGCCGCATGAGGTGAAGGTGCGTCGCCTGCAGGAACTGCAGGCCGAGATCGAGGCCACCGCGCTGCGCTACAACCAGGAGCTGGTGGGCAAGACGGTGCCGGTGCTGGTGTCCGGCCACGCGCGGCGCGACGCCACCGAACTGATGGGTCGCACCGAATGCAACCGCATCGTCAACTTCAAGGGCCATGAGCGGCTGATGCACCAGCTGATTCCGCTGCGCATCACCGAAGCGTTCGCGCACTCGCTGCGGGGCGAGGTGCCGCTGGCCGAGGGCGATCTGCCGCTGGCCGCGGCTGACGGCCTCAGCTATGCGGAGACGCCCGCCACGTCAGGCCCCACTGCGGCAGCGTGACGCCCAGCAGAATGGCCGCGTAACCGGCCATGCTGCCGTCCCGGCCGATCAGCAGCACCGCGAACACGGCGGCCATGGAGCCGCCAGCGGCGCCCCACAGCGCCAGCTGGGCCCAGGTCATGCCGCGGGCCCGGTCCCGCCACAGCAGCTTGAGCGCCCCGGCCATCAGGGCCGCCACGACCCAGGCCGGCAGGAAGAGGTTGCACAGGTGCCAGACGACGTCCAGAAAGTTCAAGAGTGACCCATTGGGTTGGATGACAGAGGGCCGTCCGGGGGTAAGTCGCCGCATCCTTGACGGATCACCCGGATGCGTTGCCCCTGACAGGTGCGTGAGTTCGGCAGGAATTTTATAATCGGCGCCATCATGACGGTCTTCGCTCTTGGCTTGAACCATCAGTCCGCGCCTTTGGACCTGCGCGGACGCTTTGCGTTCACCCTGGAGCAACTCGCTCCCACCCTCCAGCGCTTCACCGACCAGCTCGGCCAGGGCGCCTCCCGCGGCATGGGCGCGCTGCTGTCGCCGTCCACCGGCCGCGGCCAGACGGGCGGCACCGCCCAGCTGCCTGAAGCCGCCCTGCTCTCCACCTGCAACCGGACCGAGCTCTACGTCGCCGGGCATCCGGACATGGTCCGCCCCGCGGTGGAATGGCTGGCCGGCATCGGCGGTGTGGGCAGCGCCACCTTGCTGGACCACGCCTATGTGGCGGAAGACGGCAAGGCCGCCCGCCATGCCTTCCGGGTGGCCAGCGGTCTGGACTCGATGGTGCTGGGCGAACCGCAGATCCTGGGTCAGCTCAAGCAGGCCGTGCGAGAAGCGGATCAGGCCGGCACCCTGGGCACGACGCTGCATCAGCTGTTCCAGCGCAGCTTCTCGGTCGCCAAGGAAGTGCGCAGTTCCACCGAGATCGGCAGCCACTCCATCAGCATGGCCGCTGCGTCGGTGCGATTGGCGTCCCAGCTGTTTGAAGACCTGTCGGACATCCGCGTGCTGCTGGTCGGCGCCGGAGAAATGATCGAACTGGTGGGCACGCACTTTGCGGCCAAGAGCCCCAAGGGTCTGGCGGTGGCCAACCGCACCCTGGAGCGCGGCGAGAAGCTGGCCCAGCACCTGGGCGCCGAAGCCATCCGCCTGGTGGACCTGCCGCAGCGCCTGCACGAATTTGACGCGGTGATCAGCTGCACCGCATCCAGCCTCCCCCTGATTGGCCTGGGCGCTGTCGAGCGCGCCCTCAAGCGCCGCAAGCACCGCCCGATGTTCATGGTGGACCTGGCGGTGCCGCGGGACATCGAACCCGAAGTCGCCCAACTGGACGACATCTATCTCTACACCGTCGATGACCTGTCGCAGCTGGTGCAGACCGCGGGCGAAAAGCGCCAGGCGGCGGTGCAGCAGGCCGAGGCGATCATTGAACACGGCGTGCAGAGTTTTGTGCACTGGCTGGGCCAGCGGCACACCGTTCCGCTGATCCAGGCCCTGCATCAGCAGGCGGACAGCTGGCGCCAGGCCGAGATCCAGCGCGCCCGCAAGCTGCTGGCCAAAGGCCAGGACATCGACACCGTGCTGGAAGCCCTCTCCCGCGGCCTGACGCAGAAAATGCTGCACGGCGCCATGGCAGAACTGAACGCCAGCGACGGCGACCACCGGCTGGCGATGGCGCAGACGGTGTCCCGCCTCTTCCTGCGCAACACGCCGACGGACCTGCCGGTGTCGGCAGCGTCGGGCCCGGTCATGGGCTCGACTTCGGGCTCGGCATCCGGCTCAGCATCCGGCTCGGCATCCAGCGCCTCCACCATCGTCGCTGCCTTGATGGCGGACGACGACACCGCAGCGCCCAGCCCGCTGCGCACGCGCGAGTCTTAGCGACGTCCCTCGACGCCCCGGCGGCCGGCGACGGGCAGCGGCGGCCAGCAATGGAGCGAAGCGCCTCACCGGCGGCCCACCGCTCCAGTCGCATCGGTCTCCGCACCCTGCCCCACTTGCCGACGCAGCGCCTAAACCGCTGCAATCTTTCAGCAATGGCTTCCCGCATCACAGGCGCCCCCGGCTCGATCCCGATCCGGATCCCGGTGACGCCTCACTGCTGATGCCACTGCCCTTCCCCCTTTCAGGGACCCTGCCCGCCCCCTTCCGGGCGACGACCACGGCGCTCACCGACACGCACTGAGACGCGCCGCGCATCGCAACCGCAGGCTTCCGCCTTCGCCTCATGGCCATGAACGACACCCTTCGCCAACAATTCGAACGCCTTGGTTTCCGTCTGGTGGAACTGGACAACACGCTCGCGGACGGCAGCGTCGCGGCCGACATGAAGCGCTACCGGGCCCTGACCCGCGAGCAGGCGGAGGTGTCGTCGCTGGTGGAGCACTACCGGCGCTATCAGCAGCGCGAGGCGGACCTGGCCGCGGCCCGGGAGCTGCTGGACAGCGGCGATGCCGAGATGATCGCCATGGCTCGCGACGAAATCACCAGCGCAGAAGCCGACATCGCCGAGCTGGATCAGGCGCTGCAACTGGCGCTGATTCCGAAGGATCCGGACGATGAGCGCCCGGCCTTCCTGGAAATCCGGGCCGGCACCGGCGGCGATGAGTCAGCGCTGTTCGCTGGCGACCTGGCCCGCATGTACATGCGCTTCGCCGAGACGCAGGGCTGGAAGCATGAAGTGCTGTCCGCCAACGTGTCGGACCTGGGCGGCTACAAGGAACTGGTGCTGCGACTGGAAGGCGACGGTGTGTATGGCCGGCTCAAATTCGAGTCGGGCGGCCACCGGGTGCAGCGGGTCCCGGCCACGGAGTCACAGGGGCGCATCCACACCAGCGCCTGTACGGTGGCGGTGATGGCGGAGCCGGATGAGGCGGAGGAGATCCAGCTCAATCCCGCCGATCTGCGCATCGACACCTTCCGGGCGAGCGGCGCGGGCGGACAGCACGTGAACAAGACGGACAGCGCGATCCGCATCACCCACCTGCCGACGGGCCTGGTGGCGGAATGCCAGGACGACCGCAGCCAGCACCGCAACAAGGCCAAGGCGATGGCGGTGCTCGCGGCTCGTCTGCGGGACAAGGACCGCAATGAACGAGCGGCCAAGGAGGCCGCGCAGCGCAAGAGCCTGATCGGGTCGGGCGATCGCAGCGACCGCATCCGCACCTACAACTTCCCGCAGGGGCGGCTGACCGATCACCGGATCAACCTCACGCTGTACAAGCTGGGCGCCATCATGGACGGGGACCTGACCGACGTGATTCAAGGCTTGCAGCAGGCTCAGGCAGCCGAGCAGTTGGCGGCGCTGGAGGGGCGGTGATGAGCACAACACTGACCGTCGCGCAGGCGCTGCAACAGGCAGCGCAGGCCGGGCTGCCGCGCGCCGAAGCGCAGTACCTGCTGCAGGCGGTGCTGCAGTGCGGCCGCAGCTGGCTGATTTCGCATGACACCGATCCGCTCACCCCGGCCCAACTGGAACGCTTCCAGGACTGGCTGGCGAAGCGGCTGGATGAGGTGCCGCTGGCGTATCTCGTGGGCGAGAAAGAATTCTTCGGCCTGCGACTGGCCGTCACGCCCGACACCCTGATTCCCCGTCCGGACACGGAAGTGCTGGTGCAGTGGGCGCTGGAGCGGCTGGACGGCCTGACCGCGCCGCGGGTGGTGGACATGGGCACAGGCAGCGGCGCGATTGCGCTGGCCATCGCCTCCCAGCGGCCGGATGCGGTGGTGCATATGGTGGATGCCAGCGCCGGCGCCCTGAAGGTGGCCATCGGCAATGCCGAGCGACTGGGGTTGCCGGTCCAGGCCCATCTGGGCAGTTGGTTCGGACCGTTGGCGGGGCAGCCGCCGTTTGATCTGATTGTCAGCAATCCGCCCTATGTGGCGGGGAACGATGAGCATCTTCGTGCATTGCGTCACGAACCGCGCTCCGCCCTCACGCCGGAAGGTAACGGACTCAGTGACCTTGGTCACTTGACGCAGCACGCGCCGGACCTGCTGGTTCGGGGCGGCTGGTTGCTGCTGGAACATGGCTGGGATCAGGCGGAGGCTGTGGCGTCGCTGCTGCATGAGCGGGGTTTCGGGGACGTGTCGCTTCGCCGCGACCTGGGGGACCAGCCGCGGGTGACCGGCGGCTGCTGGGCGGGCTGACCGACGCTGGTTGCGGCTTGGGCGCCACAGGCTGAGGCGCTTCGGCAACAGTGGGGGCTGCGGGTGACGGGCTGCGGCTTCGCATGGCCGGCCAAAACTGCAACAGCCGATGAATCCCCTTTCAACTCGGGCTACACAAGCGGGGGGGCACCGCGTAGCATGAGTTCTATCGGAGCTTTGAATCCGGCCGACTGAGCGGGGATCCACCCCGTCGGTGATCCGGCTGGATATCGGTTCCTGTATGGGAGACCTCCAATGCGCGCCGCACCTGTGCTCCTGCGCCTGGTTCTGGTCCTGGCCGGTATGACCTCGGCCGGTGCCGTCTGGGCCCAGCAGGGACTGCAACTCAAATCCAACGCTTACAGCGGCAGCTTGAGCCGAGCGTATGGGGGTCAAGGTTTTGGCGGGGGCGCCAGTCTGGATGACGGCAGCCCGGGGAGCGCCGGCACCGCGCCGAGCCATTGGCAGGCCCGGGTGCAAATGAATCAGGCACTGGACGATGCGAGCGGCAGTTATGACGCGCGCAATGGCAGCCGCATTCTGAGCGCCAATCTGCTGGGTGACTATTACCTCACCGGCTCGGGTCTGGGCCAGGGCACGCGTGGCGGCCTTCGGGCGACGGGCGGCTTGCTGGTGGGGCCACTGTCGCTGGTGCAGAGCAGCTCAGGGCTGGCCCTGGGACGGGGGGCGAGTTTGTCGCCCTATCTCTCGGTGGGACAGCGCAGCCTGAGTTTGCTGACGGCGGCTGAGCGGGAGCCCAGTCTGTCGATGTCGTATGTGGGGCTGGGCTACACCAGCTATTCACTGCGCGGGGGTTGGGGCTTCAGCGCTGACCTTGGCATGTTGGCGGGGGCTGCACCCGGGCTTCGGCTGGGGAATAGCGCGCCGCTGGACGACGTGAGTCGGGATGTGCGGTTCAAGCCGGTCCTGCAATTGGGCGTGAGCTACAGCTTCTGAGCACTCGGATGCACTGGCTTCAGCGAGAAGCTGAGACCGAGCGCATCGCCGCAAGCACCGAGCTATCCGCTCAGAAAGCCGCCAGCCTGGGACCGCTGCCCGCTGCGGGTATGGCGGTTGACCGATCTCACGAACGCTAGATGCGAATGCAAGGCCACAACAGGACCGCGGCAGTCAGCGCCACCGAGGAATGAGCCGGACTGGGGCCTGTTTGCGTAAGTATTAGAAGGGAATGGCCGGCGAAGCCGGACAGGAATAGTGAGGTCGGACTCAAACAGTCCAGTGGACTGTTTGTGCCTACCGAACGCCCGGGCCACCGGTCCGGGCCATGTGAGCAAACAGGCCCCAGGCCGGCGATTTCCCGAGCGCACGCCGCGGTCCCGAAGGGATCTCCCGAAGGCCACTCCCCTGCCAGCAGCAATCAAGCACCCCCACCGCCACGGGACATGGCGCCTGCCCGATAATCCCCCTATCGAGCCCATGGGCCGCCCCCGGCCCTCCCGCATTCAAGAAAGGATTTCCCATGAGCGACGTTCAACAACGCATTGATGACCTGGTGAAGAACAACCGCGTCATGCTGTTCATGAAGGGCACCGCTCAGTTCCCGATGTGCGGCTTCTCCGGCCGCGCCATCCAGATCCTGAAGGCCAGCGGCGCCAGCGACCTCAAGACCTTCAACGTCCTGGAAGACGAAGCCGTCCGCCAAGGCATCAAGGAATACGCCAACTGGCCCACCATCCCCCAGCTCTACATCGGCGGCGAATTCGTCGGCGGTTCGGACATCATGATGGAGATGTACGAGAGCGGCGAACTGCAGCAACTGCTGACCAAGGCCTGATCCGCATGACCGCACCCGTCCGCCCCCGGCTCGTCGTCGGCATCACCGGCGCCACCGGAGCGGCGTACGGGCTGCAGCTGCTGCGCCGTGCCCGCGCCCTCGGCGCCGAGACCCACCTGATCCTGAGTCCGGCCGGCGTCCTCAATGCGCATCACGAGCTGGGCCTCAACCGCGATGCCCTCGAGCGCGAGGCCGACCGGTCCTACGCGCCCGGCGATGTTGGCGCCTGTGTCGCCAGCGGCAGCTTCTCCACCGCCGCAATGGTGGTGGCCCCCTGCTCCATGCGCACCCTGGCCGCCGTCGCCCACGGTCTGTCGGACAACCTCATGACCCGCGCGGCCGATGTCACCCTGAAGGAACGTCGCCGGCTGATCCTGATGGTGCGGGAAACTCCGTTCAACCTCGCTCACTTGCGCAACATGACCGCGGTGACCGAGATGGGCGGCATCATTTTCCCGCCGCTGCCCGCGCTCTATCTGAAGCCTGCGTCCATCGAGGAGATGGTGGCCGAGACGGTGGAGCGGGTGCTCGACCTGTGCCAGCTTCCCGGGGCGACGCCGCAGGCGTGGCTGGGCCTCAAGCAAGGCTGATCGGGCGAAGGCGCACGCATCTGCTGCCCCGCTGCTGACGCCGGCCGCTCAGGCCGGCGGCAACCACCGCTTGCGGGCACCGAATACCAGGTCCGGATACTCCCGCTTTCCTCGGCTGCCGTTGTAGCGGCCCAGCGCCAGGAACAGGTCACCGTTTTCCCGGTCCAGGTAGTGCCGCATGATCACGCAGCCAAAGCGCAGGTTGGTCTGCATGTGAAAGAGCCGTGAGGCCTGACCGTCCCCGATCAGGCGCGTCCAGAACGGCATCACCTGCATGTAGCCCCGCGCGCCCGCCACGCTGATGGCGTACTTCCGAAAGCCGCTCTCCACCTGGATCAGCCCCAGCACCAGCGCCGGCTCGAGCCCCGCACGGGTGCTCTCATACCAGACGGTCTCCAGAAACTCGATCCGCGTCTGCGCCTCCGCCTTCTGGCGCTTGAGCCGCTCGCTCATCTCACCCAGCCAGCGCAAATACACCAGTCGGGACTCGATGCCATCGAAATGCGGCTTCGGCGGCGCGTCGTAGGCGATCGCAGCCGACAGGGCGGAGCGCACCGCATCGGCAAGCGGCTCCTCGACCTGGGCGCCCGCCCACGCAGGCGCAGGCAGTCCGCCCGCACCGGCCGTCAGCGCAGTGGCACCGGCGCTCAGCAACAGACGGCGGCGGGCCGGGCTTGCAGGCTGCCCATTGTCAACATCGTCAACATCGGCAAGGGCAGCGTCACTCAGCGGCTGCAGGACCGATCGCAATCCAAACACGTTCTTCCTCAGGTTCAAGAGCAGTTCAGCGCTGTTCAACAGCAGCTCAACAATCGTTCATCGCCATTGCGTTGCCATTCCGTCGCCAGTTCAGCGGCATCTCAGCGGCATCCCATCAGCATTTCAACGGCTCAGCCAGGCTAACGGGCCAACCAGGCTTCCAGCGGCAAACTCCGCGAGCCCATCTGATGCGACAGCAGCAAGCCACCGCCCCAGTAGATCAGCGCCAGCAGCAGCGTCACGGCGGTCCCTGGCTGCCAGGCCAGGCCCGCGCCACTGAACAGCAGCAGGCTCACCACCGAACTGCCAATGTAGATCGTCAGCGTGTGACGACCCATCGGCACCAGCAGCCTCAGCCACTGCGGCCGACGATGCAACATCAGCACCAGCGCCGGCACGGCGGCACTGAGCAGCAACAGGGTGGGATAAAGATAACCGATCGCGTAGCGACTGCTGTCCCGAACATCGCCCACCGACAATCCAGGCCACAGGAACGTGACACAGACCACGTTCAGCACCACCGCCGGCCAGCCCCAGCGACGCGCCCAGGTCGCCAGCGCCGGACGCCAGCGCGGATGCGAGAAGAGCCGCAGCCGCCCCGCCATCAGGCCCAGCGTCATCAGCAGCAGCGGCAGCGGCAAACCCAGAATGACGAAACCCACCAGCATGATCAGGTAGTGCGCTGCGTTCTGGATGACCCAGCTCGCCCACGACATCGGGGTCGTCAGCGGCAGGGAGGTGGGTGTGGTGACCGGCATCTGCGCCAGCACGACCGCCAGCAGCAAGATCAGCACATTGAGCACGACGATCACCCGCAGCCGCACCCGCACCTCGCTCAGCCGCCGAGACACCCAGCCCAGCATCACCCAGCCGCAAACCGCGTAGGTGGTCAGGATGTCGCCCATGTAGAGCAGGCAGCCATGCAGCAGGCCCAGCACCGCCATGCGCTGCAGACGCTGGCGTCGATGCGGCAGCGCATCCACCGCTCGCGCGCGATGGGAGAGCGCCTGGCTGTAGCCGAAGAGGAATGCCAGCAGGCTGATGCCCTTGCCGGCCACCAACGCATGCAGCAGAAAGGACAGCCCCTGCGCGAGCGGAGAATCCGCCGGCGCCGGCGGGCTCAGCGGGCCCATATCCGGCAGGGCCGGATACCCGACCCAGTTGACGATCACCACCGGCATCAGCGCCAACGCACGCAAGGCGTCGACCACCGCGATGCGGGGAGCCGATGAAGCGGTGTGGCTCACAGGGTGGGCACGCCTTGTCGCTGATGACGCAGGACGCGACGTACGCGCTGCGGTTCACGCGAGGCGGCGCGGACGATGGCGTGATGAACACGCCGTTCCGCCGCCCCGCGCGCCATCACTTCAGACGTTGCTGCAGATGCGGCACCACGTCGGCCAGCGCCAGCTTGGTGGCGGCGGCGTCGCGACGGCCCTGGTACTCCACCTGGCCTTCCTTCAGCCCACGGTCGGAGATCACCACGCGGTGCGGCACGCCGATCAGCTCCCAGTCCGCGAACATCGCGCCCGGGCGCTCGCCGCGGTCGTCCAGCAGCACGTCCACACCCAGGTCCATCAGGTCCTGATAGAGCTTGTGCGCGGCGGTCTTGACCTCTTCGCTGCGGTCCATGCCGATGGGGCACACCACCACGGTGAAGGGCGCAATCGCATCCGGCCAGATGATGCCGCGCTCGTCGTGGTTCTGCTCGATCGCAGCGCCCAGGATGCGGGTCACACCGATGCCGTAGCAGCCCATTTCCATCAGCTGCGGCTTGCCGTTCTCGTCGAGGTAGGTGGCATTCATCGCCGCCGAATACTTCGTGCCCAGATAGAACACGTGGCCGACTTCAATGCCGCGCTGGATGGCCAGCACACCCTTGCCGTCGGGCGAGGGATCGCCGGCGACGACGTTGCGGATGTCCGCCACCACATCGGGCTCGGGCAGGTCACGGCCCCAGTTGACGCCGGTGTAGTGCGCGTCGACCTCATTGGCGCCGCAGACGAAATCGGCCATCAGGGCGACGGTACGGTCCGCCACCACCTTGACGCTGCCTTCGCCTTCACGCTTGAGGCCGATCGGGCCCAGATACCCGGGCTTGCAGCCGAAGTGCTGGTCGATCTCGGCGGCGGTCGCAAAACGGAAACCGCCCTTGAGGCCTTCCAGCTTGCCGGCCTTCACTTCGTTGAGGTCGTGATCGCCCCGGACCAGCAGCAGCCAGACCTGGGACTTGACGATCTCGCCCGCCTCGTTCGTTTCGTCGGCGGCCAGCACCAGCGACTTGACCGTCTGCGTCAGCGGCAGCTTCAGCAGCTCGGCCACATCGGCGCAGGTGGACTTGCCGGGCGTCGGCGTCTTGGTCAGCGCCTGCGAGGCCGCGCCACGTTCGGACAGCAGCGGCAGCGCTTCGGCCAGCTCGATGTTGGCGGCGTAGGTGCCTTCGGGGCTGTAGATGATGGCGTCTTCGCCGGTCTCGGCGATGACCTGGAACTCATGCGAGCGGTCGCCACCGATGGCGCCGGTGTCGGCCGCCACAGCGCGGTATTCCAGACCCAGCCGCTCGAAGATGCGGCAGTAGGCCTGGTACATGTTCTCGTAGCTGCGGCCGGCGGATTCCACGTCACGGTCGAAGGAGTAGGCGTCCTTCATCGTGAATTCGCGGCCGCGCATCACGCCGAAGCGCGGACGGCGCTCGTCCCGGAACTTGGTCTGGATGTGATAGAAGTTCTTGGGCAGCTGCTTGTAGCTGCGCAGTTCCTGACGGGCGATGTCGGTGATGACTTCTTCCGAGGTGGGCTGGATGATGAAGTCGCGACCATGGCGGTCCTTCACGCGCAGCAGCTCGGGGCCCATCTTCTCGAAGCGGCCGGTTTCCTGCCACAGCTCAGCGGGCTGGACCACCGGCATCAGCAGCTCCACCGCACCGGCGCGGTTCATTTCCCCGCGGATGATGCCTTCGACCTTGCGGATCACCCGCAGCCCCATCGGCATGTAGTTGTACAGGCCAGCGCCCAGGCGCTTGATCATGCCGGCGCGCATCATCAGCTTGTGGCTGGCGATTTCCGCGTCAGCGGGGGCTTCCTTGAGGGTGGAAATGAAGAACTGGGATGCTTTCATGGGCCGTCGGCACGCGGGAAAAAAGAGCGGTGGGACTGAGGGTTAGCGACAATCGCCCCGGCTCTCGAGCCCGGTGCAATAATCGACTCAACGAATGATTTGAGGTGATTATGCTCGACCGTGAAGGCTTCCGGCCCAACGTCGGCATCATCCTGCTCAACCACAAGAACGAGGTGTTCTGGGGCAAGCGCATACGCACCCATTCTTGGCAGTTCCCCCAAGGGGGCATCAAGCATGGCGAAACGCCCGAGCAGGCGATGTTCAGAGAGCTGCATGAGGAAGTGGGCCTCACTGCAGACCATGTGCGCATCATTGCGCGCACGCGGGACTGGTTACGTTATGAAGTACCAGACCATTTCATCCGGCGGGACGCGCGGGGGCACTATCGCGGGCAAAAACAGATCTGGTTCCTGTTGCAGCTGACCGGCCGCGACAGTGACATGAACCTGCGCGCCACCGACCACCCCGAGTTCGACGCCTGGCGGTGGAACGAATACTGGGTGCCGCTGGAAGCCGTCATCGAGTTCAAACGCGGGGTCTATCAGATGGCGCTGACCGAACTGGCGCGCTTCCTGCCCCGGCTGAACCACCACAACCGCTACCTGCGGGCGGGCATGCGGCCGCCGCCGCGAGGCGATCGGCCGGAACGGCATGAGCGGCATGAGGGCGGCGGGCGTGGACCGCATGACGGGTTTGGCGGGTCGCATGACGACGGCCATGGGCCGCACGTCGAGCCTTCTCGTGTGGAAGCACCCCGTGCAGAGGCGCATGCCCCTTCGGCTGGCGGCGAGGATGTGCTGCTTCCCGTGGCGCGGCGAACGGACCCGCCCAGCGACGACTGACCCACAACAGCGATGGACCCTGCGCACCGTGCGCCCGTAAAAAAACCCGCCAGTCCGGATGACTCGGCGGGTTTTTTATCGGGCGCGCGCCGATGTTTGGCGCGCGGTCCGCGGGTCAGCGCAGCACCAGGTTGTCCCGGTGGATCAGCTCCGGCTCTGCCGCATAACCGATGATCCGCTCGATGTCGAAGGACGGCTTGCGGGCGATCAGCCGGGCTTCCGCGCTGGAATAGTTGGTCAGCCCGCGCGCCAGCTCGCGTCCTGCGGGATCCAGCACCGCGATCACGTCGCCGCGATGGAAGTCCCCGGCGACGTCCTGCACCCCGATGGGCAGCAGGCTCTTGCCTTCGTCCTTGAGCTTGATCGCCGCGCCGGCATCCACCCGGACCGAGCCGCGCAGCTGCAGGTGATCCACCATCCACTGCTTGCGCGCAGCGAGCTTGGCGGTGCTGGCGGTCAATGCGGTGCCGATGGCTTCGCCATGCGCCAGTCGCAGCAGCACATCCGGCTCACGGCCCCAGGCGATGACGGTGGACGCGCCACTGCTGGCCGCCCGCTTGGCCGCGAGGATCTTGGTGATCATGCCGCCGCGTCCGATGCTGCTACCGGCGCCGCCAGCCATGATCTCCAGCTCGGGCGTGCCCGCCACGGCCTGGTCGATGAATCGGGCGGTCGGGTCCTTGCGAGGATCGGCGGAGTACAGGCCCTTCTGGTCGGTCAGGATGACCAGCGCATCGGCTTCCACCAGATTGGCCACCAGCGCACCCAGGGTGTCGTTGTCGCCGAACTTGATTTCGTCGTTGACGACCGTGTCGTTCTCGTTGATCACCGGCAGCACGCGGTGCTGCAGCAGCGCCAGCAGGGTCGAGCGGGCGTTCAGATAACGCTCGCGGTCGGCCAGGTCGGCGTGGGTCAGCAGCACCTGAGCGCTGGTCAGGCCGTGCTCACGCAGCTTGGTCTCGTACATCTGGGCCAGGCCCATCTGCCCGACGGCTGCGGCGGCCTGCAGCTCGTGCAGCTCCTTCGGCCGGGTGGACCAACCCAGACGCTTCATGCCCTCCGCGATGGCGCCGCTGGACACCATCACCACTTCCCGGCCTTCCAGCGCCAGTTGCGCCAACTGGCGGCACCAGTTGCCGATGGCCTCGGCATCCACGCCGCGGCCTTCATTGGTGACCAGGCTGGACCCAACCTTGACAACGATGCGCCGGGCGCCCTGGAGCACGCTGGTGGTCATGGTGCGGGATCGAAGCGGGGGTCGCGCTCGGGGGCCTTCTCGGCTTTTTCAGCTTTCTTGGCCTTGGCGCTCTTGGCTGCGGGTTTGGCGCCGGCCTTGGCTGCCGGTTTGGCGGCGGGCTTGGCGACCGACTTCGAGGCGGCCTTGGTGGCAGGCTTGGCCGGCGCAGCGTCAACGTCGTCAGCGGTGGCGGTCGCAGCTTCCGCGGCAGCGGCCTGCGCAGCCTTCGCTTCGGCAGCGGCTTCCTTCGCCTGCTTCAACGCCTTGGCCTTGGCGGCACGGGTGGCGCGGGTCTCCTGGAAGGCCTTGGGCGCTTCCGGCACTGGTTCGTCGAAGCGCACGTCCGCGTCTTCCGGCGGCGGCGCCTTGATGGCGGCCACGTGGTCGTAGATGCTGCGGATCAGCGTCTCGCAACCTTCACGCGTCAGCGCGGAGATTTCGAAGACGGGGCCCTTCCACTTGAAGCGCTTGATGAAGTCCTTCACCCGGGCTTCGCGCTCTTCCGCCGGCACCATGTCCAGCTTGTTCAGCACCAGCCACCGCGGCTTTTCATAAAGCGTCTGGTCGTACTTCTGCAGTTCCTTGACGATGGCCTTGGCTTCCGCCACCGGGTCCACATCAGGATTGAACGGGGCCAGGTCCACCACATGCAGCAGCACGCGGGTACGCTGCAGGTGACGCAGGAACTGATGGCCCAGACCCGCGCCTTCCGCCGCGCCTTCGATCAGGCCGGGGATGTCCGCGATGACGAAGCTCTTTTCCGGACCGACGCGCACCACACCCAGATTGGGATAGAGCGTGGTGAAGGGATAGTCGGCGATCTTCGGACGGGCGTTGGACACCGCGGCGATCAGCGTGGACTTGCCGGCATTGGGCTGGCCCAGCAGGCCAACGTCCGCCAGCACCCGCAGCTCCAGCTTCACCTTCTTGACCTCGCCGGGCCAGCCGGGGGTCTTCTGGCGCGGGGCGCGGTTGGTACTGGTCTTGAAGTGCAGGTTGCCGAAACCACCGTCACCGCCCTTGGCCAGCAGCACCGGCACATCCGGCTCCAGCAGTTCGGCGATGACTTCGTCGGTTTCCAGGTCGCGCACGATGGTGCCGACCGGCATGCGCAGGATGATGTCCTCCGCGGCGGCGCCGAACTGGTCGGAGCCACGGCCCGCTTCGCCGTTGCGCGCTTCGTGGCGACGGGCGTAGCGGTAGTCGATCAGGGTGTTGAGGTTGCGGTCCGCGACTGCGAACACGCTGCCGCCGCGGCCGCCATCGCCGCCGTCCGGCCCGCCAAAGGGGATGAACTTCTCGCGACGGAAACTCGCGCAGCCTGCGCCGCCATTGCCGGCGGCGATGTCGATGGTGGCTTCGTCAACGAATTTCATGGATGGCCTTCTGTCCCGCAGCGGAACAATCGTAATTCATGGTCCGGCGCTCCCGCGCGGCCCGAGGTTTCACGAATCACGCAAGGCGCATTCGTGAGAAAGACAAAAGCCCCGGGCGATGCCGGGGCTCTGGCGTTGCGCAGGCCGGGACGAGCCCGGCGGCTGCGCATCAGGAACTCAACAACAGATTCAGACCGGCGTAACGACGACGGTGGAACGGTTGTTTTCGCCCTTGACGGTGAAGGACACTTCGCCGTCGATCAGAGCGAACAGCGTGTGGTCCTTGCCCATGCCCACGTTGGTGCCAGCGTGGAACTTGGTGCCACGTTGACGGACGATGATGGAGCCAGCCGACACGGCTTGACCGCCATACACCTTCACACCCAGCATCTTGGGCTTGGAATCGCGGCCATTTCGTGTTGAGCCGCCGCCTTTTTTCTGTGCCATGGATTACTCCTTAATGGTTGCGTGGATCAGCCGAGGGCTCAGCCGTTGACCGCGCTGATTTCCAGCTCGGTGTAGGTCTGGCGATGGCCTTGGCTCTTCTTGTAGTGCTTGCGACGACGCAGCTTGAAGATACGCACTTTGTCGTGCTTGCCATGCGCCACCACGGTGGCCTTCACGCTTGCGCCAGCAACCAAGGGAGTCCCGATCTTCAGGTCAGCGCCGTTACCCACGGCGAGCACCTGCTCGATCACGATCTCTTGGCCAACTTCCGCAGCAATCTGTTCTACCTTGATCTTCTCGCCAGCAGCAACCTTGTATTGCTTGCCACCGGTTTTTATGACCGCGTACATATCAGCCCTTTCAACATACAGCTTTGACTTCACTCAGCCTCCCCTGTGGAGGCTGGCGCTCCCAGGCGCTTGGAACTGCTGCAACTGCCATGTGCACATGCACAGGCCGATGCGGCGCCAAGGTCACTGGTACTTTTTCTTCGCCAAAGACAACACTTCCGCTAAAAGCGCGGAAGCCGCAGATCCTAGCACAAGGGCTTTCCCGCAGGCAAGCCAAAACCCCTGCGGGGGCGGCAGGGCGGGGGTTTCAGGGGAATCGTGCAGGGCCGCGGCGGGCCTTCGGGAGATGGAGGGGACCGCCTCAGCGTGGGGCCTGGTCAGCTGCGGGGGGTCACGGTCGTGCACTTCATCACGGAACGGCACCGGGCCGGCCCTGACAAGACCCGGCCCCGTGTCGCGGACTGTCGGGGTCCCATCAAGAAGCGTGCGAGAAACCGCCCAGCTCCCACGGGGAGGCGGCCGACCTTTCTATAATCGCCACTTCCCCCTTTTGTGAGCCAAGAGTGCAGCCCATTGCCTCTACCCCTGTTGCCGAGGTTCTCGCTGCGCTGAATGCGCAGATGGAAGAAGTGGACGCGGTCATTGCGCGCCGCCTGTCTTCCGACGTTGCCCTGATCAACCAGATCTCTGCCTACATCATCCATGCGGGTGGCAAGCGCATGCGGCCCAAGCTGGTGCTGATGTTTGCCAATGCGCTGGGGGCGGACAGCCCGGCCAGCCGCGAGCTGGCGGCGGTGGTGGAGTTCATCCACACCGCCACGCTGCTGCATGACGACGTGGTGGACGAATCCGAACTGCGCCGCGGCAAGCAGACGGCCAACGCGATGTTCGGCAACGCCGCCAGCGTGCTGGTGGGCGACTTCCTCTACTCCCGCGCCTTCCAGATGATGGTGTCGGTGAACCGCATGCGGGTGCTGGAAGTGCTGGCGGACGCGACCAACGTGATCGCGGAAGGGGAAGTGCTGCAGCTGATGAACATGCATGACCCGGATGTGGCGGTGGACAGCTACTTGCGAGTCATCCGCTACAAGACGGCCAAGCTGTTTGAAGCCAGCGCGCGCCTGGGCGCGGTGCTGGCTGATGCGCCGACGGCGCTGGAAGATGCCTGCGCCGGCTATGGCCGCGCACTGGGCACCGCGTTCCAGCTGATCGACGATGCGCTGGACTATGAAGGCAGCAGCGAATCGCTGGGCAAGAACGTGGGCGACGACCTGCGTGAAGGCAAGCCGACGCTGCCGCTGCTGATCGCCATGGAGCGTGGCACCGAGCAGGAACGGGCGCTGATCCGCCATGCCATCGAGCATGGTGAGGTGGAGCGACTGAAGGACATCGTGGCCATCGTGCGCCGGACCGGGGCCCTGGAAGCGACCCGGGATGCAGCGCGGGCGGAGATCGAACACGCGAAAGAATGTTTGTCTCACTTGCCTCTTAACAAGTGGCGAGAAAGTCTGCTAGAATTTGCGGCTCAGTCGGTAGAGAGAAGTTCTTGAAGCGATTCAAGACAGATCAAGCGGATTGAGACAAAAGCTGTTGGCTTGTGAGGCAGGTTCGGGACGTAGCAGTACCGGGTTGGCTGAATGAGAGACAGGCACCATCGGGGTGTAGCTTAGCCTGGTAGAGCGCTACGTTCGGGACGTAGAGGCCGG
>CBIHOT010000068.1:0-19577 GCA_966211495.1 uncultured Roseateles sp. | reverse complement strand
ATTTTTGCGACACCTTACAAGATGCGGGGTGTCGCACTTCAACCTTGAGCCGGCCTCCATCTGACCTCAGCGACCTTGCAATAGTGCCCGCCTGTGGTGCCGTGGCCGGGTCAGAAGCCTTACCGCATGCAAACCACAGGTTGCTGCTCCCATAACGGCCAATTTCGGCATTATGCAGGTGCATGGTGGCGGTCGCGGCTTCGACGAACTGTGTTTGGTTATCGAAAACGCCCGCTCGCACATCTAGCTTCCAGGTATAGGACTCTGACACTGCCGGATCAACGAAAAGCCTGGTCCGATCGACAGTGATGCGCGCTTGGGCCGTTGGGCTGGGGAGCTCTCTAATGGCAACGCATTGCTGAGGTGATACTCCGAGCTGCCGAATAAACGGAAATGCCAGCAACGGATACTCATATTGATTGCTCCAGTTCTTGCAGAATTCCGAACCCGCAGGCATTAGCTCGAAACGGAGGATGGGAGTTGTCGCAGAGAGATCGCGCGTGATCGACGTTTCATAGTTCTTTTGCGTTTCAAGAGCAGCCCACCCGGCGGAAAGCATGTACTTGATCACGTGGTGGCTATCCGCGCTCGGCCAACCATTGTTGAGGTTGTTGAGCTCCTTGCCTAGTAAAACGGGCAAGAACCTGTAGTCCACAAAGATGTCCTTCGCGACCAAGGTCTCGCGCGCCTCTGCGCGATCCAGGGTGCAAGACTGCATGCGGATGCGCGTCTTTTCTTCCTTGTTGGAGACCTTAGGGACCCCCTCAACCTCCGCCGCATGGACGGTGTTGACCCCGTAGGTCATGGCCAATATGGCAATTACTGCCGGAAGACGCTGCATTCATTTCCTCCGATGTCTCTTGTCGTATGGCCCAGTCTATCCAACTGGCCCAGGGCAGAGACTGTGAGGCGTCTTGTTTGGTGCGAAAGCGTTGCTTCGCCACCAAGCATCCTCCGTTCCCCAATCGGTATCCAAAAGAGGTGTCTGGTGAGAGCTCTTCAGGTTGACTGCAGCTGCATGACCCACCAGGAAGCAGTCCGAAGCGTGTTTTCGGTGTCGATAGG
The DNA here is from genome assembly GCA_966211495.1 of uncultured Roseateles sp. Lineage (GTDB taxonomy): Bacteria > Pseudomonadota > Gammaproteobacteria > Burkholderiales > Burkholderiaceae_C > Roseateles. Next base: position 18,512 of record CBIHOT010000068.1, on the reverse strand, counting down.
CATCCTTTTCCAATGCAGCTTTGCACGAGAGAGGTGCCGTGGGTCCAGCAGTGCTTGAGGCCTGGTAGGTGGTGGTGCACTCGCCAGAATGGGAAGCCAAACCTGTGCTTGTCGTCGGCCACGCACTGTGGGCACCACCTTGACGCGGCCGTGAGCAATGATCCGTGGCGCTCCCCTGGAAAGAACCGACGCGGTTCAAAAGAGCCCGCTTCCGATGCGCAGGAAAGTGCGGCCGCTTCATGTTCAGGGCTTAGCAACTTGCTGAAGGTGCCACATGGAGTGTGGGAACGCAATAGCTCGTCAGGTAAGACGACATGCAGGTAGGCCTCTGACAGCTTCTTCAAATTGCCGCAGAACACGGGCCGCTGCGTTAGACGCCTCCCGTAGACAGCCAACTGTTGCGCCAGTGCCTCAATCCTTCCATCCAGTGTCGTACGGGCCTGCACCAACGACCAGACAGAAGCGCGTTAAGGAAAGCTGGGAATCACTAGTTTGATACTTTGTTTGGTAGCGCTTTGGCGCGCGACTGGTGAGGCAACCAGATTTCAATTCTTTGAGTTCGACGACTCGGCCAGACCTCTACGTTTCGGTCCGATGGAATCGGCTGGCGTTTTTGAATCTTTGTTCAGAGGAAACACCCGGAGTGTAGGCAATCGCCGGCAGCGTCCTCAGCCGCGGCCGCCTGCCGTCAGCCGTGTTGACGGCGACGCCGCCAGCCCAGCCCGCCAATGACTGCCACGCCGGATGCCAACATCAGCATCGAGGAAGGTTCCGGCACCGGGGACGCCAGTTCGCGAAACGACACCAGAGTGGCTGTGCCGCCAGCAAAGTAGTTGTACTGGTCTTCGCCAACGGCATATGAAGACTGGTTGTTCATCTCCATGCAGCCAGCGCAACCCAGAAGGCCCCGCAGCCTTTCAATGAAAGAGGCTGACGTCATGGGGTCTTCAAAAGACCCGGGAGTCTTGAGCGCAGAACCGACAGACAAGTCGAACACGTTGAACCAGGAGGTATCCGCCGACACCTTCCACATGTCCAAGCGTGAGAGCTGCAAGGTCCGAAACGAACTGGACAGGAGACCGGTGTCGTTGTAGCGCCCATAGTGCTGCCTATCGACGGCTGTCATCTCTCCAAAGAACTCGGCAGCCGGCGCCGTGCCATGGGGGATCGTCAGGGCCGGATTCACCGGGAAGGCGGTGGCCGGATTCGATGACACCTGATCGACAAATGTCGAAGTCAGGGTGTGGGAAGTGATCCGCTCATTCTGGTCATCAAACCGGCTGATGGTGGACTGAGGGGCCACCGTGATGTTGAACGTCCCGCTGAACGGGATGGGCTGCGACAGTTCGAAAGGTGGAGAACTGCAGCTCTCACAAAAATCGAAGCGGTTGAATGAGGTGAACGTGCCTGAAAAGGTCAGTTCGTAGGTTTGAGCTGCGGCAGGTGCACACGCAGCCAGCGCCAGCAGCGCGGTGGCAATCCATTTGTTCATGATTTCTCCCTCTCTCCGAAGTATCGTGGAGCCAGTGGAGAGGCTCGGCCCGCCCCCCGGGATCAAGGGGGGGCTGCGCCGGCTACCCGCCGGGAAACGCCAAGCTCGCGGCTCCAAAGCCGCTGTTCGATCCGCGACGCGTCCATCGGCAAATTAGTACTCGAATCCCCCTCATCAAATACAAATGCGGTCAGCGTTTGAGGGCATGATCGCGCGCAGAAGTTCGCCCTGACACGTATTGCTGCGCGTCTCTGGATCGGCGAGTCGTTCCTCGTCAACCCGGACGCCCCGATGCAAGCGCCTCAAGATCAGCACACCGACCTGCAGTTGCTACGCCCCATCGGCCGCCTGCTGCTGCTGACCCAACTCTTTGCGCTGCTGCTGGTGGCTGGCGGCGGCACGATGCTCTACCAGGCGGCGCGAGACTTCTATCGTGCGAATCTCTGGGTGGAACATACCCAGCAGGTGCTGGATGAGATCGATGCCCTGCGCATCAGCCTGCTGCGAGGCGGTCTTGCCATTCGCAATTACGCCCTGGCGCCTCAGCCGGAGACGCTCAATCAGGTGCGCGACAGCAATCGTGCCGCCATCGAAGGCACAGAGCGGCTGCAGGCGCTGGTGAGCGCAAGCCCCGAGCAGGCCGAACGCGCTTTTGTGCTACAGGCGGAAGCCGCTGAGGTGGTGGGATGGACCCGCAGCATTTTGGTCATTGCCGAACGCGACGGCCTGCAGGCCCTCCAGGCCAGTCTTCGCTTTCGCGCCAGGCAGGACGCCGCGAAGGACCTGCGTCAGGCGCTGGCCGCGATGGAGGCTTCCGAACGCAGGCTGCTCGATCAGCGCAGCCAGGAGCGCGCTGCGGAATACCGTCGGCTGCAATGGATGGCCGGGGTGGCCGCGCTGCTGCTGGCGGCCTTTCTCATCTGGAGCACGGGGTATGCAGCCGTGCTGTTTCGCCGCGGTCACGCCCGCATCGGCGATCTGCGAAGCACCGCGGATCGGGATCCTCTGACGGGCCTGCTCAATCGCCGCGCCCTGGAGCACAAGTTCTCTCGCCTCGCCGATTCGGCACTGACGGTGGTGGCCTTCGATCTGGACGACTTCAAACCCATCAATGATGCCCATGGTCACCATGGCGGCGATGAGGTGCTGCGGGCCATTGCACAACGCCTGACGCGCGAATGCCGTGACGACGATCTGATCGCACGCGTCGGCGGAGACGAGTTCGTCGTGGTGCTGACGGGTGTCTCTCAGGAAGACACTGCGGCCCAGGTGTGCCGCCGCCTGGGGGATGCCATTGCCGAGCCGATTGCCTTGGCCGATGTGCGGGTCAAGGTCGGCGCCTCCCTGGGGTTTGCGGTGTCGGCGGGAAGTGTCCGTCTGGCCGAATTGATTGCCGCCGCCGATCAGCGCGCCTACGAGGAAAAGCGCCGGAAGAAATCCCCTCGGCTGGCGCTGGTCCGCCAGCCGACCGGGAGATCCTGACGGGCGACCCGCATCGAACCTGACAGTTTTTTCTCCTTTCAGCACTGTTTTCTGGCAGTTTCCGGCCAGCACAGTGATGCCAGACGCACTAGAATTTTCCCCATGCGCCGCTGGCTCTCCCTCCTGCTGCTGGTCCTCCTGCCCCTCCAGTTCACCTGGGGTGCAGCCGCGGCCTATTGCGGGCATGAGACCGCCCGAGAGGCGCAGCACGTCGGCCATCATGTCCACGCCCATGGCGACGGTGCACAGCAGGCCCAGTCCGACAAGTCCGCACCCGCGGGCCAGGATGTCGACAAGACCCAGGCCAAAGCCAAGGTCGCCCTGGATGAAGACTGCGGTGTCTGCCATCTGAGCGCCGTGAAACCCGTGTCCACCGCGGGCCTGGCTTTGATGGACCCTGCCGCGCAGGTCGTGGACTTCGGCCCCGGCAACCGCTTCTCCACCCGCGCGCCCGACCATCCTGAACGCCCCAACTGGCGCATCGCCTGATCGGCGATAGCGGCGGGGTCGTCCCTCATCCTCCTATTCGCGGCGTCTGCCGCGCTGCTGTCGTCGAGTCCCTCGAGTTGTTTCCACAACCTTGGAGTTTTCGATGCGCAGATTGTTTGTGCCGCTGGCATGCGCGGCACTGTTCCCATTCGCCGCTGGCGCGCTGGCCCAGCCCCAGTCCCAGCCCCAGCCCCCTCTCACAGGTCTGACGCTGGAAGCCGCGGTCCAGACCGCTCTCCAGCAGAGTCCGATCCTTCGCGCCTACGGGCTGGAGCTTGAATCGACGGATGGCGCCATCCGTCAGGCGGGTCTGGTGCCCAACCCGACCCTCGGCTTGAGCGCCGAGGACACCCGCAAGGAGACCCGCACCACGTCGATGACGCTGAGCCAGACGCTCGAACTCGGCGGCAAACGGGCGGCTCGTGTTGAACTGGCCCAGCGGGATCGTGATGTGGCCGCGCTAGCGCTGGAAGCGCAGCGCGCCGACGTGCGGGCCTCCACCATTCAGGCCTTCTTTGACGTGCTGATCGCCCAGGAGCGGGTGCAGGTGGCCGAGGCGTCGCAGGCGATTGCTGCCAGCGGCGCCGACGCCGTCTCGCGCCGCGTGACCGCCGGAAAGGTCTCTCCCGTCGAGGAGACTCGCGCACGGGTCGCGGCCTCCACGGCTCGCATCGAGTTGCGACAGGCCCAGGCGGACCTCGCTGCAGCGCTCAAGGCGCTCAGTGCCGTCATGGGTGAACCGCAGGGCGCCATCATCCGGGTGGAGGGCGCGCCCGATGCCCTGCCTCGCCTGCCGGCCCCCGCCGTGCTCGCCGAGCGCATCGATGCATCGCCGGTGCTGCGGCGCGCGCAGATGGAAGTGCAACGGGCCGAAGCGGCCTTCAACCTGGAGCGGACCCGGGGCGTCCCGGACGTCACCATCGGTCTTGGCGCGCAGCGCGCGCCCGATGTCGGACGCACCCAGCCGCTGATCAGCGTCTCCATCCCGATCCCGCTGTTTGACCGCAACCAGGGTGCCCAGCTCCAGGCGCTCCGCAAGCGTGACGCCGCGCAGGCCCTGGCCCAGGCCGAAGCCCTCCGGCTGCGTGCGGAGGTGATGCAGGCCGCGGACCAGCTGGAAGCCCGTGTCGATGAGATCGAGGCCTTGCGCCGGGACGTTCTCCCCGGTGCCCAGACCGCCTATGACGCCGCCCGTCGCGGCTTCGAACTCGGGAAGTTCGGCTTCCTGGATGTGCTGGATGCGCAGCGGACCTTCCTGCAGGCACGCGGTCAGTACTTCACCGCCCTGTCGCAGGCGCACCGCCTTCTCGCGGAGATGGACCGACGGCTCGGCACCGCCGACGTCCGCCCCTGACCCACACAACGAATACGAGTACTCCCATGAATTTCAACAACGATTCCAAAGAGCCGTCTCGCCTCCACGTGCCGAAGAAGCAGGCCATCGCCATTGCAGTGGTGCTGGCGCTGGGCCTGATGGCCGGTGTGGGCATCATGACCTCGGTCGGCAAGTCCTCCGGTGAAGCGTCTCATGCGCACGAAGAAGCCGAGGGCCATGGAGACGGTGAGCATCACGATGACGCCAAGGCTGCGAGCGCCAAGGGCGGCCACGCCGATGCGAAGGCGCACGGCGACGGCGAGCATCACCAGGAAGCCGGCAAGGAGGCCGGCAAGAAAGCGCAGGAAGGGGTGGTGTCGCTCACGCCCGAGCAGCAGGCCGCAGCCGGCATCGTGGTGGAAGCGGCGAAGCCCGCCACCCTCACCGCGACCTACCAGCTGCCCGGCGAGGTGAAATTCAATGAGGACACCACCGCGCACGTGGTGCCGCGGGTGTCCGGCGTGGTGGAGTCGGTGCCGGTGGCACTGGGCCAGACGGTGCGCAAAGGGCAGGTGCTGGCGGTGGTGAGCAGCACGACCGTGTCTGACCAGCGCGCCGAGCTGCAGGCGGCGCAGAAGCGCCTGCAATTGGCGCGGACGACCTATGAGCGGGAGAAGAGCCTCTTCGAGGCCCGGATCTCCCCGCAGCAGGATGTGCAGGTGGCCGAGCAGGCGATGCAGGAAGCCGAGATTGCGGTGACGAATGCGCGGCAAAAGCTTCAGGCGGTCGGCGCCACGCTCAGCAGCGGCTCGCTCAACCGGTATGAGCTGCGTGCGCCGTTTGACGGCACCATTGTCGAAAAGCACATCGCCCTGGGCGAGCAGGTGCGTGAGGATGCCAACGTCTTCACCGTCGCGGACCTGCGGACGGTCTGGGCCCAGATCAGCGTGCCCGCCAAGGACCTGCCGCTGGTGCGGGTCGGCGACCGCGTGACCGTCCGCGCCACAGCGTTCGAGCAGTCGGCGGTGGGCACGGTGGCCTATGTCGGCTCGCTGATCGGCGAATCCACCCGCACCGCCCAGGCGCGGGTAACCCTGCAGAACCCCAATGCGGCTTGGCGGCCCGGCCTGTTCGTGAATGTCGAGATGAAGCGGGATTCCTTCGAAGCGCCGATCACGGTCACTGCGGATGCCGTTCAGACGGTGGAAGACAAGCCGGTGGTGTTCGTCAAGACGGCGACCGGGTTCATCGCCCAGCCGGTCCAGGTGGGCCGCACCGATGGCCAGCGGGTCGAGATCGTCCAGGGCCTGAAGGCCGGCGCTCCCTACATCGCCGCCGGCAGCTTCATCGCCAAGGCGGAGCTGGGAAAGTCCACCGCCTCGCACGCTCACTGAACAGGATGACGCACCATGTTTGAACGCATCATCCGCTTCGCCATCGAACAGCGATGGCTGGTCATGCTGGCCGTGGTCGGCATGGCCGCGCTCGGCGTCTTCAGCTATCAGAAGCTACCAATCGACGCCGTGCCCGACATCACCAACGTCCAGGTGCAGATCAACACCGGCGCGCCGGGGTATTCACCGCTGGAGACCGAGCAGCGCGTCACCTATCCGATCGAGACGGTCATGGCCGGCCTGCCCGGCCTGCAGCAGACGCGCTCGCTGTCCCGCTACGGGCTGTCCCAGGTGACCGTCATCTTCCAGGATGGCACCGACATCTACTTCGCCCGGCAGCTCGTCAATGAGCGGATCCAATCCGCCCGCGACCAGTTGCCCGAGGGGGTGACGCCTGACATCGGGCCGATTTCCACGGGCCTCGGCGAGATCTATCTCTGGACCGTCGAAAGCGAGCCCGGCGCGAAGAAGCCCAACGGCGACCCCTACACGCCGGCGGACCTGCGCGAGATCCAGGACTGGGTCATCAAGCCGCAGCTGCGCAACGTGACCGGCGTGACCGAGATCAACTCCATCGGCGGCTTTGCCAAGGAGTATCACGTCGCCCCGGACCCTTCCAAGCTCTCCTCCTACGGCCTGACGCTGAGCGACATCGTCGCCGCGCTGGAGCGCAACAACGCGAACGTCGGCGCCGGTTATATCGAGCGCCGCGGTGAGCAGTACCTGATCCGTGCGCCAGGCCAGGTCCGCTCGATGGCGGACATCGGCAACATCGTGCTGCGCAACGTGGGCGGCGTCCCGGTGCGGGTGCAGGATGTGGCGACGGTTGAGATCGGCCGCGAGCTGCGCACCGGCGCTGCCACCGACAACGGCCGCGAGGTGGTGCTGGGCACCGTCTTCATGCTGATCGGCGAGAACAGCCGCACCGTGGCGCAGGCCGTCGCCAAAAAGATGGAGGAGATCAACGCCAACCTGCCCAAGGGTGTGCATGCGGTGACGGTGTACGACCGCACGAAGCTCGTGGACAAGGCGATTGCCACGGTGAAGAAGAACCTGATCGAAGGCGCGGTGCTGGTCATTGCCATCCTGTTCCTCTTCCTGGGCAACATCCGCGCGGCCCTTCTCACCGCCATGGTGATCCCGCTGTCGATGCTCTTCACCTTCACCGGCATGGTGAACCAGAAGGTCAGCGCCAACCTGATGAGCCTGGGGGCGCTGGACTTCGGCATCATCATCGACGGGGCCGTTGTCATCGTGGAGAACTGCGTCCGGCGCCTGGCGCATGCACAGGAACACAAGGGCCGGCTGCTCACCAGGGCGGAGCGTTTCCAGGAGGTGTTTCTCGCGGCGCAGGAGGCGCGGCGGCCGCTGCTCTTCGGGCAGCTGATCATCATGATCGTGTACCTGCCGATCTTTGCGCTGGCCGGTGTGGAGGGCAAGATGTTCCACCCGATGGCCTTCACCGTGGTGATTGCGCTGGTGGGCGCCATGATCCTGTCGATCACCTTCGTGCCGGCCGCCGTGGCCCTGTTCATCGGCAAGAAAGTGGCCGAGAAGGAGAACCGCTTGATGCGCTGGGCCCGTCAGGCGTATGAGCCGATGCTGCGCCATGTCATGAACGCCAAGGCGGTGGTGCTGACCTTCGCGGCGGTGATGGTGGTGCTGACCGGTCTGCTGGCGTCCCGCATGGGCAGCGAGTTCATTCCCAGCCTGAATGAAGGGGACTTCGCGATCCAGGCGCTGCGCATTCCGGGCACCAGTCTGACGCAATCGCTGGAAATGCAGCAACGACTCGAATCGACACTCAAGGCCAAGTTCCCGGAGATCGAGCGGGTGTTTGCCCGCACCGGGACCGCCGAGATCGCCTCCGATCCGATGCCGCCGAACATCTCCGACGGCTATGTGATGCTCAAGCCGCAAGACCAATGGCCGGAGCCCCGTCGCACCCGGGACGAATTGCTGGCCGCCGTACAGGCTGAAGTCGCGAAACTGCCGGGACAGAACTACGAGTTCTCCCAGCCGATCCAGCTGCGCTTCAACGAGCTGATCTCCGGCGTGCGGTCGGATGTGGCGGTGAAGATCTTCGGGGACGACATGGAGGTGCTCAATGCCACCGCCCAGAAAATCCAGGGTCTGCTGCAGGGCATCCAGGGCTCGTCCGAGGTCAATGTGGAGCAGACCACCGGCCTGCCGATGTTGAGCGTGACGGTGGACCGTGAACGGACGGCCCGCTATGGATTGAATGTCCAGGACGTTCAGGACACGCTGGCCATTGCCGTGGGGGGGCGTGACGCCGGCATCCTGTTCGAAGGCGATCGCCGCTTCGGCATCCTGGTGCGACTGCCAGAAGTCCTGCGGTCGGATGTGGAGGCCCTCAAGCGCCTGCCCATTCCGCTGCCGGCCGGACCGGAGGGCAGCGCCCGACGCTTCATCCCGCTGAGCGAGGTGGCGGACTTCACCACCGCGCCAGGCCCCAACCAGATCAGCCGAGACAACGGCAAGCGACGCATCGTCGTCAGCTCGAATGTCCGCGGACGGGACCTGGGCAGCTTCGTGACCGAGGCCCAGCAGTTGATCGGTCAGCAGGTGCAGGTGCCCACCGGGTATTGGATGGTCTGGGGCGGTCAGTTCGAGAACCTGCAGTCCGCCACGGAGCGTCTGCAGATCGTGGTGCCGGTGTCGCTGCTGCTGGTGTTCGTCCTGCTGTTCGCCATGTTCGGCAACATGAAGGACGGCTTCATCGTGTTCACCGGCATTCCCTTTGCGCTGACCGGCGGCATCGTGGCGCTGTGGCTGCGGGACATTCCGCTGTCCATCTCCGCGGCGGTCGGCTTCATTGCGCTGTCGGGCGTCGCGGTGCTCAACGGCCTCGTGATGATCTCGTTCATCCGCAACCTGCGCGAATCGGGCATGCCGCTGGATGAGGCCATCCATGAAGGTGCGTTGACCCGTCTGCGTCCGGTGCTGATGACGGCGCTGGTGGCCTCGCTCGGCTTCGTGCCCATGGCACTGGCCACCGGCACCGGCGCCGAGGTGCAGCGGCCGCTGGCCACCGTGGTGATCGGCGGCATCCTATCGTCTACCGCCCTGACGCTGCTGGTGCTGCCGGTGCTGTATCGGCTGGCGCATCAGCGGTCGCGGCACCCGCACCAGCTCGCGCACCCGCATCCGCATCCGCACCCGGACGCGGAATCCCCGCCGCCATCACCTCTTCCATCAGCCGGGTTTGCAGATCGAAGTAGGGATTGAAGGTCAGCCGGGCGTGGATCTTCCCAGGCTCGGTATACCCCCAGTCCGAGTACCAGACCTCCGCGCCCTGCTCGCAGGCGCGGATGGCGTCCCCGTCACGGCTGTTGCGGCACAGCTTCAGTGAACCCTGCGGCCCGTACAGCGGGTTCTTCGGCGAGAAGAGCACGCCCATGTGGGAGAACTGGCTGATGCGCCATTGCGGCAGCACATCCGGCCGGGTGACGACACGAGGGTCCCCCGACGTGGGCGGCAGATGGTGCCCATACCAGATCAGCCGGCTGGCCGGATGGGTAAAGCGCGCATGGAAGGTCTTGGCCGCATGCGCCACGTCCACCACCGAATCCCCCTCCGCCAGCACCATCAGCACCGGGCGATCAAAGGGGGCGCTGCTCAGATGGTCCTGCGCCAGACGGCTGGTGCGATAGAACTGGGCGAAGCCGTTGGTGGGCACCATCGAATACCGCACCGGAATGGTCTCGCTCTGCGGCGAGGTCTCGATCAGCCAGGGGCGCACGTACCGCAGGGCCGGGGCCAGCCAGTCCAGCGAGACCGATGACCGGATGGCCGGCGAGAACAGCAGCAGCCCGGCGACCTCGGGATGACGGTAGGCATGGTCCAGCACCAGGTTGGCGCCGGTGGAGAATCCCCCGAGCATCACCGGGCCGGCGTCCCGCTGCAGCAGCGCCACCTGGGATTCCACCACCTCCCGCCACTGCTCCATGCGGACGTCCAGCATGTCGCGCGGCTGTGTGCCGTGGCCGGGCAGCAGCACGGTGCGCGCCAGGAAGCCCTGCCGGGCCAGCGCCTCACCGATATCGGTGAACGACCAGGGCGAGTCGCCCAGCCCATGCACCAGCAGCACACCTCCGCGAACAGGGCCGCTGGGGCGCCATTCGCGCGGTGCGTTCAACTGTGCCTCTTCCGGTGCGCGCTCGCCGCGGAACGCACGGCCTTCGGTGAGGGTCTGCAGGGCCTGCTGTCGATAGTCGGCGAAGCTGGACGGCACGGTGGCCTGCGGGGGCGCGAGCCGCGTGGCGCAGCTGACGATGCCCAGGAGCAGCCCGGCCATCAGCAGCCAGCGGCCCGCACGCCGACGGCTTGCCGTGCGCGGCGTCAGGGCGGGTGTGCGGGTGCCTGGAGTAGGCTCGGTACGGTCGTCGGAGGTCAGCGCGGAACGGCTCATCACCCGATGTTAGGAGACCCTGAAAGTCCGGGATTCACGCCGGTGATTCTTGTTCGTTTCGCTCACAGGGAGCGCTGATTCACTCGCTGGGACAGCGCCTCGGCACTTTCCTTGCGCTCGCTGTAGCGGTCCACCAGATAGGGGCCGAGGTCGCGGGTGAGCAGGGTGAACTTCATCAGTTCTTCCATCACGTCCACCAGGCGGTCGTAATAGGCGGACGGCTTCATCCGGCCGTCGTCATCGAACTCGGCAAACGCCTTGGCGACCGACGACTGGTTGGGGATGGTCAGCATCCGCATCCAGCGGCCCAGCACCCGCATCTGGTTGACCGCATTGAAGCTCTGCGAGCCGCCGGACACCTGCATCACCGCCAGCGTCTTGCCTTGCGTCGGCCGCACCGCGCCGGCGTTGAGCGGGATCCAGTCGATCTGCGACTTCATCACGCCGGTCATGGCGCCGTGGCGCTCCGGCGAGCACCACACCATGCCCTCCGACCAGGTCGCCCACTGGCGCAGCTCCTGCACCTTGGGATGGGACTCGTCGGCATCGTCGGGCAGCGGCAGGCCGCTGGCATGAAAGATGCGCACCTCCGCCCCCATCGCCTGCAGCAGTCGCGCCGCTTCGAAGGTCAGCAGCCGGCTATAGGAGCGCGTCCGCAACGAGCCGTACAGCAGCAGGATGCGGGGTGGGTGGGTGGACGGGGTGCGTGCGCTCAGGCGTGCCAGATCCGGTACGTCGAACAGCGAGGCATCGAGCGCCGGCAGGTGGGTGTCCTGCAGCGGTGCATCGGCGTCCGAAGGTGCGTTCACGGGAAGTTGATCAGAAGTAGGCATGGATCGCAGGGGCGGGGATCGCGGGCCGGGGAAGTGTAGAGCCGCCGCGCTGCACAACATGTCGGAACGGACACGCGAGCGACAAACCCGCCACGCGGCGCACGAAAGCGGGAAACACCGGCCCTCTCCAATGCTTCAGTCCTTTCATGGAGTTGGAACATGCGATTGAAGCGTTTGGCGATGGGCCTGAGCCTGGTGGCCACCCTGGCCGGAGTGGCGGGCTGTGGCGGCGGTAGTGACGACAAGGCGCAGGTGCGTCTGCTCAATGCGAGCATCGGCGTGGCGTCGCTGGACCTGGCGGTGGGGGAGGATGAGACGGTAGTGACCAGCGGCGTGACCTACGCGTCGGTGGGTGACTATGAAAGCGTCAGCTCGGACGATTCCCTGCTGGAGGTACAGAACTCCACCAGCGGTGCGACGCTGACCTCCACCACCCCCACCCTCAGCACCAGCAACAAGTACACGCTGATCGCTTATGGGGTGAGCGGCTCGGTCAAGAACGCGCTGATCACCGAAACCGAAGACACCCCGGACAGCGGCAAGACCAAGCTGCAGATCCTGAACCTGGCGCCCGATGCCGGCGCGCTGGACATCTACGAGACCGCCACGACCGATACCGACCTCAGCGGCTCCGCCACCCTCGCCAGCAGTGTGGCCGCCGGGTCGGGCTCCGGTTATCTGTCGATCAAGCCGGGCAGCTTCCGACTGGTGATCACCGCCGCGGGCGACACCTCCGACGTGCGTCTGGAGATCCCGTCCATCGCGCTGCCTGATGCAGGCGTCTCCACCCTGATCCTGACGGGCTCCAATGGCGGCCTGCTGGTCAACGGCATGCAGCTGGTGCAAAAGGGCGCCCTCACCAATCTGCCCAACCCGAATGCCCGGATGCGGGTGGTGTCCGGCCTCACCAGCGGATCGGTCGCCGCCTCGCTGGGCGGGACGACGCTGGTCTCCAGCGCGACTTCGCCCACGGTGGGGGGCTATGTGAAGGTGACGGCCGGTGCGTCCGCGCTGAGCCTGACGGTCAACGGCAATGCCGTCTCGGCCAGCATCGGCACCCTGGTGGCCGGAAATGACTACACGATGGTGGTCTACGGCGATGCCGCAGCCCCGACGGTGCAACTGATCAGCGACGACAACAAGCTGCCGACCTCCTCCACCAACGCCAAGATCCGCCTGCTCAACGCGATGAGCAGCAATAGCGCGGAGATGACGCTCTACCTCAACTACTCGGTCAAGGCGAGCGGCGTGCTGCCCGGGTATGCCTCCACACCCACGCAACTGACGGCGGTGACCGATGCGCTGCTGACGGTGAACTCCACCAATTCGTCCACGCCGCTGTTCTCGCAGACGGACACCGACATCCTCGCCCAGGGCGTCTACACCGTGTTCCTGCTGGGCGACGGCACCAGCGCCTCCACCGTGGCGGCGTCGCTGGTGAAGGAGCGCTGAGCGCTTACTGACGCGGGGCCAGACGGTCCGCCGGCGCCACCGGGAACGGCGCGCCCAGCACGGTGGACTGGCCCTTCACCTGGTTCTGCGCCTGGCACTTGTGGGTGCAGATGGTGGCGGGCGGTGCGACCTCGGTCGCATCCTCGCCAAAGACCATGCCCATGCGGCCGCCGCTGGAGACTTCCCAGCGCGAGGTCAGACCGCAGTGCGAGACGGTGGCCAGGGTGCCATCGCGCTTGACGATGCGGTTCGCGCAATTCGCATCTGACAGGCGGGTGGCAACCTGCGGGCTGTCGCGACCGACGAAGCGGGCCGAATAGTCGTTGCCGAAGTTGACCCGCGGCGTCACCACCACCGTCGTGTCCTTGTAGGGCACGGCATCGCCTTCCCGGTCACGGAACTTGCGGTTGTCGAAGTAGAAGGCATTCAGGCTGGGGTTGGTCGGATGCGTCGCAAGCGTGTGGGTGAACACGGTGGCGGTGCCGTCTGCACGGGCGACCTCCATCTGGAACACACCGCCATTGGCGCAGTCCTTGGCCTGCAGCTTCATCGTGACCTGACCGCCTTCACGCATCAGTTCGATGCTGGTGTCCTTCAGGTCCACATCCACGCCGCTGTTCAGCACGGCGCCGCGGTGGTCCGGCATCTTCGAGGCAAAGACGGGTGTGGGCACCCCGCCGGTCATGTCCAGCGCATTGGCTGCGCCGGTCAGCAGGTAGTTGCGCACGCCGAAGGTGGCGGCGTCCACCTCGAACTGCACATACTTGCCCTGCACCAGGAAGCTGCTGCCGACCTGCGCCGCCGGCACCGTGGTGCTGACCGAGCCGCTCAGGCCGAGCACCTTGAATCCGCCGCCTTCGCAGCCCTTGGACGATGCCGCCTGGGCCGCGCCCACGGACATCACCAGGGCCAGACCCAGCAGCAGGGGGCGGGACGCACGTGCGGCGGCGTGGCGCACGGCGGAGATCGAAGTGGAACGATTCAGCATGAAAGGGGCTCCTGAAGAGAAGCCTGCATCCTAGGAATCGCGGGCCGGGACGGGCAGGGGCGCTGGTCGGGACTTGGGTGGGCGCTTGGTCGCGATCGGTCGGGACTTTGGTCCATGGTGGGCGGGAACACCCACTGTTACAGTGATTGGCATGAATCCCGCGCGTTGGCGGCTGTCGCTGTCCCAGCAGTTTCTCCTGCTCAGTTTTCCGATCCTGCTGGCCACCACCGTGTTGCTGGGCTGGTGGGTGGGACGCCAGGTGCACGACAGCGTGGTGCACCGCATCGGCGCCGACACTGCGCTCTATGTGGACGGCTTCATCGCACCGCAGCTGCAGCATGTGGACGAGGTCGGGCATCTGACCGAGGCCGAGCAGCGCGCCCTGTTCGAGATGATCCTGGACGCCGAATGGGCCCGCCGCATCGTCGCCCTTCGCATCTGGCGACCGGACGGGACCGTGCTGTTTTCCAGCGACGGGCAGGGCGTCGGCCAGAGACTCGAGATCGACGAAGGGCTGGAGGCGGCGGTGGCCGGCAGCATCTTCTCGGAGGTGAGCGTGCGGCGCGGCCGGGCTCAGACCGATCATGGCCAGCCGCTGGAACGCATGATCGAGACCTATACCCCGATCCACACCTCCGACCGCGGACGCATCGGCGCCATTGCCGAGTTCTACCAGCTGCCGGACGAGGTCGATCGCGAAGCCGGCGCGGCTCAGCGTCGCAGTTGGGGGGTGGTGGCCGGGGCAATGCTGGCCACCTATCTGCTGCTCTTCGTCCTGGTGCGGCGCGGCAGCGGACTCATTGCTGCGCAGCGGGGCGCGCTGAGTGCCCAGGTGCGGCGCCAGACCGAGCTCAACCGGCAGAACCGGCAATTGCATGAACGGGGTGCGCACCGCCGCTCAAGAGGCCGTGGTGGTGAATGAGGCCCTGCTGCAGCGCATCTCCGCCAGCGTGCATGACGGCCCCTGCCAGGACCTCGGTTTTGCATTGATGCAGCTGCGCAACCTGCAGGACGCGCAGGCCGCGCAACAGCTGCTGCTGCTCAACCTGCCGCCGAAGCCCGAGTCGGGGCCGGATGCACAGGCACTGCTTCGCATCCGTCAGGCGGTGGAAGCGGCCATGGCCGATCTGCGTGCCATTGCGGCCAACCTGGAATTGCCGGACATCGAGCCGCTGACGCTGGATGAAGTGGCGCAGCGGGTGGTGCGGGACTTTGTGGGCAAGACAAGGCAGGAGGTGCAGCTCAGCACCGCCGTGGCGGCCGATCTGCAGCTGCCGATGCGCATCAAGACGACGGTCTACCGGCTGCTGCAGGAGTCGCTGGCCAATGTGTGGCGACATGCCCCGGGCAGTGCCTGCCAGGTGATGGTCGGTGCCGACGCGCGCAGCGTGGTGATCGAGGTCAAGGATCGCGGGCCCGGCTTTGATCTGGCCAAGGCGCTGGCGAGCGGCCGGCTGGGACTGAACGGCATGCGGCAGCGGGTCGAGTCGCTGGGCGGGCGGTTTGATGTGCGCAGTCGCCCATCCGCGGCGGGTGCGGAAGCCACGGGCACCACGGTGCGCGTGTCACTGCCGCTGACGGAGCCGGAACCGGGCATGGAGGCGTCTGCGCGGGCGCCGCTGTCAGAGCGCCTTGCGCAAGAGGAAGATCGGAGTCGGGACGATGAATGACATGATCGAAGTGCTGGTGGTCGATGACCATCCGATGTTCCGCCAGGGCGTGGTGCACTCCCTCGGTCAGGAGCTCGGCTTCCGGGTGGTGGGCGAGACCGCCAGCGGGGAAGAGGCGCTCGCGCTGGCCCAGGCGCTGCTGCCGACGGTCGTGCTGCTGGACATCAGCATGCCAGGCTGGAATGGCATCGTCACCGCGGAGCGGATCGCGATGGCCTGCCCGGCCACGGTGATCGTGATGCTGACCTCCTCCGAGGACAAGGACAAGCTGCTGGCCGCCCTCAAGGCGGGGGCGCGGGGCTACGTGCTCAAGGGCGTGTCCGCGCGGGAGTTGGCGCAGGTGCTGCGGGCCGCAGTGGCGGGGGAGGTGTATGTCTCCCCGTCCATCGCGGCCGAGATGCTGGTGTCACTCACCCAGCGCAAGGCGCCGGACCCGCTCCAGGAGCTGACCGATCGCGAGCGGACCATCCTCTCCCTGATTGGCCGCGGCCGCACCAACCGAGAAATCGGGGACGAACTGCATCTGGCCGAGAAGACCATCAAGCACTACGTCACCAACATCCTGCAGAAGCTGCAGGTGCGCAGCCGGGTCGAGGCCGCGCTGCTGGCCAGCCGCGGCCCCTGAGCTCAGAAGCCCTTCATGTCGTAGCGCAGGCCCACCCAGACCTGACGGCCCAGACCCTGGTA
Source organism: uncultured Roseateles sp. (assembly GCA_966211495.1). GTDB lineage: Bacteria > Pseudomonadota > Gammaproteobacteria > Burkholderiales > Burkholderiaceae_C > Roseateles. Next base: position 2,278 of record CBIHOT010000068.1, on the reverse strand, counting down.
GTCACGCACCGGCTGCACGTCGCGGTCGGTGGCATTGAGCAGCTTGGTCTCCAGACGCCACTGCGGCAGGAAGCGCCAGCTGGCGCGCAGGTCCAGCAGCGCATAGGCGCCGAGCGTCTGCACCGGGTCGGGACGCGCACCGATGTCGGTCAGCGTGGCACCGACGCTCCACACGCCCGGGGTGTAGTCCACCGACACGCTCTCCTGATGCGCCGCGCGGCGCGGCAGGCGGTTGCCGGTCAAGCGGTCGCGGGCGTCCAGGAAGTCCACCGTCGCCTGCAGGTGGAAGTCGCCCAGCCGATGCGCGCCCAGCAGGCTCACGCCCTTGAGCAGCGCGCGCGACACGTTGGTGGTGCATCCGTCGTAGCCGGTGGGGCAGATCGTCCCGGTGGTGTCGGAGACATAGCCGATCAGGTCGCGCACCTGGTTGCGGTAGAACGTGGCCGAGGCGCTGCTGTTGCCCGACACCCAGTTCAGCCCCAGTTCGACGCTGCGGCCCCGTTCCGGACGAGTGGTGGCGACGCCGTAGCCGGGGTAGTAGAGGTCGTTGAAGGTCGGGGCGCGGAAGCTGGTGCCGGCCAGCGCGCGCAGCTTCAGGTTGGAGGTCAGCGCATAACTGGCGCCGAGTCCGCCCGTGCTGTGCGTGCCGTAGGCGGAGTTGTGGTCGCTGCGCAGGCTGGCCTCCAGCGAGGCCGGGCCGAAGCCGCCGGTGTAGCCGGCAAAGTAGCCGTTGTTGATGCGCTTGGGGACGCTGGTGAAGACATCGCCTTCGACGGTTTCTGCGATGCGCTCATATCCCAGGACCATCTGCTGGCCTTCGCTCAGGCGCAGCGCGTTCTGCCAGGTGAACTGGTTCCGGTCGGTCTCGTAGTGGGACAACGTGGTGGCGCCGGAGCGCAGCTCATCCGTGTTGCGGGAGAGTTGCAGCGAGGTGGTCCACATCGGGTTCAGCACGCCGCGGTAGTCGGCCGCCACCTGCCGCGTCACGAGGTGGTTGCGGAAGTCCGGGGTGGTGTCGGCATTGAAGTCCGCGTCGTACTCCGCGCCGTCGTACTGGCTATTCAGACGGCTCTGGGTGGCACTGACGCCGATGCGGTGGCCGTCCACCGGTGTGAAGCCCAGTCGCGCGCTGGCGACGGTGCGGCGGAAGCCGTCGTCATCGGGGTTGTACAACTGGAATGCATCGTTGGGACGCAAGGCGGAGACGCCGCGCGAGCGGTCATGGCTGAGGCTGGCCGCATAGTCGAAGCCCCCCTGGGCGCCGGTGACGGCGATGTCGCTCTCGCTGGACCGGTAGTCGCCTACAGCCGCATGCGCGGTCAGGTTCAGCGGCCCGCGGCCCTTGCGGGTGAAGATCTGGATGACACCACCGACGGCATCCGCACCATACAGGCCGGACGCCGGGCCGCGCAGCACTTCGATGTGGTCGATGTCGCTCAGGCTCATCGATTCGAAGGCCGCCTGGCCCAGGGTGGCCGAGCCCACCCGCACACCATCGATCATCACGACGGTGCTGCTGGTGCCGGTGCCGCGCAGCAGGTAGCCGCCGGACTGGCCCGGACCGCCGGTGCGGGTGATCTGCAGGCCGGCCTGACGGCGCAGCGCATCCTCGACCGAATCGAAACCGCCGGTGCGCAGCGTCTCGGCGTCGATCAGCACCACATCGGCCACGCTGTCCTTCAGCGGCTGGACTTCGCGGGTGCCCACCACCACCACCGGCTGCAGGGCATCCGCGTTGGTCGTGCGGCCCGTCTGGGCGAGGGCAGGCACCACGGCGGGCACCAGCAGGGACAAGGCAAGGGCACGCGGCAGCGCGCGCAGGGTGGGGTGTGTCATGCAGTGAGGGAATTCAGCAAGGCGCACGGTGGCCGCTTCCCCGCGGCCGAATGCGAACATGGCCCTGCGCGGGATGCGTCAGGGCCGCCTGTTGGCCGGTATCCGGGCTGGGCGGACGTCACACCGTCGGGGCCTTCCCAGAGCCGCTTCAAGCGCTCCAGTGGCCATGGACGACGGCGGCGCAGGAGCAAAGCCTGCGCGGTCTGCTGACCGTTGCGGGGGCAGCTCAGGTGGGGGCGGACGTGTCGGCGAGGCGGTGGCCGTCGTCGTCGTGGAGCCCTTCCTGATTCCCGTTGAACTGCGCTGGCCGAACGGCCGGGCGCGAGCACCAACGGGCAGGATCATATCGACCCGGGCTTCGCGGCGATGTGGCGCCGGCGCCCCCCCCGTCCCACACACCCCGTAGTGGCCCAGGCGCGTGCGCGTGGGTTCCAGGTAGCGC
>CBIHOT010000067.1:0-19975 GCA_966211495.1 uncultured Roseateles sp. | reverse complement strand
GCTCGTTGGGCTCATAACCCAAAGGTCGTAGGTTCAAATCCTGCCCCCGCAACCAAATCAGAAGCCGTTCCGATGCAAGTCGGAACGGCTTTTTCGTTTCCTGGGCTCAGGCGACGATCAACGGCCGGGCGTCGGCCGCCGGCGCCATGACCTCGCCCACCACCGCGGCAGCCTCAAAGCCGTGCTGTGCAAAGGTCTTCATCACCGCGTCCAGCGCCTCCGGGGCACAAGACACCAGCAGCCCACCGCTCGTCTGCGGATCGCTCAGCAGCGCTTGCGCCTCGGCCGGCAACGCCGATGACAACGACACTTCCTGGCCATACGCGGCCCAGTTGCGTCCGGAAGCGCCGGTCACGAAGCCTTCTCGCGCAAGAGCCGGCACGCCTTCCAGCAGCGGCACCGAGGCCCAATCCAGACGTACCTGACAAGCCGATCCGCGGGCCATCTCCAGCGCATGACCGGCCAGACCAAAGCCGGTCACGTCGGTGATGGCATGCACCCCGTCGATGGCGGCGAGATCCGGTCCCGGCGTGTTGAGCTTCGTCGTGGTGGCGATCATGCGGGCGTACGAGGGTGCATCGAGGTGCCCCTTCTTCAGCGCAGCCGACATGACACCGACCCCCAGCGCCTTGCCCAGCACCAGCACATCGCCCGGGCGCGCATCTGCATTGCGACGCACGCGCGCCGGATGCACCAGGCCCAGCGCCACCAGTCCATAGATCGGCTCGACCGAATCAATCGTGTGTCCGCCGGCCACGGGAATGCCGGCCTGTTTGCAGACCGAAGCGCCGCCATCGAGGATGCGGCCGATCGTCGCCGTGCTCAAGACTGAAATCGGCATGCCCACCAGCGCGAGTGCCATGATTGGGCGACCACCCATGGCATAGACGTCGCTGATGGCATTGGTCGCGGCAATCCGCCCGAAATCATGGGGATCGTCCACGATCGGCATGAAGAAATCGGTGGTGGCGACCAGGGCCTGCTCATCATTGAGCCGATAGACGGCGGCATCGTCCGAGGTCTCGATGCCCACCATCAGCTCGGGCGGCATCGGCAGGCCGTGGGTGCCTTTGAGAATATCGGACAGCACGCCCGGCGCGATCTTGCAACCGCAGCCGCCCCCGTGCGAGAGCGAGGTCAGGCGCGGTTCGGTCGTGGACGAGGGCTGAGTCATTGGAATCTCCTGAAAACGCGCTGGTGGACACGTCTGCCCCCATCATCCAAAAGCTTACCCGGTCGCCGACGTCCCTGCGTCGCGGCGGGCACGCCCCTCGCGCGCCAGTTGCTGCTGCAGCAGTACAAACGCATCCATCGCCTCCCACAGCGGCGCATAGCGGTCAGGATCGACGCCATCCAGCTGAGCCAGGGCCAGTGCACAGGCTTCCAGCGTGCTGCGCTGATCCGCATCGTGCGCGCGGCGAATGACGTAGCGTGAGGGCGGTGTGGCCGTCAGGCTCAGGCGGGGCAGCGCGGCCAGCCAGGGATTCAGATGCATCATCCGTCGGCTCTTGCGCCAGGTGGCGTCCAGCACCACCAGGGTCTGCACGCCGTCTGTAGGCCACGGTGCGGGTGTGGCCTGGGCAGGATCCATGGGGAGCTCGGGATAGAGCAGCACCATGCCTGTCGTCTGGCTCGGTGGCGGGGCGATCTCGCCGACCTGAAGGCGTGCCTGCATGAGACAGCGCGACAGCAGCAAGCCGGTGTTCTTGGCCTGCGCCGCTTCATCCGGATACTGGAGGATGAGCACCGGCACAGAATTCTCCACCCGGCGGATGCAGGCGCACCAACAGCCTGCCAAGGCTCGGCCGCAATCGCTGCAATGCGCTCGCGAAGCCATGGGGATGCTCATCGATTCGGGCAAAGGCTTAGCGCCGCTGCCCGTTCTTTCACTCAGCCGTTGTTGTTGCGCCGGGGCGGGCGCTTGCCACCGTCCGGACGAGGCTGACCGTCGCCGCGCGGGCGGCCTGGTCCATCACCCCGGGGGCGACCGGGACTGTCGCCTCGCGGCGGACGATGTCCGCCTTCAGCGCGACGCTCACCGCCACGGCCGCCGTCCGAGCGACCCGGCCCCTGCGGGCGACGGTCGCCGCCGCGCGGCGGACGATCATCCCGCGGCGGCTGTTGGGCCGCTTCTTCGCGCGCCAGTGCCAGTTGCGCGTCCAGCTGCTCCTGCGACAGTCCCTTCAGGGCGCAGAAGTTGGCCGGCGTCAGGGTGGTGCGGGAGAAGTCACGCAGCAGCTGCGCACGTTCCTGGCGTCCACGCTCTTCATCGGCACGGCGGGTTTCGGTGATGCCGCGGCGACGGGTCAACTCTTCCTGAGCCGCCTGACGGTGCTCGTCGGAGATATCGCCGGCGGGTTGTCCGTCCAGGTCAAAACGCTGCTTCGCCTTCGTCAGGCCGATGAGGTAACCGGTACCGCCGGTGTAGCGACGCAGGAAGGCCGACAATTGCTGCTTGCTGAATTTGCCGGGCGCGCGTTCCTGGATGTCTGCCTGGATGCGCAGCTTGACCGGCCGGGCCGGACCACTGAACAGGGCAGGGAAGAGTTCCTTGAGGGCTGCGGCAACAGCGGGCACGTCGACGCGGCCGCCATTTTGGTTGCCGCTCTGGCCGCCCTTCGGGCCGGCTTTCTGGGCCGACGCCTGATCGCCAGCCTGTGCGGATGCGGCGCTGTCTGCACCCGCACCCGCACCCGCTTCTGCATCCGCAGCCACGGTGTCGGCCCAAGGCGTGGCCTCCCCGGTCGAGGCGTCTGCGTCGGAAGCAGCGTCACCGCCTGCGGTCACAGCGGTGGCCTCAACGGCGGCATCACCATGGGCTTCAACGGCCGCATTGGACGCTGCATCGAGGGTGGCGGGCGCCTCCACGGGAGCCGAGGTCGTCAGGCTGTCGGGTGCCGTCTCCGGAGTCGAGGAAGCGGCGTCGCCGGGGTGCGCCGGGGTCGGCTGGGTGCTGGAAGACATGAATCGTGCGGCGCGCGGGCCGGCCATCCGGGTAAAAGAGGGATTGTGCCCATAGCCGCGCGGGCGTGGCAAATCACAAATTTGCAGCGCTGCTGGAATCAACGGCCCACGAAGGCCTTGCACCACACCTGTGTGGCCGATGGGCAGGGCGTTTTCGGAGGCTTTGACCGTGGCGTCAGGCTTTGGGTTCGCAGGCCGGTTTACAGATCAGTTCAGTGCGTCCGAGGATGCGTTTGGATTGGAGACTGCTGGAAGGCCGGTGGCGGCCACATTTGAAGCAGGAGCGTGTCTGTCCGCTCCCCTGGAATGGCGATCCCCCCAGCTTGGAGGCATAGCGCAGGCCGTCTTCCCGAACGGCGGTGCAGGTGTCTTTGCTCATGGTCTCGCTTTGCTTGACGCTTTCAGACGGTGCCGACACGCACTGCGTGCCAACTCCTGGATTCCCTCGCCAGTCGATAGTAGGGGGGCGATATGACGATCCGCCACATCGCTTGCCCGGGGGTGTGGGGCCCTCGCACCGGCCAGCCGACGAACGGTCGGAAATGGGCCGACAATCGCCCTTGATGGCCAAATTGTTTTTTCGGTACGCCGCAATGAATGCGGGCAAGTCCACCGCATTGCTGCAGGTGGCGCACAACTATGAGGAGCGGGGTCACACGGTCCGTATCTTTACTTCGGCAGTTGACGATCGATACGGCCAGGGCAAAGTTACCTCCCGGTTAGGTCCGCAGCGGCCCACCGAGGTCTTCACCCGCGACACCGATTTCCGCGACCTGCTCGCCGCCACGCCGCAGATTGCCTGCGTGCTGATCGACGAAGCCCAGTTTCTGACCAAGGCGCAGGTCTGGGCCCTGCATGAGATTGCGCACCTGCGCCACATCCCGGTCATCTGTTATGGCCTGCGGACCGACTTCCAGGGCGAACTGTTCCCGGGCTCGGCATCGCTGCTGGGCCTGGCGGATGAGATGGATGAGATGAAGACGATCTGCGACTGCGGTCGCAAAGCCACCATGAACATGCGCGTGGATGCGTCCGGTCGCAAGCAGACCGAAGGCGCGCAGGTGGAGATTGGCGGCAACTCCCGTTACCGCTCGGTCTGTGGCCGCTGCTTCCGCGCGGCCTGAGCAGACCTGGGGTCTTCCCTGCCGCCGCGGGTTGCACGGCGGCAGGGGAGCCCTGGAAGCCGCCCTCGGGCGGCCCCGCATCACTTCTTCGAGAGCTGCTCTTCCAGTTCCTTGCAGGAAGGTGCGCAGACCGGCTGGGACTTCCCCAGCAGCTTGCGCGACTTCAGCAGCGCCCGAGGACGATGCTTGCCGCAGAGGAAGCACGACATGGTCGCCGCGCCAAACGAGGAGGTTGCCGCGAACGGCGACCCGGGAGCTTTAGAGCGATAGCGCAAACCATCAGCTTCGATGGTCGTCTTGGTCGTTTCCTTGGCCACGCTGATCCTGATGTTGAAAGGGTGAAATGCCTGCCGTCGAGATCGCACGTATCCTTGCGGGACACTGCGTCATCTTTGATACCGTCCTGCCACGCGCTGTCTTCGCATCGACCCCGTGTCTCGTGCCCTGTGGGTCGATGACACCTGGCATGTTCTTTGCGGGAACAGTGGGAGCAGGCTCGTCCAAGCCTCCCTGAAGGCGATCGGCAAAAGCCGTATTTTCCTATATCCGGGACCCTCTCCGTATCGGGCCTTCGCTAATGCCCTCCAATTGAGGTCGCTGTGCACACCAGCGCGGTGCATTCGGGCGCATGCCGTCAGGCTTGTCCGCCTAAAAGGTGCGCCAGCAAACATTGATGTAACGCTTTGCCGGGATTTAGGGAAACTACCTAGAATGCCGCCTTCCAAGAAGTCGTTCGGCATGCGTCCGTGTCAAGACGCTCACAGGCTCGCAACGATCCCTCCAGCGCCATCTCAGGGAAGCGAGCGCATTGAATGAACAGCATCGAGTCGCTGTATGCCGCCATGCGTGGCGCAGCGCACATCCTGGATTGGGAAGGCAGCGCCGGTCTGGCCGCCTTTGCCCGTCAGACCAGTGAAGCCCTTTCCAGCTACTTCAGCTGCTCCCATGCGAGCCTGTGGTTGCTGGACGGCGTCCCCGATCACTACCGCCTGCGTTGCCTCGGCAGTTTCGAAGCCGAGCCCGGTCCCAGCCGTCAGCCGCCGATCTGCGACCAGCAGGCGTACCCGGGCTACTTCGACACCTTGCTCACCGAGGGTGTCTTCCGCTGTGAAGATGCCTCCACCGATCCTCGGCTGTTGGGCCTCACGCCGCCCACCTGGCGCTCGATGCTGGACGTGGCCGGCCAGATCAATGGCCGCACGGTGGGCGTGCTGGCACTCGGCCAGCGCGGGACGCCTCGCGTGTGGACCCGCCGGGAAGAACTGGACCTGCGCCGTGCCACCGCCAAGACCTGCCTGCGCCTGCACGGTCTGCACATGGCGCTCGAAGCGGTCTGATTCGGACCTGCCCCTGACGTCCCTCAGCGCTCCTCAGCGTCCCTGAAACGAAGGCGCCCGCTTGTCGCGCCAGGCCGCGATACCTTCGGCCAGATCTTCCGACGCATTGCATCGATCGATGTCCGCCTGCAGCGCGGCGCGGTCCAGCTGTCCGTGCGCAATGGCATTGAGATGGCGCTTCATGCCGGACAGCGCCAGCGGCGCCATCGCGGCCAGTTGCTGGCAGAGCGCCTCGGCGGCGCGCTGCAGGGCGTCGGCGTCCGGATGCAGCTGGTCCAGATAGCCCATGGACAACATGGCGGGCGCATCGAAGGTCTCCGCGGCCAGCAGCAGGCGTTTGGCGGCCGCCAGACCGAGGCGCTGCACATAGCGCTCCATGCCGCCCCGGTAGAAATGCAGCCCCAGACGCGCCGCGGGCACGAACATCTCACAGGCCGCAACGCCCAGCCGGAAATCACAGGCCAGGGCCAGATCGGTCGCGCCGCCGTACACCCCGCCCTGCAGCGCCGCCACCGTGACGGGGCGGGCCTGTTCCCAGGCGTCTGTCAGCGCTTCAAAGAGGGCGCCGGCATCCACACCGGGCATCGCATCGATATGAAATCCGCTGCAGAAGTGCCGGCCCTGGGCCTGAAGCAGCAGCACCCGCACCTCAGGTGTCTCGTTGACCGACTTCAAGTGGGCCTTCAGGGTGTCCAGATCGGCCAGTTCCAGCCGATTCGCCACCTCCGGTCGTCGCAAGGTGATGCGTGCCAGCGGGCCGTGGATCTCCAGCAGCGGGGTCTTGTCATGCGCCATGGCGCTCAGTCTAGCCGTCCCACCCGAGCAGGACGGCGCCCACTGCCCGTGCCCCTGGATCGCTTCGACCGACCGGTCGGCTGACCCCGCGCGACCTTGTCAATGCGGCATCCACTGACGGGGGCAGGGTGATATCTCGCTAGAGTCGGCCCAAAGAGAACAGAACCAACCCCCACAGGAGACACAGTGGACGGGACGATTGCGGGCATCCTCATGTTGGACGGGCTGACCAATGGCGCCATCTATGCGCTGCTGGCGCTGGCCCTGGTCCTGGTCTTTGCGGTCACCCGCGTCATCTTCATTCCGCAGGGCGAGTTCGTCGCCTTTGGCGCGCTGACGCTGGCGGGCCTGCAGACCGGCAAGACACCGCTGACGATCCACTTCCTGCTGCTGCTGGCGGTCCTGGCTCTCGTGCTGGATCTCGTGGCCGCGGTGCGCAGCCATGTGCCCCTGGCGCGTGCGCTGCGGCTGGATCTGCCAAGGGCGCTGCCGCCGGTGGCCATCGGCCTGGTGGCTATGTGGCTGGCACCGATGCAACTGCCCCTGATGGCGCAGGTGCTGCTCACCCTGGCCATCGTGACGCCGATGGGTGGGCTGCTCTATCGCCTCGCTTATCAGTCTCTGGCGGATGCGTCGGTGCTGGTGCTGCTGATCGTGTCGGTCGGGGTGCACTTCGCACTGACCGGCCTGGGTCTGGTGTTCTTCGGCGCTGAAGGCTCGCGCAATCCGAGTTTCTGGGAAGCCTCGCTCTCCGCCGGGCCGCTCATGCTGTCGGGTCAGGCCGTCATCATCATCAGCGCGTCTGCAGCGCTGATCCTCGCGTTGTGGCTGTTCTTCGAGAAGAGCCTGCAGGGCAAGGCGCTGCGTGCGACCGCGGTCAATCGCCTGGGCGCGCGGCTGATGGGCATTTCCAGCGCCTCGGCCGGGCGACTGTCCTTCACGCTCGCGGCCTTCATCGGTGTCCTCTCGGGGCTCCTGATCAGTCCCACCACCACCATCTTCTACGACAGCGGCTTCCTCATCGGTCTCAAAGGCTTTGTGGCCGCCGTCTTCGCCGGACTTGCCAGCTACCCGGGGGCCGCGCTCGGCGCCTTGGCCGTGGGGCTGATCGAATCCTTCAGCTCCTTCTGGGCCAGCGCATTCAAGGAGGTGATCGTTTTCACCACCATCCTGCCGGTGCTGCTGTGGCGCAGTTGGCGGGACCCGCATCAGGAAGAGCACTGAGCGGAAAAGGTCCACAGATGCCGCCCACGCCCCCGCCGTCCATGTCCACGATGTCTCCCGACCCAACCGACACCACCCTTAATGCCGCCAACGCGGCGATGGCCGCGCCTGCAGCCGGACAAGGCGGTCAACGCCGACTGAGCCGTATCGCTGCCGGTGTGGCCCTGCTGCTGCTGATCGCCTTGCCCCTGCTGCCGGTGCCCGAGTTCTGGATCACGCAGGCCAACTACATCGGCATGTTCTCGCTGGTGGTGCTGGGCCTGGTGCTGCTCACCGGCGTGGCCGGGCTCACCTCGTTCGGTCAGGCGGCATTTGTCGGGCTGGGCGCTTACGCCACCGCGCTGCTGAGCAGCCGGTATGGGCTGTCTCCCTGGCTCGGGCTGGTCGCAGGGCTGCTGATCACGCTGGTGGTCGCCCTGGTGCTGGGCTGGATCACGCTGCGCATGTCCGGCCACTATCTGCCGCTGGCCACCATCGCATGGGCGCTCAGTCTGAACTACACCATCGCCAATCTGGAGGTGCTGGGCAAGTACGACGGCATTCTCGGCGTGCCGGCGCTGAGCTTCTTTGGCATCAGTCTGGCGGACGGGCGCAGCATCTACTACCTCATCTGGCTGTGCGCCCTGCTGGGGGCGGTCGCCGTGCGCCATCTGCTGGACTCGCGCCCGGGGCGGGCCATCCGCGCACTCGGCGGGGCAACGGTCATGGCGGAAGCGATGGGTGTGTCCACCTTCCGCTACAAGGTGATCGTCTTCCTGCTGGCGGCGCTGCTGGCGTCGGTGTCGGGCTGGCTGTTTGCGCATGTGCAGCGCACGGTCAATCCGAGCCCCTTCGGTCTGCGCATGGGCATCGAATACCTGTTCATGGCGGTGGTGGGCGGGGTGTCCAGCGTGTGGGGAGCGTTTGTCGGCGCGGGCGTGTTCAAGATCATCGAAGACCAGCTCAAGGAGTTGCTGCCGCGCCTGCTGGGCAGCAATGGCAACTTCGAAATCATCGTGCTGGGCATCGTGCTGGTGCTGATGCTGAAGTACGCGCCCAAGGGACTGTGGCCAGCGGCCCGGCTGCTGACGGCGCGTTGGGGGCCCAACGCCAACGCCAACGCAAGCGCCTCCCCGCAGCCGCACGTCTCCGCGCCATCCTTGCTGCCTCGCCGCCCCCGTCCGTCGCGCGGCGCGCCGCTGCTGAAGGTGGACCGCCTGCGTAAGCAGTTCGGCGGACTGGTGGCGGTCAACGATGTCAGCTTCACCCTGCAGGCCGGGGACATCATGGGCCTCATCGGCCCCAACGGCGCCGGCAAGTCCACCACCTTCAACCTGATCTCCGGCGTGCTGCCTGCAACATCCGGCCGCATCCAGCTGGCCGGCACGCCCATCACCGGGTGGCCGTCGCGTCGCATTGCGAGGCTGGGCCTGTCCCGCACCTTCCAGCATGTGAAGATGATTCCGGACATGACGGTGCTGGAGAACGTCGCGCTGGGAGCTTACCTGCGCGGCCGCAGCGGCACGCTCAAGGCGATGCTTCGGCTCGACCGGGCCGAGGAGCGGCAGCTGCTGGCCGAGGCCCAGCGCCAGCTCTGCCGCGTCGGCATGCAGCACCAGCTGCACGAACTGGCCGGCAATCTGGCGATGGGCCCGCAGCGTCTGATGGAGATTGCCCGGGCCCTGTGCAGCGACCCCGCGCTGCTGCTGCTGGACGAGCCCGCGGCCGGTCTGCGCCTGAAGGAAAAGCAGGCGCTGGCCGATGTGCTGCGCCAGTTGCGGCAGGAAGGCCTGAGCATCCTGCTTGTGGAGCACGACATGGATTTCGTCATGGGTCTCACCGACCGCATCGTGGTGATGGAATTCGGCACCCGCCTGATGGAAGGCACGCCGCAGGAGGTGCAGGACAGCCCCGCGGTGCGCGCCGCATATCTCGGCACGGAGCACTGACATGAGCGAGCTTCTTCACGTGCAGGGCCTGAGTGCCGCTTACGGCCGGGCCGAAGTGCTGACCGGTCTGAACCTGCGGCTGCGGCAGGGCGAGGTGGTGACGGTGATCGGCCCCAACGGTGCCGGCAAGAGCACCACGCTGAATGCGTTGATGGGCGTGTTGCCGTCGCGGGGGCGCATCGCCTTCAATGGCGAAGACCTACAGGGCCTGGACCTGGAACAGCGGGTGATGAAGGGCCTGGCGCTGGTGCCGGAAAAACGCGAGCTCTTCACCACCATGACGGTGGAGGACAACCTGGTGCTCGGCGGTTTCCGGCCGATGCGGTTGGGCCAGCGGGACTGGCGCGATCAGATCAACACGGTCTATGACCTGTTCCCGCGGCTGCGGGAGCGGCGGCAGCAGTTGGCGGGCACCTTGTCCGGCGGCGAGCGGCAGATGCTGGCCGTGGGCCGCGCGCTGATGGGGCGGCCGTCGGTGCTGATGCTCGATGAGCCGAGCCTGGGACTGGCGCCGCTGATCGTCAAGGACATCTTCCGCATCGTCGCAAGGCTGCGGGAGACTGGTGTGTCGATCCTGCTGGTGGAGCAGAACGCCCGTGCGGCGCTGGAAGTGGCCGACTATGCGTATGTGCTGGAGACCGGCGAGATCGCGCTGGAAGGGCCGGCTGCGGAGCTCGCGCGAGATGCGCGGGTGGTGGAGACCTATCTGGGCAGCAGCAGGCGTGGCGGATCTGACATCGCCAACGTGCCTGCCACCGACGTGGCCCCCGCCGCTTCACCCATCACCGCGGGTGATGCGACCTAGGTCCACCGCATCACCGTTTTGCAAAGCCGGTCCGTTGCGTGCGGATTCCACGGCAGCCCGGCACCCTGCATGAGGGGGGATGGCCTGGGCAGCCCCAAGGGCAGGGAGGGGCGCCAGATAATCGAGCGCAGTCATGGCCCTCTTCAACTCCCTGCGCAAACTCCTCTCCTCGTCTGGTGACCGCCCCGCTGCGCCGGGATCGGACACCGGCGCGCCGTCACGCCTGAGCGGTCCGGCCAGCGAGGCCGGTGCGCCCAGCCTGTCGGGCCAGCAAGGCCACGCGGGGTCGTCATTGCCGCCGTCCAGGGCTGGCCATCCCGCGTCAGCGTCGGAGGGAGCGAGCGTATCGATCCCTGGCGGCATCGCTGGACACCCCGACACCAGCAGCAGGAGCGGCCTGCCGGGATCGGCCATGCCCGCAGACAGCATGGCCGGACAAGGTGCAGCCCTGCAGGCCACGCCGGAGTGGCTGCAGTTCAGCGCGCGTCTTTTCGGTTTCCAGCGCCTGCGCGATGTGCCGCCGCATCCGCAGGAAGCGCCGCTGCTGCAGCGGCTGCAGGCCCGTTCTGGTCCCGACTGGGCCGACCTGCTGCCGCGGCTGCCGGCGGTGCTGCCGCAACTGCTGCGCCTGATGCGCCGCGAGAACCTCTCCTCCCGCGAACTGGTGGATCTGCTGTCACGCGATCCCAGTCTCGTGGGCGAGCTGATGCGCATGGCCAATTCCGCGATGTACCGCCCCGAGCGGGAGATCACCGATCTGGCCAGTGCGGTCATGGTCATCGGTCATGAAGGCCTGAATCAGGTGGTGCTGCGGGTCACTCTGCGGCCGATCTTCAACCAGGACCGACAGGGACGCTTCAGCCGTCAGGCCGGCACCCTGCTGTGGGACCTGGGCGAGCGATGCGCCTTGGCGGCGATGCGGCTGTCCCCGCCGGGGGATGAGCGATTCCCCGCCTACCTCGCCGGCCTCGGCGCCCAGGTGGGCATGATGGCCCTGCTGCGGGTGCTTGACGGCTTGCCGGTGGGACAGCGCCCGGCGCTGGACCGCGAAGGCCTGCATCGCCAGTTGCTGCCGATGTCCTGTGAGTGGTCGGCCCGCATCGTCACCCACTGGGGCTTCCCCAGCCGCGTGGCGGAAGCCCTGACCCAGCGCACCGGGCAGGGGGCGGAAGCGGCGGTGCTGTCGGAATGGGTGCGGGTGGCGCATGCGGTCGCGCTGCGCCATCTGATGCAGCCAGGCCTGACCGCCGCTCAGCTCGGCGACTGGTCGCCGGCGCACCAGCGGGCCTATGCCGCGCTGGAAGAGCGCTTCAATGCGTCGGGCGACGCGCCAGCCACGCCGACAGCAGGCTGAACAAGCCTTCGAACGCCAGCGCCAGTCCGGCCGCTGGCAAGGCGCCTGCCAGCAGCAGGGCCGGATCGTTCAGGGCCAGCCCGGTGACGATGCGCTCACCAAATCCCCCGGCGCCGATGAAGGCCGCCATCGTGGCGGTCCCCACCGACAGACTGGTGGCCGTGCGCACCCCGGCCAGCATCACCGGCAGCGCCAGCGGCAGCTGGATGAAGCGCAGCACCTGCATCCGCCGCAGCCCCAGCGCGGTGCCGGCTTCCAGCAGGCCGGCGGGCACTTCGTCGAGTCCCACCGTGCCGTTGCGCAGAATGGGCAGCAGGGCATAAAGCGACAGCGCCACCAGCGCCGGCCCGGAACCGATGCGGCCCATCGCCCAGATCAGCACGGCCAGGAGCGCTAGCGAGGGCACCGTCTGCAGCAGGGCACAGACGGCCAGCAGTGCGCTGCGCCAGCGCGGCCAGGGGTGCAGCAGCAGTGCCAGCGGCAGACCGATGATCGTGGCCAGGCCGACGGACACCAGCACCAGCGTCAGATGCTGCCAGGCCAGCCGCGGCAGGTCGGGGCCTGCCAGTCGTGACCACACCGTCGCGGCGGCGCTGGAAGAGGCAGCAGCCGACACGGTGTTGGCTGCGCCATGATCCGTCCCAGACGCAGCGCCGGCCTGCGGAGTCTCGGCGCCAGTGCCGCCAAACTTGCCAGCCAGAAACGCCGCTGCGATCCGGTCAAACGGCTGTGACTGCAACTCCGCCTGGGCGTTCATCGCGATCATGGCCGGCTCGTGAATGCGGCCTTGCAGCGACTGCAGGGCCGCCCACGCCTTCGGATGCTGCACCGGCAGGCTGAGTCGGTAGAGCAGCACCGCGTCATAACGCGGGAAGTAGGCGCCGTCATCTTCCAGCACCACCAGTCCCTGCGCGGCGATCTGTGCATCGGTGGTGTAGATGTCGGTCAGGTCGATCTGTCCATGGGCCAGCGCCTGGTAGGCCAGCCCGTGATCCAAGCCTTGCGGTCGCTGCGGCAACCCGTAGCGACGGGCCAGACCCGGCCAGCCGTCGGCGCGCCCGATGAATTCATTGCTCAGGCCGAGGCGCAGCGCTGGATGGTCCTTGAGCTGCGAGAGCCGGTTCAGGGACAGCCGACGCGCCGCATCCCCGCGCATGGCGAGCGCATAGCCGTTGTTGAAGCCCAGGGGCACATCCGCGCCCAGACCGAGTGGCCGGAGCGCTTCGCGCAACTGCGCCAAGGTGAGCGCGCTGCCAGCATGGCTGGTCAGTCCCCGCTGACCGAGGATCTCCCGCTCGATGGTGCCGGTGTATTCCGCATAGACATCGATGCTGCCGGCCTTGAGCGCGGCCAGCACGATGGCGGTGTTGCCCAGCCCCTGGCGCACCTCCACCCGTGCCGCCGGATCTTGCGCCCGCACCGTCTGGGCGAGCACCTCCGCGAGGATGTAGCTCTCGGTGAAGCGTTTCGAGCCGATGCGCAGCGGCTGCGCGGCCCCAGGCGCGGGCGAGGTGTCCGACGTACCCGATGTGGGCGCTGCCGGCCCTGCCGTGGCTGCGGACAATGCCGCAGATGAAGCTGATGGAGCCGATGTGGCCGATACAGCCGATGCAGCCCTCGATGCGGCAAACGCCGCCGGAACTCCCGCCAGCAGACCGATGGCCGCTGCCAGCACCAGCGTCAGGATCAACCTAAGCAGTGGGTGCTCCCCATCCCAGCGGGTCGTCCTGCTGAATCACCACGATGCTCTCCATCATCACGTAGGCATGCCCCTCGTTGAGGGACAGCACCTGCCCGTCCTGTTCCAGTCGGACCGTGCCGTCGATCGAGAAATCGGCATGCACCGTGCCCGCTGGCGTGTCCAGCCGGAGCGGTCCGGGCCGCACCTTGCCCAGATGCGCCAAAGACACCACCACGCCGATCATGGCCGGCTCGCTCAGGCCGAGATACCCGCCGTGGTCGAAGAACAGAACGCCCGCCTGACTGCCAGGACGTTCGGGTTCGGTCAGCAGCGCGCCGACCAGCCCCTGATGGCCGCGCGGCGCGGTCACCAGCGCGCGGCGCCAGGCATCGTGATGGGTCTGCAATTCTTCCAGGCGCTGCTCCATCGTCACCCCATACAGAGCCGGTCCGCCACTCACCACCACACGGGTCGGCGCGCCGCCGGTATGGGCATCCACCACGCGGGTGGTGGTGTCCAGTCCCGCGGGCAGCACGCCCGCGGGCAGACCCAGCGGAAGGGCGGAAAGCGTCATGCGATCACCTGTTGGGCAAACTCACGAAGGGCGTCGATCAGCGCATCGGAGGCCTCGGCCGCAGCCGGGCCGTCCCCGCCAGCGATGGCCTCGGCCAGGCGCTGGTGGCAGCGGGCCCCGACAGAGACGTCGCCATGGTGCCGGTAAGCGTACCAGAAGCGTCGGCACTGGATGATCATCGGCATCACTGCGCCCGCGGCGAAGCGGTTGCGGCAGGCGGCGTGATTGATCCGGTCCAGCACCTGGTCCACCCGCATGTAGGCGGCCAGGTCCTTGCGCTGCGCCGCGTCGGCCATCTGGGCCGCGCAGTCCAGCAGGCTCTGGCGCTGCGCCGGAGTGGCGCGGCGGGCGGAGCAGCAGGCGATCAGCCGCTCCAGCGGACGGCGCGCATCCAGCAGGTCGAATTGCTCCGTCACCTGGATGTCGCTGACCATCATGCCGCGCCGGGGCAACTGCACGATCAGGCCGTGCGCCACCAGCCGCATCAGTGCTTCCCGCGTGGGCGTGCGCCCCAGCGCAATGCGGGCGATCAGCTCGGACTCCACCACCGGCGTGCCGGGGCGCAGTTCCAGGGTGGCAATCATGTTCTCGATGGCGTCGAACGCCTGGTCCGCCTGGCGGCGTTTGTCCTGTTCTTGTTGTTCGAGGGTGTCTGAAGTCATGGGGCGGCATCATCGCAGCAGCGTCCCGGCGCCTCGGGCCGCTGCCGCCCCTCGCTTCCCCCGGCTTGACGAGGCCGGTTGGTCCGGCTTTCGGCGTTTCGGGGTTTCCGATGGGCCCGCCCGATGAATCCGCCAAAGCCGGGCGGCGGGCGGCACGGACCGGACGCATACAATCACCGGTTCCTTCGTCCTGTGGCGGATGGGCGCCTTTGCCGATCCGCCGCCGTGGCGACCCATTTCTGAGGGATATCGACGTGTTTATTTCCAACGCTTACGCCCAGACTGCGACTGGCTCCGACCCGACGGGTGGCTTCCTCGGCATGCTGCCGCTGGTGCTGATGTTCGTGGTCATGTACTTTGTGATGATCCGTCCGCAGATGAAGCGTCAGAAGGAACATCGTGCGCTGGTGGAAGCGCTGGCCAAGGGTGACGAAGTCATCACCAACAGCGGCATCCTGGGCAAGATCAGCAAGGTCGGCGAGACCTACCTGACGGTGGAAATCGCCTCCGGCGTGGAAGTCCAGGTGCAGCGCTCGGCCGTGCTGCAGGTGCTGCCCAAGGGCACCGTCACCAAGTGACGGACCTGCCGGTCCTGCCAGGACCGGCTTTTCATTTCAGGACCCGGCCCGTGCTTCAGGCACCGGCCGGGTTCCGCTTGAGGTGGCGGCGTCGGACGCCCCGCCTGGTTGTCAGAGGATGTCCTCATGAACCGTTACCCGCTCTGGAAATATGCGGTGCTGCTGGTGGCCCTGCTGGTGGGCTTCATCTACACCTTGCCCAACCTGTTCGGCGAAGCGCCGGCGGTGCAGGTGTCGAGTGCCAAGGTCACGATCAAGGTCGACGACAGCGTCCGCCAGCGTGTGGAGCAGGCACTGGCCAAGGCCGGCCTGAAGCCCGACTTCGTGCACCTGGAAGGCACCTCGGTCCGCGCCCGCTTCGGGGACACCGACAGCCAGCTCAAGGCCAAGGACGTCATCGCGCGCGAGCTCAACGGTGCTGAAACCGGCGA
This sequence comes from uncultured Roseateles sp., assembly GCA_966211495.1. GTDB lineage: Bacteria > Pseudomonadota > Gammaproteobacteria > Burkholderiales > Burkholderiaceae_C > Roseateles. The sequence goes on along the minus strand of CBIHOT010000067.1, from coordinate 4,518 downwards.
GCCGCCCTACATCGTCGCGCTGAACCTGGTCTCCCGCTCGCCCGAGTGGCTGACCGCCCTGCATGCCTACCCGATGTATCTGGGCCTGGACCTGCGCGGCGGTGTCCACTTCATGATGCAGGTGGACATGAAGGCTGCGCTGACCAAGCGCGCCGACTCCCTGGCCGGCGATGCCCGCACCCTGCTGCGTGACAAGAACATCCGCCATGCCGGCATCAGCCGGGATGGCAACAACGTCGTCATCAACTTCCGCGACGACGCCACCCGCACGCAGGCGCTGGACGCCCTGCGGAACATGACCAACGAATTCGCCTGGACCTCCACGGGCGACGGCAGCGAACTGCGCCTGACCGGTGTGCTGACCCCGGCTGCCGTGATCGCCGTCCAGGACGCGGCCATCAAGCAGAACATCACCACCCTGCACAACCGGGTGAATGAGCTGGGCGTGGCCGAGCCGGTGATCCAGCAGCAGGGCCGTGACCGCGTCATCGTGCAGCTGCCGGGCGTGCAGGACACCGCAAAGGCCAAGGACATCATCGGCCGCACTGCCACGCTGGAGCTGCGGATGGTGGACGAAAGCGCCGAAGCGCAGGCGGCCCTGGGTGGCAGCGGTCCGGTGCCCTTCGGTTCCGAGCGCTACATGGAACGCGGACGCCAGGGTGAGCTGGCGCCGATCATCGTCAAGCGCGCCGTGGTCATCACCGGGGACAACCTGGTGGATGCGCAGCCGGGCTTCGACGAATCCCACAATCCTTCGGTCAATCTGACGGTGGACGCCAAGGGCGCCCGCATCATGAAGGACGTCTCGCGCGAGAACATCAACAAGCGCATGGCCATCATCCTGTTCGAGAAGGGCAAGGGTGAGGTGGTGACGTCGCCGAAGATCAACAGCGAGCTGGGCAGCCGTTTCAACATCACCGGGGCGATGACGCCTCAGCAGGCCAGCGACACCGCTCTGCTGCTGCGCGCCGGCTCCCTGGCCGCACCGATGGACATCATCGAAGAGCGCACCATTGGCCCGAGCCTGGGCAAGGACAACATCGAGAAGGGCATCCACTCGGTGACCTGGGGCTTTGTGGCCGTCGCCGTCTTCATGTGCCTGTATTACATGATGTTTGGCGTCTTCTCGGCGCTGGCACTGGGCTTCAACCTGCTGCTGCTGCTGGCGGTGCTGTCGCTGATGCAGGCCACGCTGAGCCTGCCCGGCATCGCGGCCATTGCGCTGGTGCTGGGCATGGCCATCGACTCCAACGTGCTGATCAACGAGCGGGTGCGGGAAGAACTGCGGGCCGGCATGGCGCCGCAGCAGGCCATCCACGCCGGTTACGAGCGGGCCTGGGCCACCATCCTGGACTCCAACGTCACCACCCTGATCGCCGGTCTGGCGCTGCTGGCCTTCGGCTCCGGCCCCATCAAGGGCTTCGCCGTGGTGCACTGCCTGGGGATCGTCACCTCGATGATTTCGTCGGTGATGTTCTCCCGCGGCCTGGTCAACCTCTGGTATGGGCGTCGCAAGCGCCTGAAGGGGGTGTCCATCGGCACCGTCTGGAAACCGACGCCTGAGCCGGGCACCGCGGCAGCCGCCGCCGGTGCCGTCAGCAGCGAAGCCAATGAGGTGGCAAAGGCCCGCTGAGGCCTTTGCCCCCACTCCTGCACTCAGAAGCGAGCGCACACGCCATGGAATTTTTCCGAATCAAACGGGACATCCCGTTCATGAAGCACGCGTTGGTCTTCAACGTCGTGTCCTTCCTGACCTTCGCCGCCGCGGTCTTCTTCCTGCTCACCCGCGGGCTGCACTTCTCCATCGAATTCACCGGGGGCACCTCGATCGAGGTGGCCTATGCCCAGGCCGCGGACATCAACAAGACCCGTCATGTGGTGGAGCAGATGGGCTTCGGGGAGGTGCAGGTCACCAACTTCGGCACCGCCCGCGACGTGATGATCCGCCTGCCGGTGCGGGCGGACGTGAAGCAGGACGTCATCGTCACCCAGGTGTTCGAGGGCCTGTGCAAGGCCGAGAACGGCAAGGTGGAGCTGCATCAGTCGGTGACCCCGCAGGGCGAAGCCATCAGCAAGCCCACCTGCGTGGTGGGCCAGGCGGAGCCGCTGTCGCTGTCCAAAAGCGAGCTGATCGGCCCGTCGGTGGGCGCCGAGCTGGCGACCAACGCCGCTTACGCGCTGGCGGCGACCGTCATCGGCATCATGCTGTACCTGGCCTTCCGCTTCGAGTGGAAGTTCGCCGTGGCCGGCATCATCGCCAACCTGCACGACGTGGTGATCATCCTGGGCTTCTTCGCCTACTTCCAGTGGGAGTTCTCGCTGGCGGTGCTGGCGGCGGTGCTGGCGGTGCTGGGTTATTCGGTCAACGAGTCGGTGGTGATTTTCGACCGGGTGCGGGAAGCCTTCCGCAAGTACCGGACCTTCAACACCCATGAGGTGATTGACCACGCCATCACCTCCACCATCAGCCGGACCATCATCACCCACGGCTCCACCCAGATGATGGTGCTGTCGATGCTGCTGTTTGGCGGCCCGACCCTGCACTACTTCGCCATCGCGCTGACGATCGGCATTCTGTTCGGCATCTACTCGTCGGTGTTCGTGGCGGCCGCCATTGCGATGTGGCTGGGTGTCAAGCGCGAAGATCTGGTCAAGACGTCCGCCAAGCGCGAGGATCCGGACGACCCCAACGCAGGGGCGGTGGTGTAGTAGAGTCAACCGCAGTTCTCCACTCTCTTTCTCGATGACCGCCGCAGACGCTCGTTCACAGGCACTGGCTTCCCAGGCGCGGCGCGTTCACACGGAAGTGCTGCTGCGGGGCCTGCCGTCCGTCGTGGCCACGCTCACCTCGGCGGTACAGGACCTGCTGTCCCAGCCCGCCGAGCACGCGCTGCAGATGGCCCGACGCGACGCTTTTGAAGCGTGGCAGCGTTGTGCCACGCCCTGGCACGCCCGGCTGGGCAAGTCGCTGCGTCATGTGTATCACCACGGTCCGGGCGATTCGCGGTCGGCATCGCTGACGAGCCGTCCCCAGAATCTGTCGTTGGTGGATGACGACACCATCGAGCGGGAAATCATCGCCTCGCGTCTGGCGCTGGCCATGATGGACAAGGCGAGCTGGGAGTTCAGCGACCTGCGCAACCGCATGCAGCGGCTGGAAGGGCTGGAAGATCTCCCGCACCAGGACCTGCTGCGCGGTCAGGTGCTGGCCCGCCTGGTACTGGATGCCTGGTTTGATGCCGGCCTCACCAGCTCGGTCTGGCAGATGCTGCAGCGCCCGCTGCATCAGGAACTCTCCCAGCTGCTGAGCGAGGCCTATCACGATGCCAATCACCTCCTGCTTCAGCAGGGCGTGATGCCGGAAGTGGACCTGCGTCCGCTGATCCGGCGCAATGCGTCAGCGCTGCCGCCCTCGGCGGCGCCGGGTGCTCCTGGTGCCCCAGGTTCGCCGTCCGCGACCGGGACGGTGGCCTCGGCCCCCAGCCATGCAGCCACGGTGGCCGCCGGCATCGCGCCGCCCAGCGCCGCACAGATGCAGCCCGGTGGTCCGCCGGCTCTGGCCCCCGTCACCCAATCCGCTCAGCAGGTCATGGCCCAGCTGCAGCGGGTGCTCGCCCGGCATGTGCCGGAGCTGGCCCGGGCGCCCGCGGCACCTCCCGCATCCTCAACCTATGGCAGCGCAGCCGCTGCTGCGGCCGCCGCTCCCACCATGCCGGCGCGTCCCTCCCAAATGGGCGGCTACATGGGGGCGCACCCGGGCGGACACCCGGGCGGCCGGGCGACCGTCCACGGCGGCAGCCCCAGCCAGATCGGCAGTCAGATGGGCGCGCCGATGTCCCGTCACTCCCAGCGTCTGGGCGCCGCCATCAACATGGCGCAGGAAACGGTGCAGCGCCGGGCCGAGCAGGCCGAGGCGCCGGGCGTCGATATCCAGATGACCGCGCCCCAGGCGCTGGATGAGATCCGCCAGCGCAACCAGGTGCTCAAATCGGCGCTGAAACAGGCTGCCGACACCCCCGCCGAACGCGCCACCATCGAACTGGTGGCGTTGCTGTTCCAGGCCATCCTGCAGGAAGAACGCATTCCTCCTGCACTGCGGGTCTGGTTTGCCCGGCTGCAGATGCCCGTGCTGCGGGTGGCCATCAGCGAGCCCGACTTCTTTGCCGCCGAAGACCATCCCGCCCGCCGTCTGATCGACCGCATGGGCGCCTGCGTGATGGGTTTCAGTGCCTCCGCGGCCGACATCGGCGACGCGCTGGAGCGCGAAATCAAGCGCGTGGTGCAGGTGGTGGAAGCCTATCCGGACACCGGCCGGCGCGTTTTCCAGACGGTGCTCACCGAGTTCGAGAAGTTTCTCGACCACTATTTCCAGCAGGAGAACGAAGTCTCCCGCAAGGGCGTCTCGCTGGCCCAGCAGGTGGAGCAGCGCGAGACGCTGGCCATCCAGTACACCATCGAACTGCGCAAGATGCTGTCCGAGGTGCCGGTGCAGGACGGCGTGCGCGACTTCCTGTTCCA
>CBIHOT010000066.1:0-20022 GCA_966211495.1 uncultured Roseateles sp. | reverse complement strand
CAGCCTTCCTTCTGGATGCCGGGCAGACCGGCCAGGAACTTGTCGGTGACGTCCTTGCCCAGGCCTTCCTTGCGGAAGGTACGGCCGGGGATGTCCAGGCGCTCGGTGCGCTCGAGCTTCTTGCCGGTGGCGTCGAAGTAGCGCAGCTCGAAGCTGGCCATCTCGGCGTCATGGATCTTGCCGAGGTTGTGCCCGATGCGGTGCACTTCCAGCCACTTGGCTTCCGGTGTCACCATCCGCCAGGAGGCGAGGTTGTCCAGTGCAGTGCCCCACAGGACGGCCTTCTTGCCGCCCGCGTTCATGGCCACATTGCCACCGACGCAGGAGGCTTCCGCCGAGGTCGGGTCCACCGCGAAGACAAAGCCGTGCAGCTCGGCCAGATCGGACACCCGCTGGGTGACCACACCGGCCTCGGTGAAGATGGTGGGCACTTCCCGGTCCATGCCGGGCAGCACCATCATCTCGACGCCGCGCATGGCTTCGAGCTTTTCGGTGTTGATGACGGCCGTGTTCCAGACCAGCGGCACCGCACCGCCGGTGTAGCCGGTGCCACCGCCGCGCGGGATGACGGTCAGGCCCAGTTCGAAGCAGCCGGCCACCAGGGCGGCCATCTCGGCTTCGGTATCGGGGGTGAGCACGACGAACGGATATTCGACCCGCCAGTCGGTGGCGTCGGTGACATGCGCCACCCGCGAGAGGCCGTCGAACTTGACGTTGTCCTTGGCGGTGTGGCGGGCAAACACCTTGGTGGCCCGCTTGCGCAGTTCGGCCACCTGTTCAAACTGATGCGAGAACGCGGCCACAGCCGCTTCGGCGGCGGTGAGCAGCTCGCCGACCCAGGCGTCCCGCTGGGTATCGTCCTCCGGATGACGGCGGCGCTGCACCTCCGTCAGGCGGTGCCGCAGGGCGCCGATGAGGGCTTCCCGGCGCTTGGGGTTGTCCAGCAGGTCGTCCTGCAGGTAGGGGTTGCGCTGCACCACCCAGATGTCCCCCAGCACCTCATACAGCATGCGGGCGGACCGACCGGTCTGACGCTCGCCACGGAGCTGATCCAGCAGTTCCCAGGCGCGGGCGCCCAGCAGCCGCAGCACGATTTCGCGGTCGGAGAAGGAGGTGTAGTTGTAGGGAATCTCGCGCAGCCGCGGGGCGGGCGCGTGGGTCTGGGTCAGATCGCCGACCATCGCGGGGTCGGCGGGCATCAGGAGATGCGGTGCATTCATGGCGGCCAGGTGCGTGAACACCCTGGGTTGCGGCCCGGCGCTCCAGGGAGCGACGGACCAGGCTGAGACACAGAAAACCGGACGGCGAACCGTGGCCCCGGGGTTGGGCATCGCCCGGACTTTTGGTCCGCCGGAGGGCTGAACGGTTCAGTCTCCGGTGTGGCGTTCGCGAATGGCCTGGATGTGGGCCGGCCCGGGCGGGGCAATGTCCGGAATCGTACCTTAGGGACAGAGAGCCGCCGTGGTCCGGGGGCTCTAGACACGCGCCGGGCCAGGGGGTTCCCCCAGGGCGTTCGCTGTCCGCAATGCGGTCAGACAGGTCGTGACGGGTGTCACAATGTCTTCATAAGCTCTGCGGCGTCCCTGTGACGCCGTCACAACATCCTCTGGAGCCTTGGAGACCATGAAGACTTCCCTGCTTGCTGCCACCCCGGCAGCCCTGCTTGCGGCCGCGCTGGCCGTGTCCCCCCTGGCCGCGCAGGCTCAGACCGAAATCCAATGGTGGCATTCCATGGGCGGCGGTCTGGGCGACTGGGTCAACGACCTGGCCAAGGACTTCAATGCCAGCCAGAAGGACTACAAGGTGGTCCCGGTCTACAAGGGCGCCTATGACGAGTCGATGGCCGGGGCGATCGCCGCCTTCCGCGCCGGCAATGCGCCCCACATCCTGCAGGTCTTCGAGGTGGGCACCGCCACGATGATGGCCAGCAAGGGTGCGGTGGTGCCGGTGGGCGAAGTGATGAAGCAGGCCGGCGTCCCGTTCGACACGGCCGCCTACGTGCCGGCCGTGGCGGGGTATTACACCGCGCCGAATGGCCAGATGCTGAGCTTCCCGTTCAACAGCTCCACCACCGTCCTGCACTACAACAAGGACGCCTTCAAGGCCGCCGGGCTGGATCCGAACAAGCCGCCGTCGTCCTGGCCGGAAGTGGCCGCCGCGGCCGCCAAGCTCAAGGCCTCCGGCCACAAGTGCCCCTTCACCACCAGCTGGGTGGGCTGGACGCAGCTGGAGAGCTTCTCCGCCTGGCACAACGTGGAATACGCGACCCGCAACAACGGCTTCGGCGGTCTGGACGCACGCCTGGTGTTCAACTCGCCGCTGCATGTGCGCCACATCGAGAACCTGGCCAACATGGCCAAGCAGGGCCTCTTCGTCTACAAGGGCCGCGGCAACACCGCCGATGCCACCTTCGTCTCCGGCGAATGCGCGATGGAAACCGGCTCGTCGGGCCTCTATGCCAACATCAAGAAGAGCGCCAAGTTCTCGGCCGGCATCGCGCCGCTGCCCTACTACCCGGACGTGCCCGGCGCGCCGCAGAACACCATCATCGGCGGCGCCAGCCTGTGGGTGATGGCCGGCAAGAAGCCGCAGGAATACAAGGGCGTGGCCGCCTTCCTGCAGTACCTCGCCCGGCCCGAGGTGGCTGCGGAGAGCCACAAGCGCACCGGCTATCTGCCGGTGACCAAGGCGGCCTATGAGCTGACGGACAAGAGCGGCTTCTATCAGGCCAATCCCGGCACCGACGTCGCCGTGACCCAGATGATCCGCAAGACCACCGACAAGAGCCGCGGCGTGCGCCTGGGCAACCTGCCGCAGATCCGCACCCTGGTCGATGAGGAAATGGAACAGGTCTGGGCCGGTCGCAAGACCGCCAAGCAGGGGCTGGATGACGCGGTGCGCCGCGGCAACGAGCTGCTCGAACGCTTCCAGAAGTCGGCCAAGCTCTGATGAGTCAGGAGAAGCGGGTCGTCTTCCGCTCCGGATGGCTGCCCTGGGTGCTGCTGGCACCTCAGGCAGTCGTCATCGGTGCGTTCTTCTTCTGGCCGGCCAGCCAGGCGCTGCTGCAGAGCCTGCAGCAGCAGGATGCCTTCGGGCTGGCGGTGGAATGGGTGGGGCTGGACAACTTCCGGCGCCTGTTCGAGGACGCCGGTTATCTGGCCTCCTTCCGCACCACCGCCGTCTTCTCGCTGCTGGTGGCCGTGCTGGGACTGGCGATCTCGCTGCTCCTGGCCACCATGGCCAACCGCGTGGTCCGCGGTGCCACCGTCTACCGCACGCTGCTGATCTGGCCCTATGCCGTGGCGCCCGCGATTGCCGGGGTGCTGTGGCTGTTCATGTTCGCGCCGTCCATCGGGGTGGTGTCGTACGGCCTGGACCGGCTGGGCTTCCAGTGGAATCACCTGCTCAATCCCAACCATGCAATGACGCTGGTGGTGGCGGCGGCTGTCTGGAAGCAGATCTCTTACAACTTCCTGTTCTTCCTGGCCGGGTTGCAGTCCATTCCCCGCTCGCTGCTGGAAGCGGCGGCGATTGACGGCGCCAGTCCCTGGAAGCGCTTCTGGACGATCACCTTTCCGCTGCTGTCGCCCACCAGCTTCTTCCTGCTGGTGATCAACGTGGTGTATGCCTTCTTCGACACCTTCGGCATCATCGACGCGGCCACCCAGGGCGGTCCGGGCAAGGACACCGCCATCCTGGTCTACAAGGTGTATTACGACGGCTTCAAGGCCATGGACCTGGGCGGCTCGGCCGCGCAGAGCGTGGTGCTGATGGGCATCGTGATCCTGCTGACGGTGATCCAGTTCCGGTTCGTCGAACGCAAGATCCATTACTGAACGGGTGCCTCATGGTTGAACGCCGACCCGCGCTCACACTGCTCTCCCACCTGATCCTGGTGCTGGGCGTGATGATCGTGGCCTTTCCCCTGTACATCGCGTTCGTGGCGTCCACCCAGACGGCCGACGCGATCGTCCAGGCCCCCATGCCGATGGTGCCGGGTGCCCATCTGCTGGAGAACTATCAGGCAGCCCTCACCGGCAGCGGCACCGGCGCGGGCTCGAATGCGCCGGTCTCTCGCATGATGTGGGTGAGCCTGGTGTGTGCGGTGCTGATTGCGGTGGGCAAGATCGCGATCTCGCTGCTGTCCGCCTTTGCCATCGTCTACTTCCGCTTTCCGATGCGGCAGCTGTTCTTCTGGGCCATCTTCGTGACCCTGATGCTGCCGGTGGAGGTGCGGATCGGACCGACCTACCAGGTGGTGGCCGATCTGAAGCTGCTCAACAGCTACGCCGGCCTGACGGTGCCGCTGATTGCATCGGCCACGGCCACCTTCCTCTTCCGGCAGTTCTTCCTGACCGTGCCGGATGAGCTGGTGGAGGCGGCCCGCATCGACGGTGCCGGACCGATGCGCTTCTTCCGCGATGTGCTGATGCCGCTGTCCGCCACCAGCATTGCGGCGCTGTTCGTCATTCAGTTCATCTACGGCTGGAACCAGTACCTCTGGCCGCTGCTGGTGACCACCGACGAGCAGATGTACCCGGTGGTGATCGGCATCAAACGGATGATCAGCGGCGGCGACGCCGCCAACGACTGGAACATCATCATGGCCACCGCCGTGCTCGCGATGATTCCGCCCGCCCTGGTGGTGGTCCTGATGCAGCGATGGTTCGTCAAGGGCCTGGTCGATACAGAAAAATAATCATGGCAAGCATTTCCCTGCGCAATGTCGTCAAGCAGTACGGCCATGGGGCCAAGGCGAATCCGGTCATCCACGGCGTGAATGCCGAGATCCACGATGGCGAGTTCGTCGTGATCGTCGGACCGTCGGGCTGCGGCAAATCCACCCTGCTGCGGATGGTGGCCGGGCTGGAAGAGATCAGCGGCGGCGAGATCGCCATCGGCGGCCGGGTCGTCAATGATGTGGAGCCGGCCGACCGGGACATCGCGATGGTGTTCCAGAACTACGCGCTCTATCCCCACATGAGCGTGTTCGAGAACATGGCCTACGGATTGAAGATCCGCAAGCTGAGCGCCGAGGACATCCAGACCCGGGTGGACAAGGCCGCACGCATTCTGGAGCTGGGGCATCTGCTGCAGCGCAAGCCGCGGGAGCTGTCCGGTGGGCAGCGTCAGCGGGTGGCGATGGGTCGCGCCATCGTGCGGGACCCGCAGGTCTTCCTGTTCGATGAGCCGCTGTCCAACCTGGACGCCAAGCTGCGGGTGCAGACCCGGCTGGAGATCCAGGGGCTGCACCGCGAACTGGGCGTGACCGCGCTGTTCGTCACCCACGATCAGGTCGAAGCGATGACGCTGGCACAGCGCATCATCGTGATGAATGCTGGCCGCATGGAGCAGTTCGGTACACCGGAAGAGGTCTACAGCCGACCGGCGACCACCTTCGTCGCCAGTTTCATCGGCTCGCCCGCCATGAACCTGCTGCGCGGACGGGTGGAAGGCGACCGCTTCGTGATGGGCCCCACCTCGCTGCACCTGCCGGCACCGGCGCCGCGTCAGGGCGAGCTGGTGATGGGCCTGCGGCCGGAACATGCGATGCCGCTGAGCGGCGGCGCGGGCCAGAGCGAAGCGCCGCATCCCACCGCCTGGCCGCTGCGGGTCGAGTTTGTGGAAATGCTGGGGGCGGAGCGCCTGGTGTATGGGCATCTGGGCGGCGCGCCGCATGCGGCGGACCGGCCGGCCGGCCATCGCAGCGCCAGCGATCCGAATGCCTTCACCCTGCGCATCGCAGGAATCGACCATCCGCCCCATCCCGGTGATACCGTCTGGGTGCAGGCGCCGGCCGTCCGCCTGCACTGGTTCGACGCCACGACCGGCCAGCGTGTGGAGGAATGACGCATGGATGCCCATCCCTGGCCCTGGTCCCTGCCCTTCTGGATTGCCCACCGCGGCGCCGGCAAGCTGGCGCCGGAGAACACCCTGGCCGCCTTTCGCGAAGGCGCGCGGCATGGGTATCGGGCGTTTGAGTGCGATGTGAAGCTGGCGGCGGACGGCGTGCCGTTCCTGCTGCATGACGCCACGCTGGACCGCACCACCTCGGCGCGAGGGCGGGCTTCGGACCGTTCCTGGGCGGAGCTGTCGCGGCTGGACGCCGGGCGCTGGCACAGCCGGGCCTATGCCGGTGAGCCACCCGCGAGCCTGGAGGCGATTGCCGCCTTCGTGCGGGTGAATCAGCATGCGCTGAACATCGAGATCAAACCGACGCCCGGGGACGAGCGGCGGACGGGTCAGGTGGTCGGGCAGGAGGTGCTGCGGCTGTGGAAGGATGCGGCCACGGTGTCGCTGCTGTTCAGCAGCTTCGAGCCGGAAGCGCTGCGGGGCGCGCAGGAGACGGCGCCCCAGGTGCCGCGCGCCCTTCTGCTGGACAAGCTGACGCCGGACTGGCTGGCCACCGCGCAAGGCCTGGAGTGCCGCGCGGTGGTGACTCACTACGCGCTGATGGATCAGGCCCTGGTGCGCCAATTGCATCAGCTGGGCATGAAGGCGCTGGTCTATACCGTCAACGATGCGGCGACCGCGCAGTGGCTGATCGGCAATGGGGTGGACGGCATCATCACCGATGCGGTGGATCGGTTCAGCCCGATTGCCTGATCTGCGGATCCGGCCTGACCGTCACCGTCCCAGCGACGGATTGCGCAGCTCGTCCAGCGACACCATGCCGTAGATGCTGGTGTGGCAGGGGACGGCGTTCACATCCAGCATGTCGTTGCGCAGCGTGCCCTCCAGCACGAAGCCGCAGCGCTCCGCCACGGCGCGGCTGGGCAGGTTGCGGGCATCGGTGCGGATCTCCACCCTCAAAGCCTTGAGCTGCGTGAAGGCCATCTGCGCCAGCGCATGCACCGCCTCGCTGGCCAGCCCACGACCGGTCGCGTCCGGCGCCAGCCAATATCCGATCTCGAAACGCCGCTGCGGCCAATCCAGCCGCATGAGGCCCGCGCCGCCGCACAGGCGCCCCACCCCGCCCTCCGGGGACCGTTCATACAGAAAGTAGGCGAGGTGCTGCCGGTTGAGAAAGTCGGCCAGCATGCGGCGCACCACCGCTTCCGATTCCTGGACGCTGGGCATCGTCTGCGCCCAGGCCATCCAGGGCTGCAGGTGGGACAAGGAGCGCTGAATGGCCAGATTCAGCACGGCGCCATCGCCCACGCGAGGCAGGGTGAGCAGCACATGGTCCGTGCTGAGCGTCTCAGGCACCTGGATGAGGACGGGGTCGAGCGATGTCATGTTGATCCGCAACGGGCGCCTGCGCGCCCAAGTGCCAGTGACTGGCGAAGCCCTGTCAGTTGCCGTTGACCGGAGGCAGGTTCAGACCGCCGGGCTGGGTTTCCACACCAAGCATTTGATGCTCGTCGGCGACCGCCGGCAATGTGCGGACGCTGCGGATCGCCCGCAGTCGCAGGGCCACCACCGACAGCAGCAGTGCGCCGAAGCCGGAGAACATCAGCGACGCCCGCAGGCTGACATGTTCCCCCAGCCAGCCGCCCAGCAGTGCGCCGGGTCCCGCGGGGATGAGGGTGAGCCAGCGGATGGTGCTGGTCATGCGGCCGAGCAGCGGCGTGGGGGTGACCGCCTGACGCAGGGAGAGGAAGTTGATGAAGATCAGCACCGCGCCCACGCCGAAGGAGAACAGCGCGATGCCGAAGGCGGCCACACCCCATTCGTTGGCCGGGGCCAGGGCCAGAACCAGCCAGCCGACACCGGTGATGGCAAAGCCGGTGATGAGGCAAGGTCCGGGGCCCAGCCAGCCACTGATGCGGTGGCCGAAGATGCTGGCCAGCACCGTCCCGGCGCCCAGCGCGATATACGACAGACCGACGGTCTGGGGCGGCAACCCGAGCACACGCGTCGCAAACAGGATCTGCACCACCTGCGCGGCCTGGTTGCACATCTGCCAGCCGCCGACGGCGACCGCGAGGCTGAGCAGCAGCGGATGACGGCAGACAAAGCTGACGCCGGTGCGCAGGTCTCGCCAGAAGTGGGACTGACGCGGACGCCGCAGTTGCTCCACCACCGGCACCCCGCGCAGCACCAGCGCCGAGCTGAGCAGCAGCAGGGCATCGACGGCCAGCGCCATCGGGGCGCCGACGAGCTTGATCAATGCACCGGCCACGCCCGGGCCGGCGACTTCCGCGCCAGACGAGGCCAGCGAGTTCTTGGCATGCGCTTCCACCAGCCGGTCCGGCTTGACCACCTGGGTCAGCACGATCTGCGCGGCACTGCCGGCCACCGTGTAGACGGTGCCGAGCAGGAAGGCCACGAAATACAGCCAGGGCATGCCCAGCCAGCCGAGCCACGCGGCCACCGGCACGCTGCCGACGGCGATGGCCAGACTGACCTCGCCGACGATGTAGACCGGCAGCTTGCGCACCCGGTCCAGCCAGACACCGCCGGGCAGCGAGAAGAGGACGAAGGGGATGATCTCCATCGCCGTCAGCCAGCCCATCTGGGTGGGACTGGCGCCCAGCAGCACCGCGGCCGTCAGCGGCAGCGACAGCATGGTGATCTGACCGCCGAGGGAGCTGATCAGGATGGAGGACCACAAGCGGCGATAGACGATATCGCGCAGCAGGTCACCGGCGGGAAGCCGGAAGAGGTCGAGCAGTCGATCGACCAGCGACAAAGAGGCGGACGGCCTGGCGGACATGAATCACTCCGATGGGATGCGCAGCATGCGGCGGCTGGGGTCGCGGAGGCGGTAACGGGTGGCAACGGATGGCAACGACCGCCGTGTGCTTGGGCGTGGGCGGACGGTGGGTGGGCGGCGGACAGTCCGACGCACCGACGCGCGGCGGGGCAGGACGACGGTGGGGCGACGGTCGGACGACGGCAGGACGGCGCGACTCGTGGGCCCGTTGGGCCGTTGGGCCGTTGGTTCGTGGCCTCGCCAGACCCCGGTCAGCTCAAGTTGCCTCAGCCCTCACCCTCGAAGGCGCGGTCTGCGGCACGGCCGACCTGCTCACATCGCTGCCAGCAGGCTCACGACATCGCCGCAGCCAAACGTGCCAACACACGTTCCGACGGTCGGGCGTCCGATCTGGTGCGGTCGAGCAGTTTGGTCATCGGGAACTTCCGGTAGGCTGGAGCGAGGATGCTAGCAGCCGGCCCGAGCGGCTCACAAGTGAAGAACGGCACGGGAGGCCGCAGACTTCTTCCCGTGCGAGTCACCAGCCGACGGCAGCGCCATCCCGGCGCGGGTCGCTCGCCGCCACATACCCTTCCACCGACGGGTCGCCCAGCCGCCAGATGAATTGGCCGGCACCAAAGTCCTGATAGCTGTCGTGGATGTCAGCGACCTGATGCCCCTTCTGCCGCAACCCGTCGATGGTCGCCGGGTCCATCGTCGATTCGACATTGATCGACAGGCCCTGGTTGATGCGCCAGCGCGGCGCGTCACAGGCCGCTTGCGGATGCTGGTGGTAGTCGAGCATCCGCACCAGCGTCTGCATATGCCCTTGCGGCTGCATGTTGGCGCCCATCACCCCATAGCTCATCTGCGGCTGGCCGTCCTTCATCAGGAAAGCCGGGATGATCGTATGGAAGGGCCGCTTGCCCGGCGCCACCCGATTGACGTGGTCCCCTTGCCGGGTGAACCCATGCCCACGGTTCTGCAGCGACAGGCCGTAGCCCGGCACCACCACACCGGAGCCGAAGCCCATGTAGTTGCTCTGGATGAAGCTCACCATCATGCCCGACTCGTCGGCCGCCGTGAGGTAGATGGTGCCGCCCTTGACCGGATTGCCCGCCTGGAAGTCCTGCGCGCGGCTCATGTCGATCAGGCGGGCGCGGCTGGCCAGGTAGTCGGGGTCCAGCATCTCGTGCGCCTGCACGCGCATGTGACGCGGATCGGCCACGTGGTGGTAGACATCGGCGAAGGCGAGCTTCATCGCTTCGATCTGCACATGCTGCGACGCCACGCTGTCCACCGGCATCGACGCCACATCGGTGTGCTTGAGGATGCCCAGCGCGATCAGCGCAGCAATGCCCTGCCCGCTCGGCGGGATCTCGTGCAGCGTGTGACCCGCATAGTCCATCGACAGCGTCTGGACCCATTCAGGGCGGTAGGCGGCGAAGTCGGCAGCCGTCATCGCACCGCCGCCCTCACGCGCATGAGCCTCGACGGCGGCAGCGATCTCGCCTTGATAGAACGCCTGGCCCCGCGTCTCGCCGATCAGGCGGAGCGTGCGGGCGGCGTCCGGGAAACGGAAAATCTCGCCGACCTCGGGCGCGCGGCCGCGGGGCAGGAAGGCGTTCGCAAAGCCGGGTTGTTTCACCAGGTCTGCCACCTCGGCGGCCATGGCCCACTTGCGCTGCACGATCACCGGCACGGCATAACCGCGTTCGGCAATCTCGATGGCGGGCGCCATCAGGTCGGCAAAAGGAAGCTTGCCGTAGCGCTCGCTCAGCGCCACCCAGCCGCCGACGGCACCCGGCACGGTCACGGCGTCCCAGCCGCGGGTGGGGAGCAGGGGACCAGCGCCGTGCCGGCGGTCGAAGTAATCGGGCGTCCACGCCTGAGGCGCCTGACCGGAAGCATTCAGCCCCTGCAGCGACTGGCCGTCCCAGACGATGGCGAAGGCATCCGAACCCAGACCGTTGCTGCAGGGCTCCACCAGCGTCATGCATGCCGCAGCGGCAATGGCGGCGTCCACCGCATTGCCGCCCTGCCCCAGGATGCGCAGACCGGCCTGCGCCGCCAGCGGGTGCGAGGTGGACACCACATTGCGGGCGAAGAGGGGAGAACGGACGCTCGGGTAGGCGCGGGTCCAGTCAAAGGCGTGCGAGGACATGTGGTCTCCATCGGGGCCGGCGATGCGGCCCGGGTCAACTTGCGGAATTCCGCGTGCGGAATCGATGGGCTCGCATCTTGTCCCGAAGGTCGGCGGCACGCCAGCGGGCAATACCTGTCCCGCGTCTCCGTGTTGCTGGCGTGTGAACGTAACGCAATGCAAAGCAGAGACTTGAGTGTCAACACAGTGTCGTCTGCCGCCGTTGTTTGCTCACCTTGTTCAACAGCCCTGGAGTCAACCAGATGCAAGCCCTGAAGACCGTGAAGACCCTGTCCCTGATCCCCGCACTGCTGATCGCTGGTGCAGTCATGGCCCAGACGCCTGCAGCTCCCGCCGCCACCCCGGCCCCCGCTCCCGCCAAGACGGAAGCCAAGGCTGAGATGAAGCCGGAAGTCAAGACGGAAGCCAAGACCGAAGGCACCGCCGAGAAGAAGACGACCCATCACAAGGCCGGCACCAAGCATCACAAGGCTGAGAAGCCCGCTGCCAAGGCGTCTGAAGCCGCCAAGTAATTTTTCCAGGACGATGGTGCCGCCTCGAGCGCGGCACCGTCACTGAAAGCCGCCCTCCGGGGCGGCTGCCGTCGTTGTGAAGCGCGCTTGAACAAGGTCTGGCGACGCTTGGTGCAACGGCGGAGGGTGGATGGGTTGAGTGCGGTGCTGGCCGCGCCATCAACGCGCTCACCCCACATGTCCGTGAGTGAAAAAAGCGACGATCGATCCATGCGCGTTGCTGGCGCCATGGCGCCGAGCTCGCGAGCGTGATGCCCGCCCCGCTCTTCGCTCAGGCCGCCTGCGCCAGGCGGGCGATCGGAATCACGCGTTGAGCCGATCCGCTGCCACAGCTGACACCATGCGCCGCGGCACAGGCCTGCAGCGCTTCATCAAACACCTGACGTGCGCAGTCATGGCAGCTGCCGCAGGCCGAGGCGACCTGCGTCTCGTCCTGCAGCACTTCGAAGTTGTGCACGCCTTCGGCCACGCTGCGGCGGATGTCGCGGTCGGAAACTCGATGGCAGAGGCAGAGGATCATGGTGGCGTCAGCGACCCGGTTCTGGGATGCGGTGGATGCTAACGCAAACAAGAATTCCTCTCAATTGATCAGTCAAGACCTTTGACGGCGTGGGGATCTGCGTTCTTCCAACGTACAGAACGGTCCCGGGCGGACGCAAAAAAACCCCGCCGAAGCGAGGTTGGGTTGGCGGCCGCTGAATCGGCTCAGGTGACGGCGCCACGAGCCTTGGCCGAGCCTGCGGCGGCCGCGCCCCGGAGGACGCGCAACCGGCGCGGCGTGTCTTCAGTCCGACTGGCCTTCGCCCATCTGCGTCTGCAGCCAGTTCTGCTCACCCACCTGGGCCACCAGATCGATCTGGGTTTCCAGATGGTCGATATGGTCTTCGGTGTCCTTCAGGATTTCTTCCAGCACTTCGCGCGACACATAGTCCCGCACGGATTCGCAGTAAGCGATGGCTTCCTTCAGCAGCGGGTGGGAGCCGGTCTCGATCTTCAGATCGCAGTGCAGCACCTCCACCGCGTTCTCGCCGATGAACAGTTTGCCCAGGTCCTGCAGATTCGGCAGGCCTTCCAGCATCAGGATGCGGTCCATCAGCTTGTCGGCGTGCTTCATCTCCTCGATGGATTCCTGGTATTCGTGCTTGGCCAGGCGCTCAAAGCCCCAACTCTTGAGCATGCGGTAATGCAGGAAGTACTGGTTGATGGCCGTCAGCTCATTCTTCAGCTGGGCATTGAGATATTCGATGACCTTGGCATCACCCTTCATGTTCTTCTCCTGGAACGAAATCCGAAATCCATCAAAAACGGGCACGCGGCCCGCAACGGGCGGATTCTCGTTCAGTCCCTGTCCGCTGTGGGGACAAGACCCGGCACACCCGCTCTTTTTGCGAAGCGTTCGCAGCCGTACTTGCAGCCTCATCGCCCCGCACGCGCGCCCAGCGCAGAACGATCTGCGAAGAATTAGTTTGCTATTGCGAATCGTTCTCATCTAAGATGTGGACATGACTGCTTATCACACCACCCCGACCGAGGCCCTGCCGGCCGCCGCGCTGGACATCAGCGCGCGCGTGGCTGCGTCAGGTTCGCCGCGCCACGACGCGGTATCCCTGCCCCAGCGGCGGCGCGTCAGCAGCGAAGCCCTGCTGGGCAACGAGCGGGAAGTGGAGATCGAGCACTCCGGGCAGTTGTACCGGCTGCGGCTGACGTCACTTGGCAAGCTGATTCTGACCAAGTGAGTGGCTGTCAGCGGGGAGGTCGCGCTGGGTGAGTCGCTGAGCCGTTCAGCCGTTGAGCCGTTGAGCCATCGAAACGCTGAACCGCCGCCCCGGTGACGCGTTGGACCTTGGCAGCGACTCCGCCGGCCGGCATTGCGGTTCGAGCGACTGAGAGCCGACCGCGAGGTGCGGCGTCGGTCTCACTGCCATCGACCACCTTGTGGCCCACCACACGCTGCAGCATGACGAGCTGAAGCCGCTTCCCACCAGTCTCACTGGCAAGCCTGGCCCAAGCGCCCAAGCGCCCAAGCACCAAGCACCAAGCACCAAGCACCCGAGCTTCTTTTCCCACCGTTCTTTTCCTTTTTCCACCCTTCCACGCACAAGCCCGCGTCGCGCCAGCCCGTGCGAGATCCTTCAGGACCTCAGCACCATGTCTCTGCGCCAGACGCCCGTTGCGTTTGCTCTCTCGGTTGCCTTCCCGCTGGCCTTTGCACCGGCCCTCACGCCCGCGTTCGCGCAGTCGGTGACAGCGGCCTCCGTTGCCGCACCCGCCCAGGCCGCATCACAACCTGAGCCCGCACCCGCACCCGCACCCGCACCCGCGCCCGCACGTGCGCCTGCACCCGCACCTGCAGTCGCAGCTGCACCGGCACCGGCACCTGCATCCGCACCATCCGCCAGCGCCCAACCCCTCGGTGAAATCACTGTCAGCGCGACCCGCACCAAACGCGCCACCACTGCCGTCCCGAACACGGTGACGGTGATCACCCGCAAGGACCTCGACCGCCGCGATGCCCGCGATTTGAAGGACCTGCTCAGCGACGAAGTTGACCTCTCGGTCAAGGCGATGACGCCCCGCTTCACCGCCGCCGGTGCCGCCACCGGCCGCGCCGGCAATGAGGGCATCAACATCCGTGGCCTGGAAGGCAACCAGGTGCTGATGATGGTGGACGGCATCCGCATTCCACAGAGCTTCGCCTTCGGGCCATTCGCCAGCGGCCGCGCCGACTTTGTCGATCTGGACAGCCTCTCCACCGCCGAAGTGCTGCGCGGCCCGGCCTCCACCAGCTACGGCAGCGACGGCCTGGCCGGTGCACTGGTGATGCGCACGCTCTCCCCCGATGACCTGCTCAAGGACGGCAAGACCTTCGCCGGCTACGCCAAGCTGGGACTGCAAACGGTGGACAGCTCCAGGACCGCCAGCACCGCGCTTGCCTTCGGCAGCGGGGACTGGTCCAGCCTGATCCAGGCCTCGGTCCGCCGCGGCCACGAGACCCGGAACCAGGGCGACAACCACGCCGCCAACAGCACCCGCACCGCGCCGAACCCGACCGACATCGACACCCAGAGCGTGATGGCCAAGCTGGCCTATCGCGTGAATGCCGCCCACCGCCTGACCGGCACGGCGGAATACCGCGAGCGCAAGATCGACACCGACGTGCTCACCGGCCTGAGCGTTCCCACTGCAACGCCTGCCGCCACGGCGGTCATCGGCCTCACCGCCAACGACCGCATGGATCGCAAGCGCGTGTCACTCGAGCATCGCTACGAAGACCTCAATGCCCCATGGATCCAACAGGCGACCACGCAGATCTACCTGCAGGACAGCGAGACCGAACAGTATTCCTACGAAGACCGCAACACCGCCGCCGACCGCACCCGCTACACCGACTACAAGGAGCACCTGATCGGCCTGAGTTCGCAGGCGCAGACGCAATGGCAGAACCAGCGCCTGAGCTATGGCGTCGACGTGAGCCGCAACCGCATCGAGGCGGTGCGGGACGGCACCGTTCCCCCGGCCGGCGAGACCTTCCCCAGCCGCCCCTTCCCCAAGACCCGCTACCAGCTGGCCGGCGCCTTTCTTCAGGATGAGATCGAGTTCGGCACGGTCGCGCTGATTCCGGCCCTGCGCTTTGAGCACTACAAGCTCACACCCGACACCACCGGCTACACCGGACAGGCGGTGAAGCTCTCCGACCACGCCCTTACCCCGCGGCTGGGCGCCGTGTGGCGCGCAACTGAATGGCTGCAGCCCTATGTGCAATGGTCGCAAGGCTTCCGGGCGCCCACACCGGATCAGGTCAACAACGCCTTTGCCAATCCGCTCTACGGCTATTCGAGCATCGGCAATCCGAATCTCAAACCCGAGCATGCCAATAGCTGGGAGCTCGGCATTCGCGGCCAGCTCGGCCAGAGCGTCCGCTGGCAGCTGAGCGCCTACGACAACCGTTATCGCGACTTCATCAGCCAGGAAGTGGTGAGCGGCTCGCTGACCACCGCGAACCTCGTGTATCAATACATCAACCTGAGCCAGGCCCGCATCAAGGGCGCTGAAGCCCGCGCCGTGTGGGAGGTCGCCACCGGCCTGTCGCTGCAGGCGGCACTGGCTTACGCCGAGGGCCACAGCACGGTGGACGGCGTGGAGTCGCCACTCAACACGGTGCAGCCGCTGCGCGCCACGCTGCGGGCCCGCTACGAACGCGGCGATTGGTCCGGCTGGGCGAGCCTGCAGCACAGCAGCCGCAAGAAGGCGTCCGACATCAGCAGCGGCGGAGGCTCCACCGTGCCGTTTGCGCCTGGCGGCTATCAGGTGGTCGATCTGGGCGGGGCCTACCGCATCAACCGGACGCTCAGCCTGTCGGCCGCGGTCACCAATCTCTTCGATCGCAAGTACTGGCGCTGGGGCGATGTCTCCGGCGTGGCCGCCAACAGCACCGTGCTGGACAGCTACACCGCGCCGGGCCGCGCCCTGCAGCTGTCCCTGCGCGCTGATTTCTGACCGATGCCTCCCCATCACAAGGAACAAGGAGCTCCCAATGCATGAAGCCCGCTACACCGCCCTGCGCCAGGCCTTCGCAACGGCGCGCCAGGAACGGCGCGCGCGCCACCGTGACATTGCCGAGGCGCTGCACATTTCCGAAGGTGAACTGCTGGCTGCCCATCTCGGCCATTTCACCGACGCCGAATCCCCGCTCAAGGCGCGCCGCCTGCGGGCGGACTGGCAGTCGCTGATCGCAGCGCTGGAGCAGCTGGGCACCGTCATGGCGCTGACCCGCAACGACGCCTGCGTGCATGAGAAGGTGGGCGTGTACCGTCAGGTCAGCGCCTTCGGCCCGCAGCGCCAGACCGGTCTGGTGCTGGGCGGCGACATTGACCTGCGCCTCTTCTACAGCCAGTGGCAGCATGGCTTCGCCGTGACCGAGCGGCTGGCCGATGGCGCCTTGCAGCGCAGCCTGCAGTTCTTCGACGCGGCGGGCGTGGCCATCCACAAGATCTTCCTCAAGCCGGAGAGCGACCGGTCCGCGTACGAGGCGCTGGTGGCGCAATTTGAATCCGACGATCAAGCGCCCGGCCTGAGCCTGGGCGAAGCCTGGCAGGACCCACCGGAGCGGCCCGACAGCGCCATCAACGTCGCCGCCTTCCAGGCCGAGTGGGCCGACCTGCGCGACACCCACGATTTCTTCGGCCTGCTCAAGCGTCACGGGCTGAGCCGAGTGCAGGCGCTGCGGCTGGCCGAGCCGCGGTTCGTGCAGCCGCTCCCGATCTCTGCCGCCCAGGACCTGCTGAGCCGCGCCGCACAGCAAGGCGTCTCGATCATGGTGTTCGTGGGCAACCCCGGCATCATCCAGATCCACAGCGGCCCGATCCGGAAGGTGGCCATGATGGGCTCGTGGATCAACGTGCTGGATCCCGGCTTCAACCTGCACCTGCGCGAGGACCAGATCGCCGCCGCCTGGCTGGTGCGCAAACCGACCACCGACGGGCTGGTCTGCTCGATGGAACTGTTCGATAGCCAGGGCCGCACCATCGCGATGCTCTTTGGCGAGCGCAAGCCCGGCCAGGCCGAACGCTGCGACTGGCGCCAGTTGCTGGAGAGTCTGGTGGAAGGCTCGACGGAGACGGTGCCATGCTGACCCGGCGTCACTGGCTCGCCCTAACGCCTGCCTGGCCGGCCATGCCCGCCCTGGCGACTCTGGCGGCAGTGCCCTTGCTCGGGCTGCCTCGCAGCGTCCAGGCCGCGTCCCAGCGGGTGGTGAGCGTGGGCGGCGCGCTCACCGAGATCATCTACGCCATGGGCGCCCAGGGGGATCTGGTGGGCGTCGACAGCACCTCGCTCTACCCGGCGGAAGCCACCCGGCTGCCCAACGTGGGATATGCGCGCACGCTGGCCGCGGAAGGCCTGCTGTCGCTCGCCCCCACGATGATCGTGGCGACAGAAGAAGCCGGGCCGCCCGCCGTCTTGAACCGGCTGCAGTCAGCGCGGGTGCCGCTGCATGTGCTGCGCGCCGACCATCGCTTCGAAGGCGTGGTGGAGCGAACCCGCAGGCTGGGCGAGCTGCTCGGACGGCCGGTCCAGGCGCGCACGCTGATCGACGGGCTGCAGCAATCCTGGTCACAGACGCAGAAGACGGTGGCCCGTGTCAGCGCCGGTCATGCCGCACCGCGTGTGCTGTTCGTGCTGTCCAATGCCGGCAATCAGGCGCGTATCTCCGGCAGCGGCACGGCGGCAGACGCCATGATCCGCTACGCCGGCGCCGTCAATGCATTGGGAAGCGTGCAGGGCTATCAGGCCTTGTCGCCCGAAGCGGCCATCGCGGCGGCGCCGGACGTCATCCTGGCCACGTCCCAAGGCGTGGATGCGGTGGGCGGCGTCGACGGGCTGCTGCGTCTGCCCGGACTGGCCCAGACACCGGCCGCCCTGCGCCGCCGGGTGGTCAGCCTGGAGACGATGGAGATGCTGGGCTTCGGCCCGCGACTGCCACAGGCACTGGCCCGGTTGGCCACCGCCCTGCATGCGGGCACTCCCGCCTGAAGCCTCGCCATGAGCGCCCTCGGCCCTGCCCTGTCCCACCGACGGACGCCGATGAGGCGCCCTTGGTCCCGCCATGCCGCCACGACGGGCGGTCTCGCGGCAGCGCTGCTGCTGGCCTCGCTGGTGGCCGTGCACCTGGGCGCGGTCTCGCTCTCGCCCTCCGACTGGCTCGCCGGACCATGGCAGCGGGACGCATCCACCGCCAGTGCCCACGTGCTCTGGCAACTGCGTCTGCCTCGTGTGGTGCTGACGCTGGCCGTGGGCGCGGCACTGGGCCTCGCGGGGACGCTGTGTCAGGCGCTGTTTCGCAATCCGATGGCGGAACCGGGTCTGCTGGGGGTCACCAGTGGCGCGGCGGCCGCCGTCGCGCTGACCCTGACGCTGTTTGCCAGCCTGCATCTGGCGCTGCCCGCTCCTGCGCGTTTGTGGGCCACGCCCGCCGTGGGCTTCATCGGCGCGCTGGCGGTGTGCATGGCGCTGCAGAGGCTGTCCCGCTGGTTGGCCCCCGGCTCCATCGCCGCCTTGCTGCTGTGCGGTCTCGCGTTGCAGGCGATGACCTTCGCGCTGGTCGGCCTGTGCAGTTTCCTGGCCAATGACGACCAGCTGCGGGCCATCAACTTCTGGACCCTCGGCTCGCTGGCCGGTGCCACCTGGACGATGGCGACGGTGATGGTGACGGCCGTGCTGCTGCTGGGCAGCGGCGCGCGTGCGCTGGCCCCGCAACTCAACGCACTGGCGCTGGGGGAAGCGGCCGCGGCGCATGTGGGCATCGATGTGGACCGGCTGCGCCGCCGCACCATTGCCATCGTGGCCTTGCTGGCGTCCCTGTCGGTGGCGTGGTGCGGCAGCATCGGCTTCATCGGCCTGATGGCGCCGCATCTGGCGCGACAGATCGCCGGCGCGGACCTGAGACGTCTGTGGCCCACAGCCATGATGACCGGCGCACTTCTGCTGCTGGTGGCGGACACGCTGGCGCGCACGCTGGCGGTGCCGGCGGAGATTCCGGTGGGCGTGTTCAGCGCCTTGATCGGCGCCCCGTGGTTCTTGCTGCTGCTGCGCACCACCGTGCGGCGGATGGGGAGTGCGTGATGCTGGTGATGCACGATGTCTGCGTGAACCTGGGCCGTCTGCGCCTGGGTCCGATCCATCTGCGGCTGGCGGCGGGGGAGCGCGTGGCCATCCTCGGCCCGAGCGGCGCGGGCAAGTCCACGCTGCTGCGCCTGATGGCGCGGGAGTTGAAGCCAACGCGGGGAGACGTGCTATTGGACCGCCGGCCGCTGGCCCACTGGTCCGCCAGTGACCTGGCACGCCGACGGGCGGTGCTGCCGCAGCACCATGGAGTCGCCTTCGGCCTCCCGGTGGAGCTGGTGGTGGCACTGGGCCGTGTGGCGCGCCAAGGGGATGCCGCGCAGGACCGCATCGTTCAGGAGGCGCTGGTCCAGGCCCAGGCAGAGCACCTGCAGGGGCGGCGTTTTGACACGCTCTCCGGCGGCGAACAGGCGCGGGTGCAACTGGCCCGGGTGCTGGCACAGGCCTGGGACGAACGAAACGGCCTGCTGCTGGTGGACGAGCCGCTGGCGGCGATGGATCCGGGGCTGACGCTCTCGCTGATGCAGTCGATGCGGCGATTCGCGGCGGCGCGCGGACATGCACTGGTAGCGGTGCTGCACGATCTGAATCTGGCGATGAATCACTTTGACCGGCTGTGGATGGTCAAGGACGGGCAGCTGATTGCGGACTGCGATGCGCTGCCCTCCACCGTACCGCTGCTGGAGCAGCTCTACGGCACGCGGCTGCGGCTGCTGCAGGACGAGCATGGCGTGGCGGTGTTGCCGGTGATGGGCCCGGAGGTGGCTTCAGAGAGAGGGGTCACGCTGGCGCAGGAAGCGGCGCGAGACTTCGCGGAGGACGTGGACGCGGCGTCGGCGCTCAAGACGACGCCACTCCCAGCAGCGGCAGTGGAGGCGATGCTGGCACGGACGATTGAGCCGCCGGGACAGACGCTGCGGCAGACGCTGCGGGAGATGGAGGCGCGGCGATGAGCGTTCAGGGTCTGCCTTGGCCGCGTCCGTTCGATGCCGGCGGTCGCGGGGGGGGGGGGGGGGGCGCCCCGCGCGCGGGCGCGCGGGGCGGGGCGCCCCCCCCCCCCCCCCGCCCCCCCCCCGCGCGCGGCGCGG
>CBIHOT010000065.1:0-20043 GCA_966211495.1 uncultured Roseateles sp. | reverse complement strand
CCCTTCCTGATTCCCGTTGAACTGCGCTGGCCGAACGGCCGGGCGCGAGCACCACCGGGCAGGATCATATCGACCCGGGCTGCGCGGCGATGTGGCGCCGGCGCCACCGCAGTCCCTCACTCCAGGTAGTGGCCCATGCGCTTGCGCTTGGTTTCCAGGTAGCGCTCGTTGTGCGGATTGGCGGCGATGCGGATCGGCACCAGCGCTTCGACCTCGATGCCGCCCTTGACCAGCGCATCCACCTTCTGCGGATTGTTGGTGATCAGGCGGACGCTGCTGATGCCCAGCATGCAGAGAATGTCGATCGCGTCCGCATAGTCGCGGGCGTCTTCGGCGTGGCCGAGCTGCAGATTGGCGTCGATGGTGTCCACGCCGGCTTCCTGCAGCGCATAGGCGCGCAGCTTCTCGACGAGGCCGATGCCGCGGCCTTCGTGGCCGCGCATGTAGATCACCACGCCGCCTTCTTCCTTGGAGATCAGGTCCAGCGCCGCATGCAGCTGGGGGCCGCAGTCGCAGCGCAGGGACTGGAAGACGTCACCGGTGAGGCATTCGCTGTGCAGGCGCAGCAGGCCCCCGCGCGCCCGGAGCGGGCCGACCGACAGGACCAGATGTTCGGAGCCGGTGGAGGGGCTGCGGAAGGCACGCGCCTGGAAGTCGCCCATGGGGGAGGGTAGCTGCACCACTTCCCACTCCTGTGCGCCCTGGGCGCCCAAGGGGATCTTTTCACAGTGATTCACTACAGCCATGGTCAAACCTGTTCCAGTCTTCGTGGTCGCGGCAGGACCGACCTGCGTTGACCTGAGTTCCGGCTCATCAATGCCGGAAAACCCGTCAATTTAACTCTTCTCAGCGTACACCTGCCGTCAAGGGGCTACTGCGGGGGGCGGGGGCCCACGGCAGGCGCGTTCTGCCTGCATTGTCGCGGGTTCGGCCTCATGCAGTTGAGGATGCCAATCGCACAAGCCTGTGGTACGTTTTGATGGCCAACGCGGCACATGGCGGCGGACAACTGTTTCGGGAGGCCAGGATGCGACTGCTTTCGAATCTTCGGGTGGGGATGCGTTTGGGGCTGGGCTTTGCGCTGCTCCTGCTGCTGATGCTGGCGATGGGGGCGTTCTCCGCCGACCGGGTGGGTGCGGTGCAGGACAAGGTGGAGGACCTGGCCACCAACTGGCTTCCCAGCACCCAGCAGCTCGGGGCCATCAATGAGTCGCTGAATCAGATGCGCCGGGCAGAACTGCAGATGCTGCTGGGCGGGGATGCGAAAGCGGTGAAGGATGAATCCTCCCGGATCGACACGCAGTGGGCCCGGTTGCCGGATCTGCTCAAGACGTATGACGGTTACGTCAGCAGCCGGGAAGAGCGGCGGTTGTTCGACACCCTGCAGCAGCAGATCCAGCGCTACCGGGAGGTGCAGATCCGGTTGGTGGCGCTGCTGGCGGCCGGTGACCGGGAGCAGGCGATGGTGCTGCAGCGCAGTGAATCCCGGGCGGCGTTCCGTCCGACGACCGAGACCTTGACCCAACTGGTCAAGATCAATGGGGACGGCGCGCATGAGGCGCACGACAACGCCCGGGCCAGCTATCGGACGGTGCTGTGGGCGGTCTGGATCATGGTGGCGGTGGCGATCGCGCTGGGAGGGGTGATTGGCTGGTTGCTGACGCGGTCCCTGACCCATCCGCTGCGGGAAGCCTCCCGAACCGCCGACCGCATCGCCGACGGGGATCTGACCGGTGTCGCGGTGACTCATCGCAGTGACGAGCTTGGGGATCTGCTGCGGGCGCTGGGGCGCATGCGGGAGGCGCTGCATGGCTCGGTGTCTGCCGTGCGGGACAGTGCCGATCAGATCGCTGAGGCCAGTCGGGAGGTGGCGGTGGGCAGTACCGACCTGTCGGCGCGGACCGAGCAGACGGCCTCGAATCTGGAGCAGACGTCTGCGGCGATGCATCAGCTGACCGATGCGGCGCAGCAAAGCGCCAGCTCCGCCCAGGCGGCCAGCAGCCTGGCGCGGGAGGCTGCCGGGGTGGCGCAGCAGGGCGGGGAGATGGTGGGTCAGGTCGTGCAGACGATGGACGGCATCCAGCAGTCGTCGCGGCGCATTGCGGACATCATCGGCGTGATCGATGGCATCGCCTTCCAGACCAACATCCTGGCACTCAATGCGGCGGTGGAAGCAGCCCGTGCGGGTGAGCAGGGGCGCGGGTTTGCGGTGGTGGCCGGGGAGGTGCGCACGCTGGCCCAGCGCAGTGCCCAGGCGGCGCGGGAGATCAAGTCGCTGATCAACGCGTCGGTGGCGCAGGTGGAAAGCGGCAGCCGCATCGTGGGCAATGCTGGCGCGACGATGGCTCAGCTGGTGCAGGCGGTGGACCGGGTGTCCAGCCTGATCAGCGACATCGCCGGGACGGTGGGCAACCAGACGCAGAGCCTGAGCGAGGTCAATGCGGCCGTGACCCAACTGGATGGGATGACGCAGCAGAACGCGGCACTGGTGGAAGAGTCTGCCGCCGCGGCCGAGTCGCTCAAGGATCAGGCGGCCAAGCTCGCCGAAGTGGTGGGGCGTTTCAGGTTGGCAGGCTGAGCTTGGTGCGCCGGGTCGCAGTTCAGCCCGTGATGAGGGTCTTCTTGCGCTGCAGGAATGCCGCCGCTTTCGGGGCGTGAATGGTCACCTCGACCCGCCGGGGCTTCGTGCTGCCAGGCTGGGTCTTCGAGTTGAACCGTTGCGTAGAGGTAGATGCCTCCGTGTCAGGACGCTCCGCAACACCCTCTTGAGAACGCTTGTGCATGACCGCGCGCACCGCTTTGGCCGGGGACGGCTTCAATGCGCCAGCCTTGCCAGTTGTCAGCTGCTTCATCAGTCACTCCTCATCGATGTCAGCGAGTCGTCGCATGGACCACGTGCTCAGTGAACGGACGTCCAATTCCATGATACAGCCCTCGCCGTGAGTCACCCAAAGGTCGTAGAGATCTTGGTCTTGGAGATCAGAGATCCGAACCTCAGAATCAGGATCGATACCGGCCCGTGAGAGTCTGTCCCGCGGCATTCGGGCGAGGATGTCTCTCGCGATGACGGCGTCATATCCCAGCTTTGGCCAGACCTTCCAGCCAACATGACGATGGTCATGTGGCGAACCAGCAGCAATGGCAACGATCTTGTCAAACGACAGGTCGTTCGCCGCCAGAGCTTCAGTCAGCAGACTGATTCGCCCGATGCCTTGCCCTCGAAATTCGTCGCGCAGATAGAACTCGACGTTTTCGATGACGTGGACCCAGGCTTGACCGTCATCTACGCTGTAGAGCCAACGTTGCATGGGGCGCGCGAGGAATACGTCATGACAGACCTTGAGCTTGATAGCCTCGACCTCTCCATGTTCAGTCCCTACCGTAAGCCGACTGACGGTCAACAGGCTGCCATCAAAGGCACCGGCCAACTCCCACAGGCGGTCGGTGATGTCCTTGCCATTGAAACAGACCGGGCGGAGTTCGTCGGGAACGTCAAGTTCGACACGCCCAGTGAAACTAATGTCCACAGTTCTGGCGGGAAAGTCTTCGGGCGTTTTGGATCGGCTCACCATGGCGCGCAGTGCTGTAAGTCCACCAGCGAGACAGTACGTGGCCTCCTCAACAGCAGCAATGCTCGAACTTTGTAGCGCCATAGGGGGTGACCACTGGCTTCAGTGGTGCAGTCCCCTTGTTCAATAAAAAACCCGGCCAGTGGCCGGGTTCTTGCGGGCTGCTGCGGCAGTCGCCGCAGCGAAGCTCATGCGGATCAGCGCACGCCGTGCATCAGCTTCTTCATCCACGGATTCAGCAGCATCAGCAGAACGCCGGCACCGATCGGAATCGCGGTGAAGATCAGGAAGAAGACCGACATCGAGTAGGTGCTCGAGATCTGGTCGATGTAGCCGCCAGTGAAACCGGCCAGGAAGTTGGCAATCGCCGCATTCACGAACCACACGCCGAACATCAGGCCCAGCAGACGCGCCGGCGCCAGCTTCGAGATGTAGGACAGGCCCACCGGCGACAGGCACAGTTCACCCATCGTGTGCAGCAGATACGCCAGCGTCAGATAGATCATGCTGATCTGCGCCGTCTTCGCCCCCTGCGGAATGCCTGCCGCGCCGTACGACAGCGCCGCAAAGCCCAGACCCAGCAACACCAGCCCCAGACCGAACTTCACCGGGCCGCTCGGGTTCCACCAACGGGCCCACAGCTTCGAGAACATCGGCGCCAGGATCACCAGGAAGAAGGAGTTCAGAACGCCGAACCAGGTGGCCGGGATCTCCGACTGGTCGAAGCCGAACTCGCGGCCCAGCATCCACAACGCCAGCGCCCAGATCAGGCCCAGCGCCAGCACCAGCAGCAGGTTGGAGCTGAGATAGCGCTTGCCGGTGCCCCGCATCAGCTGGATCAGCAGCGCGCTCAGGATGGCCACCGGGATCAGCGTCATCAGCGAGTTGGCGATCTTGAAGATCGTGCCGCTCGTGCCCACCAGGGTGCGGTCGGTGTAGTCCGCCGCGAAGATGGTCATCGAACCGCCGGCCTGCTCGAAGGCGAACCAGAAGAAGATGGTGAAGAACGAGAACACGCAGATCGCGATCAGGCGATCACGCACGACGTTCGACGGCGTGTCGTCCTGCTCGGCCACCACCGCCTGTGCGCCCTTCTTTTCCGGGGCACCGCCGATGTTGCCGAAGATGCCCTGGCCCAGATAGAACTGCAGCGCGCCCAGGATCATGAAGATCGCGGCCAGGCCGAAACCGAAGTGCCAGGAGATCTTCTCGCCGATGTAGCCGCACAGCGAGATGCCGAAGAAGGCCCCCGCATTCACGCCCATGTAGAACAGCGTGTAGCCGCCATCACGGGCGCCTTCATTGTCCTTGCCATACAGCTGGCCGACGATGGCCGAGATGTTGGGCTTGAACAGACCCGTCCCGACGATCACCAGACCCAGGCCCAGGAAGAAGCTGACCTGCGTATCGAAGAACAGCGCAATGTGGCCGGCCGCGATGATGAAGCCGCCCAGCACCACCGCGCGACGGGTGCCCAGCAGACGGTCAGCCAGATAGCCGCCCAGGATGGGGGTGAGGTACACGAGCATCGTGTACCAACCATACAGTTTGGTGGCGTCCTCGCGGGTCCAGCCCCAGCCGCCTTTGGAGGCCTCGGAGATGAGGTACAGCACGAGCAGGGCGCGCATGCCGTAGTAGGAGAAGCGTTCCCACATCTCTGTGAAGAACAAGACGAACAGGCTATCCGGCTGGCCGAGGATGGTATGCGGCGCTCCGGGGGTTTGAATTTTGTTCAAACGTCGCTCCGTGAAGGATCAGAAGAACGGTGCCGCTGGGACCCGGAAGGTCACCAGCGGCAAGCCCGCTATTCTCCGCCAAAGGCCGTCGCTCACCCGGCCCGCCATATTAGGAGTGGCCCTAGGTGAGAAAGGTCAGGGTCGGCCGGATGGGGGACCGCCCGCCTGGGCTGGGCGCTGATCGCGCAGCAGGCGCAGCCCGTTGAGCACCACCAGCAGGCTGGCGCCCGCGTCGGCCAGCACCGCCAGCCACAGCGACCCCAGGCCGACCACCGTCAGGCCCGCCACCACCACCTTCAAGCCCAGAGCCAGAACGATGTTCTGGGTCAGCACCCGGGCGGTGCGGCGGGAGAGGTCAATCAGCGCCGGCAACTGGGTGAGGTGATCGCCCATCAGCGCGATGTCGGCGGTTTCGAGCGCGGTGGCGCTGCCGGCAGCCCCCATGGCGATGGCGATGTCCGCGCGAGCCATGGCGGGCGCGTCGTTGACACCGTCGCCGACCATGCCGACGGCGCCCCGGGCGGTCAGCGCGGCGACCGCGTCGAGCTTGTCCTGCGGCAGCAGCGGGGCCTGGACGGCCTGGGCCGGCAGACCCAGGCGGCGGGCCATGGCTTCGGCGCTGGCGCGGTGGTCACCGCTGAGCATGACCAGGTCCAGGCCGCGCTCGCGCAGTTGAGCCAGCGTGGGCGCCGCAGCGGGGCGGGGCGTGTCGGCCAGTGCCAGCAGGGCGATGACGTCCCCCTCGCGCAGCAGCCAGGCCAGCGTATGGCCGTCGCGCTGCAGCGCTTCAGCGGCGGACTGTGCCTGCGCGCTCACCGTCCCCAGTTGTCGGGCCAGGCGTTCGTTGCCCAGCGCGTAGCGGCGGCCTTCCATCTCCGCGGTCACCCCCAGCCCCGGCTGGTTCTGCAGATGGGTGACCGGCGCCAGCGCGCGGCCAACCCGCTGGGCCTGTGCCGCCACGATGGCCTGGGCCAGCGGATGGGCGCTGCCCGCATCCAGACGCGCGGCCAGATGAAGGGCGTCGTCCTCGCTGAGTGCCGGGTCGAAGCTCTGCACCGCGACGAGTGCGGGCCGGCCCTCGGTCAGCGTGCCGGTCTTGTCGAGCGCCAGGATGCGCAGCTGGCGCACCTTCTC
The DNA here is from genome assembly GCA_966211495.1 of uncultured Roseateles sp. Lineage (GTDB taxonomy): Bacteria > Pseudomonadota > Gammaproteobacteria > Burkholderiales > Burkholderiaceae_C > Roseateles. The sequence goes on along the minus strand of CBIHOT010000065.1, from coordinate 13,604 downwards.
CAGATACAGCCCGCCCTTGATGAGGATGCCGCGCCGCGCGGCCGCGGCCAGCCCGCTGACGATGGTCACGGGCGTCGAGATCACCAGCGCGCACGGGCAGGCGATGACCAGCAGCACCAGTCCCTTGTACAGCCACTCATGCCAGTCCCCGAAGCCCAGCAGGGGCGGCAGCACCGCCAGGGCGACGGCGGCCAGCACCACCACCGGGGTGTAGATGCGGGCGAAGCGGTCGATGAAAGCCTGACTGGGCGCCCGCTGGGATTGGGCTTGCTGGACCGCCTGGGCCATACGGTCCAGCAGCGTCTGGCCCTTGATGGCAGTGACCTTCATCAGCAGCAGGCCGTCGCCGTTGATGCTGCCCGCGAGCAGCGTGTCCCCCGGCGCCTTGTCGACCGGCATGGCCTCGCCGGTCAGGGCTGCCTCGTTGAGACTGGAGCGGCCCTCCAGCACCTGGCCATCCAGGGGGACCCGTTCACCGGGAGGCACCCGCACCACCGCTCCCGGGCGCACGGCGTCAACCGGCTGTCGGCTGAATGGGTCGCTGCCGCCCTCGCCGTCGCTCTGCACCCAGGCGGTTTCCGGCGCCAGTTGGGAGAGCGCGCGGATGGCGTCGCGGGCCCGGGCCAGGCTCAGGCTCTCGATCATCTCGGACAGGCCGAAGAGCCACACCACCATCGCCGCCTCCGGCCATTGGCCCAGCACGACGGCGCCGATGACCGCGAGGCTCATCAGCAGGTGGATGTTCAGGGTGAAGCTGCGCAGCGCGATCCAGCCCTTCCTCAAGGTCGGCAGGCCGCCGAGCAGCATGGCGGCCAGGGACAGCGCCACGATCGGCAGGCCGGCTTCATGCCAGCCGGCGAAGGCCAGACCTTCCGCGCCGAGGGCGGCCACGCCCGCCACCGCCATGCGCCAGCGCAGCGACCGGCTGACGGCTGGCAGGGGGGCGGGCGGCGGAGCGGTCTCGGCCATCGGCTCGGCCTGCATGCCGGTGTCGGCGATGGCCTTGCGCAGCGGGGCGTCGTCGGGCAGGCGGTGATGGACATCCATCACCCGGTTGATCAGGTCAAACTGCAGAGCCACCACGCCAGGTTCCTGGTTCAGGCGCCGACGCAGCAGGGCTTCTTCGGTGGGGCAGTCCATGCCGCCGATGTAATAGCGGTGGCGGGTGGTGCCGGCCAGTTCGGCGGCGGTGGGGGCGGGAGACGGGGGCGCGGACACCGGGGCCGGACCGCAGCACGACGCGGTGGTGATGTCAGGCGACGGGGCGCAGCAGGCGGCGGCCGGGCCGGGCGCGGGCGCACAGCAGCCGCCAAGGGCAGGCGCGTGGGGGCGTGCGGCGCCCCCGTCGCCCGCGCAAGCGGCAGTGTCCGAATGATCGTGGCCATGCCCATCCCCATGGCTATGCGCATGCCCATGGTCGTGGTCGTGCTCGTGCTCGTGCTGTGTCCCCCCCGCGTGCGCGGTCTGGGTCTGCGAATCCGGACGCCCGGTCGCCTGATCGTGGTCTTTGGATGCCATAGGGGGTATTTCACACACTGGAGCCACTCCAGGGTCAAGCGGCTATGCTGGGGTCATGCGAATCGGAGCACTCAGCCAGGCCACCGGGGTCGATGTGGACACCATCCGCTTCTATGAAAAGAGCGGCCTGCTCCCACCCCCAGCCCGCAGCGACAACGGCTACCGCGCCTATACCCAGACCCACCTGGAGCGGTTGGCCTTCATCCGCCATTGCCGGGCGCTGGACATGTCGCTGGCCGATGTGTCGGTGCTGCTGGGCAGCCTCGACAGTCGGGACCCGGCCGAACTGGCCGAGGTGGACCGGCTGGTCGCCTCCCAACTGGGCAAGGTGCGTGCGCGGCTCAAGAGCATGCAGGCGCTGGAAGCCCAGCTGGTGGCCCTGCAAAACCGCTGTGATGCCGATCACGACGCCCACCCCTGCCGGGTGCTGGAAGAACTGGTCGCCGCCGCCCATGGCGAAGCGTGCGCCTGCCACACCGACCCGGATCCGCCGAAGAATCCGTGACGTCCTGCTCGCGCACCTGCAATGCGCGCCTTGCGAACGCCTGAGCTACGGACGGATCCCGATTCTGCCGATGTAGAGTCCTGGGCCGCACTGCCGTGGCGGGCCTGACGTCCCATCCTCCTCGACGCCTTTCATGCGTTTCTGCTCGCTGTCATCCGTCAAAAACCGCATCGTTCTGGGCCAGCCGCTGCCATTCAGCGTGCGCGACTCCGAGCGCATGCTGCTGCTCGCCCGCGGCCAGACGATTGCGGACAACGAGCAGCTCCTGGCCCTGTTCCAGCGGGGCGCGCTGGTGGACATCAGCGAGCTGACCGAGGCCATCAAGCCCACCCGCCAGGAAAGCCAGACCGAGCGTCTGGCCCGGTTGCCGGCGGAATGGGACAAGGGCATGCAGGATGTGCGCAAGGCGCTGTCCGCCCCGCCGGAAAAGCTGGTGGAGGCGCTGGACGGCGCCACCGAGCTGATGATCTCCCTGATCCACTGCTCGCCGGACATGGCCCTGGCCCACATCGTCCGCCAGCCGGCCATCGGCACCGGGCACTACGGCATCAATCATTCGATGCATGCGGCCACCGCCTGTCATGCGGCGGCGCGGTATCTGGGATGGTCGGACGAGGACCAGCGCCGGGCCTTCCAGGCCGCGCTCACCATGAATCTGGGCATGCTGGACCTGCAGGCGCGCCTGTCCAGCCAGGTCTCGCCGCTGACGCCGATGCAGCGGGAAGTGATCAACGAGCATCCGATCCGCAGCGTGGAGATGCTGGAGGCGGCCGGCATCATGGATGCGGACTGGCTGGATGCGGTGCTGCATCACCATGAAGTGCCGGACGGCTCCGGTTATCCCCATGGGCTGACCGATGTGGGGGAACTGGCCACCATGCTCCGGTATGCCGACATCTACACCGCCCGACTCAGCAGCCGCGCCAGCCGCCCGGCCATGAGCGCGCAGCAGGCGGGTCGGGAACTGCATCAGATGGGCGCGCAGAGCCCGCTGGCGGCGGCCCTGATCAAGGCGTTCGGCATCTTCCCGCCCGGCAGCCTGGTGCGGCTGGCCAGCGGTGAAGTCGGACTGGTGATCCGCAATGGCGACAAGGCGCACCGCCCAATGGTGTCCGTCCTGACCAATGCAGCCGGAGAACCCCGCCAGATGCCGGTGATGCGCGACAGCAGCCGTGACGAACATGCCGTCGTGGCCCTGCTGCCGGCCCATGCGGCGCCGATCCGGTTGTCCGATGAGCGGGTCGCCGCCCTGATCACCGGCGTCTGAGGACGCGTGCCCGCAACACCCGGGCCTTCCTTGCCCGCTTTCTGACCGATTTCGAACGCGGACACCCGTTCTGGTCAAAGGCCGATTTAATAAAAGCGCGAATACTTTCAGCCCTCGACAGGAAGGGCCAACAAGGTGGATCGCGACATTGAATTGCAGGTGGACGGCTGGCGGGCGCTTGTGGCGCCGCACGAGGGCGGCCGTCTGCGATCCCTGACCTCCCTGGCTGGCGGACGCCGTTTCAACTGGATCAAGCAGGCGGAGCGTCACGCCAACGTGCTGGTGGGCGGGGCGGGCTTGTGGCTTCAGGCGCCGGGTGGCGGCACTGCGGCTGGCGGCACTGCAGCAAGCGGGGTTGCGGCTGGCGGGACTGCGGCTGGCGATGTGGCCGGCTCGCCCGATCCCCGCCTGAGCGTCCTGGATGCGCCCTGGCAGCTCACCGAACTCTCACCGCGCTGTGTCACCCTGATCCACGGCTACCGGGACACGTCCGGCCCGCTGGGCGGCTATCAGGCGCATCAGGTCTTCCGGCTGGGGCCGGGGCGGCTGGAGATCGCGGTGGCGCTGCGCAACCTCGGGCGCCAGCCGCTGGACCTGCGCATGGGCCTGCGGCTGCAGGTGCCGGACGGCTTCAGCAGTCAGGTGACGCTGGATCCCTCGATGGTGGGCATGCCCAGGCCGGCGCGCGGCACCGGCATCTGCCTGGACGACTGGGGCGGCATCGCGACACTGGCGATGGCGGACGGACATCAGATCCGCCTGCGGCTGGCCGGGTCATTGCCGGCGCTGACGCTGCAGCGCCATCCGGAACGGCCGTGGATGACGCTGACCGCGCTGACCGCGCCAACTGCGGCATCCGGCGGGCACATCACCGTGCCGACCCTGGCGCCGGGGGAAGAGTGGGCCGTCTCGCTGGGCCTGGAACTGCTGGCCGGCGAGGACTGAGGGCGGCGATCAGATCGTCAGGTCGTAGTCGATCGTCAGCGGCGCATGGTCGCTGAAGCGCTGGTCCAGATAGATCGCCTCGCGCTTGGCCAGGTGGGCCAGGCCAGGCGTCGCCAGGTGATAGTCCAGGCGCCAGCCCACGTTCTTCGCCCACGCCTGGCCCCGGTTGCTCCACCAGGTGTACTGGTCGGGCTTGTCGTTGAGCAGGCGGAACACGTCCACCAGGCCGGTTTCCACCTCCAGCAGCCGGGTCATCCAGGCCCGTTCCTCCGGCAGGAAGCCGCTGTTCTTCTGATTGCTCTTCCAGTTGCGCAGGTCGATTTCCTTGTGGGCGATGTTGATGTCCGCCACCAGGATGAACTCGCGCTCGGCCCGCAATTGCATCAGATACGGGTACATCGCTTCCAGGAAGCGGAACTTGGCCGCCTGCCGGTCCTCACCGCTCGAGCCGCTGGGGAAGTAGCAGCTGATCAGGCTGAGCTTGCGACCGGGTTTGTCGAAGCGCTTTTCGATCCAGCGGCCTTCGTTGTCGAATTCTTCGCTGCCGAAGCCGACGATCACGTCGCTCGGCGCCTCCCGGGTGTACAGACCCACCCCGGAGTAGCCCTTCTTCTGGGCGTAGTGGAAGTGGCCGGTCAGCTTGTCATAGCCACCAAACTGGCTCTCCACCACATCGGCCTGCGCCTTGAGCTCCTGCACGCCCACCACGTCAGCTTCCTGCGGGGGGAGCCAGTCGAACAGGCCCTTGTTGGCGGCGGATCGGATGCCGTTGAGGTTCAGGGTGATGAATCGCATGGGGAGCGGAGGATGGAAAGAGGGGGAAAAAAGGGAAAAGGGACGAACCGGGGAGCCGGGGCGGAAGTATCGCAAACGGGCGGACCGGGGTGTGTCAGCAGGCGGTCTGCTCCTTTCGCGCAGGCCCGGCATCGCCCCAGTTGAGGACGCGCCGCGCGCCGCCCTGGGGCTGAAAGGGCGGCGGGCGACCGGAGTGCGGTGTTTCGACAACAGTCCATGCACCCGTCTGGTGCTTGTGGTGTCGGTTTGATGACGAACTTGCTAGATTGCCGCATCCGCGCGGCCGGCCCCGCCCAGCGAGCCGTCCGCCGAACAGCTTTTCCCGGTTTTTCTTCTTTTAGTCTGCACCCCGGAGTTCACCGATGAGTCGAATCGCCCCCCAGCGCCGCCAGGCCCGCCCCGTTCTGCGTGAGGCTGCCGCGGCCGTGTCGCTGGCAGTCCTGGCTTGGCCCGCCTTCGCCCAGGAGGCCGCCCCCAAGGCTGACAAGAGCCAGCTCGAGACGGTGACCATCACCGCCGAGCGCCGCGTCGAAAACATCAAGGACGTGCCCAATTCGGTGAGCAGCATCGCCGGTGAAAAGCTGGACGTGCTGAACTCCAGCGGTCAGGACATCCGTTTCCTGTCCGGCCGGGTGCCCAGCCTGAACATCGAATCGTCCTTCGGCCGTGCTTTCCCGCGTTTCTACATCCGCGGCTACGGCAACACCGACTTCCGCCTGAATGCCTCCCAGCCCGTGTCGTTGATCTATGACGACGTGGTGCAGGAGAACCCGATCCTGAAGGGCTTCCCCGTCTTTGACCTGCGCGCCGTGGAAGTGGCCGCCGGTCCGCAAGGCTCGCTGTACGGCCGCAACACGCCGGCCGGTGTGGTGAAGTTCGAGTCGGTCAAGCCCTCCCAGAAGCAGGAAGGCTACCTGAACCTGTCGTACGGTCGGTACAACACCGTCAACGCCGAAGGCGCGGCCAACCTGCCGCTGAGCGGTGACTGGGCGGCCCGCATCTCCGCGCAGGTGCAGCATCGTGGCGACTGGGTGGACAACACCAGCGGCCAGGGCCCGACCTCCAAGACCGAGGGCTACAACGACCGCGCCATCCGCGCTCAGGTGCTGTATCAGCCGCACAAGGATTTCTCCGCGCTGCTGAACGTCCACAACCGGGAACTGGACGGCAGCCCGCGCCTGTTCCGCGGCGACATCATCAAGAAGGGCACCAACGACCTGGTCGATGGGTTCAGCCCGGACAAGGTGTCGATCAATGGCCGCAATGAGCAGAAGCTGCACGCCACCGGCGCCAGCGCCCGCCTGCAGTGGGCGTTCAATGACATCGTCCTGCACTCGATCACCGCCATTGAAACGGTGCAGCCGTTCTCGCGCGGCGATGTGGACGGCGGCACGACGGCCAACACCAACATCCCGTTCCAGAGTGAAACCTCCGACGCCCTGCATGACCACCGCCAGGTGACCCAGGAGTTCCGCGCCGAATACAACCCGGCCGGTCCGCTGCGCTACCAGGCCGGCCTCTTCTACTTCAATGAGAAGTACGAGATCGAGAGCGTCAACTACGACACCCTCAAAGGCGGCGCCTATCAGAACTCGGCACGCACTCGTCAAAAGAACCATGCGTATGCGGTCTTCGGTTCGGTCAACTATGACGTGACCAGCGACTTCAAGCTGCGCGGCGGCCTGCGCCTGACCCGGGACAGCAAGGAGCTGAACACCGAATCGGCGGACCAGACGCTCAACACCGCCTTCGGTCTGGGCTCGAACACCAAGGACACCAAGTGGACCTGGGACCTGGCGGGCACCTACTCGCTGACCAAGGACACCAACGTCTACGCACGTCTGGCCACCGGCTTCCGCGCATCGGCCATGCTGCCGGCGTCGCAATTCGCGCCGCTGAGCCGCACCAATCCGGAAGACACCACCTCTTTCGAAGTGGGTGTGAAGAGCGACTTCTGGGAGCGCCGCGCCCGTCTGTCGGCCGACGTGTTCCGTTATGAAACCAAGGACCTGCAGCTGACGGAAGTCGGCGGCGCGGCTGGCAACAGCAACTCGGTGAAGACGGCCCGCAAGGTGATCGGCGAAGGCGTGGAGTTCAACCTGGAGCTCCTGCCGGTCGACAGCCTGTTCATCACGATGGGCGGCAGCTACAACAAGGCCACCATCCGCGACAACAAGCTGGAAGTCTCGGGTTGCGGCGCTGGCGTCTGCACGGTGCTGAACCCGGTGGGCCCCAACGGCGGCTTCCTGATCAACGGCAACCAGTTGCCGCAAGCGCCGAAGTGGGTCTACAACCTGACGGCCCGCTACTCGATCCCGACCGCAGCCGGCAACGAGTTCTACATCTACACCGACTGGGCCTATCGCTCGAAGGTCAACTTCTTCCTGTACGAGTCCACCGAGTTCACCGGCAAGGCGCTGACCGAAGGCGGCCTGCGTGGTGGCTACATCTGGAACAACGGCAAGTATGAAGCGGCCCTGTTCGTCCGCAACATCACCAACCAGATCCGGGTGACCGGCGCGATCGACTTCAACAACCGCACCGGCTTCATCAACGACCCGCGGACGTACGGCGTCCAGTTCAAGGCGATCTTCTGATCTCCTGAACTTTCAACGCGGCGGGCGGGCCCGCCGCAGCGGTATTACGTCGCCCGCCCCCCTTCCAGGGGCGGGCTTTTTCTTGGCCGCGCCGCCTACAATCGCGCGCCAGCACGACTTTCCATTTCCGCCATGACCGCCCCTTCCGGTTCCACTCCGGCGCCCGCCCTCGACGCGCTCGCCCAGGACTTCGTTGCCTTCGCCGTGGAGGCCGGTGTGCTGCGTTTTGGCGAGTTCAAGACCAAGGCCGGTCGGCTCAGCCCCTACTTCTTCAATGCCGGCCTCTTTGATGACGGCGTGAAACTGGGCCGGCTGGCGCAGTTCTATGCACAGCGCCTGATCGCCTCGGGCCTGGACTTCGACATGATCTTCGGCCCCGCCTACAAGGGCATCACCCTGGCAGCGGCGGTCTCGATCGAGCTGGCCCGTCTGGGTCACAACAAGCCCTTCGCCTACAACCGCAAGGAAGCGAAGGACCACGGGGAAGGTGGCACGCTGGTCGGCGCCAAGGTGCAGGGTCGGGTGTTGATCATCGACGACGTGATTTCCGCCGGGACGTCGGTGCGCGAGTCGATCGCGATGATCCAGGCGGCCGGTGCCACGCCGTGTGGCGTCTCCATCGCCCTGGACCGCCAGGAAAAAGCGGCAGAGAACGGCCAGGATCTGCCCTGGTCGGCCGTACAGTATGTGCGCGAGCAATTGCAACTGCCGGTGATCGCGATTGCCGGGCTGGCCGACTTGCTTCAGTATCTCGGATCGACCAGCAGCGCGGCCGTCTCAGCGCATGCCGCAGCCGTTCACGCTTACAGAGATTGCTACGGAGTCTGATGCGCCCGCCCCAGTCCCTGACCCCGCCCCCGTCCTTGACCCCCACCATGCCGCATCCGCTGTCCCGCCCCCTTCCGTGGATGGCTGCTTCCGGCGCAGCGCTCGTGCTGGCGGCGGTCGGGATGTTCGGGACGTCTTCGGCATACGCCCAGGGCAAGGGCACGGTGGTCAATGGCATCTACACCTGCACCACCCAGGACGGCCGCAGGCTGACCTCGGACCGACCCATTCCGGAATGCGCCTCCCGTGAACAACGGCTGCTGAATTCCGACGGTTCCGTGCGGCGCATGGTGCCGCCCGCGATGTCGCCGGAGGAGCAGGCCGCCGCCGAGGTCCGCAGGCGTCAGCTGGAAAATGAAAAGGCCATGCAGGCAGACGCGGTCCGCCGCGACCGCAACCTACTGCAGCGCTACAAGGACGAAGCTTCCCACCAGCGTGCGCGTGAAGCGGCACTGGATGACATCCGGAAGGCGATGCAGCTGTCCGAGAAGCGACTGAAGGATCTGGCCGCCGAGCGCAAGCCGCTGCTCGACGAGACCGAGTTCTACAAGGGCAAGCGCCTGCCGTTCAAGCTGCAGCACCAGCTGGACACCAACAAGGCGGCCACCGATGCTCAGCAGGAATCGATCGAGAACCAGCGGGCCGAAATGGTCCGCCTGAACGGCATCTTCGACGAGGAACTCGCCCGCCTGCGCCGCATGTGGGCCGGCGCTGCGCCAGGCCTGATGGACGTCAAGTCCACCCCCGCAGCAGCCTCCGGCCCGGCCAGCCGCTGAACCCTGCGCCTGGGTACCGCGCCTGCGCCAGGGCCCTGCCTTCCCAGGCGGGCCCCGGGCGGACCGGGAAGCGCCCTCAGGCGCCCAGCTTCTTCTTCAGCAGTTCGTTGACCGCCGCCGGATTGGCCTTGCCCTTGGTCGCCTTCATCGCCTGACCGACCAGTGCATTAAAGGCCTTCTCCTTGCCGGCGCGGAATTCCTCCACCGACTTGGCATTGGCGGCCAACACTTCGTCCAGGATGCGTTCCAGCTCGCCGGTGTCGTTGGACTGCTTCAGGTCCTTGGCTTCGATGAGGGCATCGACGTCCGAACCTTCGCCGGTCCACAGGGCTTCGAACACCTGTTTGGCGGAGTTGTTGGAGATGGTGCCGTCCTGGATGCGGCGGATCAGCTGGCCCAGCTGGGCGGGCGTGACCGGGGCCGCATCAATCTCGCGCTCTTCGGCATTGAGCCGGCGTGAGACCTCGCCCATCAGCCAGTTCGCCACCAGCTTCGGCGCGCCGCTGACCTCGCGGGCCGCCTCGTAGAACCGGGCGATCGCCAGGCTCTGGGTCACCATCAGCGCATCGTAGGGAGGCAGACCGTCGGTCTCCTGAAAGCGCGCCGCCATGACGGACGGCAGCTCCGGCATCTCGCCGCGCACCCGCTCGATCCAGTCCGGCGCAATCATCAGCGGCGGCAGGTCGGGGTCGGGGAAGTAGCGGTAATCGGCCGCATCTTCCTTGGTGCGCATCGCGCGGGTTTCGCCGGTGTCCGGGTTGTAGAGCACCGTCGCCTGCTGAATCTCCAGGCCGTCTTCGATGCGGTCGATCTGCCAGTTCACCTCGTAGTGCACCGCGTCCACCAGATAGCGGAAGCTGTTGAGGTTCTTGATCTCGCGGCGGGTGCCGAAGGGCTCGCCGGGCTTGCGCACCGACACGTTGACGTCGCAGCGGAAGGAGCCTTCCTGCATGTTGCCGTCGCAGATGCCCAGCCACATCACCAGCGCATGCAGGGTCTTGGCATATTCCGCGGCCTCCGCGGCCGAGCGGATCTCCGGTTCGGAGACGATCTCCAGCAGCGGCGTGCCGGCGCGGTTCAGGTCGATGCCCGACTGGCCGTGGTAGTCCTCGTGCAGGCTCTTGCCCGCGTCCTCCTCCAGGTGCGCGCGCGTCAGCCGCACCGTCTTCGGCTGGTCGCCCAGCAGGAAGGACACGCTGCCGCCCTGCACCACCGGGATCTCGTACTGGCTGATCTGGTAGCCCTTGGGCAGGTCCGGGTAGAAGTAGTTCTTGCGGGCGAAGATGGACAGCGGCGCCACCTTCGCACCGACGGCCAGGCCGAAGCGGATGGCCCGCTCCACCGCGCCGCGGTTGAGCACCGGCAGCGTGCCGGGCAGGGCCAGGTCCACCGCGCTGGCCTGCGTGTTGGGCGCGGCACCGAAGGCGGTGGACGAGCCGCTGAAGATCTTCGAGGCGGTCGAGAGTTGCACGTGGTTTTCCAGGCCGATCACGACCTCGTAACCCCGCACCAGTTTGCTGTTCTTGCTCATAACGTTCACACCCCCGCCGGCGCCTGGCGATGCCAGTCGGTGGCCTGCTGCAGCGCATGGGCGGCATGCAGCAGCGTTCCTTCCTTGAAGTAGTTGCCCAGCAGCTGCAGGCCCACTGGGAGACCGCCTTCTCCGGTGCCCACTGGCACGCTCATGCCGGGCAGGCCGGCCAGCGAGCCGGGCAGGGTGAAGATGTCGGCGAGGTAGGCCTTGACCGGATCGTCCGACCCTTCGCCCCGCTTCCAGGCCACCGTCGGGGCCACCGGGCCGGCGATCAGGTCGCAGTGCTGGAAGGCCTGCTGGAAGTCGTCCGCGATCATGCGGCGCAGCTTCTGGGCCTGCAGGTAGTAGGCGTCGTAGTAGCCGTGGGACAGCACATAGCTGCCGATCATGATCCGCCGCTTGACCTCGGCGCCGAAGCCTTCGGCACGGGTCTTTTTGTACATGTCCAGCAGATTGCCGTACTGCTGTGCGCGGTGGCCGAACTTCACGCCATCAAAGCGCGACAGGTTGGAGCTGGCCTCGGCCGGGGCAATGATGTAGTAGACCGGGATGGCCAGTTCGGTGCGCGGCAGGCTGACGTCCACCAGCGTGGCGCCGAGCTTTTCCAGCTCGGCCAGACCGGCGCGGACCGCCTGGTTCACATCGGCGCTGAGGGCGGCCGGGAAGAATTCGCGCGGCAGACCGATGCGCAGGCCCTTGAGCGGCTGCGCCGCCGTGGCGCCTTCGCGGGCCTGATGCAGTTGAGCGGTGAAGTCCTGGGCCGGCTGCTGGACGCTGGTGGCATCGCGCTCGTCAAAGCCACTCATGGCCGACAGCAGCAGGGCGCAGTCTTCGGCCGAGCGGGCCATGACGCCGGCCTGGTCCAGGCTGGAGGCGAAGGCGATCATGCCGTAGCGGGAGCACACGCCGTAGGTCGGCTTGATGCCGGTGATGCCGGTGAAGCTGGCCGGCTGGCGGATCGAGCCGCCGGTGTCGGTACCGGTGGCGGCGGGCACCAGGCGCGCCGCCACGGCCGTGGCCGAGCCGCCGGACGAGCCGCCCGGGACCCGCTGGGTGTCCCAGGGATTCAGCGACGGGCCGTAGGCGCTGTTCTCGTTGGCCGAACCCATGGCGAACTCGTCGCAGTTCAGCTTGCCCAGCGAGACGGTGCCGGCGGCGTTGAGCCGATCCACCACCGTCGCATCGAAGGGGCTCATGTAGCCCTTGAGCATGAGCGAGCCGGCGGTGGTCGGCATGTCCTGCGTGACGAAGATGTCCTTGTGCGCCAGCGGCACGCCGATCAGCGCGCCACCGGGCTGCTCGCCCTCGCCCTTCGCCAGGCGGGCATCCGCCGCACGGGCACGGGCCTCGGCAGCGCCCGGATCCACATGAAGAAATGCGCCCAGATCGTTGGCGGAGGCAACACGCGCAAGCAGATGTTGCGTGACTTCCAGGCTGCTGACCTGCTTTTGACGGAGTGCGCGGCTCAGTTCGGCCACGCCCAGGAGATGAAGCGGCGTCGTCATTCGATGACCTTGGGAACCAGGAACAGGCCGTCTTCCACGGCGGGAGCGCTGCGCTGGTTCAGCGTGCGCTGGTCGGTTTCAGTGACGCGGTCTTCCCGCAGCCGCAGGGCGACTTCCTGCACCGCCGACAGAGGGGTGTACAGAGGGGCGACACCGCTGGTGTCCACCGCGCGCATCTGCTCCACGATGGAGAAGAAACCGTTGAGCTGCGGGAGCAGGGCGGCCTGCTCGTCGCCGGAGAGTTCCAGCCGGGCCAGATGGGCGATCCGGCTGACGTCGTCTTGGGTCAGGGCCATGGGATGGGGAAGGCTGCGAGGGAAGGGAGTCCGGTCGGGCCGCCGAAACATTCACCAAACAATCGCCAATCGTTTGTTTGAGGCTTGCCGGCAGGCCAAAACCGGGGGTCGATCAGTTATTATCCCCGCTTATCTCCATAAGTCGGGGCTGCCAAGGCAGCCTCGCTGCTTATGGCAAGGAATACCCGTTCGCGTGGCCCGATTGGGCCACGTGGTGATCGACGAACCGCCCCGAATCGTCCTCCCCCGACATTGCAGCCGCACGGACCGAACACAGACGAAACCGCCTGATGTCCCCCATGGCCTTTGAAGGCCGCCGATGCATCCGATGAGGTCCCCTTCGGAGCAACGGGCAGCGGGTGCAGGCAGATGAGCCAGAACGGTCCGGCAAGTGCCATCCAATATGTTCGCCTCACTGCGCCGCTACATCTCCACCGACCTCGCCATCGACCTGGGAACCGCCAATACGCTGATTTACGTCCGCGGCAAAGGCGTTGTGCTCGACGAACCCTCCGTCGTCGCCATCCGCCATGAAGGCGGTCCCAACGGCAAGAAAACCATCCAGGCCGTCGGCCACGAAGCCAAGGCCATGCTGGGCAAGGTGCCCGGCAACATCGAGGCCATCCGCCCGATGAAGGACGGCGTGATTGCCGACTTCGTCGTCACCGAGCAGATGATCAAGCAGTTCATCAAGATGGTGCACGACACCAAGCTGCTGCGTCCCTCGCCCCGGATCATCATTTGCGTCCCCTGCGGCTCCACCCAGGTAGAAAAGCGCGCCATCCGCGACGCCGCCCTGGGCGCCGGTGCCTCCGAGGTCTACCTGATCGAGGAACCGATGGCCGCGGCCATCGGCGCGGGCCTGCCCGTGTCCGAAGCCTCCGGCTCGATGGTGATCGACATCGGCGGCGGCACGACCGAAGTCGGCGTGATCTCGCTGGGCGGCATGGTCTACAAGGGCAGCGTGCGGGTCGGCGGTGACAAGTTCGATGAAGCCATCATCAACTACATCCGCCGCAACTACGGCATGCTGATCGG